>NZ_AZUV01000013.1:0-205085 GCF_000513875.1 Mesorhizobium sp. WSM1293 | reverse complement strand
CCGGTGCGGCTGGCGCTGGCGAAAAAGCTCGGCGTCCAGCATGTCGTCGACGCGTCCAAGGAAAAGCTGCGCGATGTCATGCCGGCACTCGGCATGACCGAGGGTTTTGATGTCGGCCTCGAAATGTCGGGCGCAGCCCCCGCCTTCCGCGACATGATCGACACCATGAACAACGGCGGCAAGATCGCCATTCTGGGCATCGCCCCGACCGGATTCGAGATCGACTGGAACAAGGTCATCTTCAAGATGCTGCATCTCAAGGGCATCTATGGCCGTGAGATGTTCGAGACCTGGTACAAGATGATCGCGCTGGTGCAGGGGCCGCTGGATGTTTCCGGGCTTATCACGCACCGCATCGGCATCGACGATTTCCAAGCCGGCTTCGATGCAATGCGCAGCGGTAGTTCGGGCAAGGTGGTGATGGATTGGTAGGCAATAGAGGCCAGCGGGACAGCACCCCCCTCTGGCCTGCCGGCCATCTCCCCCGCAAGGAGGGAGATTGGCAGCTTCGGTGTTGCGCCTATCTCTGCAACGTTGGTGATTGGCGAAAGCATCCGTGACATCCGATCTCCCCCCTTGCGGGGGAGATGTCCGGCAGGACAGAGGGGGACGCTGTCCCGCCAACCTATCAGCTCTTCTTTCCTCCCAAAGCCGCCTCCAGAGCCGCCACCCCACTGGCGATCGCCCCCCGCTCTTCCTCACCAATCCTCGCCAACAGCTCCCGCTCGAACGCCTTCGCCAGCGGCACCATCTCGCGGTAGGCGGCAAGCCCGGCCTTGGTTAGCGTCAGATGCTCAACGCGGCGGTCGTTTTCGTCTGGCGTGCGCGTCAGCCAGCGACGCCGTTCGAGCTCGGCGACAGCGCGCGAAACCTTTGTCTTGTGCATGGCCGATTGCTCGCCGATTGCAGACGCCGTCATCGTTCCATGCTGCCCCAGCCCCGAAAGGGTGCGCCATTCCGGCCGCGTCAGGCCATGGCTGTCCTTGTATATCCTCGAGAATTCTCGGCTGACGGCGTCGGCAAGCCGGTAGAGCCGGTAGGGCAGGAAACTCTCCAGATTGAGAATTTCAGGCGCGTCGGGCACTTCGCTCTTGATCACCATTTTTTCAAAGCCGCCATTGATGGTTACACTTTCAATGGTTACAAATGAAACCAGTTTGGTCAATTGATATCCATTTCGGGAGGTAAGCAATGGCCTTTTCCTACATGCCGGGCTTCGGCAACGACTTCGAAACCGAGACGCTGCCCGGTTCGCTGCCGCAGGGGCGGAATTCACCGCAGCGGCCGGCCTACGGTCTTTACGCCGAACAGCTTTCCGGCTCTCCCTTCACCGCGCCGCGCGGCACCAACGAGCGCTCCTGGCTCTATCGCATCAGGCCGAGCGTCAAGCACACCGGCCGTTTCAAGGCGGCCAGCTATCCCTTGTGGAAGAGCGCTCCCAATGTCGGCGATCATGAACTGGCGCTTGGTCAATACCGCTGGAATCCGGTGCCGATGCCGAAGGAGCCGACCGATTTCATCGCCGGCATGCGCAGCATCACCACATCAGGCGACGTGCTCGGGCAAACCGGCATGGCGGCACATGTCTATGTTGCCAACACCTCGATGGCGGACGATCATTTCTTCAATGCCGACGGCGAGTTGCTGGTCGTGCCGCAGGTCGGCGCCTTGCGCTTCGTCACCGAGATGGGCGTCATTGAGCTGCGGCCCGGCGAGATCGCGGTGCTGCCGCGCGGCCTGGTCTTCAAGGTCGAGCTGGTCGACAAGGAAGTGCGCGGCTACGTCTGCGAGAACTACGGCGCCAAGCTGACGCTGCCCGACCGCGGCCCGATCGGCGCCAACTGCCTTGCCAACCCGCGCGATTTCAAGACGCCTTGTGCCTGGTTCGAGGAGAAGGAAACGCCGTGTCGGCTGACGGTGAAATGGTGCGGCAATTTCCATGTCACCGAGATCGGCCATTCGCCGCTGGATGTGGTTGCCTGGCACGGCAACTACGCGCCCTACAAATATGATCTGGCGACCTTTTCGCCGGTCGGAGCGCTGCTGTTCGACCATCCCGACCCGTCGATCTTCACCGTGCTGACCGCACCGAGCGGCGAGGAGGGTACCGCCAACATAGACTTCGTCATCTTCCCGCCGCGCTGGCTGGTGGCCGAAGATACCTTCCGGCCGCCCTGGTATCACCGCAACATCATGAGCGAGTTCATGGGCCTGATCCACGGCCAGTACGACGCCAAGGAAGAGGGTTTTGTGCCCGGCGGCATCAGCCTGCACAATCTGATGCTGGCCCATGGGCCGGATGCGCCTGGCTTCGAAAAGGCCTCGCGCGCGGACCTGAAACCGGTCAAGCTCGACAACACCATGGCGTTCATGTTCGAGACCCGATTTCCGCAGATGCTGACCCGCTACGGCGCCGAACTCGAAACGCGGCAGGACAATTACATCGACTGCTGGGCGGATCTGAAGAAGCGTTTCAATGGCACGCCCGAGGGCGACTGGTCTTGAGCACCGAGCCAATGCCGGATCGGCTGGTTATTTTGGGTTCAAAGGGTGGCCCTGCGCTGCGGCCAGGCGGTCCATGGCCGAGTTCGTCGCTGCTGCAGATCGGCGGCCGCAGCATCGTCGTCGACTGCGGCCTTGGCGTGACGCGTGGTCTGGTCGATGCCGGCATCAGCCTGAAGTCGCTCGACCTGATCTTCATCACGCATCTGCACTCCGACCATGTGCTTGAACTGGGGCCGCTGATCCACACCGCCTGGACGGCGGGCCTCGCGACGCCCGTCGGCGTGTTCGGTCCGCCCGGCACCGGTCATTACTGGCGGCGCTTTTGCCAGGCGATGGAGTTCGACATCGAGATCCGCATCGTTGACGAAGGCCGGCCGGATATTCGCGATCTGGTGTCGATCGGCGAATTCGGCGAAGGCCAGGTGGTCGCGCAGGGCGGCTTGACGGTTTCGGCGCTGCGCGTCGAGCATCCGCCGGTGACCGACTGTTTTGCTCTTCGCTTCGAGCATGGTGCCAAAAGCGTCGTGTTCTCCGCCGATACGGCCTTTTATCCGCCGCTCGCCGATTTTGCCCGAGGCGCCGACATCCTCGTCCACGAGGCAATGCTGGAAGAAGGCATCGAGCGACTGGTGGCCAGGACCGGCAATGGTGCGCGGCTCAGAGAGCATCTGCTCGCCAGCCACAGCTTTGCCGAAGAGGCCGGCAGCATCGCAAGCGATGCCGGCGTGAAGAGATTGGTGCTCAACCACCTCATTCCGGCCGACGATTCTTTGATAGGCGAGGCCGACTGGACTGCCGCCGTCAGGAAAACTTGGAACGGCGACTTGACGATCGCCCGCGACGGTCTTGTTGTGGGCTTAAGCAGCGCCAAAGCTGCAGCAGGAGAGGAAACCGCATGAAGCTTGCCACATTGAAGGACGGGACGCGCGACGGAAAACTCGTCGTCGTCTCGCGCGACCTGACACGCTTCACCGACGCCTCGTTCCTGGTACGCACGCTGCAGGCGGCGCTCGACGACTGGCGGCGCATCGCCCCGCATCTCGCGACGATAGCGGAATCGCTTGAGAACAATGCGATGCCGGCGGAGCGCTTCCACGAACATGACGCCCATTCGCCGCTGCCGCGTGCCTATCAATGGGCCGATGGCTCGGCTTACGTGAACCATGTCGAGCTGGTGCGCAAAGCGCGCGGCGCCGAGATGCCGGCGAGCTTCTGGACCGACCCGCTGATCTACCAGGGCGGCTCGGATTCTTTCATTCCGCCACGTGATCCGATCCGCACGGCTGACGAAGCCTTCGGCATCGACATGGAGGGCGAGGTCGCTGTCATCGTCGACGATGTGCCGATGGGTGCAAGCCTCGAAGAAGCAAAGGCAGCGATCCGACTGGTCATGCTGGTCAACGACGTTACGTTGCGCGCGCTCACCGGACCGGAACTGGAGAAAGGTTTCGGTTTTTTCCAATCAAAGCCGTCCTCGGCGTTTTCGCCGGTCGCTGTGACGCCGGACGAACTGGGTGATGCCTGGGGCGGCGGCAAGGTCAGCCTGCCGCTGCTTGCCGATCTCAACGGCAAGCCGTTCGGCCGCGCCAATGCCGGTATCGACATGACCTTCGACTTTCCTGCGCTGATCGTTCATGCAGCAAGGACACGGCCATTGGCCGCCGGCACGATCATCGGTTCCGGCACCATCTCCAACAAGCTAGACGGCGGGCCGGGCAAGCCTGTCTCGGCCGGTGGCGCCGGCTATTCCTGCATCGCCGAACTGCGCATGATCGAAACCATTGTGTCGGGCGAACCCAAAACGCCGTTCCTGCGCTTCGGCGACACGGTGCGCATCGAGATGAAGGACAAAACCGGGCATTCGATCTTCGGCGCCATCGAGCAGAAGGTCGAAAAATACGAGAGGTGAGGGCATGACGGCGGTCTATCTGCTGGCCGGTGTCTGGGCACTCGCCATACTGGCGGTCTTCATCCAGGCGATCCGGCTGAGCTATCGCATAGAGGCACGCTCGCCCGACCTGACCAACCGCAGCGGCTTTCCGCGCAAGGCGATGATGTTCCACACCATCACCAACATGGACGTCGCGCGGGACGCGGAAACGCAGAGCATGCGTCGGCGTATGAACTGGTTGCTGCTGATCGTTCTTGCTGGATTTGTCGTTATGTGGGCGGGCTTGTATCTGTCGCGGTCAACCGGATGACGTGATGAGCCTGCCCGACTACCCGCGCAGCATGGCCGGCAACAATCTCTGGTCGAACGACCGACTCTACCGCGCGGTATTGTCCCTTCAGCCCGGCGAAAGAGGTCAAGCGGCTGGGCTTGGGCGATCAGGCCAATACGACGTCATAGGCTGAAAATTGCCGATCCGCGGAGACCAACGTCAGGCCTTCAATTTGGGTCTGCGCAATAAGCAGGCGGTCGAAGGGATCGCGGTGGTGAAGCGGCAGATGTTCAAGTCTCGCCGCGTGTAGTTCGTTTACGCCGAGAATCGGAATCCCGTTCGATCGCAGGATGTCCACGATGTCGCCTGTGAGCGTCACTTTGCCGAGCGATTTCTTGATGGCGATCTCGGCCACCGAGACGGCGCTGACGATCACATCCTTGCCTGTGAGAAAGATATCGCGATGATGATCCGAAAGACGTGAATCGGCGTTGAGTACCCAAAGCAGAATATGGGTATCGACCAGATATCTGCGGCTCATTTAATATACTCGTCCCATTCGGGACCGAGTTCATCAAAATCATCCGATATCCAAATCTGGCCTTTCAGGGCGCCAAGCAAGCCTTTGCTCCCACCAGCCCGAACGGGAGCGCTCAAGGTTGCGACAACCTCTCCATGTCTGGTCAGATGGATCTCTTCGCCAGCCTGGGCACGTTTCACCAATTCGGAAAGCTGAGCCTTCGCTTTTGCCATGGGGATATTCATAGACGACCTCTTATGACCAGAATTTAGGTCATAACTGGCCGGGCCGCAAGTGAGTTCGATGGCTATTCCGCCGCCTGAACCTTGATCACCCCGCGCTTGATCTGGTCCTGTTCGATCGATTCGAACAGTGCGCGGAAATTGCCTTCGCCAAAACCTTCGTCGCCCTTCCTCTGGATGAACTCGAAGAAGATCGGCCCGATCACGGTTTTCGAAAAAATCTGCAGCAGGATCTTGGTCATGCCGCCGTCGACGACGCCTTCGCCGTCGATCAGGATGCCGTGCTTCTTCATCCGCTCGATCGGTTCGTCATGGCCGTTCACGCGGTCATACGACATGTCGTAGTAGGTTTCAGGCGGGCCGGGCATGAACTTCAGCCCGTTCTCGGCCAGTCTGTCGGTGGCCTCGTAGATTTCGTCGGTGCCGACGGCGATGTGCTGGATGCCTTCGCCATTGTACTTCTTCAGGTACTCGGCGATCTGGCTGGTCTCGTCCTTGGACTCGTTGAGCGGAATGCGGATCTTGCCGCAGGGCGAGGTGATGGCGCGGCTGACCAGGCCGGTGATCTTGCCGTCGATGTCGAAGAAATGGATCTGCTTGA
The DNA here is from genome assembly GCF_000513875.1 of Mesorhizobium sp. WSM1293. Lineage (NCBI taxonomy): Bacteria > Pseudomonadati > Pseudomonadota > Alphaproteobacteria > Hyphomicrobiales > Phyllobacteriaceae > Mesorhizobium > Mesorhizobium sp. WSM1293. The sequence continues at coordinate 199,055 of NZ_AZUV01000013.1, read as the reverse complement.
AGCCGAACAGGTTGCGGTAGAAATCCCACCATTTGTCCATCTGGCCGCGATAGACATTGTGGGTCAGGTGATCGAGATAGTAGAAGCCGACGCCTTCCGGCCGCGGGTCGCGCGCACCCAGCCACTCAAACTCGGCGTCATAGGCCGAGCCCTTCTTGCCGTAGGTTTCGATGAAATAGAGCAGCGAGCCGCCAATGCCCACGATCGCCGGCACGTCCAGCGCCTTGTCGGCACCTTCGTAAGGTGTGGCACCCTTGGCAACGGCATGATCGAAGGCGTGTTTGGCGTCGACCACCCGCCAGGCCATCGAGGCGGCGCAAGGGCCGTGCTTGTCGACGAACTTCATCGCATGCGAGCCGGGTTCGGCATTGACGACATAGTTGATGTCGCCCTGGCGCCAGACGGTGATGTCCTTCGTGCGGTGCTTGGCCACCGCGATATAGCCCATGCGGGTGAACAGCTCAGCCAGCTTTTGCGGCTCCGGATGCGCGAATTCGACGAACTCGAACCCATCGGTGCCGGCCGGGTTGTCCTTGCTGATCCTGGCGGGCGGGGCGTCGTGCGGGAAGGGACCCATAATATTCCTCCGAAAGCTGGCCTGGCCTGAAAAGGCGATTTGACACGATGATAACGCGGAGGAGGCGCACGGTGCTTGCATTCAAACGCTTGAAATGATGATGTCATGCGTGAAGCGTGCATGATGTAAGGGAAAGCCATGGATGAGGCGCGCATTGACCAGTTCGACCGCAAGATAATGGCACTGTTGCAGGGTGATGCGCGGCTGACCAACAACGATCTTTCGGAGCGGGTGAACCTGTCGGCGTCGCAATGCTCGCGCCGCCGTCAGCGGCTGGAGGAGGACGGCTTCATCAGGGGCTATCGCGCTGTTCTCGACCGCGACAAGCTCGGTTTTTCCCTGGTCAACGTCATTTCGGTCACGCTCGCCACCCACAATCGCGACAATGCAAGGCGCTTCGGCGAACTGGTGGCGCGGCTGCCCGAAGTGCAGGAAGCGCACGCGCTGACCGGCGAGATGGACTACATCCTGAAAGTGGTGACGCCGGATCTCAAATCATTGTCGGAATTCGTCAACGGCGTGCTACTGCCGCACGAATCCGTGCAGCACGTGAAGACGGCGATCGTGCTGGAGACGCTGAAGGAAACCGGCGCGCTGCCGATTTAATCTGAGCGGATATCATTGATACGTCGGCAGGCCAGAGGGGGTGTGAAGGTCGCCAGCCTAATGACGGAAGGGCCGTTCAACCCTTCGACTGCTGGATCAGTCCATAGAGATTGGTGCAGCGGGCGCCGGAACGGCAATAGGCGAAGACCGGGCCGTCGAGTTCCTCGAGCGCTTCGGCCTGATCCTCGACATTCTCGGCCGTGATCTGGCCGCTGATCACCGGAATGTAGCGGAAGGCGAGGCCTGCGGCTTCGACCGCTGCCCCGACGGTGTCGGCAGAAGGCTGGCCCGGCTGTTCGTCATCGGGCCGGTTGCAGATGACGCTCTTGAAGCCGGCTTTCTTGATGGCGGCGACGTCTTCGGGCTGGATCTGGCCCGAAACCGAATAGTCCTCGCTGATTTCGCGGTATTCCATGGCAGCATCCTCGCAAACTGGTCAGGTGGCAGTCTTGCCACTCCCCGACATGGGCGGCAATCCGTGCCGAAGGATTTCTCTGCCAAATAGACATTGCGTGCCAGAAAATCCAACCGGGCCGATGCGGCCCGGCTGGGCAATCCTTCAAACTCAGCTGCCGAGAATAGCGCCTTTGATCTGACGGATGTTGTTGTGCATCATGTCGATATAGGTCGCGGCCGGGCCGTCGGGCTGCGACAGCGCGTCCGAATAGAGCGTGCCGCCGACCTTGATGCCGGTTTCGCTGGCGATCTGCTCGATCAGGCGCGGGTTGGTGATGTTCTCGACGAAGATCGCAGCCGCCTTGTCCTGCTTCACCTGATTGACCAGCTTGGCAACGTCTGCGGCGGATGGTTCGGAGTCGGTCGACACCCCTTGCGGGGCGAGGAAGGTCAGGCCGTATGCATGTTCGAAATAGCCGAAGGCGTCGTGCGAGGTGATGACGACGCGCTTGCTCTCCGGGATCGAGGCAATTGCCGCTTTCACTTCACCTTCGACCGCGTCAAGCTTCTTGGTGTAGGCGGCGGCATTGGTCTGATAGCTGACGCAGCCTTCCGAATCGGCCGCGCAGAAAGCCTCGGCGATGTTCTTCACATAGATCCTGGCGTTGGCAATCGACTGGAATGCGTGGGGATCGGTGACCGTCTTGCCGCCGCCGGTGCCGGCACCTTCGGCCGCGTCGGCATCGGCGAATTCAGGCTTGAAATCGATCGGCGTCACGCCCTTGGTCAAGGTGATGATCGAGGCCTTGGTGGCACTGGCATCGACCAGCCGCTGCAGAAAACCTTCGAAATGCAGGCCGTTGACCAGCACGATGTCGGCCTTGGCCATGGCCACCGCATCGGCCGGGCTCGGCTCGTAGACATGGGCATCGCCATCCGGCCCGACGATGGTGGTGACATCGATGCGGTCGCCGCCGACATTTTTGGCGAAATCGGCAATGACGGTGAAGCTGGCGACCACTTTCAGCGGGGCCGCGAAGGCCGACGATGCGCCAAAGGCGGTTAATGTTATAACGCTCATCGCCAGGGCGGCATGGATGGATTTCAGCATAGAGGGGTCTCCTTCTAGGGGCGGGGATCAGGCCGTTCTGTGACGGTGATGGATGATGCGTGCGCGCAGAATGCCGCGCGTGCCAAACAGGATCGAGGCGAAATAGACGACGCCGGCCGACAGGATGATGGCCGGGCCGGATGGCAGCGAGGCGTGATAGGACAAAAGCAGCCCGGCGACGCAGGATGCGAAGCCGATCAGTACGGCCAGCACGCACATCGGCTCGACGCGAACCGTCCAGAAGCGGGCGGCCGCGGCCGGCAGCATCATCAGCCCAACCGATAGAAGCGTGCCGAGCGCCTGGAAGCCGCCGACGAGGTTGAGTACGACAAGGCCGAGGAAGATGAAATGCACCGGGCTGCCGAGCCGGCTGACCGAGCGCAGGAACAGCGGGTCGAGGCATTCGGCGACCAGCGCCCGCCAGAAGATGGCGAGGCTAACCAGCGTCACCGCGACGATGCCGCCGATCAGCGTCAGGGCCTCGTCATTGAGCGCCAGCACGGTGCCGAACAGCACATGCATGAGATCGACGCTGGAACCGCGGATCGACACCATCAGCACGCCGATGGCGAGCGAAATCAGGTAGAAAGCCGCCATCGAGGCGTCTTCGCGCTGGATGGTGAAACGCGAGACGGCGCCGGCGCCGAGCGCGACGATGACGCCGGCGATCAGGCCGCCGATGGTCATCGGCAGGATTTCCAGCCCATAGAACAGGAAGCCGGCGGCTGCACCGGGCAGGATTGCGTGCGCCATGGCGTCGCCCGACAGGCTCATGCGCCGCAGCATAAGGAAGACGCCGATCGGGCAGGCGCCGAGCGACAGCATCAGCGAGCCGATCAACGCCCGCTGCATGAAGGCGAAATCGGCGAAGGGCGCGATGACTAGGCCGTAAAGCATGTCCATCAAGCAGCCCTCGGTCCGACGCCATGTCGGTGATCGTGATCGTGGCCATGGTGATCGTGACCATGAGCGTCCTCGCCCGGCTCGCACCAGGGTGCATTTTCTTCCCAGGCCTCGTGAAAACGGCGAGCGCGCAACAGATTTTCAGGCTTCAGCGTTTCCCGGGTTTCGCCCCAGGCGATCGGCTGGCGGGCCAGAAGCAGCGTTTCGGGGAAATTCTGCCGCACCAGATCCAGATCGTGGACGACGACCATGATGGTGCGTTCCTCGCCATGCCAGTGCTTGATCAGCGCAATGAGGTCGCCGACTGTCTTGGCGTCGACGGCGTTGAAGGGTTCGTCGAGCAGGATGAGGTCGGCGTCCTGCAGCAGCACACGCGCAAACAGCGTGCGCTGCAACTGGCCGCCCGACAGCGTGTCGATCGGCCGCTTTTCAAAACCGCCGAGGCCCACCGCCATCAGCGCCTTGCTGACGTCATCGCGATCTTCCCTGGTGTAGCGGCCAAGCAGGCCGCGCCGTGGCCACAGGCCGAGCGAAACCAGATCCACCACCCGTGCCGGAAAGGAGCGGTCGAGCTCCGATTGCTGCGGCAGATAGGCGGCACGTACACCGGGCGCGCGGACAACCTCGCCGGCCATGGGCTTCAGGACGCCGACAATGCCTTTCATCAGCGTCGATTTGCCGGAGCCGTTGGCGCCGACCACAGCGGTCAGCGAGCCCTTGCGGATGGTGCCGTCGAGATGATGGATCGCCGGATGGCTGCCGTAGCCAAGCGTCAGGTCGCGGAATGTCAGGCAGGTATTTGTCATTCTGCGATCCGTAGGCGGCGAAATCCGGCTGCTGGCAGCGGCCGATTGGATATGTGATGTTATTACATTAGTCAACAAGTCAATCCGGCGGAATTGCGGCGGCAGGGTCAACTTGCCGTGTGTGCACATCCATATGCCGTTGGCCCAAGGGGATTCGACCTAGCGACCTTGCCCCAAGCCGGTCGCGACTCTAAAGAAGCGCAACCGCCACAGGAAGGAACCATCCAATGAGCATTCGTCGCATCGATGTCGGCCCGCGCATGAGCCAGATCGTCATCCATGGCAATACCGTCTATCTGGCTGGTCAGGTCGGCCAGCCAACCGGCAACGTCGCTTCGCAGACCAGGGACATCCTGGCGGCTGTAGACGAATTGCTGGCCAAGGCTGGCTCCGACAAGACCAAGATCCTGCAGGCGATCATCTGGCTGGCCGACATGAGCACCTTTGCCGAGATGAACGCTGAGTGGGACAAGTGGGTGCCGCAGGGCAACACGCCAGCCCGCGCCACCGGCGAAGCAAAGCTCGCCGCCCCGGAATATCTGGTCGAGGTTATTATTACCGCTGCGATTTGAGGCGTTGAAGCTGCCAATCTCCCCCCACGTGGGGGGAGGTCAGCCTCACCCCTGCGGCCTGAACCTCGCCACCAGCGTGTGGCTCTCGGCCGCGTAGGTGAAGCGCACATGGGTGACCGGGTGCTCGGCGCTCCACGTCCGTCGCTCGACCACCAGGCAGGGCGCACCGGTTTCTATATCGAGTGCAGCCGCGATATGCCTGTCGGCGGCGACAGCGCGAATCCGGTGCTCGGCTTCGCTCCACGGCACGCGGCCAATCAGCCATGGTCCTGGTGCGGTGGCCACGAATTCCTCGTCCGCTGCCTCGGGCACGGCGGTGAGATTGATCAGCCGCTGTTCATGCGCGAACGGCCGCTCGCCGGCGAAATGACCGCACTCCAGCGCCAGCACCGGTCCGGCCAAGCCCAGCTCCAGCAGCGCGCGATCCCCGGCGCTGCTGCGCCTTTTGTGTCGGGCGACGCGCTCGTAGCGATAGGGCAGGCCGAGCGCTTCGACCTCGATGCGGATATCGTGGATTTCCAGCACCGCGGCCTGCGACTGCGGCCGGCGCACAAAGCTGCCTGAGCGGCGGCGGCGCTCGATCAGTCCGGCCTTGGCAAGCTGCGACAGCGCCTTGTTCACCGTCATGCGCGAGCAATTGTATTGCACGCTCAACTCATGCTCGAACGGGATGCGATGACCGGGCGCCCAGGCGCCGGACAGGATTTTCTCGCTGATGTCAGAGAGGATGCGCTGGTGCAGCGAGCCGCCGCCTTCCGCCTCCACAGTGCCGGCCATGCTCATGCCGAAAGCGCCGTCATCACGTTGCGAAAACGCTCAGCGATGGCCTCTCGCTTCACATGCCTGCCGCCGCTGACCTGTTTGCGGCCATGCACCCAGACGCAGTCGACCTTGCTGCCATTGGCGAAGATCCAGGCGTCGAGGATCGCGTCGCCACTCTTGCCGGCCAGCGAGGGATTTTTAGGATCGAGCGAGACGAGATCGGCGGATGCGCCGGCGGCGATCGAGGAAGCGCCGGCGCCAAGCGCGACGCTGCCACCGTCGAGCGCGGCGTCGAACAGTGCGCGGCCGGTCGAGCCGCCGGCGACCGCCAGCACATTGCGGGCGCGGTGGGCGAGGCGCTGCGAATATTCGAGCTGGCGCAACTCGTCGGGCAGGCCGATGAGCACATTGGAATCGGAGCCGACGCCATAGCGGCCGCCATGTTCCCTGAACAGCGGCGCGGCAAAAGTGCCGTCACCGAGATTGGCCTCGGTGATCGGGCATAGGCCGGCGATGGCACCGCTTTTGGCCATGGCAACGGTTTCAGCATCGGTCATGTGGGTGGCGTGGATCAGGCACCAGCGCTTGTCGACTTTGGCATTGGCCAGCAGAAATTCGACCGGCCGCGCGCCCGACCAGGCAAGGCAATCCTCGACTTCTTTCACCTGCTCGGCAATGTGGATGTGGATAGGCCCGTCCGGCGCTAGGGCAGTCACGTCAATCAGTTCTTCCGGTGTCGCGGCGCGAAGGCTGTGCGGAGCGACGCCGACAACAGCCTGATCCAACGCGCGAACCGATTCGCGGCATTTCTCAACAAGCCGCGAGAATCGATTCACATCGTTGATGAATCGCCGCTGGCCTTCGTTTGGTGCGGCACCGCCGAAAGACGAGTGCGCATAAAACACCGGCAAAAGCGTCAGGCCGATGCCTGCCTCGCCGGCCGCGGCCGCAATGCGCTCGGCCATCTCGGCGAGGTTGGCGTAGGGTTTTCCATCGCGGTCGTGATGCAGATAGTGAAATTCGCCGACGCGGGAAAAACCGGCCTCCAGCATCTCGACATAGAGTTGTGCGGCAACCGCCTCGACCTGATCGGGCGTCATCGACAGGGCGAAACGGTACATCACCTCGCGCCAGCTCCAGAAACTGTCGGCGGAGGGGCCGCGAAGCTCGGCAAGGCCGGCCATGCCGCGCTGGAAGGCGTGGCTGTGCAAATTGGGCATGCCGGGCAACAGGATCGCGTGACGTTCGTCGCCGGCTGCCGCAGCAGCGCCAGGCTGAACGGCTGTGATGCGTCCCTCGGCCAGGGTAAGCCGCACATTTTCGCGCCAGCCATCGGGAAGGAGCGCCTGTTCCGCAAAGATCGCTGCCACTTTTCTCTCCGGTTCTCTGTGTCTCATGCGATGAAGGCACTTGCAGTGCGTTTCAATATGTATATACATAATCGTCATCGATTGAAACGGAAAAGATGATGGCTGCAAAGAGCAAAAGCCGGGCAGGGGATCTTCGTCTGTGGCGCAATGCGCGGCTCGCGACCATGGCCGAAGAGTCTGCCGGACTTGGCGTCGTCGAACATGGCGCGGTCGCTGCGCGTGACGGCCGCATTGTCTATGCCGGCCTCGAGTCGGATCTGCCCTCAACCCTTGCCCAGGGCGCCGAGACGGTCGATTGCGAGGGCCGCTGGATCACGCCTGGCCTGATCGACTGCCACACCCATCTGGTCCATGCCGGCAACCGCGCCAACGAATTCGAGATGCGGCTGGCCGGCGCTACTTATGAAGAGGTCGCCCGGGCCGGCGGCGGCATTGTCTCCTCGGTCAAGTCGCTGCGCGCCGCCAGCGAGAGCGAACTGGTCACCCAATCGCTGCCACGCCTCGATGCGCTGATCGCCGAGGGCGTAACCACCGTGGAGGTAAAATCAGGCTATGGCCTGGACCTCGAAAACGAAAAGAAATCGCTGCGTGCCGCACGGCAGCTGGGCAACCAGCGGCCGGTGACGATCCGCACGACCTTCCTCGGCGCCCACGCGCTGCCGCCGGAAGCCAAGGGTGACAAGGACGCCTTTATCGATCTGGTCGCCAAGGAAATTCTCCCGGCGGTTGCCGCCGAGGGGCTGGCCGATGCCGTCGACGGTTTCTGCGAGGGCATCGCCTTTTCGCCGGAACAGATGGCGCGCGTCTTCGATGCTGCAAAGGCGGCCGGCCTACCGGTCAAGCTTCATGCCGACCAACTGTCCAATTTGCATGGCGCCGAACTCGCCGCCCGTTACGGTGCGCTGTCGGCCGACCATCTCGAATACACCGATGAGGCAGGTGCAGCGGCGATGGCCAAGGCCGGAACCGTGGCGACGATCCTGCCCGGCGCCTACTATTTCATTCGCGAAACTAAGAAGCCGCCGATCGGCTTGTTTCGCCAGCACGGCGTCAAGATGGCTGTCGCCACCGACAACAATCCCGGCACTTCGCCGCTGACCTCACTGCTTCTGACGATGAACATGGCCGCGACCCTGTTCGGCCTGACCGTCGATGAATGCATTGCCGGCGTCACCCGGGAGGCGGCCCGCGCGCTTGGTTTGCTGGGAGAAACCGGCACGCTGGAAGCCGGAAAATCCGCCGACCTGGCGATCTGGAACATCGAGCGCCCCGCCGAACTCGTCTATCGCATGGGCTTCAACCCGCTGCATGCCCGCATCTGGAGAGGACAATGACCGAACTGACCCTGAAGCCCGGCAATGCGACGCTGGCCGACTGGCGCGCCATCTATCGTGGCGCCGTGCCCAAGCTGGACGATGCCTGCCGGCCGAAAATCAAGGCGAGCGCCGAGGCCGTCGCCAGGATAGTCGCCAAGGGCGAGCCGGTCTATGGCATCAACACCGGCTTCGGCAAACTGGCCAGCGTCCGCATCCCGGCCGAGGATCTCGAGACCTTGCAGCGCAACATCGTCCTGTCGCACGCCGCCGGCGTCGGCGAGCCGATGCCGGTTGCCGTTTGCCGGCTGATGATGGCGCTGAAGCTCGCCAGCCTGGCGCAGGGCGCGTCGGGTGTGCGGCCGCAAACCATCGAGTTGCTGGAAGCGATGCTGGCCAACGACGTCATCCCGGTGGTGCCGGCGCAGGGTTCGGTCGGCGCCTCCGGCGACCTCGCCCCGTTGTCGCACATGACGGCGGTGATGATCGGTGTCGGCGAATGTTTTACCCCACATGGCCGTTTCCCGGCCAAGGTCGCCTTCGTCTCGCATGGCCTGGAACCGGTGACACTGGGCGCCAAGGAGGGCCTGGCGCTGCTCAACGGCACCCAGTTTTCGACCGCCTATGCGCTGGCCGCCTTGTTCGAGGCCGAAGTGCTCTACCAATCGGCGCTGGTCGCTGGTGCCCTGTCGACCGACGCGGCAAAAGGCTCCGACGCACCCTTTGATCCGCGCATCCATGTGCTGAGAAAGCATCCCGGGCAGGTCGAGACGGCCGACGCCCTGCGCAATCTGATGGCCGGCAGCGCCATCCGTGAATCGCACCGGGTTGGCGACGAACGCGTGCAGGATCCCTATTGCCTGCGCTGCCAGCCGCAGGTGATGGGCGCGGCACTCACCGTGCTGCGCCAGGCGGCCGACACGCTGGGCACCGAAGCCAACGGCGTCACCGACAATCCGCTGATCTTCGCCGAGGATGACACCGCGCTTTCCGGCGGCAATTTCCACGCCGAGCCGGTGGCCTTCGCCGCCGACATGATCGCGCTCGCCGTCTGCGAGATCGGCTCGCTGTCGGAGCGCCGCATCGCCATGCTTGTCGATCCGGCACTTTCCGGCATGCCGGCCTTCCTGACGCCCAAGCCCGGCCTGAACTCCGGCTTCATGATCCCGCAGGTGACGGCGGCGGCGCTCGTTTCCGAAAACAAGCAGAAAGCCTATCCGGCATCAGTCGATTCGATCCCCACCTCGGCCAATCAGGAGGACCATGTTTCGATGGCGGCGCACGGTGCGCGCCGGCTGATCGGCATGGTCGAGAACGCCACCGCGGTGATCGGCATCGAACTGCTGGCCGCGGCCCAAGGCTGCGATTTCCACGCGCCGCTGGCCTCGAGCGACGCCCTGGAGGCGGTGCGCAGGCTGGTGCGGGCCGAAGTGCCGCATCTCGACAATGACCGCCATTTCCACCCCGATATGGAAAAAGCCATCGCCATGGTGCGCAGCGGTGCGGCCATCGAGGCCGCCGGCGGTGTGGCTCTGCCGTCGATTTCCGGAGCGGTGTGATGGCAAGCGCGCCCTGGCTGACGGTCACGCCCGGCACAGCCCCGTTGCTGGTGTCGATACCACACACCGGCATCGACCTCGCCGGCCTTGAGAATCGGCTGGTCTCGCCCTGGCTCGGCCGCCGCGACTGCGATTGGTGGATCGATAATCTCTATGACTTTGCCGCCGGCCTCGGGGCGACGGTGGTGCACACCGCGATCTCCCGCACCGTCATCGACGTCAACCGCGATCCCTCCGGCGCCTCGCTTTACCCCGGCCAGGCGACGACGGGCCTTTGCCCGACCGAGACCTTCGATGGCGATCCGCTCTATCGCGAGGGCGAAGAACCGGGGCCGTCGGAGATCGACGAGCGTCGCGAGGAATTCTTCGTGCCGTACCATGCCGCCTTGCAGGCCGAGATCGGCCGGTTGCGCGGGCTACACGAAAAGATCGTGCTCTATGACTGCCACTCGATCCGTTCAGTGCTGCCGCGCCTGTTCGAAGGCACGCTGCCGGTTTTCAATCTCGGCACCAATGACGGCAGGAGCGCCGATCCGACGCTGCAGGCGATGGTCGGCCAGATCATGGCCGAAACCGGTGAAACCTTTGTCATCAACGGCCGCTTCAAGGGCGGCTGGATCACACGCCATTTCGGCCAGCCGCAACAAGGCGTGCACGCACTGCAGATGGAACTCTCCAACCGCATCTATATGCGCGAGCCCGATGGCAAGGGTACGCCGGACAATTGGCCGGTGCCCTATGACGCCGAGTTCGCAGCACCGATCCGCGCCACCCTGCGGAAAATCCTCGAGACCGCGACATCCTGGGCGCGCGTCTGACATCAGGTCCTTTATGGAGTGACGCCATGAACAATCCTCGCCACAACATCCGCGAAGTCCGCAGCCCGCGCGGCACCGAAATCAGCGCGCGCTCCTGGCTGACGGAAGCGCCGCTGCGCATGCTGATGAACAATCTCGACCCGGATGTTGCTGAAAATCCCAACGAACTGGTCGTCTATGGCGGCATCGGCCGGGCGGCGCGCACCTGGAACGATTTCGACAGCATCGTCGCCTCCTTGAGGACGCTGGCCGATGACGAGACTTTGCTGGTCCAGTCGGGCAAGCCGGTCGGCGTCTTCCGCACCCATCCGGACGCCCCGCGTGTGCTGATCGCCAACTCCAATTTGGTGCCGCACTGGGCGAATTGGGAAAAGTTCAACGAGCTCGATAAGAAGGGCCTGATGATGTACGGCCAGATGACGGCCGGCTCCTGGATCTACATCGGCACGCAAGGCATCGTGCAGGGCACCTACGAGACCTTCGTCGAGGCCGGCCGCCAGCACTATGGCGGCAATCTCAAGGGAAAATGGATCCTGACCGGCGGCCTCGGCGGCATGGGTGGCGCCCAGCCGCTCGCCGCCGTCATGGCCGGCGCCTGCTGTCTCGCCATCGAATGCAATCCGGACTCGATCGATTTTCGCCTGCGCACCCGTTACGTCGACGAGCGCGCCGAGACGCTCGACGAGGCGCTGGAAAAGATCGAACGCTGGACCAAGGCCGGCGAGGCGAAGTCGGTCGGCCTGCTTGGCAATACGGCTGAGATCGTCCCGGAGATGTTCAGGCGTGGCATTCGCCCCGATATGGTCACCGACCAGACCTCGGCGCATGATCCCATCAACGGCTATCTGCCGAAGGGCTGGACGATGGCCGAGTGGCGCGAGAAGCGCGTCAGCGACCCCAAGGCGGTCGAGAAGGCGGCCCGCGCTTCCATGCGCGAACATGTCGAGGCGATGGTGGCGTTCTGGAACGCCGGCGTGCCGACGCTCGACTATGGCAACAACATCCGCCAGGTGGCCAAGGAGGAGGGGTTCGAGAACGCCTTTGCCTTCCCCGGCTTCGTGCCGGCCTATATCCGTCCGCTGTTCTGCCGCGGCATAGGTCCCTTCCGCTGGGCAGCTCTGTCGGGCGATCCGGAAGATATCTACAAGACCGACGCCAAGGTGCGCGAACTGACGCCCGGCAACACCCATCTGCACAACTGGTTGGACATGGCGCGCGAGCGCATCGCCTTCCAGGGTCTGCCGGCGCGCATCTGCTGGGTCGGCCTTGGCGACCGCCACAGGCTCGGCCTCGCCTTCAACGAGATGGTGGCCAAGGGTGAGCTGAAGGCGCCTGTCGTCATCGGTCGCGATCACCTCGATTCCGGCTCGGTCGCTTCGCCGAACCGCGAAACGGAATCGATGAAGGACGGCTCGGACGCGGTGTCCGACTGGCCGCTGCTCAACGCATTGCTCAACACGGCGTCCGGTGCCACCTGGGTGTCGCTGCACCATGGCGGCGGCGTCGGCATGGGTTTCTCGCAGCACGCCGGCATGGTCATCGTCGCCGACGGCACGCGCGAAGCCGCCAGGCGCCTGGAGCGGGTGTTGTGGAACGACCCGGCGACCGGTGTCATGCGCCACGCCGATGCCGGCTACGACGTTGCCATCGAATGCGCCAAGGAGCACCAGCTCAACCTGCCCGGCATTCTCGGGTGAGAAACGTCCGGCCGCAGGCAGGCGAAAAGCCGCGGAGTCGGCTTTTCGAGTTTCGAACGCCCGTAGCCATAGCGGAGGGCTAGGTATGCGCATCCTGCGGGCAGCCGAATACCGGTCGATGCCGTGGAAGAACGGCGGCGGCGTGACGACGGAAATCGCCGTCTCGCCGCCCGGTGCCGGGCTAAACGATTTCGACTGGCGCGTGTCGATGGCGCGTGTCGAATCGAGCGGTCCGTTCTCGCAATTCGCCGGCATCGATCGCACTCTTGCCGTGCTCGAAGGCGAGGGCATCGTCCTCGAGATTGCCGGCTACCCGCCGAGATCTATAAACAGGACGACCGCCCTGTTTTCTTTCCCGGCCGACGTGCAGACCTCGGCCGCGCTGATCGGCGGACCGATCACCGATCTCAATGTCATGACCCGCCGAAGCCGGATGACGCATTCGGTCGAACGCCTGGTGATTTCGGCCCCCGTGGAAATCCGGACTGAAGCCGGCACAACGCTCATCCTGTGCTTGGACGGCGACATCAGTGTGCCCGCCGCTGAACCGGTTCGCCTCGGGCCGCTTGACACGCTGCTGTCCGGGCCGGTCAGCACCGGCCTGCTTGTCCAACCCGCCCATGAGGCAACGCTGTACGTGATCCGGATCCGCGCCATCGCCGGCAACGATTAACGCTTGTTTCCAAACATGATCGCGGTACCGGCGAAATATAGCGTAAGCTGCTGGCGGCATCACGAAAAAGCCTGAATCCTCTCCGCCGATCTGGCTGGCGGGAAGTGGGGTGCTTGTCTTTGAGTTTTGCTGAGAGACGACGCCCTGTCGTGGTGCGGAAACAAACTTTCGGCAAGTGGGGTTTATGCAACCAATTGCATTTGAACCGGTTTTAGGGCCATTGCCGTGGCGGTGACGCCGCTCAGTGCCCGCTTACGGAATTTTCAATGAATATTCAGACGAATCCTGCCCAAATCGAGAAGACAAGCGCGAGCTTCCCGGCCATCACCGAAGAGCCGATCCGCTCCAATTACCTGCCCGAAGAGCGCCTTCGGCTGCTCGGTGAAAGCCTGGCGAAAGGCGATCTCACCGATCTGTTCGGCCTGACGCCCTTCGATTTTCAGGCCCGTATCCGCGACAGCGCCAAGAAGATTTTGGAAGTTTACCGGTCGACCAATGCGGCGCAGGCGAGGGGCGAGACGATCACGCCGGCGGCACAATGGCTGCTCGACAACAATTACCTGGTCGAAGAGACCATTTTCCAGGTCAAGCGCGACCTGCCGCGCCGCTTCTATCGCCAGCTGCCGACCTTGAAACTGCCTGACGGCGGCAGCGTGCCGCGCGCGCTGGCGCTGGCCTGGACCTATGTCGCACATTCGGACAGTTCCGTTTCGGCGACGATGTTCAAGTCCATCGTCCAGGGTTTTCAGTCGGTCGAGCCGCTGAAGATCGGCGAACTCTGGGCGCTGCCTTCGCTGTTGCGCTTCGTGCTGATCGAAAATCTGCGCCGGCTGGCGGTCAGGGTCAATCGAACCCGTCAGATGCGTCAGATCGCCAACGATGTGGCCGACAAGGTCCTGGCCACCGACGACAGCGCCGACCGGCAGTCGATCCTGTCCAATTTCAGCGCACACGCACAGGACACCACCTTCGCCACCCAGCTGCTCTATCGCCTGCGCGATGGCTCGCAGAATGCCGGCAAGGCTCTGGAATGGCTGGAAGGCGAGCTCGAAAAGACCGGCTCCGATGCCGAGGAAATCATCATTTCCGAACATCACACGTTGTCCAGCGGCAATGTGACGACGGGCAACATCATTCGTGGCCTGCGCCTCATCAACGACGTCGATTGGACCGTGTGGTTCGAAGGCGTCAGCCGCATCGACACCGTGCTGCGCGAGCGCACCGATTTCGCCGCGCTCGACTTCTTCTCGCGCGACCAGTACCGGACCGCGATCGAGGAATTGGCGCGCCGCTCGAACCTTTCGGAATATCGCGTCGCCGAGAAGGCCATCGAGCTGGCCGGCCACGCCGCCAGCGATGGCGACGGCGACGTCGTTTTAACCGGGTCGGCCCACACCGATGTCGGCTTCTTTCTCGTCGGCCCACGCCGGCTCGAGCTGGAGAAGGCGATCGGCTATCGACCCACCATCAGCCAGACAGTCAAGCGTGCCTTCCGCAAGACCGGCTGGCTCGGCATCGTCGTACCGGTGTTTGCGCTGACGGCGCTGCTTCTCGTCCTCTCAGGCAACGCACTCGCCAATCTCGGCCTGTCGGTGCCCTCGATCGTCCTGATGCTGGCGCTTTTTGCCGTGCCGGCCAGCGAGGGCGCGCTCGCCTTCTTCAACACGGTCGTTTCGCTGTTCCTGAAACCGACGCGCCTCGTCGGCTACGATTACCGGCACGGCGTGCCGCCCGAGGCGCGCACGCTGGTGGTGGTTCCGTCGCTGATCGGCTCGCGCGACGATGTCGAGGAAAACATCCGCAATATCGAGGTGCATCATCTCGCCAACACGGCCGAAGAAATTCACTTCGCGCTGCTGTCGGACTGGCCGGACTCGAAGACCGAGATCGATGCTGCCGACACCGAAATCCTCGAATTCGCGCGTGCCGAGATCGCTCGTCTCAACGCACGCTATCCCTCCGAAGGCGCGCCGCGTTTCTACGTCCTACACCGGCGCCGGCTGTTCAATGCGGCGCAAGGGTCGTGGATGGGCTGGGAGCGCAAGCGCGGCAAGCTGCATGAACTCGACCTTCTGCTGCGCGGCGACAGCGACACCACGTTCCTGCCGCTCGACGTGCCGCTGCCGGAGAACGTCGTCCACGTGATGACGCTCGATGCCGACACGCGCACCACCCGTGACGCGGTCGCCACCCTCGTAGGCAAGCTCTGCCACCCGCTCAACCGGCCGCATTTCGATGCCAGCAAGCGCGTCGTCACCGCCGGCTACGCGATCCTGCAGCCGCGCATCACCGCGTCGCTGACATCAGGCGACGATGCGTCGTTCTTCCAGCGGGTGTTTTCGGCCAATCGCGGCCTCGACCCTTATGTCTTTGCCGTGTCCGATCTCTATCAGGACGTTTTCGGCGACGGGTCCTTCACCGGCAAGGGCCTCTATCACGTCGACGCCTTCGAGGCCGCCCTGCAGGGCCGCATCGAGGAAAACACCATCCTCAGCCACGATCTGCTGGAAGGCGCGCTGGCGCGCTCGGCGCTGGTCACCGACGTCGAACTGGTCGAGGACTATCCGACCCGCTACTCGGTCGACGCCTCGCGCCACCATCGCTGGGCACGCGGCGACTGGCAGTTGCTCGGCTTCATGCTCGATCCGCGCTCCGGCGTGCCGGCGCTGTCGCGCTGGAAGATGGTCGACAATCTGCGCCGCTCGCTGACGCCGATCTTCTGGGTGATGGCGGCGATTGCCGGCTGGACGCTGCTGCCCTTCACGCAGGCCGCGCAATGGCAGGCCCTGCTGATCCTCAGCCTGTTCATGGCGCCGACATTCGACATCGTCAACGCCATCCTGCCCAAGAGCGGCGACCAGACGCCACGCGGCCATTTCTCGGCCCTGGCACGCGACGTCGCCTTCGGCACCGCCATGGTGGCGCTGAAGATCGTGCTGATGGCGCACAACGCCTGGATGATGGGCGATGCCATCGTGCGCACGCTCTATCGGTTGTTCGTCAGCCGCCAGAACCTTTTGGAATGGCGCACCGCCTCGCAGGCGCACAAGGCGGGCGACAACGATGTCGGGTCGTATTACGGCATGATGTATGGCGCCGTGATCATCGGTTTCGTCGGCCTTGCCATTCCGGTGCTGGCCGATTCGACCGGCGCCTTCGTTGCCTTCTTCTTCGCGCTGTTCTGGATTGGCTCGCCCGCCATCGCCAGCTGGATCAGCCGTTCGGCTGAAACCGAGGATCGCTTGCGCATATCGCAGGCCGATATCCATACATTGCGCACGGTGGCGCGGCGCACATGGCACTATTTCGAAAGCTTCGTGACGGCAGAGCATCACCATCTGCCGCCCGACAATTTCCAGGAAAGCCCGGCACCGGTGGTGGCGCCTCGTACTTCGCCCACCAATATCGGCGTCTACCTGCTGTCCGTCGTTTCCGCCCGCGACTTCGGCTGGATCAGCCTCTCCGACGCCATCACCCGCATCGACGCCACCATGGCCACGATCGAGGGCATGCCGCGTGAGCGCGGTCACCTCTTCAACTGGTACGACACCACGACGCTGAAGCCGCTCTATCCGCTTTACATCTCGGCAGTCGACAGCGGCAATCTGGCCGGCCATCTGGTGGCGGTGGCGGCGGCCTGCGCCGAATGGGCGGAGGCGCCCTCCGTGCACCTCCAGGGCGATTTCGAAGGCATTCTCGACACGGTCACCATCCTCAGCGAAAGCCTCGATGATCTGCCCGACGACCGCCGTCAGTTGCGCCCGCTGCGCCAGCGCCTCGCCGACCGTCTCGACGGCATGCGGCGCGCTGTCGACACCATCAAGGCGCAGCCCGAAATGGCGTCGATCCGCACCATCAACCTGGCCGTGCTGGCCGGCGAGATCCGAAAATTGGCCACCGCCATCCATACCGAGGCGGTGTCGCCCCAAAGCGACGTCATCGTCGACTGGGCGGCAAGGCTGGAAGCCACCTGCGAAGCGCACGTCCATGACGCGCACAGCGACGACAATGCCGTCGAGGCGCTGCGTGCCAAGCTGCTCACCTTACGCGAGCGCACCCGCCGCTATGCCTTCGAGATGGATTTCTCCTTCCTGATGCGGCCGGAGCGCAAGCTGCTGTCGATCGGCTACCGGGTCGAGGAACACCAGCTCGACGAAAGCTGCTACGACCTTCTGGCTTCCGAAGCGCGGCTGACCAGCCTGTTCGCCATCGCCAAGGGAGATCTGCCGACCGAGCACTGGTTCAGGCTTGGCCGGCCGATCGTCGAAATCGGTTTCCAGGGCGCGCTGATGTCCTGGTCCGGCTCGATGTTCGAATATCTGATGCCGCCGCTGGTCATGAAGGAGCCGCAGGGCTCGATCCTCAACCAGACCAGCAAGCTGATCATCAAACGCCAGATCCAGTATGGCCGCCAGAAGAACGTGCCGTGGGGCATTTCGGAGGCCGCCTACAATGCCCGCGACCGCGAACTGACCTACCAATATACCAATTTCGGCGTTCCAGGCCTCGGGCTGAAGCGCGGTCTTGGCCAGAACACGGTGATCGCGCCTTACGCCACCATACTGGCGGCCCAGTTCAATCCGCGTGAAGCCGTGCTGAATCTCGCCCGATTGCGGGAGATCGGGGCGCTCGGCCGCCACGGCTACTACGATGCCGTCGACTTCACGCCGCAGCGCGTGCCGGAAGGCACGGACCATGTCGTCGTCCAGAATTATATGGCCCACCATTCGGGCATGTCGATCGCGGCGGTTGCCGACGCCATCTTCGAAGGTCGCATGCGCGACCGCTTCCACAGCGATCCGGTCATCGAATCGGCCGAACTCTTGCTGCAGGAGAGGGCGCCGCGCGACATCCCGACCGCGACCGTCAGGACCGAGGCCGACGAACGCTCCAAGGACGAGACCGAAGTCGACAGCCCCGACACCCGCATCGTGCTCAATCCGCTGCAGTCGCTGCGGTCGACCAACGTCATGTCGAACGGCCGCTATTCGGTGATGGTCAGCGCGACCGGCTCGGGCTACAGCCGCTGGGGCGATCTCTCCGTCACCCGCTGGCAGCCGGATCCGACCGAGGACCGGCTCGGCTCCTACATCTTCCTGCGTGACGCCGGCACCGGCGACTGGTGGTCGGCTACAGCCGAACCGAAGCGAGCCGCCGAGGAAAAGGCGCAGACCTTGTTCTCCGACGACAAGGCGAGCTTCGTCAAATCGGTGGGCACGTTGCGCTCCGAGGTCGAATGCATCGTCATCTCGGAAGGCAATGGCGAGGGCCGTCGGGTCACGCTCTACAATGACGGTCCGTCCGACCGTCACATCGAAGTGACCTCCTTTGCCGAGCTGGTGCTCGGCCTGGAGGCGTCCGACAACGCGCATCCGGCCTTCTCGAAGATGTTCGTGGAAACCGAAATCTCTGCGAACAACGCGGCGATCTTCGCCACGCGGCGCAAGCGCGAGACCAGCGAGCCCGATATCGCCATGGTGCATTTCGTCACCGATCCGTCCGGATCGGCGCGCGACGCCGAGGCCGAGACCGACAGGCGCGCCTTCATCGGCCGTGGCCGCACCATCGTCGACGCAGCCGCTTTCGACCCGGGCGCCAGGCTGGGCGGCCACTCAGGCTTTACGCTCGATCCCGTCGCCTCGCTGCGCCGCCAGGTGCGCGTGCCGGCCAACAAGAAGATATCGCTGACCTTCTGGACGGTTGTCGGCGCCGGCCGTGCCGAACTGGACGAAGCCATCGCCCGCCTCGACCATCCGGAGAGCTTTGCCCGCCAGGCCATGCTTGCCTGGACGCGGAGCCAGGTGCAGACCCGCCACATGGGCCTCAGCCTGACCGATGCCGCCAATGTGCAGAAGCTGGCGCGCTATCTGATCTATCCGGATCCGTTCCTGCGTCTTCCCGCCGAATCCATCGCCTCGGGGCTGGGCAAGCAGTCGAGCCTGTGGCCGACAAGCATTTCCGGCGATTTCCCGATCTTCCTGGTCAGGATCGGCGATGTCGCCGATCTCGAAATCGTCGCCCAGGCGCTGCGGTTCCAGGAATATATGCGCACCCGCGGCATGATGATCGACTTCGTCGTCGTCAACGAGCAGGCGTCCTCCTATGTCCAGGACCTGCAGCGGGCGGTCGAGACGCTGTGCGAAAACAGCCGTCTGCGCGGCAAGGAGCTCGGGCCGCGCCAGCACATTTTTGCGGTGCGCCGCGATCTTATGGACGAGACCACCTACAAGACGCTGCTCGCCGTCGCCCGCGTCGTCCTGCACACGCGCAACGGCACCATCTTCGACCAGATCGAGCGCGCCGAGGCGGCGGCCCTGCAGGCGCGGGATGCTCTGGCAACGTTGCCGATTCCGCGTGAATTGCCGTCGCCGACACCCACGACGCATACTCCTGCCTCGCAGGCGGTGGCCAATGTCAGCGCCGATGGCAGCGGACTCAGCCAATGGAACGGCTTTGGCGGTTTCGACGGCGACGGACGGCACTATGTCGTGCGCCTGGCCGGGCGGCGCACGACGCCGCAGCCGTGGATCAACGTCGTCTCCAACG
This sequence comes from Mesorhizobium sp. WSM1293, assembly GCF_000513875.1. Taxonomy (NCBI): domain Bacteria; kingdom Pseudomonadati; phylum Pseudomonadota; class Alphaproteobacteria; order Hyphomicrobiales; family Phyllobacteriaceae; genus Mesorhizobium; species Mesorhizobium sp. WSM1293. The sequence continues at coordinate 179,346 of NZ_AZUV01000013.1, read as the reverse complement.
CCTCGTTCGGGTTCCACACCTCCGCCGAGGGCGCAGCCTTCACCTGGAGCCGAAACAGCCGCGACTACCAATTGACGCCGTGGTCGAATGATCCGGTCTCGAACCGCCCGGGCGAGGGCCTCTATATCTACGATCAGGCCAGCGGCAAGGCATTCTCGCCGCTCGCCGCCATGGTGCGCGATCCCTCGATGACCTACGAGGCCTGGCACGGCCAGGGTTTCTCGACCTTCCGCTCGAAGCGCGGACCGTTGTCGATGGACCTTACCCATGTCGTCGATCCGGTCGATTCCCTGAAGATCTCGCGGCTGCGCATCCAGAATTCCGGCTCGGTGCCGGCGCGGCTGCGTGTCTATGCCTATGCCGAATGGGTGCTCGGCGGGCATCGGTCGCGCACTGCGGCAACCATCGTCCCGTCGCGGGATGCCGCCAGTGGGGCGCTGCTCGCACAAAACCCCTACGGGCTGGATTTCGGCGAGCGGGTTGCGTTCCTGGCGGCCGACGGCGGCGTCCATTCGGTGACGACAGACCGATCGGAGTTCCTGGGCCGGCATGGCTCCAGCGAGCTGCCGCAGGCGGTGCTGAGCGGTGCGGCGCTGTCTGGCCGTGTCGAGGCCGGCGACGATCCGTGCGCGGCGATTGCCCGCGACGTCGAGATCCCGGCAGGCGGCGACGTGACGCTGCTCTGGCTGCTCGGCGACGCCGAGTCGGTCGAGGAGGCGAGCGCGCTGGTGCAGGAGCATCGGGCCAAGGACTTCGACCAGCGATTGGCCGACAATGAGCGCGAATGGCGCGGCTTCCTCGACACCATCCAGGTCGAGACGCCCGACAAGGCGCTCGACGCCATGGTCAACCACTGGCTTCCCTATCAAAGCCTGGCCTGCCGCATCCGCGCCCGCTCGGCCTTCTATCAGGCCAGCGGCGCCTTCGGCTTCCGCGACCAGTTGCAGGATACGCTGGCGCTGCTGGCGCATGACCCGCAGTTGGCGCGCGACCAGATCCTCAACGCGGCGCGGCGGCAGTTCCCCGAAGGCGACGTGCAGCACTGGTGGCTGCCGCGCACGGGTGCTGGCGTACGCACGTTGATCTCCGACGACGTGGTCTGGCTTGCCCACGCTACGGCGCGCTATTTGCTGGTCACTGGCGATGCCTCCATCCTCAAGGAGCAATTGGCCTTCATCGATGGACAGCCGCTGGGCGAGGGCGAGCACGATGCCTTCTTCACCCCGGAAATCTCGAAGAAGACAGCGACGCTCTACGACCATTGCGCGCGTGCGCTCGATCTCGCCATCAAGCGCAGCAGCCCCGCGGGCCTGCCGCTGATCCTCGGCGGCGACTGGAACGACGGCATGAACCGCGTCGGCGAGCACGGCAGGGGCGAGAGCGTCTGGCTCGGCTGGTTCCTGCTGAAGACGCTGGGCGATTTCGCGCCCGTCGCCAAGACCGAGGGTGATGCCAAGCGAGCACAGGCCTGGGCAAAGCATGCCGATGTTCTGAAGCGGGCGCTTGAGAGCACCGCATGGGACGGCGAATGGTACCGGCGCGGCAGTTTCGACGACGGCACGCCTTTGGGGTCTCGCAACTCGCAGGAGTGCAAGATCGACTCGATCGCCCAGTCCTGGAGTGTGCTTTCGGGAGAGGGCGACCCGGCACGGTCGACCACCGCCATGGAGCAAGCAACGAAGCTGCTCGTCGACGACAAGCTGAAGATCGTCAAGCTGTTCACGCCGCCATTCTCGAAGACGGAAAAGGACCCCGGTTACATCAAGAGCTATCCGCCTGGCGTGCGCGAGAATGGCGGCCAGTACACCCACGCCGCCACATGGTTCGTCATCGCGCTTGCCGAGATGGGGCAGGTCGACGAGGCCTATCGTTGTTTCTCGATGCTGAATCCCGTCAACCACGCGACCGACGAGGCCACGGCCGAGCACTATCGAGTGGAGCCCTATGTCGTGGCGGCCGACATCTATGCCGGGGACGACAATGCCGGCAACGGCAAGGGCGGCCGTGGCGGCTGGACCTGGTACACCGGCTCTGCCGGCTGGCTCTACAGGGCTGCGGTCGAAGGCATTCTGGGCATCGAACGGCGCGGCAAGCGTGTCCAGTTCAAGCCGAAGCTGCCAAGCCACTGGGATGGGTACTCGGCAAATCTCAAAATGCTGGGGGCGGAACTCAAGGTTCGCGTCATCCGCGACAACAAGGCCAAGGCCGTGTCGCTGGAGGTGAATGGGGCAAAGACCAAGGCTTCGGCAGTCGAGCTGAAGGACGGCGAAGTTGCCGAGGTGGTCATCAGGATCCCGGCCTGAGGCCTGTTGCCCAAAAAGCATGCGCTCGGAGCGGGGGTCCGGGCCGCGACTTTTGTCACCACGGCGGATGAGAGGCCCCATCCCGCCTGGCGTTGCCGTCTGCCGTTGACGGGCATCTCGCCGAGAAGTCTATGAAATCAAAGGCTTGAGGCGTCCCATAGGAGTAGCCGCGAGCGGTGAGGGTTTGGCCACCCTTCGCCTGGAAGGGCATCCTGCAGCTTTGTTTTGCTTTATACTTCGCGAAAGGCGATTTCGGCCTCAGTCATCCGCCCGACATTGTTGCTGATTAAAATTATGGCAGCACGTGCCAACTGCCATGATTTCGCCGCATGCCTGACATTTTACCTGTCTTCTCAAACCGTTAGGTGATCACGGCAGATTTCGGAACGTCGCCATCTTTTGTTCGCTCTAAGGGAACTGAAGGGGTACACGGCCATTGTTTTGCGACGTATCAACCGGTACGAATAAAATGATGCAGTGCACAATAAACAGCGTGGCGGAGTAACTGGGGTGACCCTTCTGCAAATCTACTGGCGAGCTCTCGGTTATCTGGCCGCGGACAGGAAACGCGTTGCGTTGATCTGTTCGGCCAACGTGGCTCTCGCCATCGTAGCGCTTCTCGAGCCGATTATGTTCGGTCGCGTCATCGGCGCCATCTCCGAGCGTGGCTCTGTCTTCACCACGCTGGTCATGTGGGCCGGTCTCGGCGCCTTCAACATCGTTGCCTTCGTCATGGTGGCGCGCGGCGCTGACCGTTTCGCCCATGCTCGACGCAGCGAAGTGCTTTGCGAGTCGTTCGAGCGCGTGATCACCATGCCGCTCGCCTGGCACCATCAGCACGGCACCTCCAATGCGCTGCACACGATGCTGCGCGCCGTCGAAACCCTGTTCAGCCTTTGGCTCGAATTCATGCGCCAGCATCTGTCCACGGCTGTCGCCCTCGTGCTGCTGGTCCCGACCGCGATCAGCATGGACCTGCGCATGTCGCTGGTGCTGCTTGGCCTCGGGCTGCTCTATGTCGGCATCGGCCGGATGGTCATGCGCCGCACCAAGGCGGGCCAGGCCGCGGTCGAGCGCCACTACCACAAGGTGTTCGCGCATGTGACCGACTCGGTCAGCAACGTTGCGGTGCTGCAGAGCTACAATCGCCTCGGTCACGAGGCCGATACGCTGCGCCGCTACGTCAAGAACCTGCTCGACGCGCAGAACCCTGTGCTCGACTGGTGGGCGCTGGCCAATGCCTTGCACCGTCTGTCATCGGCAATCTCGATGCTGATCGTGTTGTCGATCGGCTCCTATCTCGTGACTCATGGTCAGTTGGGTGTCGGCGACGTCATTGCCTTCACCGGTTTTGCCACGATGCTGATCGCTCGCCTCGACCAGATGTCGGCTTTCGCCAACCAGATTTCCGAGGCCCGTGCCAAGCTCGAGGATTTCTACCATCTCGAGGACTCCGCGGCTGATTCCGCCGAGCCGGACGGCTTGCGCGATCTTTCCAACGTCACCGGCCATGTGCGCTTCGAGAATGTCGGCTTTGAATTCGCCAATTCCGGCCAAGGCATCGACGACGTGTCCTTCGAGGTGCAGGCGGGCCAGACCGTCGCCATCGTGGGCCCGACGGGTGCCGGCAAGACCACGCTCATCAACCTGCTGCAGCGTGTCTTCTCGCCGTCCCATGGCCGTATCCTGATCGACGGCATCGACACCCGCACCGTGACCCGCAAGTCGGTGCGCCATTCGATCGCCACGGTGTTCCAGGATGCCGGCCTGCTCAACCGCTCGATCGAGGACAACATCCGTGTCGGCCGCGCCGATGCAAGCAATGACGAGATCCATGCCGCCGCCAATGCGGCTGCCGCACAGGACTTCATCCTGTCCAAGAGCAATGGCTACGACACGGTGGTTGGCGAACGTGGCGGCCAGCTGTCGGGCGGCGAACGTCAGCGCATCGCCATTGCCCGTGCCGTGCTGAAGGACGCACCGATCCTGGTGCTCGACGAGGCGACCAGCGCGCTCGACGTCGAGACCGAGGACCGCGTCAAGGAAGCGATCGACGAACTGCGCCGCGACCGCACCACCTTCATCATCGCCCACCGCCTGACCACCGTTCGCGACGCCGATCTGGTCGTGTTCATGGACAAGGGCAGGGTGGTCGAGATGGGCGGCTTCACCGAGCTGTCGCTGCGCAATGGCCGCTTTGCCAGCCTGCTGCGCGCTGGCGGCCTGCTCAACGACGAGGAGGTCCGCCGCCTCAGCCGCACCGTGCTGCAACAGCAGGAAGCGGCCGCCTGATCAGGCACGTCTTTGCCTTCTCCCACAGGGGAGAAGGCAAAGCGCTGCAGCCCTGCGACACCACCGCTCGATTGCCCCGAACGCCGCGGCGGTTTATGTAGAACCGCATGAGCGACACGACTTCACGCCTGACAAGCTGGATGGATCTCGCCAACCCGACGCGCTTCGTCGGGCTGGCGGACAAGGTCGTGCCATGGCTGGCCACGATCGCCGCACTGATCCTCGCAGTCGGGCTCTATATGAGCTTTGCCGCGCCTGAGGATTTCCAGCAAGGCATCACCGTTCGCATCATGTACATCCACGTGCCTTTCGCCTGGCTGGCCATGATGTGCTACACGCTGATGGCGGTTTCCGCACTCGGCACGCTCGTCTGGCGGCATCCGCTGGCCGATGTCGCGCTGAAATCAGCCGCCCCCATCGGTGCGGTCTTCACCGCGCTGGCGCTGATCACCGGTTCGATCTGGGGTAAGCCGATGTGGGGCACCTGGTGGGTCTGGGATGCGCGGCTGACCTCGGTCTTCGTGCTGTTCCTGATGTATCTCGGCATCATCGCGCTGACCCGTGCGCTCGACGATGCCAGCCGCGCCGCCTGGGCCGCCGCCATCATCACGCTGGTCGGCTTCATCAACATCCCGATCATCAAGTTCTCGGTCGACTGGTGGAACACGCTGCATCAGCCGGCCTCGGTGTTCCGCATGGGCGGCTCCACCATCGACCCCAGCCTGCTGTGGCCGCTGCTGGTCATGGCGCTCGGCTTCACCGTGCTGTTCTTCGCGCTGCACCTGATGGCGATGCGCACCGAAATCCGCCGTCGCCGGGTGATTGCCATGCGCAGGGTCGCGGCACGGCAGGCGGAGCGCTCTCCCCCTTCTCCCCTTGTGTGAGAAGGCAAGACGCTTCTTAGTTCACCCCATCCTTCCGCGCGCCGCCACCGGCAGCGTTTCCAGCACTTTGTCGCCGTCGACCAGGTTGACCTCGTTGAACAAGTTTGTGACGACGCAGCAATGGTCGGGCACGACACGCACGCGCTCGCCGATGCGCAATTTGCCGTCACCCGAAAGCGTGACGGTGCCGTGCTCCTCGCTCAGGCCCGTCACCCGCGCTCCCGGCACGCCGGGCAACTCGCCGAAATCGGCGAGACCCAGCGTGTCGCTGGACAGCGCCTTGCTGCCGGCATCGAGGATAGCGCGCGTCGCGGTGGGATGGCTGACCACCGTCGACAGCACCGTCAGCGCGCAATCGTCGAGCGTGCCGACGCCTTTGGCGACCTGATAGCGGTCGAGATAGATGTAGGTGCCTGGACGATACTCCGTGACAACAGATGTGTCGCTGGAGCGCCACATATCCGGCGTGCCGCCGCTGGAGATGCGTTCGCAGGCGAGGCCCGATGCGGCCAGCGCCTGCTTGGCGTCGGCGAGCCAGGCTTCGGCCTCCGCTGCCTTCCCGGCGGCCGGGTAGGTCATCAGTCCTCCGAAGGCGAGGCCACCGGCTCTGTCGATCTGTCTTGCCAGCGCAACCGCTTCATCGGCCGACTGCACGCCGCAGCGACCCATGCCGGTGTCGCATTCGACCAGCACCGGTAGACGATGACCGGCATCGGTGAAGGTGGTTGCCAGCCCTTCGAGCGTCTCCATGCTGTCCGCTGTCACCGACAGGGTGACGCGCCCGTGCAGCGCCAGAAGCCGCTCCAGCTTGGCGCGCCCAAGGATGTTGTAGGGAAGAAAAATATCGGCCAGCCCGGCATCGGCCATCACCTCGGCCTCGCCGATCTTCTGGCAGGTGATGCCGACGGCGCCGGCCGCCACCTGCTTCTTCGCCCAATAGGGCAATTTGTGCGTCTTGATATGCGGCCTGAGCTTCAGCCCGTTCTTGTCGGCATGCGCCTGGGCGCGGGCAATGTTGGCTTCGGCGCGCGCGGCGTCGATGAGAACCGACGGCGTATCGAGGTCGTGGACGGTCGGCATCATCTTTCACCCCATGAGGAATCCGCGGGATTTATGGCCCTGAAAATCCGCGATGTCACGTGGCCAGCGAAGCGGATCTGTGGTCCATGCGCCTAAGTGCAAGGCCGGGCAGGGCGGCGAGATGGATCGACACCGCATCGACGTTCGGCTATGCGATTTGCCAGACAAATCGATACGAAGGGATCATGATCATGAAGCGCTCCGCCATCAACGACATCATCCGCGAAGCCGACGCTTTCATCCGCTCGTTCGGCTACATCATGCCGCCCTTCGCCTATTGGTCGCCGCAGGAGGCGAAGGCGCGCCAGGTCGACTCGTCGGCGGTGTTCACCTCGCGGCTCGGCTGGGACATCACCGATTACGGGCAAGAGAAATTCAGGGAACTCGGCCTGTTCCTGTTCACCGTTCGCAATGGCCGCTACGAGGACATGAAGAAGGGCATGGGCATGCTCTATGCCGAGAAGATCATGATCTCGCGCAAGGACCAGCTGTCGCCGATGCATCGCCACAACATCAAGGCCGAGGACATCATCAACCGTGGCGGCGGCAAGCTGGTGCTGGAACTGTTCATGCATGACCGCAACGGCGGCATCGATCCCAAGGCCGAGGTTTCGGTGCCGGTCGACGGAACCATCCACAGGCTGCCTGCGGGCGGGCTCCTGAAGCTCGACCCGGGCCAAAGCGTCACGCTGCTGCCCGGCGTCTGGCATGCCTTCTGGGCCGAGGGCAAGGACGTGCTGATCGGTGAGGTCTCCACCGTCAATGACGATCTCACCGACAATGTGTTTCGCGAACCGATCGGGCGTTTTTCCAACATCGACGAAGACGTTGCCCCGATCCATCTGCTGGTGTCCGACTACGAGAAGTGGCTGGGGTAAGGGGCCGCTCCACGCCCTCGGCGACGCCAGTCACACGACCGTGTGACTAGTCCGCACGGTCGAAAGTGGGTAGGCCGTAGCGCCTACCTACTGCGATCCTTGTTCGACCGATCCTGCCGCTTCGTCCTTGAAGACGACCTTTGTGCCTTTTCGCACTTCGGAGGCGAGGTCTTCGGCATCCCAGTTGGTCAGCCTGATGCAACCATGCGAGAAGGTCTTTCCGATCTTGCCTGGGTCCGGAGTCCCGTGAATGCCGTAGCTATCGATGGACAAGTCGATCCAGACCGATCCCACCGGATTGTTTGGCCCGGCAGCGATCGTGAAGGGGCGCTTGCTCCTCACTCCCTTGAAGGCAAACTCGGGATCGTAATGATAGGTTGGGTGGTGCACCACGCGTTTGACCTCCGCCTGGCCACTCGGCGCGGGCTTCTCCTGACTTCCGATCGAGGCGGGGTACGTCGCAAGCACTTTGCCGGAAGGGTCAAGCACCCGAACCTGGCGAGCGCTCTTGTCGACCTCGACGCTCGCGATGTCTTGCGGCGGATCACCTCGGGTGACAGCTGGCACGAGCAGCTTTTGCCCCGCCTTCCTGAAGCCGATGCCGGGATTGAGCCGTTCAAGCAGTTGCTCGCTGATGTGGAAGCGCTCCGCCATCTTTTCCAGGGCATTGTGGTAGGCCAGCCTGGGCAGGCGGGCCATCCTCTCCATGCGCGCCGGAATTCGCCTGGTGAACGGCCCATGCACATCCTTGCGTGTCAAATCGTAGGTCTCAATCGCGGGGCGCGAGGAGGTCGCGACCAGCTTGTCCCATGTCTCGCGGGTGAGCTTGCCGTCGGCAGGCAATCCGTTGGCCGCTTGGAACGCACTGACTGCCCGGGTGAAGTTCTCCGCCTGGCGGCCATCGATCAGGCCTGGCGAGAAGCGTGCACGATCCAGGAGGATTTGCGCCTTCAGCACGGTCGCACTGACGCCTTTCGCTTCGCTGCCGTCAAATTGGGCGTTGTTGACGGCGGCCGCGTCCAGTTTTGCCGCCGCCGTTGCATCGCATGCGACGACGAGCATGGCGACCGCGACAAGAACGAGCCTGATCATGGAGGTCACACTCCCGTATGGGCACCTGCTTCTATGACGTCGCACGGCCGATCTGGTTCCATTTCCTGCAGTTGCGTCCGACTGCCGAGTGCCGTGCGCGCAGTGAACCCGGACCAGGAGCACCCGGCGGTGGCGCGGGTGCATTGTTGATAAGGGTCCGCCATCATCAAGATGAATGGCGACTCCCGTCAGCGCATGTGTTGGCTTCAGAACCGCAGAGACCGGAGCGACAACGGGCCAACGCCCGATTGAGTCCGTCTCCACAGGCTCGGTGACCGAGGAGAGCCAGGATGCAATTTCCTGCCCAGAAGAACAAAGGACCGGCTCAACCAGCCGAGGATGAGCGCCAGGCACGGCTTGAGAAAACAGCCAGGCTCAAGCAGCTTCGCTCCTATGCTTCCTGGCTTTCGTCTGACCCAAACGCCCAACTTCACGATGAGATAGACTGCTCCGTGCTGATCGAAGGCGTGGGACGACGCAGCATGGAGCCTTGGCTGATCGGCAGGTGACATACCCGGGCGGCGAGGTTTCCACCGCCAACGACGATCTGGCCGACAATTTGTTTGGCTAAAGCAGTTCACCGTTTCACGGAGACGGCGACCCGCTCTAACTCCTTGTTTTGACGCAATTCCGGACGGAAAACCGTTTCACACTTTTCCTGGAATTGCTCTAGCCGATCGGCCGCAACAGTGGCGACAGGCAGACTTCGCGTCAGTGACAGCAGCCTTGCTGCGCGCTCGTCCTGCACAGGCAGGACGAGGTGATCGGCACATCCGCCTTGGCCAGCGCCGCTGCAAGGCTTGTCTGCAATGTCGGCAATTCATCGGTCTCGCCGCGCCGTTTCAGGCATTCCACCAGCCCGTGCAATGCCCAGACATTGTTCGGATGCTGGGCACAGCGCTGCACCTTGCCGCTCAGCCCCAGATCGTCGCGATAGACCTGTTCTGCTTCCTGCGCGTGACCCTGGTCGAGAAGCAGCGCCGCCATCGCATGGCGCGGCGGGTGCATCCAGGCCCACGGCTCGGTGTAGGACAGATTGTCGTCAAGCTCGACCGCCTGCCGCAAATGGCCATACGCCTCCTCATGCCGGCCCTGGTGGTACGCCAGCTCGCCGTCGAGCAGGGCGGCACCGACAGCCAGCGAAGCTTGCGCCGGGTTGCTGAGGAAGCGCCGCTCGGGCGCAATGCCTTTCAGATGCCGATGGAACTCTTCGCGCTCACGTTCAGCCTCAGCGAAATGCTTGAGCGTCGCATGAGCCACACCTTTGGCGTAGCGCTGCATGGCCGCCGTCAGCACATAGAGGCCAGGCTCCTCGGTGACCGGTTCGTCGATGATCTCCTGCCAGCGGCCGAAGCGCACCTGCACATGCGATTTCATCGCATGGTAGCCTTCCACCGTCTGCGTGAGCTTTGGCCGGCCCTGGATGGCGACCACGTCGCGCGCGACCAGGCTGCGCACTCTGTCGGCGGCCCACAGTGCAGGCTGGTGCTGGCCCGACAACATGCAGGTGAACATCATCAGATGCAGATCGTGGCAGCAGCCGAGCAAATAATAGGTCGGCTCGTCGGCATAGGCGAGATAGAGGTCGTTGGCACGCACCGCCTTTTCGCTGGCGCGTTTTGCTTTCTCATACTCGCCGCACAGCACATAGATGTGCCCCGGCATGTGGTTCATATGCCCGGCATCGGGGCACATCTCGCCGAGCAGATCCGCTGACCGCATGCCGCGCTCCGGCATCGTGGACATTTCCAGGAGATGGATGTGCAGGTGGACGATCGCCGGATGTTGTGCTGCGCCGGCCTCATCGGCAAGCCGGATCGACCGCTCGCAGACGTCGAGCGCCTCGACGACATCGGAATTCGGCGCCGGCGCGCCGGTCTTGAGGTTCCACAGCCGCCGCACCGTGCGCATCATCAGTGCTTCGACCAGCAGTGCCATCACATCATGGTCATCGGGAAAGTCCCGATACACAAGCCGCATCGCGGCGGCATAGGCGTCATCCCAACGTTCGAATTCCTCCAGGCTCACCCGGTGTGGCTTCTGGAAGCGGGCGGCCAGCGCCTCGATCAGCCGCTTCTCGATCTCACTGGCGGCAGCCGCATTGGCCCGCGCCAGCTGGACATGCTCGAAGCAGCGCTTGGTCGCGCTGTCGGCTTCGGCCTCGCCATGCTCCTTCCAGGTCAGATTGTAGAAAGGCCCGGCGGCATAGGCGATGCCCCAATGGACCATCGGACAGTCCGGATCTGTTTCGAGCGCCTTCTCAAAACACTTGATGCCTTCCTCATGGTTGAAGCCGTAGCACCAGTTAAGGCCAATATCGAACCAACGCTGGGTTTCTGTCGAGCGAGTGGAGATGGGGCGGCGGTAGGTGCCGAGGTCGAAGCGGTCCATGTGGTCTCATTCAATTCTGATTGCCAGCGAGCCAGCTCTGGTCAGACTCCTTCGCCATCAATGTGTGCCGAAACTGGCAGGCATGGCAAACGCAACGAGTGCCATCGCTGCTTGCATTTGGATACTACCGCCCTTAGCCGGTCTCTTCGGGCACCGTTTCATTTTGCCAGCCGGCTAGCTCAGGCAGGTCGTCAAGCCAGCTTTTCTCGGTCATCAAGGCATCGCCGGCCTGCGGAGCAGCCTCGGTGGCGTTTTGAATGAGCCAGTCCATCCACTTCCGATAGGCAGCCGGGGTCAACTCGGGCGGCAGCACCTTGGCCTTGGCCAGCATGCGTTTGCGGAAACTCACCTGCCTGCGGAGTTTCGTCGTCGTGAATTTGATGGCCTTGCCCTGGTATTCGACCGTCCAGCGCCCGTCGCCGTGGCTGGCGAGCCTGTCGATGGCGAAGCCGATATCCACCGGCCTATCCCGCCAAGGAAGCTCGACCGCATTCTTCCTGAGATCGAGTGCCCATCGCCTGTAGTCGGTCCCGGCACGCTGGGGCGGCAGCACCCCAGCCTGTTCGAGTATCTTCCTGCGGAAGGTCGGCTGCTTCTTGAGCTGGCCTGTCGTCAGCTCGATGCGATGCCCGCGGAATTCGACGTGCCAGCGGATCCTGCCATTGCCGAAATACTTGACCAGCCTGTCGATGACGAATTCGTCGTAGGAGAGCGTCACGCAGCCTTGGCTGATGCGTTCGAGAATGAATCGGCTGTCACTGACCATTACGCGTTTGCCCCATGCTCCTCGATGTAGCAGAGGCCGGGTGCCGGGAGTGGAGCGCGACCGGAATCGGCCTCGGCTTCATCGAAGGAAATCACGCAGCCGAGGCGGCCTACAGGAAGGCAGGGTAAGTGACGACACGGCGCGCGATGCGGCGAACGCCGGAATAAATATGCCGGCTCGTCGGATCGACTGGTGTTGCTGGCGGTGTCTTGAATTTCACGCTTGGCGCGTTCGACGGGGTCGCTGGTACAGCGCTCCACTCGCTTAATCTGGTGCCAGCTGGCAATTGGGGCCAATCCATTTATTTGCCGAAGTATCGAGTTCATTGTCCATGTCGGAGGCGCTGCATACAGGATACCGATCATCACCGCGCCGAGCCATACTTAAGGACTTATACCGGCGAAGGAGTGCATCGTGATCTTGGGGCTGCTGGCCTTGTCGCTGCGATGAAAGCTTCATCATGCAATTGGCAAAAGCATCCGTGCCTTGTTTAAAACCAAAGCCGGTACACTGCGCCTTGTCTTCCGCAGTCTGGGTTTGACTGGCATTCCCCTTGTCTGTCGTGCAGCCAACCAAGAAAGTAACGAACATCAGAAATCCGATGAAGACCAAAGCGCGCATTCCGTTCTTCCTTCGATAATTTCGATCCTTTGACGATCCTATAAATGTCACCCCGCCGCAACCCACCATAGCTGGGATCCCGTCAGGTGGTCGCCAGGGAGCATTTCACGATGATGAGCGTTGGTGATTGTTTTGATCGAGAGAAGAGGAGTGGCTGGGGAACCTGGATTCGAACCAGGACTAACGGAGTCAGAGTCCGTGGGTCTACCGTTAACCTATTCCCCAGCAGGCACGATCTTGAATATCACGATAAACGTGAAAACCGTGCGGGCCGAGCGGGCAAGCCGCTGTGAGCGCTGCCTTGTAGCCGCCAGAAGAAAATAGTCAAGCCTGCTCTGTGCTTCAATGGCACGTTTCGACAGGACGCCACACTTCAGATGCCGGCGCGCGGCGCCTAGTCCAATTCCAGCCTTCAAGGCTCCGTCCGGCTGAACTGCGAGCGTTCGAAGAACAGCACGATGCCCAGGCCCAGAATCAGCGGGACGATCAGGTAGAACAGCCGGAACACCAGCAGCGCCGCCAGCACGCCGACCGGATCCATGTCCGACAGGCCGGCGAGGAACACCACCTCGAACACGCCGAGTCCGCCCGGCGCATGCGAGATCTGCGCGATCGAGAAGGAGACGAGGAAGACGCCCAGTATGACGAAGTAGCCGGGATTGTGGGCTGCGGGCAGGGCGAAGAAGATGATCGCGGCTGCGGCCAGCAGTTCGATCGGGCCGATCAGCAACTGCCGGGCGACGATCGGCAGCGCCGGATAATGCAGCTGAAAGCTGGCGATCTTCAGCGGGCGCAGATGCAGCCAGCTGCCGAAGACATAGGCGGCGACGAGCAGCAGCATCGCGATACCGGCCGCTTCGGACAGGCCATGATGGGCGATGCCGGAAAATCGGTCGAGTATCTCAGGCTCGAACACCAGAACGAGGCCTGAGGCCAAAATCGTCGACAGCACGAAGGTGATCCAGCAGACCGCCACCAGCACGCCGACATCCTGTCCGGTCAGGCCCCTGGTACCGTAGGCGCGGTAGCGGATGACGGCGCCCGAGAACACCGAACCGCCAATGTTGTGCGACAGCGCATAGGTGGTGAAGGAGCACAGCGTGACGAACAGCCACGACACGCGCTTGCCGATATGCAGAAGCGCGATGTGATCGTAGCCGGCAAGCGAGGCATAGGCGATGATCGAACTCAGCGCGGCAAGGACCCAGCCGCGGGTCGGAATGGCAGCGATGCCGTCCCAGACATCGTCGAGCGAAATGCCGCGCAGTTCGTGCCAGAGCAGCAGCAGCGAGAAGATCACCGCCGCGATGCCGACGACCGGCCAGAAATAGCGTCTCCAGTTCATTGCCTGACTGCCATGCGTTGCGGGGTCCGCTTCCTTTCGTGGCTGGTGGGAGGCCGGCTGCGCCGGATTCTTCCGCTCATTTCAGAAATGCCTCATCGAAGCCGGCTATTCAACCGCGAACCCTTGTCGCAGCGGCGGCCGGCAAGATTTGTCCGTGGGGCGCCCGAAAGAGATGCCGGCAGGCGTTGCGCCGGCAACTGCGGCGCGCGGATTCATCACGCGGCCGCGCCGGAACGGCGGTCAGCGGCCTGCCGGTAAAATTCGGCATGCGGCTCTTGGTGATCGGGCACGGCGCTGTTAGTCTGGCGACAACTTAAAACACTGAAGCGCCTGCTGCGTCTATCATAGGTTCGCGCGGCGCCGGAAGGAACGACAGTGGAAGACCACGATACCGGCGCCGGCGCGCCGGAGGTGGGCGTGTCCAGCGCTTCCCAGCGGTCGGCTGACCCGGGGAACGCAAGCTGGCAGCAACGCCGCCCGACGGAGCTCCGCTCCGCAGACGGGCAGGCGGGCGACGCACCCCACAAAGGCAAGCCTAAGAAGCGGCGCAAGCGAAGGCGCGGGCGCAAGGTTTTTGCGCGCGAGGAAGCGCGTCCCGCGGAGAATCGATCGCCGGCGCCAGGCAAAACCGGTGCCCCGGCGGCGGAGGCCCACAGACCGGCGGAAGCGGTGATCTCGCCCGCCGCTGTTGTGCCGCGGCCGGAACAAGGCGCCCGTCGGCCGCCGGTCCATGAGCTTCCGGTGTTTGCGGCGCTTGACCTCGGCACCAACAATTGCCGGCTGTTGGTCGCCGTGCCGACGCGGCATGGCCAATTCCGCGTCATCGACGCCTTTTCGCGCATCGTCCGGCTGGGCGAGGGGCTCACCGCCAATGGCCGGCTCGGCCAGCCGGCGATGGACCGCGCGGTCGAGGCGCTGAAAATCTGCGGCGACAAATTGCGCAACCGCAAGATCAGAAAAGCCCGGCTGATCGCCACCGAGGCTTGTCGGACCGCCGAAAACGGCGTCGAGTTCATCGACCGCGTCGAACGCGAGGCCGGCTTGAAGCTCGAGATCATCGACCGCCAGACCGAGGCGCGGCTGGCGGTGTCCGGCTGCGGCTCGCTGGTCGAGCGCGACACCCAAGGCGTCGTGCTGTTCGATATTGGCGGTGGCTCGTCGGAAATCGCGCTCATCGATCTCGCCGGCCGCCGTTCGCCGAGGTTGGCCAATCATATCGTGTCGTGGACGTCGCTGCCGGTCGGCGTCGTCTCGCTGGCCGAGCGCTTTGGCGGCCGCACGGTGACGCGCGAGATCTTCGCCGCCATGGTCGATGACGTTGCCGGGCGGCTGGCCAGCTTCGACGGTCGCGATCGGCTGAGCCATCTCAAGGCCAGCCCGAATTTCCATCTGCTGGGCACGTCCGGAACGGTGACGACGCTGGCCGGTGTCCACCTTGAACTCGAGCGCTACGATCGCCGCCGTGTCGACGGGCTGTGGATGGACCGCGACAGCGTCGACCGCATGGTCGAAAGACTGGTTGGCTGGGATTTTCAGCAGCGCTGCGCCAACCCTTGCATCGGTGCCGATCGCGCCGATCTGGTACTGGCCGGCTGTGCTATCCTCGAAGCGATCCGCGCCGTATGGCCGTCCGAGCGGCTGCGCGTCGCCGATCGTGGCCTGCGCGAAGGTATTTTGAGCGAACTGATGGCCGATGATGGCGTCTGGCGCAACGATGGGCGTGGCAGAGCGTGAACAGTCGNCCCCCACTCCGTCGAGCTACGCTCGACACCTCTCCCCCGATCGGCGGGGGAGAGGAAAGGCGTGAACTTATGCAGGCTGGCTCCCTTCCTCTCCCTCCGGAGGGGGGAGAGGTGGCTCGGCGAAGCCGAGACGGAGTGGGGGAAGCCGTTCACGAAACGCGCAGACGTCGAAAAATGAACACAACTCGACGAGCGAGAAAACCCGGACCAGAAATCAGGCAATGACCAAGAAACCGGAAAAACCAGGATCCGCCAGCATTCGCGTGCTGAAGACGCGGATCAAGAAGAAGAGCGGGCTGAAGGAATCGTCGCGCCGTTGGCTGCAGCGCCACATCAACGATCCCTATGTCCAGCGCTCCAAGGCCGACGGCTATCGCTCACGCGCGGCCTATAAGCTGATCGAGATCGACGACAAGCATCATCTGTTGAAACCCGGCATGAAGGTGATCGACCTCGGTGCCGCCCCCGGCGGCTGGTGCCAGGTCGCCGCCGCGCGGACGAAATCGACGGCCGACAAGCCGCATGTCATCGGCATCGATTATCTCGAAATGGACGCCGTGCCCGGCGCACCGGTGCTGCTGATGGATTTCCTCGATCCGCAGGCGCCGCAGAAGCTGGCCGAGGCGCTGGGTGGGGATCCCGATATCGTGCTGTCCGACATGGCGGCACCGACCACCGGCCACAAGCGGACCGACCATATCCGCACCATGCATCTGTGCGAAGTGGCGGCCGATTTCGCGCTCTCCGTCCTGAAACCGGGCGGGCATTTCCTCGCCAAGACCTTCCAGGGCGGCGCCGAAAACGAACTGCTCTCCATGCTCAAGAAGAACTTCCGCTCGGTCCATCACGTCAAGCCGCCGGCGTCGCGGGATGAATCGGTCGAGCTTTATTTGCTGGCCAAGGATTTCAAAGGGCGAGATCTTCCTTCTCCCCTGGGAGAAGGTGTCGCCGAAGGCGACGGATGAGCTCCAGGGAGCGCCAACGTTTCACTCCGCTGGAACACCCCTCATCCGTCTCGGCGCTTTCGCGCCGATCCACCTTCTCCCACAGGGGAGAAGGCAAGAGGGAACTACTTCCCCGCCGTGCTCGTTTCCAGCGTCTTGGGTGTGGTCAGGCGGCCGTGGCCGGAGATGGCGTTGCCGGCATCGGGCGCCAGCCGCATGAACGACAGCGACGCGGCGGCCGAAATCGCCGCGACGACGAAAAACGCGGTGTGGAAATCCGCCAGCGTCAGTGATCGGTCGTGCAGGCTTGTGGACACTTCCAGGATTCCGCCGGCCAGCGCCACGCCGAGCGCGACCGACAACTGCTGGAACACCGCCGTGATCGGTGTCGCCTTGCTGGTGTCTTCAGCCGAAACCTCGGCATAGGCGAGCGCATTGACGCCGGTGAAGAACATCGAGCGGATGAAGCCGCCGACGAGCAGCATGGCCAGCATCAAGAGATAGGGTGTGTCGGGTGTGAACAGGCCGTTGATGGCGATCGAGGCGGCGGCGACCAGAGAACCGACAACCAGGACGCGGCGGAAGCCGGCGACGCGGAAGATCAGCGCGGTGACGAATTTCATGCCGATGGCGCCGATCGCCGAAACGAAGGTGATCATGCCGGACTGGAACGGCGTCAGCCCAAAACCGATCTGGAACATCAGCGGCAGCAGGAACGGCACGGCACCAATGCCGATGCGGAACAGTCCGCCGCCAAGCACCGAGGAGCGGAACACCTGGTTGCGGAACAATTCGAGCGCCAGCAAGGGATTTTTGGCGCGCCGCGCGTGCAGCAGATAGAGCGCGCCCGACAGCAGGCCGACCGCTACGGTGATAAGGCCGGTGGCCGGCGGCAAATAGGGCAGGCTCACCACCGACAGGCCGAAAACCACGCCGGATGCCGCCAGCCCGCTTAGCACGAAGCCGAGGAAGTCGAGCGGCGGCGTCTCCATCGATTCGGTCTCCGGCAGGAAACGCGTCGCCAGCCAGATGCCGATCAGGCCGATCGGCACATTGATCAGGAAGATCCAGTGCCAGGTGAAGTAGGTGGTGATGAAGCCGCCGACCGGCGGCCCGACCAACGGTCCGACCAACGCCGGAACGGTTAGCCAGGACATCGCCGCGACGAGTTCGCTTTTCGGTGTCGCGCGCACCAGCACCAGCCGCCCGACCGGTGTCATCATGGCGCCGCCAATGCCTTGCAGGAAGCGCGAGACCACAAAAGCCGGCAGCGAACCGGAGAGCGCGCAGGCGATCGAGCCGACGATGAAGACGGCGATCGCGGCGCGAAAGATATTCTTGGCGCCGAAACGGTCCGCCATCCAGCCGCTGATCGGAATGAAGATCGCCAGCGAGACGAGATAGGCGGTCAGGGCCAGCTTGAGCGCGATCGGGCTGGTGTGGATGTCGACGGCGATCGCCGGCAGCGATGTCGCGATAACAGTCGAATCCATGTTTTCCATGAAAAGGGCGACCGCCAATATAAGCGGGATGGTGCGGTTCAAGGAACGCGTCCAGACTTGAATGTTGCGTTGCCGGTTGCATGTCGGCCCTGAGGCGGGCGGTTACCATGCCTTCGCCGGGATGTCGCATTAATTTGCTGTCACTTTTGTGCGACCGGCAACCACAGGTGGCATCCCTTCGCCGGAAAGTCGCTTTTCCGGGAGCGTGAAATCATCCGCTTTTCATCGGTGCTTGGACGTGGTACCAGCCAGCGCCAATCCTGAAAGGGAAGAAACGAGTCGGCGCTGTCCATTCCGGTCCAGCGCTTTTTTGTATTCCCCCACCGTTTTTATGTTCAAGGGACTGGCCATGGCAAAAATCATCGAAACGTCCACCGGCGCATTGGCGCTGACCTTTGACGACGTGCTGCTGCAGCCGGGTCATTCCGAGGTCATGCCCGGCGAAACCGATGTCCGCACCCGCATCGCCGGCGACATCGACCTCAACGTGCCGATCCTGTCGGCGGCGATGGACACCGTCACCGAGGCGCGGCTTGCCATCGCCATGGCCCAGGCCGGCGGCATTGGCGTCATCCACCGCAATTTCTCGCCGGCCGAACAGGCCGAGCAGGTGCGGCAGGTCAAGAAATTCGAATCCGGCATGGTGGTCAATCCCGTCACCATCGGCCCCGACGCGACGCTCGCCGACGCGCTGGGCCTGATGCGCAGCTATTCGATCTCGGGCATCCCGGTGGTCGAGAACGGCGGCAGCGGCGGCCACAAGATCGGCCGGCTGATCGGCATCCTGACCAATCGCGACGTGCGCTTTGCGTCCGATCCGGCGCAGAAGGTCCATGAACTGATGACCCGTGACAACCTGATCACGGTCAAGGAGAACGTCGACCAGGACGAGGCCAAGCGCCTCCTGCACCAGCACAGGATCGAAAAGCTGGTGGTCGTCGACAGGCAGGGCAATTGCGTCGGACTGATCACCGTCAAGGACATCGAGAAGTCGCAGCTCAACCCGCACGCCACCAAGGACGCACAGGGCCGCCTGCGCGCCGCCGCCGCCACCAGCGTCGGCGATGACGGTTTCGAGCGCGCCGAACGCCTCATCGATGCCGGCGTCGACCTTCTGGTGATCGACACCGCGCACGGCCACTCACAACGCGTGCTCGACGCCGTCACGCGGGCGAAAAAACTATCCAACTCCGTCCGCATTCTGGCCGGCAATGTCGCCACCGCCGCGGGCACGCAGGCGCTGATCGACGCCGGCGCCGATGCCGTCAAGGTCGGCATCGGCCCGGGTTCCATCTGCACCACCCGCATCGTTGCCGGCGTCGGCGTGCCGCAGCTCTCAGCCATCATGTCGGCGGTCGAGACGGCGCACAAATCCGGCGTCTCGGTGATCGCCGATGGCGGCATCAAATATTCCGGCGATCTGGCCAAGGCGCTCGCCGCAGGCGCCAGTGCCGCCATGATCGGCTCGCTGCTGGCCGGAACCGACGAAAGCCCGGGCGAGGTCTATCTGCACCAGGGCCGCTCCTTCAAGGCCTATCGCGGCATGGGCTCGGTCGGCGCCATGGCCCGCGGCTCCGCCGATCGCTACTTCCAGGCCGAGGTGCGCGACACGCTGAAACTGGTCCCCGAAGGCATCGAAGGGCAGGTTCCCTACAAAGGACCTGTGTCTGGCGTGCTGCACCAGCTTGCGGGCGGCTTGAAAGCCGCTATGGGTTATGTTGGTGGCCGCGATCTTGCCGATTTCCGCGAGCGCGCCACTTTTGTGCGCATATCCAATGCCGGACTTCGTGAAAGCCACGCCCATGACGTCACGATTACCCGCGAAAGCCCGAACTATCCCGGCGGAGCCTGACCAGTACGGGCTCGGGCGGAGCCTGACGGCAACGATCCTGCGGCTGCCGCGCCACGCAGGCGCACTCTGTTTCCTGTCGGCGGTGGTTTTCATCGCCATGACGGCTATGGAATTCCTCTACTTCCGCCAGTTGAGCGGCGGCTTGCCATCACTCGACATGCGTATTTTCGGTTTCACTCCGGACGAAGGCATGGCCTGGCTGACGGCACTCGGCCGGCGCGGCGGCGAGATCATTCTCGTCTGGCACTATCTGACCTTCGATCTGTTGTTCCCGGCGCTGCTGTCTGTGACGCTGGTCAGCCTGATCCTGGCCACCGGCCGGCGATTGAAGGCTTTCCGCGTGCAGCCGGTGCAGCTGCAGTCGATCTTCGCGCTGGTCCTGGTGCTGCCCTACACGCTTGCCGACTACGCCCAGAACATCGCGGTAGCGCGGCTTCTGTCCGATTTCCTGTCGGCGAATCCGGACTCGCTGTCTTTGGCTTCGGCGCTCACCGTCACCAAATTCGCGCTTTTCGCCATCCCGGTGATCGTCATTGCCGCCTTCTGGCTGGCAGGCCAGAAACGCCTGGCCTGATGCCGCGCGCAAAGCTCAGCCCGCTAGGGGACACTTGGTGAACCAGACCACGATCTTCTGGCCTGTTCTGGCGCATGTGCTGCTGATCTACATCGTCTACTGCGTCCTGGGTCGCCGCAGATACGGCGCAATCAGGTCAGGCGAGGCGAAGCCAGCTCAGTTCAAGGTGCGTTCGACCGAGCCGGCCTCCAGCGTCACCGTTGCCGCCAATCTCACCAACCAGTTCGAGCTGCCGGTGCTGTTCTATGTGCTGTGCCTGACGCTGCACCTGACCAACGGCGTCAACTATCTGACCCTGGTGCTGATGTGGATTTTCGTCGCATCGCGCTATTTCCACGCCTGGGTTCACCTGACCAGCAACAATCTGCTGCTGCGCAGCCGGTCATTCTTCGTCAGTGCGGTGATTCTCCTGCTGGGATGGATCTGGTTCGCGCTACACCTGCTCGGCATGGTTTGAGCAGGGCACCTTTTCCGTCTCCCGCAAGGGGAGAAGGAAAGTCCGCGAGGGACGTCTACAGGTCGAACACCGCAATCTTGCGCTTGTCGAACTTGATGCCGATCTCGCCGCGCACCAGCTTGAGCGCGGCCTCGCCGAACACCGCGCGCCGCCAGCCCTGCAGGGCCGGTACGTCGGCGTCCTCGCCCTCGGCGGCGATACGGTCGATGTCGTCGCTGGAGGCCAGCACCTTGGACGCGACGCCTTCCTTTTCGGCGACGATCCGCAGCAGCACCTTCAACAGTTCCGCCGCGGCGCTCGAGCCCTCGGGCGGCTGGAAACTCTTCGGCAGCTTCGGCATCTGCTCCTTGGGCAAGGCAAGGGCGGTGTTGACCGCGCCAAGCAGCGCCGTCGCCGTCGAGGAGCGTTCCCAGCCCTTCGGCGTCGTGCGCAGCTTGCCCAGGGCTGCCGCGTCGCGCGGCGCCTGCTGCGCCACCTCGTAGATCGCGTCGTCCTTCAGCACGCGGCCGCGCGGCACGTCGCGTTCGCGCGCCTCGCGCTCGCGCCACGCCGCAACGCCCTGCACGATCGCCAGTTCCTGCGGCTTGCGCAGCCGCATCTTCAGCCGCTTCCAGGCGTCCTCGGGATGCGGATCATAGGTTTCGCGGGAGGTCAGCACCTCCATTTCCTCGTTAAGCCAATGGGCGCGGTTTTCCCGCTCCAGTTCGGCGCTGAGGTGCTGGTAGACCTCGATCAGATGGGTGACGTCGGCCAGCGCATAGTCGAGCTGCTTGTCGGAAAGCGGCCGGTGGCGCCAGTCGGTGAAGCGCGACGACTTGTCGAGCCGCGCCCCGGTGATGCGCTGCACGAGCTGATCGTAGGAAACGCTGTCGCCGAAGCCGCAGACCATCGCCGCCACCTGCGTGTCGAACACTGGATGCGGAACCAGATCGCCGAGATGGACGATGATTTCGATGTCCTGCCGCGCGGCGTGGAAGACTTTGACCACCGCCTCGTTGGCCATCAGCCTGAAGAACGGCTTCAGGTCGATATCGGGAGCCAGCGGATCGATCAGTGCCGTCACGCCGGGAGCGGCCATCTGGATCAGGCACAGGATCGGCCAAAACGTCGTTTCTCGAATGAACTCGGTGTCGACAGTGACGAAATCCGACTTTTCGAAAGCGGCGAGAACGGTCTCGAGTTCTTTCTGGGTGGTGATGACGTGCATCAAATCGCTTTTGGCAGGAGTAAGGTCTTCCTAGATTTCAGCCGCCGGGGCTTTCGTCAAGCTTTGGCACCGCCATCATGAGGTTCCCGGACCGTCGGAATCGCCGTTTCTCCTGGCCAGCCGCGCGAAAACCGTCGAAGTGCGCAGGAGCGCAATGAAGCGGCCGCGCCTGCCCGCCGGCACGCCGGACCGAGCCTGCATGCGGTAGAGGATGACGGCGATGAAGATCGCATAGACCACCGCGCTGAATACAAACAGGGCGCCCGGTCCGAAATATTGCATCGCCGTCGAGGCGGCGAACGGGCCGCCGATCGCGCCGAAGGAATAGAACAGCATCAGCGCCGCGTTGATCAGCACGAACTCGCCGGTGTCGGCGCGGTCGTTGGAATGCGCCGCCGACAGCGAATAGAGCGGCATGGCGAAACAGCCGAAGATGAAGATGAAGATGAAGTTGAGCGCCGGATTGCTGCCGGCGATGAACACCAGCGCCAGCGCCGAAAACATCGCGCAGCAGGTCGTCATCAGCAGCACCCGGCGCCGGTCCCAGCGGTCGGAGAGGTAGCCGAGCGGATACTGGATGATGGCGCCGCCGAAGATGCCGACGCTGACGAAGGTGACGACATCGGCGACCGACATGCCGATCTGCTCGGCATAAACCGGCGACAAGGTGCGAAAGGCGCTGTTGGTGACGCCGACGGCGATGCAGCCGAAGCAGCCCAGCGGCGAAATCCGCCAGACGCGCGCTAGGTCGAGCTTGACGTCCTCCGGCGGCGTCGGGTTGGAGCGGTCGCCGAGCGAAACCGGCACCAGCGACAGCGTGATCATCATCGACATGATAGCGAAAATTGCGAAACCGCCAGCGCCGAAGATCGGGATCAGGAACTGGGCTGATGTCACCGAACCGATGTCGACCATCCGGTAGATCGCCAGCACGCGTGCCCGATCGTGATTGCTGACGCCGGAATTCAGCCAGCTTTCGACGATGGTGAACAGCCCGGCGAAGCAGAAGCCGCCGGCAAGACGCACCGCGCACCACATCACCGGATCGATGACCAGCACCAGGAGCAAGGTGCCGACCGAGGCGATTGCCGCCAGCGCCGAAAATGCCCTGATATGGCCGACCGCCTTCATGATGCGGGTGATGGCCAGGCAGCCGAGAAGGAAGCCGGCGAAGTAGAAGGTGCCCATCAGGCCTATGTCGGAAGCGGAAAACCCTTCCTGCGCGCCGCGCAGCGCGATCAGCGTGCTCTGCAGCCCATTGCCGCCGAGCAGGATGCCTGCGGCGAGAAGAAGCGGGATCATCGGGCGGATGGAGGACATGAAGAGGCGATCACGTGTCGGTGATCCCTTCTTGGACCATCGCCCTGGCCAACGCCAGCAGCAATTCCCAGCAAACTACAGCGAGGATATGTCCAACTCTTCGTGGAAGGTCCAAACGCTTATGAACGGGCCGTCGTTTAGGTTCTTGCTATAGATCGTCATGATCACCTGTTGCCGTTGATCGTCGCGCGGAGGCAACTGACCGGTGATGAGCCGGAAACCGTCGGGATCTACGCCAACAGCGAATTGCTGTTCCGGGTCGATACGATCGTAGTCGATTATGAGCCGCGATCCGTCGAACTGCTCCCGCATCGATTCGTCGTTCGGAAAGTCACCGTCGGAGAGGGCTTTGAACCGCGCCCAATCGTCTATGCGAGCCGCGTCAAGCAGGTTGACGATGCGGCTGCGCTCTTGAGGTGTCAGAAAGAGCTTCTGGTTTTGCATATCCTGATCTCATTTGCCGTAAACGTAGCGGTAGAGGATATCGCTATCCATTGTGCCGCCCAAGTTTACAACGGATGTCCTGTCGAAGCCGCTTGCCTTGACAAATCCGGCCTCCCATGCGCTTTTCGCGCAAATTTTGAGGCCGGGCTTGATGCTCGGCCCGCAACCCAGCACCCCGGACTTTACCAATGACAATGCACCGTTACCGCAGCCATACCTGTGCCCAGTTGAGGAAGAGCGACGTCGGCTCGACCGTTCGCCTGTCGGGCTGGGTGCATCGCGTGCGCGATCATGGCGGCCTGCTCTTCATCGACCTGCGCGACAATTACGGCCTGACCCAGATCGTCGCCGATCCGGATTCGCCGGCCTTCAAGGTCGCCGAGACCGTGCGCGGCGAATGGGTCATCCGCGTCGACGGCGAGGTCAAGGCGCGTTTGCCCGAGACCACCAACGCCAACCTGCCGACCGGCGAGATCGAGATCTTCGCCCGCGAGATCGAGGTGCTGTCGGCCGCCAAGGAATTGCCGCTGCCGGTGTTCGGCGAGCCCGACTATCCCGAGGATATCAGGCTGAAATACCGCTTCCTCGATCTACGCCGCGAGACGCTGCACAAGAACATCATTGCGCGGACAAAAATCATCGCCGAAATGCGCAAGCGCATGGGCGATGTCGGCTTCACCGAATTCTCGACGCCGATCCTCACCGCGTCGTCGCCGGAAGGCGCGCGCGACTTCCTGGTGCCGTCGCGCATCCATCCCGGCACCTTCTATGCGCTGCCGCAGGCGCCGCAGCAGTACAAGCAGCTGATCATGGTGTCGGGCTTCGACCGCTATTTCCAGATCGCGCCCTGCTTCCGCGACGAGGACCCGCGCGCCGATCGTCTGCCCGGCGAATTCTACCAGCTCGACCTTGAAATGAGCTTCGTCGAGCAGGACGACGTGCTGTCGACCATGGAACCTGTCGTGCGCGGGGTCTTCGAGACCTTCGCCAACGGCAAACCGGTGACGCAGAACTTCCAGCGCATTCCCTATGATGTGGCCATGCGCAAATACGGCTCCGACAAGCCGGACCTGCGCAACCCGATCGAGATGCAGGCCGTCTCCGATCATTTTCGCGATTCCGGCTTCAAGGTGTTCGCCAACATCCTGGCCAACGACCCGAAGGCCGAAGTGTGGGGCATTCCCGCCAAGACCGGCGGCAGCCGCGCCTTCTGCGACCGCATGAATTCCTGGGCGCAGGGCGAGGGCCAGCCGGGGCTCGGCTATATCTTCTGGCGCAAGGAGGGTGACAAGCTCGAAGGCGCCGGTCCGCTCGCCAAGAACATCGGCGAGGAACGCACCGAGGCGATCCGCCTTCAGCTCGGCCTTGCCGATGGCGACGCCGCCTTCTTCGTTGCCGGCGACCCGAAGAAGTTCGTCTCCTTCGCGGGGGCTGCGCGCACCCGTGCCGGCGAGGAGCTGAACCTTGTCGACCGCGAGCGTTTCGAGCTGTGCTGGATCGTCGACTTCCCGTTCTTCGAGTGGAACGAGGAAGAGAAGAAAATCGACTTCGCCCACAACCCGTTCTCGATGCCGCAAGGTGGCATCGATGCGCTGAACGGCGAGGATCTGCTCGGCATCAAGGCGTTCCAGTACGACATGGTCTGCAACGGTTTCGAGATCGCCTCAGGCGGTATCCGCAACCATCTGCCCGAAACCATGGTCAAGGCGTTCGAAACGGTCGGGCTGGACCGCGCCACGGTCGAGGAGCGCTTCGGCGGCCTCTATCGTGCCTTCCAGTATGGCGCACCGCCGCATGGCGGCATGGCCGCCGGCATCGACCGCGTCGTCATGCTGCTGCTCGGCGCCAAGAACCTGCGTGAGATCACCATGTTCCCGATGAACCAGCAGGCCTATGATCTGTTGATGAATGCACCCTCGGAAGCGAGCCCGCAGCAGCTTCGCGACCTGGCGCTGCGCGTTGCCGTGCCCAAGAAGGACGCCTGATCGCGCGCTTTGGGCGATGCTTTAAAGAACCGCCCGAACCGATTCTTTCGATTCGCTAATCCCAAGAAAAAGCCCGGCATCGCTGCCGGGCTTTTCGCATAGCGAGATCGCTTCGATCAGTCTTCGTTGGCCTTGACGGTGACACCGAGCGTCTTGGGCAGATCGAGCGGGTTGGACATGGCACCCGCCATGATCAGTGCGAACGGCACGGATGCCGGCGGCTCGGCCGAGATTTCGAGGCTCTTCGGATCGTCGAGGAATTTGCTGACCGCGGCCGTAACCTGTGCCGTCAACTCGGGGTTGTTGAGCTGCGCCATGCCGAACGGCACGATCGCCTTGGCCTGGTTGGCGATGTCCTTGCCGGACATGCCTTGCTGCTTGCCGACATAGTCCAGAACCTTGTTGGTCAGCGAATCGTCGTCGAAGCGGATCGAGGCGCTGTTGAACGAAAGCTGCTGCAACAGGCCGAGCATGGCCATGCCTTGCGCCGAATTGTCGGCGCCTTCCGGCTGTGCCGCCATCTTCTTCTGCATTTCCTGCAGCGACTTGATGAAGTCCATCGTGTAGCCGCCGAGATTGAAGGTCATGCCGAGCGTGCCGGCATTCTCGACCGAGATGTCGTATTTCGACAGTTCCATCTTGCCGTCCGTGGGCTGCCAGGTGCCGGCCATTTCGAGATTGCCCGCGATGTTCTGGTAGCCGAGCGCGTTGATGACTTCCTTGGACTTGGGATCGTCCACCAGCGTCAGGTCGGCATTGAATTTTTCGGTGGTTGCGGTGAATTCCATCGCCTTGCCGTCCGCCGGCGGCGTGATTTCGATGGCAAGCCCGTCCATCGAGAAGGCGGTCTTGTCGGCGACCTTGACGGTCATGTTCGAGAGTTCGGCGGACTTGTACATCATCAGCGAGCCCAGCGGGCCGGTGGCGCCGTCGGCCGGAACTGTCATGTCGTGGATGACGAAGGGGCTGAGGTCGAGGGTGACGCCGTCCTTGCTGTGTGTGAAGGCAGCCGTTGATACGGTGGCGATGTCATAGCCGCCATTTGCCTCGGTCACGCCTTCGAGTTTGACGTCGCCGATGGGAAGCGCTTCCTTCTCCGCCGCCGGTTTGATGGCAACGCCCTGCAGCACCATGCTGGTGTTGTCGCCGGTCACCCCGGTCCAGGTGATGTCGACACCTTGTGCGACAAGCGCTGCCTTCAGCCGGTCGGCCACTGCCGTATCCTGTGCGAGCGCCGCATTCAGCGGCAGCGTGAGCAAGAAGGTCGAAAAAGCCAGTTTCTTGAGAATTGAGCGTTTGATTGTCATCGCAAGGTCCCTGAGAGTGTCCTGAAATTGTTTTTTCAATTATTTGCGCCATCACCATTCCGTGACGAACTGGACCGGAAAAAGGCGTGTCCCGGCACATTGGTCAAAAATCGCGGTGAAAGGCAAACCCGATCCCACCGTCTTTGCGCAAACCGGTGAATTTGTCATGAAGAGCCGATAGCCGGATATCGTCGCGCTTGGCGATAGAGCCCGCATGTAACAGGCTGATGTTGGCCGACATCCGCTGGGGTATGGTTTCATGTTGCAGAAAGGCCGGTATCTCCGTCGGGCTCTTGCCGCGAATCACCCGCTCGGCTAGTCCGAGCCCATGGGAAAAAGGCTTTTGCCGCCTGAAAATGGCGGTGGCGATCACATCGAGCCGGTCGATCTGAAGAAGGCGCTGGAAGAGCGCTATCTGGCTTATGCGCTGTCGACCATCATGCACCGGGCGCTGCCCGATGTGCGCGACGGACTGAAGCCGGTCCATCGCCGCATCATGCACGCCATGCGCCTGCTGCGGCTCAACCCCGATCAGGGCTTTGCCAAATGCGCCCGCATCGTCGGCGAGGTGATGGGCAAGTTCCACCCGCATGGCGACCAGTCGATCTATGACGCGCTGGTGCGGTTGGCGCAGGATTTTTCGATGCGCTATCCCCTGGTCGACGGGCAGGGCAATTTCGGCAACATCGACGGTGATAACGCCGCCGCCATGCGCTACACCGAAGCGCGCATGACCGATGTGGCGACCGAACTGTTGTCCGGCATCACCGAGGATGCCGTCGATTATCGGCCGACCTACAATGAAGAAGACGAGGAGCCGGTGGTTTTGCCCGGCGCCTTTCCGAACCTGCTGGCCAACGGCTCGTCCGGCATCGCGGTGGGCATGGCGACATCGATCCCGCCCCACAACGCCGCCGAGCTTTGCGATGCCGCACTTCACCTGATCGAAAACCGGGACGCGCCGGTGGCGAAGCTGATGGACTTTGTCCAGGGGCCGGATTTCCCGACCGGCGGCATCATCGTCGACAGCCGCGCCTCGATCCTCGAAGCCTACGAAACCGGTCGCGGTGGCTTTCGCGTGCGCTCGAAGTGGTTCCAGGAGGACCAGGGCAGGGGCACCTGGAGCATCGTTGTCACCGAAATCCCGTACGGCGTGCAGAAGGCGCGGCTGATCGAGAAGATCGCCGAGCTGCTGATGGCGCGCAAGCTGCCGCTGCTCGAGGACATCAGGGACGAAAGCGCCGAGGACGTCCGCGTCGTGCTGGTGCCGAAGAGCCGTTCGGTCGACCCCGGCATCCTGATGGAATCGCTGTTCAAGCTGACCGAGCTCGAAAGCCGCTTCCCGCTCAACATGAATGTGCTGTCGCGCGGCAAGGTGCCCAACGTGCTGTCGCTGAAGGGCGTGCTGCAGGAGTGGCTCGAGCACCGCCGCGAGGTTTTGGTCCGCCGCTCGAAACATCGCCTCGGCGAAATCGAAAGACGGTTGGAGATACTTGCCGGCTACCTGATCGCCTACCTCAACATCGACGAGGTGATCAGGATCGTCCGCGAGGAGGATGAGCCAAAGCAGGTCATGATGGCCCGCTGGTCGCTCACCGACACCCAGGCCGAAGCCATCCTCAACATGCGGCTGCGCGCTCTGCGCAAGCTTGAAGAATTCGAGATCCGCAAGGAATTCGACGGGCTGAGCGCGGAGAAAAAGCAGATCGAGGCACTGCTTGCTTCAAACGAGAAGCAGTGGGCGACGATCAAGTGGGAAGTCACCAACATCCGCGACAAGTTCGGTCCGGAGACCGAGCTCGGCAAGCGCCGCACCCAGTTCGCCGACGCGCCCGAGCATGATCTGACCGACATCGCCCATGCCATGATCGAGCGCGAGCCGGTCACCGTCGTCGTCTCGGAAAAGGGCTGGCTGCGGGCGATGAAGGGGCATCTGGCCGATCTCTCGACGCTGACCTTCAAAGAGGGCGACAGCCTCAAGCTCGCCTTCCATGCGCAGACCACTGACAAGGTGCTGGTCTTCACCACCGGGGGCAAGTTCTACACCATCGGCGCCGACCGGCTGCCTGGCGGGCGCGGCCATGGCGAGCCGATCCGCATCATCGTCGATATGGACAATGACCAGGACATCGTCACCGCCTTCGTTCACGATCCGAAGCGCAAGCTGCTGCTGGCCTCGCACGACGCCAACGGTTTTATCGTGCCGGAGGAGGAAGTCGTTGCCAACACCCGCAAGGGCAAGCAGGTGATGAACGTCAAGGCGCCGGACGAAGCCAAGCGCTGCATCCCGGTCACCGGCGACCATCTCGCCATCGTCGGCGAGAATCGCAAAATGCTGGTGTTCGCGCTCGCAGAGATTCCGGAGATGGGCCGCGGCAAGGGCGTGCGCCTGCAGAAATACAAGGATGGCGGCCTTCTCGACCTCAAGCCGTTCACGCTTGAGAGCGGCCTCTCC
The DNA here is from genome assembly GCF_000513875.1 of Mesorhizobium sp. WSM1293. Taxonomy (NCBI): domain Bacteria; kingdom Pseudomonadati; phylum Pseudomonadota; class Alphaproteobacteria; order Hyphomicrobiales; family Phyllobacteriaceae; genus Mesorhizobium; species Mesorhizobium sp. WSM1293. The sequence goes on along the minus strand of NZ_AZUV01000013.1, from coordinate 149,905 downwards.
TGGCAGGATTCAGCCGACCGCACCTTCACAAGGTCGCGCGAGGAACTGGCTGAATGGATCGGCGCCCGTGCCTCGGCCGGACGCATGGTGCCGAAGGGATTCCCGAGAACGGGGAAGTTTGGGTAGCTACGCGCCTTTTCCTTCCCCCCTTGTGGGGGAAGGTGGCCTCGCGAAGCGAGGTCGGATGAGGGGTGCTCCAGGGAACACCAACGCCTCACTCCGTCACGCACCCCTCATCCGTCTCGGCGCTGTCGCGCCGATCCACCTTCTCCCACAAGGGGAGAAGGAAGAGACGCGCCCATCTCATTTGGACTATCGTCACGATTGCTGCACTATATCAGTGCATAGACAGGAGGGGTGTTTGGGAGAGCCAGGCGTTTGAAGGAAGCAAGAATCCAGAAACCGGAACGGCAGCAGCGCCTCTTCGGCCTGTCGACGCCGCTCAGGGCAGCCGTCATCCCGCCGCTGTCGGCGGCACGCTGGCTGCTGGTGCTGATCGTTGCCGCCGGCGTCTATTTCTTCCACGGCTTCCTGTTTCCGGTGCTGGCGGCGCTCGTCATCGCTTTCGCCAGCTGGCCGCTCTACCGCCGCCTGCTTGTCGCGGTCGGCGGCAACCGCACCATCGCCGCGACCTTCGCCATCCTGTTCATCCTCGCCTTCCTGGTGATCCCGATCGCGCTCGCCGGCACCTATGCGATCAACGAAGTCCGCGAATGGGTCGCCTGGGCGATCGAGACCAACCGCCACGGCGCGGTGACGCCACACTGGATCGCCACCATGCCTGTCGTGGGCGAGTGGCTGAACGAGCAGTGGACGACCAATTTCGGCCATCCCGGCGGCATTGGTGAATTGATCCAGCTGGTCAGCGGCGCCAACATCGGCAGCATCTATCGCGGCGTGCTGGCCGCAGGCGGCAGTGCTTTCGGCCTGCTGTTGACGCTGCTGTTCATGATGATCGCGCTGTTCTTCGCCTATCGCGACGGCGAGCACTTTGCCGGCCAGGTCGACCGTCTCGGCGAGCGCATCCTGCCGACCAGATGGGAGCGGATTTCGCGCGTCGTGCCGGCGACGATCTCCTCGACCGTGACCGGCATGACCGTTATCGCCATCGGCGAAGGGCTGGTGCTGGGCATCGCCTACTGGCTGGCCGGCGTGCCGTCGCCGGTCACGCTTGGCGCCCTGACCGGCGTCATGGCGCTGATCCCCGGCGGCGCACCGCTGTCCTTCACGCTGGTCTCGATCTACCTCGCCGCCAGCGGCTCGCCGATGGCCGGGCTGGCACTGTTCCTCTGGGGTGCGGTCGAGCTGTTCATCGTCGACAAGACACTGCGTCCGAAGCTCGTCGGCGGACCGATCAAGCTGCCTTTCCTGCCGACCTTTTTCGGCCTCATCGGCGGCGTCAAGACCATGGGGTTTCTCGGCCTGTTCATCGGCCCGGTGCTGATGGCGCTGCTGGTCGCGATCTGGCGCGAATGGCTGCGCGAGGTGGAGTTGGCCGACGAGACGGCCGCCGATTCGGCGGCCGAAATCGAGGCCGGTCCGCAGATCGAGGTCTTGCCGGAATCCAATGCGGCGAAGAAAGCCAGCGCCTGATAACGACCGGCTTTGCGCCGTAAGCCGAATTGTCGCTAGACCGGGTGATGCACCGCGAAGTCGACCCGGCGCTTGCGCCCTTCATGCAGCTGCCAGAGCGAGTGTGCGACGAGCGTGACGATCAGGATTGCGCCGCCGATCAGGCTGTTGCGGGTCGGTGCCTCGGCAAAGATCATCCACACCCAGACCGGCGCCAGCACGGTTTCGAGCAGGTAGAACATCGCCACTTCCGGTCCTGAAATGTATTTCGGCCCGGCGGCAAGGCAGAAGAACGAGATCGGCATGATGATGGCGCCGTTGAAGACGATCCACCATGGCGCGTTCACATGAAAGCCTTCGCCTGACACCATGAAGACCGCCAGCGCGAGCGGCAGAAGGACGCCGACGAGCGAGGTGAATCCCATGTCCTTGCCGCTGGCGCGCGAGATGGTGATGGCCACCGCGATGAAGAAGGCCGAGCACAGCGCCATGAAATCGCCGAACAGCTTGCCGGTGCCGACCGAGCCGCCGACGATGACCAGCACGCCGAGGATCATGATCGCCATCGCCGCGATGGTCACCAGCCGTGGCCTTTCCCGCAAGAATATCCACGACAGCAAGCCCGCAAAGACGGTGTTGAAGGCCAGGATGAACACCAGGTCGGCGGTCGAGGTGTGGTAGACGGCGGTGACGAAGGTGATCCCGGTCAGCCCGTAGCACATCGCCACGATCAGGCCGGACCAGCCGGGGATCAGCGGCGGGGCGTTTCGGCTGAGTGCCCGCCAGACCGACCAGATGACCATGGCCGCGACGAAAGTTGTGCCGGTGCGCAGCAGCATGATCGTCCATGCGCCACCGTCGGCGAGGCGGATCAACGGTATGTCGACAGTCAGCGTGAGCCCGCCGATGGCGGTTATCAAAAGACCTTTCTGGTGATCGTGATGAGAGGACATGCAGGAACTTTCGCAATGAAATGCAGGCTGGCGGCCGGCCGGTGCAATGGCGCACTCTCTCCAGCCAACCGGCTGAAAGACCAGCATCCCCTGCCTTGAAACAGTTTAAAGGCGGACCTTGGAAAAGCTCAGCGTGAAACCGCTTCGTTGATGTAGCGTTCCCAGCCCTTGGGGCCGAGATGCTCCTGCGGCATGAAGCGCATCTTATAATTCATCTTGCGCGAGCCGTTGACCCAGTAGCCGAGATAGACATGGGGCAGGCCCATCGCCCTGGCGCGGGCGATGTGGTCGAGGATCATGAACGTGCCGAGCGACCGTTCCTCGAAATCGGGATTGAAGTAGGAATAGACCATCGACAGGCCGTCAGCCATCTTGTCGGTGAGCGCCACCGCGATCAGCTCGCCCTGTCCCTTGCCGGTGATGAAGGTGTCGGGTCCACGCCGCCGATATTCGATCACCTTGGTGTCGACATGGGTATCCTCGACCATCATCGCATAGTCGAGCACCGTCATGTCGGACATGCCGCCACGGCGGTGGCGGGCATCGAGGTAGCTGCGGAACAGGGAATATTGTTCGGTCGAGGGCTCGGCATTGTGCATGTAGCCGACGAGATCGGAATTGTGCTGCAGCACGCGCTTCATGTTGCGGCTGGCGACGAATTCCTGGGCGAGGATGCGTACCGAAACGCAGGCGCGGCAGGTCTCGCAGGCCGGCCTGTAGGCGATGTTCTGCGAGCGCCGGAAGCCGCCTTGCGTCAAGAGGTCGTTCATCTCCGCCGCCTTGTCGCCAACCAGATGCGTGAACACCTTGCGCTCGAACTGGCCGTCGAGATAGGGGCACGGCGACGGCGCGGTCAGGAAGAACTGCGGCGACTGGGTCGGATGCTGCGTCATCGAGCCTTGGAAACACTCCTTCGAATCGCTCTACCTTTGGCGCGGATGGCGAAAAATTCAACAGGATTATGTGGGCGCGGTCGACTCGACGCCTTCACATTTGTGCTCAATCGGTTGCGACTGCTCTTCAGAGGGCCGTTTCAGCGGTCGGTGCGGCTGACGACCGTGCCAAGCAAAAGATCGTGCAAGGTGCGTTTGCGATCGGAAAACAGCGTCACCAGCAGGACAAGCGGCGACAGGATTACATTGCCGGCCCAGAACAGGACCGAATGGACAACCGCAGTGAGGCCGTCGATCGGCCTGCCGTCGAGCCGGTCGAGCCGGATACCCATCATCTTCATGCCCGTGGTGGCCTGATCGGTGCTGCCCAGCGTGTTCCAGATGTAGAGGATGGCCACAGTCGGCAACAGGATGCCGAACAGCATCCAGCCAAGCCCGAGGGTCAAAAGCCCGAGGAAGAACACCAGAATGGCAAACGGGATGGTGAGCAGCGCGACGATGACATAGTCGATCATGAAGGCGAGGATGCGCTTCGTGCGCACGCCGTCATAGGCCCTGACATCGTCGAGCCTGCTGGTGATGAGTTCGCCGTCGAGAACGCGCGCGTTCATGTCATTTCCTCGTAACAAGGTCCGACATAGGGTGCGGACCGCTCAGCCATGAAATGGTGAAGGCCTGTGGCGGAATCAAGATCGCGCTTCCAGCGGTGCTCCAGCTTCGATGGCGTCGGGCCCGATGTGAACTGGTTGAATTCGCGGCGCGGATAGCATTAGCTTGTTGCGGCGCAGCAGAGCGCACAGGGGACTGGGCAATATGGACTACGACATGCTGGTCATCGGCAGCGGCCCTTCCGGCCGCCGTGCCGCGGTGCAGTCGGCCAAGCTCGGCAAGTCCGTGCTGGTGGTCGACCGCGGCCGGCGTCTGGGCGGTGTCTCGGTGCATACCGGCACCATCCCATCGAAAACGCTACGCGAAACGGTGCTCAATCTTTCGGGCTGGCGCGAGCGCGGCTTCTACGGGCGCGGCTACCGGGTCAAGCAGGATATCTCGGTCGGCGATCTGGTCGAGCGCCTGCACAAGACGCTCGACCATGAGGTCGAGGTGCTGCAGCACCAGTTCATGCGCAACACGGTCAAGAGCGCTCGCGCCGCGGTGAAATTCCTTGGCCCCAACAAGGTCAGCCTGACATCAGACACCGGCGATTACAGCGAGGTCGGTTTTGCCAATGCGCTGATAGCGGTCGGCACCAGGCCGCACCGCCCGCGCGACGTGCCTTTCGACAAGACCCGCGTCTTCGACAGCGACGAGATGCTGGAGCTTGATCGCTTGCCGCGCACGCTGACCGTGATCGGCGCCGGCGTCATCGGCGTCGAATATGCGACGATCTTTTCCGCGCTCGACGTGCCGGTAACCTTGGTCGAGCCGCGCAACTCCATCCTCGATTTCGTCGACCGCGAGATCGTCGACGATTTCATCCACCAGATGCGCGATCGCGGCATGACCATCCGGCTGGGCAGCGCGGTGAAGGAGATCCGCTCCAAGCCGGACGCCGCCGAAGTGGAACTGGCCGATGGCCGCACCATCCGTTCCGAGGTTGTGCTCTACGCCGCCGGCCGCACCGGCAATGTCGGCAGCCTGGGCCTGGATGTCGTCGGCATCGACGCCGACTCCAGAGGGCGCATCAAGGTCGATCCGCAATCCTTCCAGACCAGCGTGCCCAACATCTATGCCGCCGGCGACGTCATCGGCTTTCCGAGCCTGGCCTCGACTTCGATGGAGCAGGGCAGGGTGGCCGCCTGCCATGCCTTTGGAGTGCCCTTGCCGCCGCCGCCGGAAACCTTCCCCTATGGCATCTATGCGGTGCCGGAAATCTCGACGGTCGGCCAGTCCGAAGAACAGGTGCGTGAGAGCGGTGCGGCCTACGAGGTCGGCGTGGCGCGTTTTCGCGAGACCTCGCGCGGCCACATCATGGGTGTCAACACCGGCTTCCTGAAGCTGCTGTTTTCGATCGAAACGCGCCGTCTGCTCGGCGCGCACATCATCGGCGAGGGCGCCACCGAGCTCATCCACATCGGCCAGGCGGTGATCAATCTCGGCGGCACCGTCGACTTCTTCGTCAACAACACCTTCAACTATCCAACGCTCGCCGAAGCCTACAAGATCGCCGGGCTGGATGCCTGGAACCGGATGGGAAGAGGGTAGGCCGGCTGGTCGTGGCGGCGAGCCTGTCAGCTTGCCTGCGCCACCGCCGCCGGTCCCGCCAGCCATTGCCTGACGATTGCCGCGTCGGCGCTGCCGAATTCATGACCTGATGAGACAATCCTGGCGTCGATCTCGGCGCCATGCCGACTGAGCAATGTCACCAGAGCAGGGGCGAAAGGCGCATAGGTGAGGTCGGCGGCGCCGGCGATCATCAGCACCCGCACCTTTGACAGATCCGTCGCCGGCACATCATCGAGCACCGGCATCGGTCGCAGCAGCGCGGCGCGTTCGACAAGGCCCGGATGCAGCAGCATCAGGCTCGAAACCAGATTGGCGCCGTTCGAATAGCCGAGGAAAATTGTGCGCGAGAGGTCGAGATGATGGCGTGTGGCCGCGTCAGCGACGAAGCCCGCAAAGGCCTCGGTTTCGGTGCGGATGCTCGCCTGTTCGAAGCGCGTCGGCGTGATCCGCGCGAACCAGCGGAAACCATCCTCCTGGACAACGCGGCCACGCACCGCGATGAGCGTGGCACGCGGTGCGATCTCTCGCGCCAGCGGCACCAATGTCGTCTCGTCGACACCCGACCCATGCAGCAGGAAGAAGCAGTCGCCCGTTGAATCCGCCGCGCCGTAAAGCCGGTAGTGGAAGGCGAGATCACGCCGCAACGCACCATCTTGTGAGGTCTCGTCGATCATCGACCATCCTCTTGATTATATGACGTTTCGCTCAATTTGCCGGCTTCAAAACGCAATATTTTCAAGCTCCGCGAAAGTTGATTGAACCGGGCGCATTACAGTCCGTTTCTCCGCCGATAACATCCTTCGGGAGGAATCGAAGCGGTGCGCCGGGGGTCGCATTGCCGGTATGAACAACCAGCTTTGAGGCCTTTTTGTCGATGACCACCCAGATTTCCCCGGACCGCGATGCGCGTGTCCCAGACCGCGAGGCGCGTGTCCCGGACCGCACTGAGCGCGACACGCGCATCGATGTGATCCGTGCTCTCGCCTTGTTGACCATCTATGTCGACCATGTGCCGGGTACCGCCTTCGAGTATCTGACATACAAGAATTTCGGCTTTTCGGATGCGGCGGAGGTCTTCGTGCTGATCTCGGGAATCTCGGTCGCGCTCGCCTACGGCAAGAAATTCCAGCCTGGAAACCGGCTGCTGGCAACTTTGAAGATGTTGCGCCGCGCCGGTGTGCTTTATGCCACCCACATCGTCACCACCATGGTGGTGATGGCCATTTTCTGCGCTGCGGCAGTGTTTGCCAGGCGGCCGGAGCTTTTGACGATGATCAACATCGAGCCGTTGATCAAGAATACGCCAGAAGTGCTGATCGGCATCGTGACGCTCGGCCACCAGCTCGGCTACAACAACATCCTGCCCGTCTATGCGGTGCTGCTCTTGCTGGCGCCGCTGTTCCTGCTCATTGTCAGCTATCGGCCGGTCCTGGCACTGGTGGCATCCGGCGCCCTGTGGCTGGTCGCGGGGATTTATCAGATTGCTCCGCCCAACTACCCCGAGCCCGGCTTCTGGTTTCTCAACCCGCTGTCGTGGCAGTTCCTTTTCAACATCGGCCTGGCGGGCACGCTGCATGTGCGTCGCGGCGGCACCATCCCGGTCAATCGCTGGCTGGTTGGGGCGGCCTTGGCCTACACCGTTGTGGCCCTGGTCTGGGTGCACAGCCCGCTCTGGGGGCATATCTCCTGGTTTGGCCTGCCTCCGGTGCTGACCGGTTTCGACAAGACGTTCCTGTCGCTGCCGAGGCTCCTGCATATACTCGCAGTGAGCTACCTGATCGTGGCATTCCCGGCGATCTCGAATCTGTTTCGCACCGGGCGCGATCATCCGCTTGCCATATTGGGCAAACGATCGCTGCCGGTTTTCATTGCCGGCACGGTGCTTGCAATGGCGGCGCAGGTGCTGAAGCTGATCAATCCGGGCGGATTTGCCTATGACAGCCTGTTGATATCGGCCGGCATCGTCATGCAGTTCGCGCTCGCCTACTATCTCGAATGGCTATCGGGCCTTGGCTGGTCCGCCAAAAGCAGGCCGGCTCACAGCGCCGCACCGCCCGTCCATGCTGCATCCTTCGCGATGCCGGGCATGGCGACAAGAATGGGCCGTTGAGCTCAGGCGGGCGAGGGGCCGGATGAGGCCCGCACCACGAGTTCGACCGGCAGCGATTGCCGGCTGAACGAACCATCATTTTCAAGGATCGCCTTGACGGCAAGGCGGCCCATCTCGGCGATCGGCTGGACGATCGTGGTCAGCGGCGGCTTGGAAACCGCCCCTTCCGGAACACCGTCGAAGCCGACGACAGAAACATCGCCCGGTACCGCAATGTCGTGCTGCCGCAGCCAGTCCAGCGCATGGAGCGCCATCCTGTCCGACATCGCCAGGATGGCTGTCGGCGCCTCGGCACCGGCGAAAATATGGTCGAGGCCGGCCCACACGCTCTTCTCGTCATTGACGGTTTCGTAGATCGGCACACGCGAGACGTCGATGTCGACGCGGGAGAGTTCCGCGAGATAGCCACGCAAGCGGTCCCGCGTAGCGGAATAGAGGGCCATTTCCACCTGCTCCCTTGTGGTAGGGCCGAAGCCTGCGTCGGCACAGGGCAGGGTAAGCACGGCAAAGCGGCGATGTCCGAGTTCGGTCAGGTGGCGGGCCGCCAGGCCGGCACCGGCGATGTTGTCGACGCCGATCGCCGCGACCGCATCGTCGTCGTCCGAATCGAGATCGAGCGCCACAAAGGGGAGCTTGCGTTCACGTGCCAGTTGGACCAGCTTTGAGCCGCCATCGACACAGAAAACGATGAAGCCATCGACCAGCGCACTCTGGATGTTCCACGCCAGCTGCTCGCCATTGACGGCGGAGACCAGCGAAATCCCCGCACCGGTCGCGTCACAAGCCTGCGAGATGCTGGCCATCATCACCCGGGCAAAGGGATCGTCGAAGAAATAGGAGAGGGGTTCCGCGGTCGCGACACCGATGGCATTGACCTTGCCGGCGCGCAGCAGCCGGCCCTTGGGATCCGGTCCGCCATATCCCATGGCCTCGGCTGCCGCCTTGACCCGTTCACGGACCTCCTCGCGCACGATCTCCGGACGGGCGAAGACGTTGGACGCGGTGCCGTGCGACACGCCGGCTGCCTTGGCAATGTCCGCCAGCCGGACCGGTCTTGTCTTTGCAGAGATAAGTGGCGCCATCTTCGTCTCCTGAATTCTTCCCATTTAACACTTTCGTTGGATCGGTTCAAATTTTGGCTTGATCGAGGCTTCGATAGGGCCTATGTTTGAATCGATCCAAGGAAATGCCTGCTGGCAGAATTGGATCGATTCAACATCAAGTAGGGACTTGTGTCATGCATCCCGTCAATTTTCTGTTCGAAGACATTTACCGCAACGACTGGAGCATCTCGTCGAACACCGCGACGCAGAAGCGCCGCGGCAAAACCAGCCCATGGGTCCGCGAGTTGCGGTTCCTTGTGGAGCGCAAGCGGAGCTGATCGGGGTCGGTTTTTCGCACCTCTCGATTGGATCGATTCAAGTGCTGAAAGGAGCGCACATCATGCATCCCGTGAGCTATCTATTTGAAGACATCTATCGCAACTATTGGGGCATCGCGCCGGCTTCCGAACGGCCGGAGCGGCGTCGGTTGGCAAGGCTGCGGCGGCGCAATCGCGAATTGCTTATCAAGCCCGAGCGCCGGCAGGATTAGCCGCCACGCTCGAGGTTTGGTGCCGGCGGGCGTTCAGGACCGCACGCGCACCAGCGCCGAGGCAGCGATCGCCAGCCAGCCGGCAATGAGCAGCGTGCCGCCGATCGGCGCCGACAGCGGGAATAGCCGCGACCCGATGAAATCGCGGGCCAGCAGATCGCCGCAGAACAGCAGAAGCCCAACCAGCAGGATCAGGCTGCCGATGCGCAGGATCCGGTTCGCGCCAAGCAATCCGGCGGCAAGGAAGACCGGCGCATGCATCAGCAGGAACGATGCGGCGGTGCCAACGAAGGCGCCGCCGAGATGCGCCGCCGCGGCCGACAGCGCCACGCCGGCAGCACCGCAGAGGCCTCCGGCCAGGACGAGGATACGGCTGCTGTCGTCGGAAGGTCGTTCGGCTGTGCTCATGTTTGGGGCTCCGTGACGCCCAACCCCGTCAGGGCTTGCCGGGGTGGGCAAGCATGTCCTGCTCGCGGCGTGACTGTGCCAGCCAGTTATACACCGCGCCGCCGGCCATCAAGACGGATGTGCCCAGAAACACCGAACGCATGCCGAAATGACCACCGGCAAAGCCGCCCAGCAAGGGGCCGGCGACTTGCCCGACATATTGGGCGGAGATCGACAGCCCGAGCACATTGCCGCCGACCCCATCGGGAACATTGTGGCGGATCACGCTGGTGATGCAGGGCAACAGCCCGCCCAGCGCCAGACCCATCAGGAAGCGCAGGCCGATGAGTTGCCAGCTCTGCGTGACGAAGGCCTGCGGGATCAGCAGCAGCGCCGAGACGGCAAGCGCGCCGATGATGACGTTCCAGTGGCCGACGCGGTCGGCGAGCTTGCCCAGGCGCGAGGCCGACAGGATGGCGCCAAGGGCCGCCGCCGACATGACGACGCCTGATATCAGCGTGACGCGGCTCTGGTCCTCGATGAGCTGCTGCACATAGACGGTGATGATCGGCTCGATCGACATGGTGGCGAAGCTCAACAGCATGCCGGTCGCCAGCATGGCGACAACAGGCCGTTTGTCGGGGATTTGTGACCAGCCGCCTTTCCGCTTCTGCGTCGCTGCGGCGTCTGCTGTTTTCGGCCGGGGATTCTCCTTGATCAGAAACGTGGTCGCCAGGAATGCCAGGAAGATGACGCCGCCGGAGAGGAGAAAGGTGGCGCGGATGCCGATCAGCGGCGGCAGGGCGCCGCCAACCAGCGGACCGACCAGAGCCCCGCCCGTGATGCCGGCCGACAGCAGGCCCAACGCCCAGCCGGAACGCTCCTTCGGGGTCTGCATGGCGACGAGGATGGTCGATCCCGAGGAGTAGCCGCCGGCAAAGCCGATGAGCAGCCGCAGCAGCACCAGCTGCCAGACCGTCTGCACCATGCCGGTCAGCGACATGCATATGGCCATGCCGAAGCTGGCGCGAACCAGCATCACCTTGCGGCCATAGCGGTCGCCGAGACGTCCCCAGAGCGGCGCCACCAGCGCCGCCGCGAAGAACGTCGCGCCATAGGCAATCCCCGACCATTGCACGATCGCCGCGTGACCCTCGGCACCCAGCTGCTCGATATAGAGCGGCAGGAACGGCAGAAGCAGCGTCATGGCGACAAGCGTCGAAAACGAACCGGCGAAGCACACGAACAGATTGCGCCGCCAGTGGATGTTGTAGGTGCTGTCGGTCGCCGGGGGCGTGCTCTGCTGCATGTCGTATGTCCTGTCCCAGCAACTCTTTTATCGATGCTTGCTGCGGATACCAATTTGGGATACCAAGATGGTGCACGTCATGGACGCAAGCTTGGCCGCTGTCAATGCAACCTGTCGAACGTGATCGGCAAGACGATCGCAAACGGCCAAAAGATGGAAACGACAATGTCGCAGATGCACAGCGTCGAAAAACAGCTTCGGCAGATGATCCTGGGCCTCGAGATCGGTCCCGGCGAAAAGCTGACCGAGCGCTGGATCGAGAGCCGTTTCGGTGCATCGCGAACCCCGGTCAGGGCAGCACTTCTGCGGCTCGAGACCGAGGGGCTGGTCGGCAGGGACGGGCGCGGCTGGACGGTGTCGCCGATCAATCTGGCTGAACTCGAGCAGATCGCCGTCTACAGGGAGGCGGTCGAGGTTGCGGCAGTTCGTCTGACATGCGGCCTGGCGGACCGGAGCGCCATCGATGTCATCGAGGCGATGCTCGAATCCTGCGACAACGACACGCCGCGCGAGGAATGGCATCGCGTCGGCATGGATTTTCACATCGAACTGGCGCGTCTGTCGGGCAATGAATTCCTGTTCCGGGCGGTCCGTGATGCCATGACGCGCCTGTCACGGGCGCGCTGGCTGGAGGTTCGCGACGAAGCGGCCCTCAGCCGCGCCTGGGCCGAACATCGCGCCATACTGGCGGCGGCACGCCGTGGCGACGTCGATGAAGCCGCGCGCCTGCTCTCGGTCCACATCGTCGGCAGCCGCGACCGGCTGGTGACGTCGCTCGCCAACGATCGGCGCGGTCTTCGCGCCAGAGGCTTTGCCGTCGTTGCTGCTTAAGGCGGATGAAGGGGCGCAAAGCGGCGTCTGGACGTGTGCGCACTTTCGCCCTCGCTTCGCAGACGCCGATGGCGTAAGGAGCGGCGATGGAAAACAACCGATTTGAAACACCTGTGACTGTGAAGTCAGTCGCGGCGGGAAGCACTCAGCTCTTGCGCACGGCGCGTGAGGCTTCCGACTACCTCCTCAACAGCTGGCCCGGCAAGCGCAGCCCCAAGCATCGCGCGGCCCTGCAGGCCTGCCATGACGCACTCGCCGGCGACAAGCCGGCGATGAACGCCAGGCGCGCCTTCATTGCGGCGGCGCGCGAAGTGGACGTCTTTGTCAGCGACAAGGCGCCGGCCTGACACAAGGCGACATCCGAGGCGGCAATCCGGATTGAGGCACGGCCCGCATCTGCGGGCCTTTTGCCGTCACTTTGCCGTTTCGGTTTCGGCTTCAGTCTCGTCTTCGGGCTTCGAACGTTCCCTCGCTGCAACCTTGGCTGCCAGCTTCTCGGCCTTCTTGGCCGCCTTCTGGCGGTCGCGTTCCTTGCGTTCCTGATCGTAGTTTGGTGGTCGCGCCATATCGGCTCCTTTTTCACTGCCTCGCGGCTCTGGTCCTGCCTAGGAGCATTAGCCGTCAAACACAACAGCTGAAGCGATAGTGCGTCGATGATGGCCAGGCTTGCAAGATGCGCGCCGCAATGATGGGGCCACGCCCATCACTGCGGCGGCGATACCTATCGCCATCGATTTGCCGATCAGATGCCGCTTCGGTCAATCACCAGATCGGCGGCACCAAAACGGTCCTTTGCCGTCAGCTGCTGGTGCCAGTAGGGATAGAGCAAGGGCGGCCGGCTGACCGCGTCGAGGCGCGCGCGCTCCTCGTCGGAAAGCACCAGGCTTGCCGCCGCGATGTTGTCCCGGAACTGCGTTTCCGTCCTGCCGCCGATCACCAGGGAACTGATGGACGGCCGGCCAAGCAGCCAGGCCAGCGCCACCTGCGCTGCCGACACGCCGCGCTGCGCGCCGATCTCCACAAGCACATCGACGATCCGCCACAGCCGGTCCTCGTCGCGGATCGGTGGTTCCGACCAGCCCGCGAGTTGGCGGGCGGTGGGGCTGTCACGGCGGTATTTGCCGGACAGCAATCCGCCGGCAAGCGGGCTCCAGACCAGAACGCCCAGCCCCTGGTCGACGGAAATCGGCAGCAGTTCGTACTCCGCTTCGCGCGCTTCCAGCGTGTAGTGGATCTGCTGCGTGATGAAGCGCGGCTGATGACGGCTGTCGCTGATGCCGAGCGCCTTCATCACCTGCCAGCCGGAATAGTTGGAGCAGCCGACATAGCGGATCTTGCCCTGGGCAACCAGCGTGTCGAGCGCGGCGATGGTTTCCTCCAGCGGCGTCACGCCATCCCATTCGTGCAGGAAATAGATGTCGATGACGTCGGTCTTGAGCCGCTTCAGGCTCTTCTCGCATTCCCGGATCAGGTGATGGCGCGACAGGCCTTCATCGTTTGGACCTTTGCCGATCCGCATCCGTGCCTTAGAGGCGATCAGCACGTCGCCCTTGCGCTTGCCGCCGAGCGCTTCGCCGATGATCTCTTCCGAAATGCCGTTCGAATAGACATTGGCGGTGTCGATGACATTGATGCCGGCGTCGATACAGAGATCGATCATCCGGCGCGCTTCGTCGAGATCGGTCTTGCCGACCGCCGAAAAAGCTCCGGCGCCGCCGAACGTCATGGTCCCCATGGTCAGTGTCGAAACTTTCAGGCCGGAACGGCCGAGGGTGCGGTATTCCATGTCGGTCCTCGCGATTGCATTGGGAAAGGGCTGGGGAGGGTGCCCGAATGAGGCCGCTATTTGTAGGACAATTTGGGCGACGTGTCTCCATGCCAGCGCGGCGGATCGATCATGCCTGGCTGGATCGACAGCGGTGGTGACCATGCTCGCGCTGCAATAAAACCGTCATTGCAGGCCTATATGGAAGTCGGCTCAGGTGTTGCCGTTCCCGGGCTGTAAGCCGGGAGTTTGGGGCGCCGGACGTGGATCGACAGAGCTTGCAAGTGGAGCAGCCGATAATGACCGAGCTAAAACAGAATTCTCCGGCCAGGGATTGGCTTGAAGCCGAGCTCGCCGACACGCTTGACGAAGACTATGAGCTCGAAATGTCGGAGCCGGCGCTGTCGATGGAGATCGCCAAGATCTACAAGAACTCGCATCCGCCTTCGATCGATCGCATGCAGTATTTTCGCGACCTGATCACCCTGCAGTCCGAATTGATCAAGCTGCAGTCCTGGGTCGCCCACCACAAGAAGAAGCTGGTGGTGATCTTCGAGGGACGCGATTCGGCCGGCAAGGGCGGTGTCATCAAACGCATCACCCAGCGCCTCAACCCGCGCATCTGCCGTGTCGTCGCACTGCCGGCGCCGACGGAGCGCGAAAAGTCGCAATGGTATTTCCAGCGCTATGTCCCGCATCTGCCGGCCGGCGGCGAGATCGTGCTGTTCGACCGCTCATGGTACAACCGCTCGGGCGTCGAGCGGGTGATGGGCTTTGCCCAGCCCGATCAGGTCGAAGAATTCTTCCACGACGTGCCGGAATTCGAGCGCATGCTGGTCCGCTCGGGCATCACCGTGGTCAAATACTGGTTCTCGATCACCGACGAGGAACAGCAGATGCGCTTCCTGATGCGCATCCACGATCCGATGAAACAGTGGAAACTGTCGCCGATGGACCTGCAGTCGCGCGTGCGCTGGGAGCAGTACACCAAGGCCAAGGAAGAGACCTTCGCCCGCACCAACATCCCGGAAGCGCCCTGGTTCATCGTCGAGGGCAACGACAAGAAACGCGCGCGGCTGAACTGCATCGACCATCTGCTCAAGCAGCTGCCTTACGAGGAAGTGCCGCACGAGGAGATCACTTTGCCGGAGCGCGTCTTCAACCCCGAATACGAACGCCAGGTGCTGCCGCGCGAGCTCTACGTGCCGGAGAAGTATTGAGGCAGACGAAGCTGCGATCTCCCCCACGAGGGGGGAGATTGGCTCTCCACCTTACGCCCGCTTGATGGTGACGTGCGTCGCGAGCGGGGTCGCCACCTGCTCGCTGCAGACATAGCCGAGCTTGAGCATGTCCAGGCCGGCAAAAAGGTTCTCGCCCGTGCCCAGCAGCACCGGCGCGATCGCCAGATGCATCTCGTCGATCAGTTTTTCCTGCAGATATTGCCGTATGGTGGCGACGCCGCCGCCGACCCGCACATCCTTGCCGCCAGCGGCAGCCTTGGCCTGTTCAAGAGCTGAATGGATGCCGTCGATGACGAAGTGGAAAGTGGTGCCGCCCTCCATCGTGATCGGTTCCCGCTTGTGATGGGTCAGCACGAAAACCGGCACATGATAGGGCGGGTTGTCGCCCCACCAGCCTTTCCAGCTGTCGTCAGGCCATTCGCCGCGGATCGGTCCGAACATGTTGCGGCCGAGGATCCAGGCGCCGACATTTTCGAAGCTGCGCGCCGCGAACGCCTCGTTGACGTCGGTGGTGCCGCCATCTTGTCCGAGCACCATCTTGCGGAAGGTGCGGGTGTCGACAAACCACTTATGCAAGGATTCCCCACCGACGCCGAGCGGATTTTGCAGATCCTGATCGGGACCGGCGCCATAGCCGTCGAGCGATAGGGTGAAAGCGTTGACGCGAAGTTTGGACATGCGAGCCTCCTCGATAACCGATTGTGTTTTGCAAGCAGTTGTTTTGTAACAAACCGATTGTGAATTGCAAGCGGTATTTTCAAGCTCAAACGAAGCCCACGCAACGGTCAAGTGGCCCTCGCTATGGATTCCCCGGCCAAGAGCCGGAAATTGGTATGGATGTCGAAGCGGATTGGCCGACATTGCTCGCCGCGACCGGCCGTCGTCGCGAAGAGAAATTACCCCTTCAGCATCTCCGCCACTTCGGGTGCGAAATAGGTCAGGATGCCGTCGCAGCCGGCGCGCTTGAAGGCGAGCAGCGATTCCAGCATTGCCTTCTCGCCGTCGATCCAGCCATTGGCGCCTGCCGCCTTGATCATCGAATATTCGCCTGACACCTGGTAGGCGAAGGTCGGCATCTGGAACTCGTCCTTCAGCCGCCGAATGATGTCGAGATAGGGCAGGCCGGGCTTGACCATCAGCATGTCGGCGCCCTCGGCGATGTCCTGTTCGGCCTCTCTCACCGCCTCGTCCGAATTGGCGTGGTCGATGTAATAGGTCTTCTTGTCGCCCTTGAGCAGACCGGCGGTGCCCACCGCCTCGCGATAGGGTCCGTAGAAGGCCGAGGCGAATTTGGTCGCATAGGACATGATCGCCACGTCCTGAAAACCATTGGCATCGAGCGCGTCGCGGATGGCGCCGATGCGGCCGTCCATCATGTCGGACGGTGCGATGATGTCGGCGCCGGCGGCCGCCTGGATGACGGCAGCGGCGGTCACCTGTTCCACGGTCTCGTCGTTGACGATGATGCCGTCGCGCAGGATGCCGTCATGGCCGTGGCTGGTGAATGGGTCGAGCGCTGCGTCGGTGATGATGCCGATCTGCGGTACCGCATCCTTGATCGCACGGGTGGCGCGGTTGATGACATTGTCGGGATCGAGGATGTGCGAGCCGGTCTGGTCGCGCAGCGAGATGTCCACATTGGGGAAGGTGGCGAGGGCGGGAATGCCGAGTTTTGCCGCGCGCTCTGCCTCCTTGACGGCGAGATCGATCGACAGGCGGAAGACGCCGGGCATGGCGGCGATCGGCTCGCAAACACCCTTGCCCTCGACGACGAAGATCGGCCAGATCAAATCGTCGACCGTGAGCCGGTTCTCTTGCACCAGACGGCGCGACCAGTCGGCCTTGCGCATGCGGCGCAGACGGCGGCTGCCGGTGATTTCGTCGACGCCGCGCGCGCCGGCGGGCTTTGCGGGGGTGAATTTGTTCATCGCCAGTACTCTCGTTCGGGCAGGCTTTTACCACGAGCTCCCGCCGCTGACCAATGCGGCACGATTGTGCCAGCAACGCGGTCGAGGCCTATTCGGGTTGCCCATTGCCTGACAGAATCTGTGCCGCGCCCCTGATGGCGACACGGAAAGCCTCGTCGAAGCCGACACCGCGCACCTGCCAGATGTAGGTCTTGCCGGCCATGGCCAGCCGCCAGTCGGCGATCCAGCCCAGTTCCTTGTCGCTCCAGACGAGGCTGCCGTAAAGCGCCTGGTCGGCGCCGGCCCTCTTCGCCAGTGTGTCGAGCTTCGTCATCTCGGCATTGCGAAGCGCCTGATCGTCCAATCCGGCCTGCGACAGCTGCGCCACCGTGGGAAAAGTCACCTGCATGGCCAGCGGTACGGCGGCATTGCCGAACGATTCGCGCATCAGCATGCCACGGTCGTCCTCGGCATCGAGCGCGTAATGCGTTGTTCCGCGCTCGGTCGCCAAAAACACCACCAGCCGTGGCCGCTCGGTCAGCCACGGCCTGCTGCCGAGCGAAGCCAACACCGGGTCGATGTCAGCAGGCTTGTACTGGCAGTAGAGATTATGAGGCCGATCGTACGTGCCCTGGTCGTCATGGTTGGGAATGCCTTCCATGCGGTCGCGATAGTGGAAACTGGCGACGAAGGTGCCGGCTTTGTCGCGCAATGCCGTCATTTCAGGTTTCGCCGGCAGGCGCTGATCGCCGGAAACCCGCACCAGAACCGCGTCGAGGCAGCGCTTGAAGCCGGACTGGCGGTTCTTCTCGTACTTGCCGTTGACGATGGTCTGCGAGCTGTAGAGGTCTTCCAAAGTCCCCGCCATGACCGGGTGAACAGCCAAGCAGAGGCTCAGCCCGATTGCCACCGGCGCAAGGTGCGAAAATCGAGTCATAAACAATCGTCCCGTTCGAAGACCCACCAGGTACGCTGCAATGAACTCTACCCAGTTTTCCGTATTGCAGCTCCATTTTTAGCACTGGGCTCCTGGTCCGGGCCAGAGCTTGCACCGGTGTCCTCGCCATTGACGCACCCATGCGCCACGCTTTAGCACTTCAGTCCCGGCGGCCGGGAGAGGGATTCTTTCACGATGGATTTTGGCGGAGGCGACGAGATCCGCTTCGAACATCTGGGCCGGGCCGGCGTCGTCACCTTGACGCGGCCGCAGGCGCTCAATGCCTTGACGCACCGCATGATCGGGGCGCTCGATGCCGCTCTTTCCGCCTGGGAGGCCGACCAGGGCATCGACGTCATCGTCGTCAAGGCAGAGGGCAGGGCCTTTTCGGCCGGCGGCGATATCCTGCATGTCTATGAGACAGGCCGGGCGGGAAAACCGCCGGTCGAGTTCTTCGCCGACGAATACCGGCTCAACGCCCGCATCAACAGCTACAAGAAGCCCTATGTCGCCCTGATCGACGGTATCGTCATGGGTGGCGGCGTCGGCATCTCCTTCCACGGCTCGCACCGGGTGATGACCGAGAATGCCCAGTTTGCCATGCCGGAAGTCGGCATCGGCTTCTTTCCGGATGTTGGCGCCAGCCACCTGCTGCCCGATCTCGGCGGCTCCTTCGGCATGTATCTGGCGCTGACCGGCAATCGCATTCGATATGGCGATGCGCTGTGGTCTGGGCTGGCCACCCATACCATCAAGGCCGAGGACCAGGCTGGCTTCCTCGACCGGCTGGCGTTGACCGGCGATCCGGAATCGGTGCTGCGCGGCTTCTTCGTGCAGGCAAGGCGAGAAACCGACAGGCCGACGCTGGAGGCGATTGTCCGTCATTTTTCGCAACCGTCCCTGAACCGCGTCATCGACAGCCTCGAGCGTGCGGCCGCCGCCGATGAGTTCGCGGCAAAGACGCTGGCGACGATCCGCACCCGCTCGCCGACCAGCCTGCGCGTCGCCTGGCGGCAGATCAGCGCCGGACTGACGCTGTCCATGGAAGCCTGCATGAAGATGGAGTTCCGCATCCTCAACCGGATGCTCGCCGGCCATGATTTCTACGAAGGCATCCGCGCTGCCATCATCGACAAGGGCTCGAAGCCGCAATGGCGGCCGGCAAGCCTCGCTGCGGTCAGCGAAGCGGATGTCGATGCCTATTTCGCTCCGCTCGGCGAACGGGAACTCCTGATATGAGCGAGGTGACCTCAAGGCGCATCGTTCTGCAGCCCTCCGGGGTGGAGGTGATCTTCGCCTGGTTCCAGCGCGTCATATCGGGCTACTGCCTGCTGTTCGGCATTCTCTACTGGATCAAGCTGATCGGCTTTTATCCGGGCACACTGTGGCGTTTCGACCTGATGCCCGTGCACTGGCAGGTCGCGGCGGTGGTGCTCGCCGTGTTCTTTCCCTTTGCCGCTGCCGGCCTGTGGATGCTGGCGTCCTGGGGCCCGGTGATATGGTTCATTTGCGCGGTGACCGAGACGGTCATGTACGCCGGCTTTCCCGAGTTGTTCGGCCACCGCTTGCTGATTGTCGTCTCGCATGCGGCGGTGGCGGTGCTCTATATCGTCTTTCGCGTCGTCATCTACCTGCAGAAGCGCCCGGTCCGCCACTAAGCCGTTGAACCCATTGGCGGCCCGGCTGTCGCCTCGAATGAGCCCTGCAATCGTTGCCGAAATCTTTAGGTTAATTATTCTTGCTCGGGTGACCGTTCGTTAAGCCTCTTCCGAAACCTCTTACCGGTAAGCTCTTGTTAGCCCTAGCGTTTAAGTCGAATTTTATGAGTATTCGATAGTGTCGCGATCAAGGTGAAAAACAAAAAATCACCAGGGCGACAAACGAGAGGCAAAGACAATGATCAATTCGCGTCCGGCGGCGAAGACCGCCAACGTATCCGACGATCGCCGTGAGGCTATCCGTTCCCTGTACATGGAATCGCTGCAGCTTGTTGAGCGGCTGCACCGCCGCCTGCTTGATGTGATCAAGGACGAATTCGACCGCAACGGCCGTTCCGACATCAATGCCATCCAGGCACTGCTGCTGTTCAACATCGGCAATTCCGAACTGACCGCGGGCGAGCTGCGCTCGCGTGGCTACTATCTCGGCTCGAACGTCTCATACAATCTGAAGAAGCTGGTCGATCTCGGCTTCATCAACCATCAGCGCTCGCGCATCGACCGCCGTTCGGTCCGTGTCTCGCTGACGCCCAAGGGCAATGAGGTGGCGGAGGTCGTCGCCGGCCTCTATGAGCGTCATGTCGGCTCGATCGAACAGGTCGGCGGCATCAACACCGACGAGTTCAAGCAGATGAACCGCGCTCTGCAGCGGCTCGACCGCTTCTGGAACGACACCATCGCTTACCGGATGTAAGACATCCGCCGCATCGGATCCGGCCCGCGCCACAGAAGCGCGGCCGAAATATCGACCTTCAGTCAGGGCCGGTGCCGAGAGGCATCGGCCTTTCTTTGATTTGGCTGGTCGTTATACTGGGCGGCCGATCACCGATCGATACCCAAAAAGCACGGTCCGTTCTTTTCGGAATACTGGCCGGTCGGATTTGGCCGCTAGGCCACGTTGCCGCCATATTCCAATGGAACCGAGAGTGGCAGTGATGCTGTGGTGAAGACCATGCGTTCACCCGCAGCCCGTATCGCGCCTGTGCATTGTCACACCAAGCTGATACGGACCATGGTTGGCTAATTGTTAAGATTGCCAATTTTAGAGTGCGGGCGAGATCGCCCGGTGATCAACGCAGCAAGTGATCGAACTGCTACCAATGTCTGGAACGTCCATGAAAACCAGCCGTCGTTTTTTCCTGTCCGGAGCCTCCGCGCTCGCAGCCGCGGTGGTCGCTGGCGGCGCCAATGCGCAGGATGTGATCGGTGATATCCTGAAATCCTCGGCGCGCGGCAATTGGGACGACCAGTTCGACGCCCGCGCCAGCGAGGGTGGCAAGGTGGCCTCGACGCTGCCGATCTTCAGCCCGCAGACCGTTGCCTTCACGGAACAGGCGGTCGCGCAGTACCAGAACATTGTCGGGCAGGGTGGCTGGGTCGATGTTCCCGCGACCAAGAAGCTGCAGCTTGGCGTCGATGATCCCGATGTGGTGCCATTGCGCAAGCGCCTGATGGTCGCGGGCGACCTGTCGCAGAGCGCCGGCATTTCGACGGCTTTCGATTCCTATGTCGACTCGGCAGTCAAGCGCTTCCAACTGCGTCACGGCCTGCCGGCTGATGGCTCGATGGGCAAATACACCTATGCGGCGATGAACGTTTCGGCGCAGATCCGGCTTGGCCAGTTGCAGACCAATCTGCAGCGGCTGCGCGAGAAGGCCGGCACGCTGGGCAGCCGCTACGTGCTGGTCGACATTCCGGCAGCCCAGGTCGAAGCGGTTGAGAACGACCGCGTCGTGCTTCGCCACACCGCGATCGTCGGCAAGATTGATCGCCAGACGCCGATCGTCAATTCCAAGATCACCGAGATCATCGTCAATCCATACTGGAACGCGCCGGTCTCGATCGTGCGCAAGGACATCATTCCGCTGATGCGGAAAAATCCCGATTATCTCAAGAACAGCCACATCCGCCTGTTCGCGCCCGATGGCAGCGAAGTCGATCCGATGAATGTCGACTGGTCGACCGACGACGCCGCCAAGTACCGGTTCCGCCAGGATCCCGGCTCGGAAAACGCCATGGCTTCGGTGAAGATCAATTTCCCGAGCCCTGACGGCGTCTACATGCACGACACGCCGCAGCAGAGCCTGTTCGGCAAGATGTTGCGTTTCGATTCCTCGGGCTGCGTGCGCGTGCAGAATGTGCGCGACCTCGTCACCTGGATCCTGCGCGACACGCCCGGCTGGGACCGCCAGCATTTCGAGGCGGCGATCAAGACCGGTGAAAACACGCCGATCCAGGTCACCAATCCGGTGCCGGTCCACTTCCTCTATCTCTCGGCATGGTCGACCGGTCCGGGCGTGGTGCAGTTCCGCGACGACGTCTACGCGCTTGATGGCAACAACGAGCTGCAGATCACGTCCGCGCTTTAAGTATTTGATTTCTATTTAAAAAGGCCGCCTCTCAGGGCGGCCTTTTTTCATTGATTGGGTGCCGCGGCGTTTTTCACGGGAGGGCGGCTGGACGGATCGGCCGGCTTTGCGCATGGTCGGCGGGAAAGCCTGGAACCGGACCATGGAAGTCGCTGTCTTCATTCTGGTCGTGCTCGTCTTCGTGGCGCTTTCCGGCGCGCTGGTTCGTCTGGTGCGGGTGCCGTTGCCGGTGCTGCAGATTGCGATCGGTGCCGCGCTCGCCTGGCCGGTGCGCGGCATCCATGTCGAGATCAATCCGGAACTGTTCCTGCTGGTGTTCATTCCGCCGCTGCTGTTCGGCGATGCCTATGGCGCACCGAAGCGTGAACTGATGGCGCTGCGCGGACCGATCCTGGATCTGGCCATAGGGCTGGTCTTCTTCACCATTGTCGGCTTCGGCTATGCCTTGCATTGGCTGGTGCCGAGCATCCCTCTGGTGGTCGCTTTTGCGCTTGCCGCGGTGCTGTCGCCGACCGACGCGGTGGCCGTGTCCTCGATCGTCGACAGGAATGTCGTCCCGGCGCGGTTGATGCACATTCTCGAAGGCGAGTCGCTGCTCAACGACGCTTCAGGCCTCGTCATGTTCCGCTTCGCCGTCGCAGCAGTGCTGACCGGCAGCTTTTCCCTTGCCGCGGCTTCGCTCAGTTTTCTCTATGCCGTGGCGATCGGCATCCTGATCGGCGTCGCGGCGCTGTTCGTTGCCGCCAAGCTGCTGCAATTGCTCAACCGGATCGGCGGCGTGCCGGCCGAAGCGCAGGTGCTGGTGATGGTTCTGCTGCCCTTCATCGCCTATCTCGGCGCCGAGCATGTCGGAGCGTCCGGTATTCTGGCGGCTGTTACCGCCGGCCTGCTCACCGGCGGCTCCGGCGTGTTTCGCTTCCTCGGCGTCTCGGCCCGCATGCAGACGATGTCGCTGTGGACGACGCTTTCCTTCGTTTTCAACGGTGCTCTCTTCATCGTGCTCGGCCTGCAGCTTCCCGACATCATCCGCCATGTGCCGCCGGAACTCATGAGCCTGCACCCGATCATCCAGCCGATCGCGACCGTCGTGGCGCTGACGCTGTGCCTGATCGCGTTGCGCTTCCTGTGGATATGGGTAGGCGATCTCGCAGCCGGCATCGCCGCACGTCTCGGCAAGCGCAAGGTGGAGCCGTTCGGGTTGCGCGTGCGGCTCGCCGGTTCGGTGGCCGGCGTGCGCGGCGCCATCACGCTGGCCGGCATATTGTCGCTGCCGCTCGCCATGCCGGACGGTTCGCCGTTTCCGGCGCGCGATCTGGTCATTTTCCTGGCCGCCGGCGTCATCATCTGTTCGCTGGTCTTCGCCAGTCTCGCTCTGCCGACGATCGCCAAGGGGCTGGTCGAGCCCGGTGAGGATGCCGGCGCCGCCGAGGAGCGGCTGGCGCGTGTCGGCGCCGCCAAGGCGGCAATCGCGCGCATCGAGAGCATCGCCGGAGCCGCAGATGATGAGGGAGGCGAGGTGCCCGGCGCCAGGCTTGCCGCCGCCGACAGCATCGTCGCCGGGTACCGGCGCCGCATCGCCGCCTCGGACGAAGCCGATGAGGCCCGCGCCGAGGCGCGCGAAGCCGGAAGGCTGGAGCTCGAATTGAGATTTGCGGGCATCGAAGCCGAGCGCGAAGCCGTGCGCGCCATGTTTCGCAGCGGCGAGATCAACGACCATACGTCGCAGGCGCTGTTTACCGAGATCACGCTCACCGAGGCATTGCTGAGGGGCCGGAAGGCGAGGAAATAACGACGCGCGGGCCTGGCTGGCGCAATCCGGCCAGCAAATTTCGCGTGGCAAACGTGGCGGGGCGAAAACAACTGTGTTAATGGCGCCGCGTGCAGGTTGCCCAAAAGTGTACAGCGGTTTGAGCAACGACATGCATAAACAAAATTGCCCCCGAACCCCGAGGATTTCAGGCCATGGCAACAGCAGCGGCAGTGTCGAACAAATTCGAATCCTTCTTCGAAACCACGCTGGCCGACGCCGATCCGGAGATTTTCGGCGCCATCCGCAACGAACTCGGCCGCCAGCGCCACGAGATCGAGCTGATCGCCTCGGAAAACATTGTTTCCCGCGCGGTGCTTGAGGCGCAGGGCTCGATCATGACCAACAAATATGCCGAGGGCTATCCGGGCAAGCGCTACTACGGCGGCTGCCAGTTTGTCGACGTGGCCGAGGAACTGGCCATCGAGCGCGCCAAGAAGCTGTTCGGCTGCAACTTCGCCAATGTCCAGCCGAATTCCGGCAGCCAGATGAACCAGGCCGTCTTCCTGGCGCTCTTGCAGCCGGGCGACACGTTCATGGGCCTCGACCTCAATTCCGGCGGCCATCTGACCCACGGTTCGCCGGTCAACATGAGCGGTAAATGGTTCAAGGTCGTCTCCTATGGCGTGCGCCAGGACGACCATCTGCTCGACATGGATGCCATCGAGAAGACCGCGCATGAAACCAAGCCGAAGCTGATCCTGGCCGGCGGCACCGCCTATTCCCGCGTCTGGGACTGGAAGCGTTTTCGCGAGATCGCCGACGCGGTCGGCGCCTATCTGATGGTCGACATGGCGCACATCGCCGGGCTGGTCGCCGGCGGCGTGCATCCGTCGCCGCTGCCGCATGCCCACGTCGTGACGACCACGACGCACAAGTCGCTGCGCGGCCCGCGTGGCGGCATGATCCTGTGCAATGACGAGGACATCGCCAAGAAGATGAATTCGGCGGTGTTCCCCGGCCTGCAGGGCGGCCCGCTTATGCATGTCATCGCCGCCAAGGCGGTTGCCTTCGGCGAAGCGCTGAAGCCAAGCTTCAAGGTCTATGCCGAGAGCGTCGCCGCCAACGCCAAGGCGCTCGCCTCCAGCCTCAAGGAAACCGGTCTCGACATCGTCTCCGGCGGCACAGACAACCATCTGATGCTGGTCGATTTGCGTCCGAAGAACGCCACCGGCAAGCGCGCCGAGGCGGCGCTGGGCCGCGCCAACATCACGTGCAACAAGAACGGTATTCCGTTCGACCCGGAAAAGCCTTTTGTCACCTCGGGCGTGCGTCTCGGCACCCCGGCCGGCACCACGCGCGGCTTCGGCCAGGCCGAATTCCGAGAGATCGGCAAGCTGATCGCCGAAGTGCTGGATGGTCTCAAGGTCGCCAATTCCGACGAGGGCAATGCCGCCGTCGAAGCAGCGGTCAAGGCTAAGGTCGTGGCGCTGACCGATCGCTTCCCGCTCTATCCCTATCTCGGCTGACGCGATAGGAAGTTTTGCCGCCTGCTGCAACGACGAGCGTCGTTTCAGCAGGCCGGGGCGACCGGCAGGAGCCTTGATGATGCGACCATTTCGTTTCGCCGACCTTGGCGCCGTTGGCGCCCTGGCTGCTTTGATCGCCGGGCCTTTCGCCGGCAACGCCTTGGCGCAAACCGCCCCTGCTCAAGCCGCGCCCGCGCAACCCGCTCCTGCGCAACCCGCACCTCAGCCCGAGCCCGCGGCGCCCGCCCAGACGGCACCCAAGCTCGAAACCTTTGGCAGATGGTCGACCCTGGTCGACGAGGTCGACACCGGTGAGGATCTGCGCAAGACCTGCGCGGCCTCGACCGCCTTTATCGGCGCTGGCGGCGAGAGCGGCGTTCTGACGCTCATCATCACGAACGGCGATGCACTGCCGCCGGATGCCTACCCGTCCGTAACGATCGCCGTCGACAACAAGGCCTTGCCGGCCGGCAAGTCGGTTGCCGCCACTTTCGGCGACGACAAGGGCCGCGTCACTGCCAAGCTCCATTCCGATGGCGCCGTCAACGGCCGGCTCAGCTGGACCGTCGACAACCAGTCCAAGACCAGCCTGGCGCTCCTGCGCGCCATGCGCCGGGCATCGGTGCTTGACGTCTCCTTCGGCGATGCGCCGGTTGGAAGCATATCCATGGACGGCTTCACCAAGGCCTATCGTAGTCTCGGCGCATCGTGCGGGTTTCCGACCGCCGACGTTGCTCCCTGAAGACATGGGTACGCTGTGCGGCTGCTGGCGAGGCTGGCAATCCTGCTTGCGCCTCGCTATCTCTGAAGGGCGAGGGAGCTGTTGGCGACACTTTGCCATCGCTGCAAAAACCTCTAAGCCTTTCGCTTCACCAGATTCGCCAACCAAAGGCTTCTCCATGCGCTGTCCCTATTGCCAGTCGGAAGATACGCAGGTGAAGGATTCGCGCCCCGCCGAGGATGGCGCGGCGATCCGCAGGCGGCGCGTCTGCCCCGATTGCGGCGGCCGTTTCACCACCTTCGAACGCGTGCAGTTGCGCGACCTCGTCGTGGTCAAGAAATCGGGCCGCAAAGTGCCCTTCGACCGCGACAAGCTGTTGCGCTCGGTGGAGATCGCCGTGCGCAAGCGCAATGTCGATCCCGAACGCATCGACCGCGCGGTGACAGGCATCGTGCGCCAGCTCGAAAGTTCCGGCGAGACGGAGGTTGCTTCGGGAGAAGTCGGCCGCCTGGTCATGGAAGCGCTGAAGTCGCTCGACGATGTCGCCTATGTCCGTTTCGCCTCGGTCTACCGCAATTTTCGCGAGGCCAAGGATTTCCATGAATTGCTGGGCGAGCTCAAGGGCGACGAAGTCAAGGGTGAAGAGGAAGCCAGCTGAGCATGACTGCAAGCGAACAGGCCGCCCTTGATCGCCGCTTCATGGCGGCGGCACTCAGACTGTCGCGAAAAAATGCCGGGCGCACCGCGACCAACCCGTCTGTCGGTACGCTGATCGTACGCGATGACGGCAATGGTCCGATGATCGTCGGCACCGGCGTCACCGCTGTCGGCGGCCGTCCGCATGCCGAGACCGAGGCCCTGGCCGAGGCCGGCGACCTCGCGCGCGGCGCCACCGCCTACGTCACGCTGGAACCTTGCGCCCACCACGGCCGCACGCCGCCTTGCGCCAATGCGCTGGTCAATGCCGGCGTTGCGCGGGTCGTCGGTGCCGCCAGCGATCCCGATTCGCGCGTGTCCGGCAAGGGTTATGCGATCCTGCGCGCGGCCGGTGCCGAGGTGGTCGAGAAGGTGCTGGCGGCGGAAGCCGCCGAGCAGATGGCCGGCTATTTGATTCGATCGTTGAGAAAACGCCCGGAAGTGATTCTCAAGCTTGCGCTTTCCAGCGACGGCAAGATCGGCAGGGAAGGTGACGGGCAGGTGTCGATCACCGGCGATATCGCGCGCCGAGAAGTGTATCTGATGCGGGCTGAGGCGGACGCCATACTGGTTGGTATCGGCACCGCCCTTGAGGATGATCCGGCCCTGACGGTGCGTTTGCCGGGGCTTGAGAACCGTTCGCCTGCCCGCATCGTGCTCGACCGCCAGATCAGGTTGCCGGAGGCCTCGAAGCTGGTTTCAGGCGTCGACCGCGTGCCGCTCTATATCGCCGCTTGCCTGGAGGCCGATCCGCTGCGGCGCGCAGCACTCGAACGCGCCGGCGTGCGCTTTATCGGCACCGAGACGCACGAGGGCGGCGTAGCCTTGCCGGAACTACTCGAGGATCTGGCCGCGCTCGGCATGGCCAGCGTGCTGGTCGAGGGCGGCGCCAAGGTGGCGAGCGCTTTCCTGGCCGACGGGCTGGTCGACCGCATCGTGCTGTTCCAGGGACCGGATGCAATCGGCGACGACGGCATTGCATCGCCGATCGACGCCGACCATATCCCGGCAGGATTTCGCAAACTGCGCGAGATGCGCTTTGGCGAAGACAGCTACGCCGAGTGGATAAGAGACCTCTAGGGATCAACACCGATGTTTACCGGAATTGTCACCGATGTCGGCACTGTCGCGTCCGTCAAGCCGCTCAGGGAAGGGGTGGGGCTGCGCATCGACACAGCCTATGACCCGCAGACCATCGCCATCGGCGCCTCGATCTCCTGCGGCGGCGTCTGCCTGACAGTCACGGCCTTGCCCGACAGCGTTTCGAATGCGCGCTGGTTCGAGGTTGAAGCATGGGAGGAAGCCTTGCGGCTGACCACGGCCTCGGGCTGGAAATCCGGCACCAAAGTCAATCTGGAGCGGGCGCTGAAGATCGGCGACGAACTCGGCGGCCACATCGTTTCGGGCCATGTCGACGGCATGGCCGAGATCATCGAGCGCAAGGATGAGGGCGATGCCGTGCGCTTCACGCTGGAGGCGCCGCGCGACCTGGCGAAGTTCATTGCGCCCAAGGGATCGGTCGCGCTCGACGGCACCTCGCTCACCGTCAACAAGGTCGAAGGCGCGCGCTTCGACGTGCTTTTGATCCACCATTCGCTGACCGTGACCACCTGGGGCGAGCGCAAGGTCGGCGACCGCGTCAATCTCGAGATCGACACCATGGCGCGTTATGCGGCGCGGCTGGTCGAGGCGACGAAAGAGGGGCTTTAAGTGCTGCTGGCCTCGACTTAATCAGTTTTAATCGCTATGATTAGATCTGATTGTGAGGCTCTGATGGATACAAAAGTAATCACCGCTCACGTTCCGCTGCCGCTGGCTGAAAAGGTAGATCAACTGGCTGCCCGCCTTGAGCGCCCACGCGGCTGGATCGTCAAACAAGCTCTTTCCGCGTGGGTGGAATTGGAGGAGGAGCGCCGACGGCTCACGCTTGAAGCAATGGCCGATGTCGACGCAGGACGGGTCATCGATCACCAGGCCGTGCAGGCGTGGGCTGAGAGTCTTGGTACCGACAAGCCACTGCCGGTGCCTCGTTGATGGAGTTGAAATGGACCAACAAGGCTTTGTCCGACTTGGTCCGGCTACATGATTTTCTCGTGCTAGCAAATGGCCCGGCGGCCGCACGTGCCGTGCAGTCGCTTACTGCCGCGCCGGCACGGTTGGTCGAATATCCGCGCATCGGTGAGAGACTGGAAGAGTTCGAACCACGAGAAGTGCGTCGCATTTTGGTGGGCAGCTACGAAATTCGTTACGAGATACAGAACACGACAATTTCTGTGTTGCGCCTGTGGCATACGCGAGAGGATCGATAGGACAGGAGTCCATCCAGCAATCTTCCGCTTGCGATGAACCCGGCTTCGGCCTAAGTCACCGGCAACTCCCCGGAGACTTTTATGGCTGGTACATCCCAACACGGCAAAGCCTTCATTCGTCCGAAGGCGAAGGCGCATCTGCTCATTGTCGAAGCGCGCTTTCACGACGACCTTGCCGATGCGCTGCTCGACGGCGCGACAAGCGCGCTCGATGAAGCGGGCGCGACTTACGACGTCGTCACCGTTCCAGGTTCGCTGGAGATCCCCGCGGTGATCACCTTTGCACTGGACGGCGCGACGGAAGGCGGCACACATTATGATGGCTTTGTCGCGCTGGGCACCGTCGTCCGCGGCGACACTTACCATTTCGACATTGTCGCCAATGAATCCAGCCGCGCGCTCATGGATTTGAGCGTGCAGGATTCGGTCTGCATCGGCAACGGCATCCTCACCACCGAGAATGACGCCCAGGCCTGGACTCGCGCCAAGCGCTCGGAAGGCGACAAGGGCGGCTTTGCCGCGCGTGCGGCGCTGACCATGATTGCCCTCAAGGAACAATTGGGAGCGCGATCGTGAGCGAACCCGCTTCGCCCGGGCAGCCCGCGATGCGCCACGCCAACAAGCGCGGCGCTGCCCGTCTGGCCGCCGTGCAGGCGCTCTATCAGATGGATGTCGCCGGCAGCGGTGTCTTCGAGATCACCGCCGAGTACGAGGCGTTTCGCCTTGGCAAGGAAGTCGACGGCGCGCTCTATCGCGAGGCCGATGCGCAATGGTTTCGCGCTATCCTGGCGGGTGTCGTCGAGAACCAGAAGACCATCGATCCGATCATCCGCCAGGCGCTGACCGAGGACTGGCCGCTGTCGCGGCTCGATTCGACGCTGCGCGCCATCCTGCGCGCCGGCGTCTACGAACTGATGAAGCGCGAGGATGTCCCGGTCGCCGTCATAGTCTCCGAATATGTCGACATCGCCAAGGCCTTCTACGAGGAAGACGAGCCGAAGCTGGTCAATGCCGTGCTCGACCGTGTGTCACGCCGGGTGCGTGGCGAGGGGCGCGGCAAGGACGCATCATGACGGCAATCGCCGTCGAGGCAGGCAGCGAGGCGCGCCGCACGGCGCTGATCCTGGCCGCATCGCAGGCGATCATCGGCTCGGCGGCCCCCATCGCCATCTCCGTGGGCGCGCTGGCCGGGCAATATCTGCTTGGCCCCGACAAATCATTGGCGACAGCGCCGATCACCGGCTTCAACATCGGCGTGGCGCTCGGCGCGCTGCCCGCAGCGGCCATCATCCGCAGAATGGGCCAGCGCGGCGGCTTCATGACCGGAACGATCGTCACGGCGCTTGGCGGCCTCGTCGCCACGCTTGCGCTTTTTCAAGGGAGCTTCTGGCTGTTTGCCTTTGGCTTGCTCACGATCGGTGTCGGCGGCGCCTTCGTCCAGCAGTTCCGCTTCGCCGCCGCTGACAACGCACCGCCGGAATTCAAGGCGCGCGCCATCTCCTTCGTGCTGGCCGGCGGCATCGTCACCGCTATCCTCGGGCCGCAGATTGTCATCTTCACCCGCGAATCGCTGGCGCCGGTCATGTTTGCCGGTTCGTTCGTGTCCATCCTGCCGCTGGCCGCCGTCGGCGCCATCATCCTGTCCTTCCTGCGGCTGCCGGCGAAAGCATCCGGCAAGGTGGAGATCGCCGACAGCGACGCCAGACCACTGGCTGAAATCGTCACGCAGCCGCGTTTCGTCGCCGCGCTTTTCTGTGCGGTCGGCAGCTACGCGCTGATGAGCTTCGTCATGACGGGCGCACCGCTGGCCATGGTCGGCTGCGGACTGTCGGAGACCGACGCGACGCTGGGCATCTCCTGGCACGTCATGGCGATGTTTGCGCCAAGCTTCTTCACCGGCTCGCTGATCCATCGCTTCGGCGCCGAACGCATTGTGACCACCGGCCTGATCCTGCTCATCGGCTGCGCCATTGTCGCTCTGTCGGGCCTGGCGCTGTGGCAGTTCTGGACGTCGCTGATCCTGCTGGGCCTTGGTTGGAACTTCGGCTTCATTGGCGCGACCGCAATGGTGGCCTCCACCTACCGGCCGTCGGAAAAGGGCAGGGTGCAAGGCTTCCACGACTTCGTCCTGTTCGGCTCCGTCGCCTGCGCCTCACTGATGTCGGGCATGGTCTACAACGCCTGGGGCTGGGAGATGCTGAACTGGATAGTCTTTCCGGTCACCGTCCTGTGCTTCGTGGCGCTGGGCGCGCTGAAGGTGACGAGCGCGCGCCCGGCTTGACACCAAACCTACGCGTCCGGCGGCAACACCTGAAGCACCCTCGCTATGAACATATGGAACTCAGCCATGTAGTTGCGCAGGAAGTCCTCGGTGGATTCGACCGTCACTTCGCCGTCGTCCGTTATCAGTCCCGGCGTGAACTGGATATAGGCTTCCGGCGCATTCATCTGGGGTGAGTTGCAGAAGCTCAGAACGCTGCGCAGGCTTTGTTGGGCGACAGCGGTTGCGATGGCGCCCGGCGATGTTCCGATGACGGCGGACGGTTTGCGCGCGAATGAATTCTTTCCATAGGGGCGGCTCGCCCAGTCGATCGCGTTCTTTAATCCGCCAGGGATCGAGCGGTTGTACTCCGGGGTAACGAACAGGACGGCCTGAACGGACGCGATCGCCTTTTTGAAATCCCGGGCGACCGGCGGGAAATCCGCATCATAATCGTAGCTGTAAAGAGGCAGATCCCTGAAGGCGATTTCCGTCATTTCAAGTTCCGGAGGAGCCAGTTGAACGAGCGCCTTCGCGAGCTTGCGGTTGATGGATTCCCGGGCAAGACTTCCGATGAGGTAGCCGACTTTGTGTATGGCCATGACACGCTCTCCGTGTTTGCCACCCGCACTCTATGGCATTATCCGCCAGATGGCAGCAGATCGCCAGCGTCGCCTCAAAATCGGCCTTCCGAACAAAAATATTGCGCTGATCCCCCTTGTTATGAAACCGTGTGCCCCGACTGGCCGTTGAAGCCATGCTCATATGCGGTCATCGCGTTTCGGTTCATAGCTAGGGGTTCCACAATGTTTTCAGTCAAGTTTCTGGCCGGCGCGGCATTGGCGCTCGGCATTACGGTGGCTTCCGCCAATGCCCAGGTGGTTGTCTCTTCGAAGATCGACACCGAGGGCGGCGTGCTCGGCAACATCATCCAGCTCGTCCTCAACGCCAACAACATCAAGACATCGGACCGCATCCAGCTCGGCGGCACGCCGGTGGTGCGCAAGGCGATCACCGCCGGCGAGATCGACATCTATCCCGAATACACCGGCAACGCCGCCTTCTTCTTCGAGAAGGCCGACGACCCGGTCTGGAAGGATGCCGCCAAGGCCTATGAAACGGCCAAGAAGCTCGACTACGACGCCAACAAGATCGTCTGGCTGTCGCCGTCGCCCGCAAACAACACCTGGGCGATCGCGCTGCGCAAGGAAGTCGCCGAGACCAACAAACTCGCCACACTCACCGACTTCGGCAAATATGTCGCGGGCGGCGGTCAGGTGGTGCTGGCGGCTTCCGCCGAGTTCGTCAATTCGGCGGCTGCACTGCCGGCCTTCCAGACCACCTATGGCTTCACGCTGAAGCCGGACCAACTGATCACTCTCTCAGGCGGCGACACCGCGGCAACCATCGCCGCGGCTGCCAACCAGACCAACGGCGCCAATGCGGCTATGGTCTACGGCACCGATGGCGGCATCGCACCGTCCGGGCTCGTCGTGCTCAACGACGACAAGGGCGTGCAGCCGGTCTACCAGCCGGCGCCGATCATCCGTGAAGCGGTGCTGAAGCAACATCCCGAGATCGAGACGCTGCTGAAGCCGGTCTTCGCCAAGCTCGACCTCGTCACGCTGCAGGAGCTGAATGGTCGCGTGCAGGTCGGCGGCGAGCCGGTCAAGGGCGTCGCCGAGGACTTTTTGAAGAAGAACGGCTTCCTGAAGTAGGACGATTCCGGCGCGCCGCTTTCGTGGCGCGCCGGATCGACTGACGGGGGAGGGCGTGAACATCCGCTTCGACAAGCTCGGCGTGGTCATCGCCGCTATATCAGCCTACGCGGCTTTTGCCGCGCCCTTTGCCACGTTCCGTGCCAACCGCATCGTCCCCGGCCAGGCGCGCTCAATTCTTGAGGCGCTGCCGGCAACCACCGGGACGCTGCTGCTCGTCATCATCGTCGCCGCAACACTCATCGCGCTGTTCAAGACACCGCTTGCGCTGCGCCTTGCCGCCAGCGTGGTGGCGCTTGCCGCGCTCGCGCTGCTGATCGGCGTCGCCGGAACATTCCTCACGCCGGAGGGCAACACCTTTGCGAGAGTTTCGCCGGCTTCCGGTTTCTGGATTCTGATCTTTGCCTTCACGCTTTTGCTCGCCGATGTGCTGACACGGCTGGACCTGTCGCCATTGGCACGGGTTGGCGTGCTTGCGGTCTCGGCTTTGGCGATCGGGCTGCTGTTGATTTCGGGAAGCTGGGACAATCTGTCGATCCTGAAGGAATATTTCAACCGCGCCGACAGTTTCTGGGCGGAGGGCTCCAAGCATGTGACGCTGGCGCTAGGGTCGCTGCTTGCGGCAGTGGTCGTCGGCCTGCCGCTCGGTATTCTCTGCCATCGTGTCGAAAGTCTGCGCGCTGGGGTTCTCAACGTGCTCAACATCATCCAGACCATTCCCTCGATCGCGCTGTTCGGCCTGCTGATCGCGCCGCTCGGCTGGGTGGCCACGCATGTGCCGGGGGCTGCCGCGCTCGGCATTCGCGGCATCGGCACAGCCCCCGCCTTCGTCGCGCTGTTCCTTTATTCCCTGCTGCCGGTGGTGGCCAACACCGTGGTCGGTCTCGCTGGCGTGCCGCGCGCCGCCAACGACGCGGCACGCGGCATGGGCATGACCGAACGCCAGCGCCTG
Organism: Mesorhizobium sp. WSM1293; assembly: GCF_000513875.1. Classification (NCBI taxonomy): domain Bacteria; kingdom Pseudomonadati; phylum Pseudomonadota; class Alphaproteobacteria; order Hyphomicrobiales; family Phyllobacteriaceae; genus Mesorhizobium; species Mesorhizobium sp. WSM1293. The sequence goes on along the minus strand of NZ_AZUV01000013.1, from coordinate 116,165 downwards.
TTCGGCGTCGAGTTTCCGCTGGCTTTTCCCGTCATCCTCACCGGCATCCGCATCGTCTTGGTGCAGAACATCGGCCTCGCCACCATTGCCGCGCTGATCGGCGGCGGCGGTTTCGGCGTATTCGTCTTCCAGGGTGTGGGCCAGACGGCGATGGACCTTGTGCTGCTCGGCGCGGTGCCAACGGTCGCGCTCGCCTTTGCCGCCGCCATCATCCTCGATGCGGTGATCGAAATGACCGCCACCAGGCGCAGGGTTGAAACGGCATGATCGAGATCGAAGGCATTACCAAGCGCTATGACGCGACGACCGTGGTCGATGACGTGTCGATGGTCATCGAGCCGCGCACCATCGCCGTCATTGTCGGCACGTCCGGTTCCGGCAAGACGACGCTGCTGCGCATGATCAACCGGCTGGTCGAGCCGACCTCGGGCGTCATCAAGCTCGACGGCGCCGACAATCGTTCGCTGCCTGGCTATGAGCTGCGCCGCAGCATCGGCTACGCCATCCAGGGTCACGGCCTGTTCCCGCATCGTACGGTGGCGCAGAACATTGCCACCGTGCCGGTGCTGCTCGGTTGGGACAAGGACCGCATCAAGGCCCGGGTCGACGAACTGATGACGCTCTATCAGCTTGACCCCGAAGCCTTCGGGCCGCGCTACCCGCACGAACTGTCCGGCGGCCAGCAACAGCGCGTCGGCGTTGCCCGCGCGCTCGCCGCCGAGCCCAACGTGCTGTTGATGGACGAACCGTTCGGCGCCCTCGACCCGATCATCCGCAACAAGGCGCAGGAAGATCTGCTGGCGATCCAGAAGCGCTTCGGCACCACCATCATTTTGGTCACCCACGACATGGAAGAGGCCGTGCATATGGGCGACAAGATCGCGGTCATGGATGCCGGCAAGCTGGTGCAATACGCCAAGCCCGCCGAGATCCTGGCAAAGCCGGCAAGCGCCTTCGTCGAGACCCTGGTCGGCGCCAGCGAAAGGCCGTTCCGGTTGCTGTCGCTCGGTCGGGTCCGCGATGCCGTGGAGAAGGGCTCCGCCGAAGGCGAGGCGATCCCCGGCGACGCCAGCCAGCGTGACGCGCTGGCCGAATTGTTGTGGACGGGCCGGCCGGCGCTGCCGGTCAAAGGCGCCGATGGCAAGCCGCTTGGCCGCGTCACCGTCGACGGGCTGGTGAAGCGCGCGGCGAGGCCCGCATGAAGGCCTGGCTTCCATCGCTGCTCAGACTTGCCCTGGTGATGCTGCTCGTTGCCTTCGTCACCAATCCCGGCTGGTTCGTGCCGCTGCTGAAGCCGCTGACCGAAAACAATGCGCCGGTGATCTACAACCAGGGCAGCCTGCTGACGCTGACATTGCTGCATTTGCGCACGGTTCTGATCGCCACCGTGGCAGCAACCATCGTTGCGGTGGCGCTTGCCATCCTGGTCACCAGGCCCGCCGGCGCCGAATTCCTGCCGCTATCGCGCAGCCTGGTCAACATCGGCCAGACCTTTCCGCCCGTGGCGGTGCTGGCACTCGCTGTGCCGGCCGTCGGCTTCGGCGAGAAGCCGACACTGATCGCGCTGTTTCTCTACGGTCTGCTGCCGATCTTCGAGAACGCGCTGACCGGCCTGACGACGCTACCTGCCAATGTCGTCGAGGCGGCGCGCGGCGCCGGCATGACCGGTTGGCAAAGGCTCACCAAGGTCGAACTGCCGCTCAGCGCCCCGATCATTCTCGGCGGCATCAGGCTGTCGGTGGTGATCAGCCTTGCCACCGCGACCATCGGTTCGACCGTGGCAGCCAAAACGCTGGGCGAAGTGATCATCGCCGGGTTGTTATCCAACAATCTCGCCTTCATCCTCCAGGGCGGCCTGATCGTGGCAGCCCTTGCCGTGCTGATCTATGACGGCCTGTCGGCCATAGAGCGCTACACGGCGCGCCGGATGGGCCGGGAGGCAGAGTAGCCGCGTCCTGCGTCAGGGCTAATTTCAATCGATCTAATCGCAGGGTGCTGACGGCAGCCGCCGCCTGGTCCCAACCATTTGGGCGAAAGCCGGGCAAAAACCGAACAATATCTTGACGTTCGCAGCCCTGTTTCGCATACACCGCTGCGAAGAGGCGGATTCCGTGCTCGGAATCCGGTCTTTGTCTCAACGGCCCAGGGAGGGGTTCTTTTGGGCCATCAATCGAGGAAAATCCGGCAATGACAATTATTTCCGCCGTCATCGCCTGCGGCCTGCTTTCAATCCTTTACGCCATCTGGGCGACACGTTCGGTCCTTGCGGCCGATCAGGGCAATGCACGCATGCAGGAAATCTCCGCGGCTATCCGCGAGGGCGCACAAGCCTATCTGGCGCGTCAGTACACCACCATCGCCATCGTTGGCGTCGTCGTCCTCGTGCTCGCCTGGTGGTTGCTGTCCATCACCGCCGCGATCGGCTTCCTGATCGGAGCGGTGCTTTCAGGCGCCGCCGGCTTCATCGGCATGCATGTCTCCGTTCGCGCCAACGTTCGCACGGCGCAGGCCGCATCGAACAGCCTCGCTGCCGGCCTCGACATCGCGTTCAAATCGGGCGCCATCACCGGCATGCTGGTTGCTGGCCTCGCCTTGCTCGGCGTGTCGATCTACTACCTCATCCTGACCCACTTCATGGGCCTCCAGCCCAATGACCGCATCGTCATCGACTCGCTGGTCTCGCTCGGCTTCGGCGCATCGCTGATCTCGATCTTCGCTCGTCTCGGCGGCGGCATCTTCACCAAAGGCGCCGACGTCGGTGGCGATCTCGTCGGCAAGGTCGAAGCCGGTATTCCCGAAGACGATCCGCGCAACCCGGCCACGATCGCCGACAATGTCGGCGACAATGTCGGCGACTGCGCCGGCATGGCCGCTGACCTGTTCGAAACCTATGCGGTGACTGTCGTCGCCACCATGGTTCTGGCTGCCATCTTCTTTGGCGGCACCGCCGTGTTGGGTGCGGCCATGCTTTATCCGCTCGCCATCTGCGGCGCCTGCATCCTGACCTCGATCGTCGGCACCTTCTTCGTCAAGCTCGGTTCCAACGGCTCGATCATGGGCGCACTCTACAAGGGCCTGATCGTCACTGGCCTGCTGTCCATCGTCGGCCTCGGCGTCGCCACCCAGGTGACGCTCGGCTGGGGTGAGGTCGGCACGGTCGCCGGCATGGTCATCACCGGCAAGAACCTGTTCATCTGCGGCCTGATCGGCCTCGTGGTGACCGGTCTCATCGTGGTCATCACCGAATACTACACCGGCACCAACAAGCGCCCGGTCAATTCCATCGCCCAGGCGTCGGTCACCGGTCACGGCACCAACGTCATCCAGGGCCTCGCGGTCTCGCTGGAATCGACGGCGCTGCCGGCGATCGTCATCGTCGGCGGCATCATCTCGACCTATCAGCTTGCCGGCCTCTTCGGTACGGCGATCGCGGTCACGACGATGCTCGGCCTTGCCGGCATGATCGTTGCGCTCGATGCCTTCGGCCCGGTCACCGACAATGCCGGCGGCATCGCCGAAATGGCCGGCCTGCCCAAGGAAGTGCGCCACTCCACCGACGCGCTCGACGCGGTCGGCAACACCACCAAGGCGGTGACCAAGGGCTACGCCATCGGCTCCGCTGGTCTCGGCGCATTGGTGCTGTTTGCCGCGTACTCGAACGACCTGAAGTTCTTCGCCGCCAATGGCGACAAATATCCCTACTTCCAGGGCATGGGCGAGATCTCCTTCGATCTCTCCAACCCATACGTCGTCGCCGGCCTGATCTTCGGCGGGCTGATCCCGTATCTGTTCGGCGGCATCGCCATGACGGCCGTCGGCCGTGCGGCGGGCGCCATCGTCGAGGAGGTGCGCAAGCAGTTCCGCGAGGATCCGGGCATCATGGCCGGCACCTCGAAGCCGAACTACGCCCGCGCGGTCGACCTTCTGACCAAGGCGGCAATCAGGGAAATGATCATCCCGTCGCTGCTGCCGGTGCTGGCGCCGCTCGTCGTCTATTTCGGCGTGCTGCTCATCTCGGGCTCGAAGGCGTCTGCCTTTGCAGCGCTGGGTGCCTCGCTGCTCGGCGTCATCGTCAACGGCCTGTTCGTCGCTATCTCGATGACCTCTGGCGGCGGCGCCTGGGACAACGCCAAGAAGTCCTTCGAAGACGGCTTTGTCGACAAGGACGGCGTCAAGCATCTCAAGGGTTCCGAGGCGCACAAGGCTTCGGTGACCGGTGACACGGTCGGCGATCCCTACAAGGACACCGCTGGCCCCGCCGTCAACCCGGCGATCAAGATCACCAACATCGTCGCGCTCCTGCTGCTGGCCGTGCTCGCGCACGGCTGATCTAGGCTTCAGCCCGAAACAACCCGCGGGAGCGATCCCGCGGGTTTTTTGTTGAGCAATGCCATGTCGACGCGTCAACAAGCCGATCTCTTGCATGCGGTAAATGCGCCGGTATCTCATCTACCGGCTTGGGTTTTGACGGCTTAAGCATCGCCGGCAAACATACGGGGATCTTGCCCTGATCGAGGCCATAACAAAAACCCGCAGGATCGCTCCCGCGGGTTTTTGGTCGCCTGAGATGATGAGGCTCCCGGAATGGAAGCCGAAAGGAATTAGGCGCCGCCGCCCGGAATGCTAGGTGCCAGCTTGCTGGCACCGTTGATGATCTGGCTGAGGAAGTTCTGGTCCTTGCCGCCGGTCGGTGTGGTGCGTGAGATGAAGTCGAACATCTTGCCGTCCTTCATCCCGTAATTGGCGATCTGGGTGACGCGGCCATCGGCGCCGAAATAGACCGCCAGCACATGCTGGTCGATGAGCCGTGGCTTGTCGAAGGCGACGTAGCGCTTGCGCGTCTGCGAAATGTAATAGAAGGCCTCGTTGTCGAAGGTCGCGGTCGTCGACGGCGTGCCGAGCGCCAGAAGCACCTGCTCGCGGCTCGAACCGACCGGCACCAGGTCGATTGCCTGCTGGTCTATGACGTAACCTTGCGTCAGCGTCTCACTCGGGCTGAGGTCGCCGATCATCTTGGAGGTGTGGCAGGCCGATAGTGCCGAAACGATCATCAGCAGCGAGATCGCGCCGGCGGGCCTGGACGAGAAGGTCGACTTGAAATTCAGCGCGCGCAACAACAACTCCATTAGCTGGCCGCAACTTGCGCTGGGCCGCGAAACCGGTAAACCAGCTTGCTTGCCGATGCAACAAGCCCACTTCAACAAACGGTCCCCAGGAGACCATCCCCAATGTTCCAGCGCTTTTTTGGCCGCGAACGCTACGCCAACCGCGCTATCACCGAGGCGCTTTACGCACAAATCGTGGCGGCGGCGCGGCAGACGGTGTTTTATTCCCACTGGAATGTGCCAGACACGCCGCTTGGCCGTTTCGAGATGCTGTCGCTGCACATGTTCCTGTTCCAGCACAGGTTGCGCGGTGAGAGCGGTGCGGCGCAAGAGGTCGCCCAGGTGCTGATCGACGAGTTCTTCCTCGACGTCGACCATTCGTTGCGGGAATTGGGCATTGGCGACGTTGGCGTGCCCAAACGCATGAAAAAGCTGGCAAAGATGTTTTATGGCCGAACCGCTGCCTATGACGATGCCCTGGAAAGAAACGACCATGAAGCGCTGACCGCGGCTCTTGCCCGCAATGTCCGGCCCGACGCGGGCGCCTGGCTGGAAGCATCGCTACTGGCCGACTATATTACCGACGCGCGCAATCATCTGGCCGCGCAGACATCCGAATCGATTGTGTCCGGCACGCTGACCTTTCCCGCCGCCAAGGAGGTTGAACAATGAAGCATGTGGACCCGCAAAGCCCGGTCTCCTTCCGTGCAAACATCACGCGCCTGCCGCAAAAGGGCCTGCCGCTGGTTATCGAAGCCGATGCCGCACAGCGTGCGGCACTGGCCGAGGAGCACGGGTTGATTTCGGTCGAATCCTATCGCGCCGAGCTTCTGGTCGCGTCGTGGAAGCGCAATGGCGTGAAGATAAGCGGTCGTGTCGAAGCCGACATCACCCAGGCCTGCATCGTCACGCTCGAGCCTGTCGAAGCGCATATCGACGAACCGGTCGAAGCGCTGCTGCTGCCCGAGGATTCCAAGCTTGGACGGCAGGGTTTCGATGGTGGCGGCGAGATCCTGCTCGACGCGGAAGGCCCTGACAGTCCAGAGACATTTTCCGGTGACACGATCGATGTCGGGGCACTCGCCGAACAGTATTTCGGGCTCGCCATCGACCCCTATCCGCGTAAGCAGGGCGCATCGCTCAACGCCGGCAGCGAGACCGAACCGGCGGAGAATGAATTTCAGCAAAAACTGCGATCCTTGCTGGGAAAATCCTGAAAAGCTCGCCCGCGACGGAAAAGTCGGTTGTGTGGCAGCCCAAAACCGTTATTTTCGCCGAACCTTCGCGGTCGCTAAACGACCTGCCGCCTAACCGTGAGACAAATACCGCGTGATCAGGATTTCCATCGATGCCATGGGCGGCGATCACGGACCAGCCGTGGTCATTCCAGCGCTCATGACGGTCGCGACCCGTCGTCCCGACATCCGCTTCGTCATCTTCGGGCGTGAGGAGGTCGTGCGCCCGGAGCTCGCCAAATTTCCCAAGCTTGCCGAGATCAGCGAATTCTTCCATTGCGAAATTGCGGTCAGGATGGACGACAAGCCGAGCCAGGCGCTGCGCCACGGCCGCTGGAAGTCATCGATGTGGAAGGCCGTCGAAGCGGTCAAGGCCGGCACGGCCGACGCCTGCATTTCCGCGGGAAACACCGGTGCGCTGATGGCGATGTCGAAGTTCTGCCTGCGCACCATGGCCACCATCGATCGCCCGGCGATCGCAGCCCTTTGGCCGACATTGCGCGGCGAAAGCGTGGTGCTGGATGTCGGCGCGACCATTGGGGCCGATGCGCAACAGCTCATCGATTTTGCCATTCTCGGCACCGGCATGGCGCGCTCGGTCTTCGGCATAGCCCGGCCCAGCGTCGGCCTGCTCAATGTCGGCGTCGAGGAGATCAAAGGCCAGGAAGAGGTCAAGGAGGCGGGGCGCATGCTGCGCGAAGCCAACATGGCCTCGATGAACTATCACGGTTTCGTCGAGGGCGACGATATCGGCAAGGGCACGGTCGACGTTGTGGTGACCGAGGGCTTCGCCGGCAACATCGCTCTGAAGACCGCGGAAGGCACGGCGCGCCAGATAGCGGGTTATCTGCGCGCCGCGATGAGCCGCACCCTGATGGCCAGGATCGGCTACGTCTTCGCTAAGGGCGCCTTCAACCGCTTGCGCGAAAAGATGGATGTCGGCCGCTCCAATGGCGGCGTTTTCCTGGGGCTGAGCGGGATCGTCGTCAAAAGCCATGGCGGTGCTGATTCTGACGGGTTCGCCGCCGCGATCGAACTCGGCTATGACATGGTCCGCAACAACCTCCTCGACCGTATCGAGGCCGATCTGGACCTGTTTCATGCGCGCAACCCGCGCGCCCTGTCATCTAGGAAATCCGACGTCGTCACCGACGCAAAGGAATAGGAAAGAACTTTGATCAGATCAGTCGTGCGCGGCACGGGCGCCGCGCTGCCCCGCCGAATCATGAAGAATGCCGATTTCGAAGGCATGGTCGAGACCTCCGACGAGTGGATCGCCCAGCGCACCGGCATTCGCCAGCGCCACATCGCGGGCGATGACGAGACGACGGCTTCGCTGGGGGAAGCGGCGGCACGTGCCGCACTTGCCAATGCGGGTCTCACGCCCGCCGACATCGATCTGATCGTGCTGGCGACCTCGACGCCCAACAACACGTTTCCGGCCACCGCCGTCGAGATCCAGAACCGGCTCGGTATGCATCACGGCTTTGCCTTCGACATGCAGGCGGTCTGTTCGGGTTTCGTCTATGCCGTGACCACCGCCGATCTCTACATCCGCGGCGGCCTGGCCAAGCGTGTCCTGGTGATCGGGTCCGAAACATTCTCGCGCATTCTCGACTGGAGCGACCGGTCGACCTGTGTGCTGTTCGGAGACGGCGCCGGTGCCATGATCCTGGAAGCGGGCGAGGGCGCGGGCACGATCGCCGACCATGGCGTTCTGGCGGCCAGCCTGCGCTCCGACGGCACGCACAAGGACAAGCTTTTTGTCGATGGCGGGCCGTCAACGACGGGTACGGTCGGCCATCTCCGGATGGAGGGCCGCGAAGTCTTCAAGCACGCGGTCGGCATGATCACCGACGTCATCGAGGCGACGTTCGCGCAAGCCGGTATCTCAGCCGAGGATCTCGACTGGTTCGTGCCGCACCAGGCCAATAAACGAATTATTGACGCTTCCGCCAAGAAGCTCGGGATAGCTGAGCAAAAGGTGGTGGTTACGGTCGATTTGCACGGTAACACCTCGGCTGCTTCCGTGCCGTTGGCGCTGTCGGTGGCCGTTGCCGACGGCCGCATCAAGAAGGGCGATCTCGTCCTCCTGGAAGCGATGGGTGGCGGCTTCACCTGGGGCGCTGTCCTGGTTCGCTGGTAAGTGCCGAACGGTCCAGTTTCGGTCCTTGACCTTGACGGATCAATTACTTAGGCTCTGCCGTTGTTGTGCCGAATTTTATGTTTTGAGCTGATGGGACGGTCGCATGGGGGGAAAGACACTTACGCGCGCCGACCTTGCCGAGGCAGTTTACCGGAAGGTCGGCCTGTCGCGCACTGAATCGGCCGAACTCGTCGAAGCGGTGCTGGATGAAATCTGCGAAGCCATCGTGCGCGGCGAAACGGTGAAGCTGTCGTCCTTCGCGACATTCCACGTCCGCTCCAAGAACGAGCGTATCGGCCGCAATCCCAAGACCGGCGAGGAAGTGCCGATCCTGCCGCGTCGGGTGATGACCTTCAAGTCGTCCAACGTGCTGAAGAGCCGTATCTTGCGCTCCCATCAGAGCGGCAAGGCCAAAAGCGGCAAGTAATCCTACTGCGCGGTTGAAAACCGCCACCGCCATGACGCCGGGCTTGAATATTGCTTCATAAACCGCTGAAATAAGCCCCGATTCGGCAGCTAGGCCGGATCATCGTCCAGCGTGAGGATTCGCCCATGGACAAGAGCCCCGACGCCTTTCGTACCATCAGCGAGGTCGCCGAAGATCTCGATTTGCCGCAGCATGTGCTGCGCTTCTGGGAAACGCGTTTCAACCAGATCAAGCCGATGAAGCGCGGCGGCGGCCGTCGTTACTACCGGCCGCAGGATGTCGAGCTGATCAAGGGCATCCGCCATATGCTCTACGACCAGGGCTACACCATCAAGGGCGTGCAGAAGCTGTTGCGCGAGAACGGCAACCATTTCCTGGTTGCCATCGGCAATGGCGACATGGCCGCCGTCGAGGCGATCTCGCAGCGAAGGCAGGCTGACCAGGTGCCGCTGACGCCGGTGGCCCAGCCGCGCAGCATGGACGACGAACTGGTCGGCCAGCCGCGCGTCAAACCCAGCCGTCGCTTTTTCGGCCTGGGCAAGAGCGACGAGGACGGTCCGGTGCAGCCGGATGCATCGAAACTCTCGCGCGACAACAGGGCCTTGCTGCAGGAGGCGCTGTTCGACCTCCTGGAATGCAAGCGCCTGCTTGATCAGGTGCGCTGACCGCAGCCCGACGCGATAGTTCGAAACCGGAACCCGTCTTCCGGTGAGGCGTTACGTTTCCTTCTGCAAGTGAAGGAAACACATCATGGCATCATTTTCGACCCTCTCGGACATCGATCTCGACAGGCAGGTCGCGGCTCTCACCAAAGAACTGGCCAGCCTGAAGAGGGCTGTGGCGAGGCGAGGCGGCGCCTACTACGAGGACGGTCGCGATGCAGCCTTCGACACCTATTCCGATCTTGCGGGGCGTCTGCGCGACGCCATGCCGGCACTGCGCAAACAGGGCAGGGTGATCGAGAGGTCGGCCCGCGACCATCCGGCGGCTGCCGCTGCTGTCGGCCTTGTGGTGCTCGGTCTTGTCGCCAGTCTGCTGTTCAGCCGGCGCTGAGGCGGTGCTTCTGATGGTTGAGATAGCTGGCGCCGTCATTCGACGAACTTGGTGCGCCCAAATCGTGTCGAGCTGACGCGCCGCAATGCCAAGAGAAGACCGGCCTTGGACAGGAAGCCAAGGCCGGTCTTCTCGGTGGCAGTTTGCGGTGCTTAGGCCTTGTTTCCGATCACATGGTGGTGGTGGCGGTGATGATGGTGGTGGCGGACATGGTGGCGATGATGATGGTGGTGGTGACGATGATGCTTTGCCATCGGGGCCGCATCCGCACTCGTCGCACCGATGACGGGCACCGTGAAAGCCAATGCAACTGCAAGCCCGAGGGCCGAGAGGAGGGACTTCTTCATGGATCGTTTCCTTTTGTTTCGCGGGCGCATATGGATCGGGGCGATAGCCCGGCCGCCGCGAATGGAATTACGCGCCTGAATTTTTTCGTCAGTATTTCCCGATTGTAGAATTTTGTTTCTGGACTGTTTCTGCCCAATCCAGCCTCCCGCCACCATGCACGGCAAGATCGAGAGGCGGCCATTGGCCGCCTGTCCGACTACATCGGCGGCACGACGCCGTTGGTTCCGACCACGACGCGGCTGGCGCTGAGTGCGCCGTCACTGCCCCGCTCAGCGGTGACAAAGACCGTCGCACCCGGCTTGAGGTCGGTCGGCGTCGCCGGCGCGAAGGTGACGACAGGGGTGGTGTCGGGAATCGAAATCTTCTTGGTCTGGCCATTGTCATAGGTCAGCGTGACGGATCGCCCGCTTATATCGGTAACATCGGCGACGGTGCCGTTGGTCATCCGGCTGTTTGGCTGCAGGTCCCAGGGGCGGTCACCCTCGCCAGTGCCTTTCAGCGCGGCCGGGAAGACCACCACCTCCAGGGCGCCGCTGCCGCCATCCGCTTTCGATACGGAGGCAATGCCGAGGAAATCGCCCTGCTTGATGTCCGTTGCCGAGGCGTTGGCGACGCCCGAGATCTTCCAGCCGGCCTTGAGCTTGATCGCGTCGGTATCGCCCTGGCGGGTTTTCACGGTGAGCAGCGTGGGCTTAAAACTGACCACCGTGCCGCGCACACGAAGCGCGCCTGCGGCTTGGGCGGCGCCCGCGCCGGCGACGGAAAGGCTGGAAATCGTGCCGAGCACGACCATGACTGTCTTCAAGTTCATTGCAAAAAATCCTTCCGGGAAAGAACTGGCTGGAACCGGATGGTTTCGCGCCAGCGACCCGGAGATAACGAATGGGCGCGGCGAAACTGCCGGCAAAAGGCCAATCAGGCCTTCAAAACAACTTGATCGCGACGTGTGCGCCAGAGGCCGCGCCAGGCACCCGGTTCACGATCCCGTGACGGCCATTTTGGCCCTTGGCAAATCACCAGTGAGAGGGCATCTTCCCGACCGTCTCAGGCAACACTCCTCATTTGATCAAACTCTTTCAGTCATGGAGTTGCCAATGCCCCATAATGCGAAAAGCGAACCCCACTCCGAACCGGCAACCAACGGGAGCGGGCCAGATTACAACACCCTCAGAGCGATGCGGGAGACCCGCGGTTACAGCGTGGAAGAGCTCTCCCTGACATGCGGCCTGGCGGTGGACGAGATTGAGGATATCGAAAGCGGCAGAGTGACCGATCCGTCGAAGCTGCGTCGTATTGTGTCCGCGCTTCACCTTCCCCAGGAAGCTCTGATCACCCCGGCTGCGCCGCCGGCGGCGCAAGGTCGATCGCTGGCGTAGACCCGCACCAGGCATTCCAGAGAACCCGCCAAGGCCCTCTTGGCGGGTTTCTTTGTACCTGCCGCAGCGTCTGCTTCAGCCTGGCGCTTGCCGATTTGTATGCCGCGCGTGCTTATATGCGCGGCGGCCCCGGCTGCTGGACAGCAATCCGCCGTCCTTCAAGTTTTTGAACCATGGGTTTTTCGATATGAGCCTGGACTCCGTTCGTGCCTTCTTCGCCACCCACGCGCCTGACATCGACGTCATCGTCACGGAGGCGAGCTCGGCGACGGTGACCCTGGCGGCCGAGGCGCATGGCGTGCTGCCGGCGCAGATCGCCAAGACGATCTGCCTGCGCGTCGGCGACCGCACCATGCTGGTGGTGACCAGCGGCATCGCCAAGCTGGACAACCGCAAGTTCAAGGACCAGTTCGGCGGCAAGCCGCGCATGCTCGACGCGGCGGAAGTTGTCGAAGCGACCAGCCACCCGGTCGGCGGCGTCTGCCCGTTCGGCCTGCCGGCGCCGCTGCCGGTCTATTGCGACGTATCGCTGCGCGAATTTGACGAGGTCGTGCCCGCGGCAGGCACCACCAATGCGGCGGTGCGGATCAGCCCGCAGAGGATGGTTGAGCTGATTGGGGCTGAGTGGGTGAATGTGTGCCAGGGGTAGGGAGCCCAACCGAAGTTCGAGCAAGGCGATTGAGAATACATTCCGGGATTTTGTCCCGATCCGAGATTTGGCCAGAATGACCGGGCATCTGGAAAGGCGGACTTTTGGGGGCAAGTCCTGCTTCTAAAATGGTCGGAGTGGCCGGATTCGAACCGACGACCCCTTGACCCCCAGTCAAGTGCGCTACCGGGCTGCGCTACACTCCGGACCGCGGAAAGCCCTATATTCTCAAGGGTTCAGAAGCAAGAGGCGAATTCGCTGAAATTGGTGAAATGGGAACAGACGGTGTCCCGGTGTGCCTTTGGTGACCGAAAGTCACACCGACAAATCATACCGCAAGTGCTGCTTAGGTTCCGGTCACCGAGGGCGGACACACTACGTGCTTTGTCTTGCCCTGGAAGGGCATAGCCTGCACCGCTTTAGGCTGCAATTGCCCAAAGAAGTTCAAGACTTCGTTCAATCGCCAGAATGTTCGAAGGAATATGTAGGCTACGAGGAAAGGGGAGCGATGACGAGCTCCCCTGACGCTAGATCTGATCCGCGAAAATGATGTCGATGCACTACTGACCCATTCCAAACTTGTAGGTTAGCCGGGCCATCACGGCATCGACCTTTGCCTCTGTGCGATAGGTCTCGGGATTGTCGCCGAGAGTGCCATCATCGAACACGTTGTCGCCCGTGCTCGTCTTATGGCCGAGGTCAACGTGGGTGTAGTCCACGCCAAGCGAGAGGTTGTTCGTAAGGGCATAGTCGATGCCAGCGCCGAGCGCATAGCCGTTCTGCCACTCATTCTTTTCGTAGGTCACCAGAGCGTCGTTGTCTCGGGCGCGGAAATCCACCTTGCCGCCGGCATAACCAGCCTTGGCATAGATCAGCACGCGATCGAAGGCGTAGCCGACGCGGCCGACGACCGTGGCATAATTCGAGATTTTGGCGGTCTCGGTGTCGCTGTCCGGGAAATAGGGGCTGGTGATGGTCTTGCGGATGCCCGTTGCCGTCCAGGTCGCTTCGCCGCCCAGAATGAACTGTCCCCACTGCCATTGCGCGCCTGCATGGATACCGCCGGCTACGCCGGCTTTGTTGAAGTCAAATCCTTCTGTTCCCGCCGGAACGAGGTCGGTGAAGAACCCACCGTTTGGCTCGGTCATATCCGTTGCCGTGATGTCACCATTGGCAACGCCGAGATGGCCGCCGACATAGAGGCCGCTCCAGTCATAGGCCGACCCCGCAACCGGGGCCAACATGTCTGCTGCTGACGCGGTGCTTGCCGACAGGGCGGCAACCGCGAGAACTGCTAAGAATCTATTCACGTATTTCTCCCAACCCAAGTAATTCCCTCGGGAACAACAATAGCCGGGAGTGAAATGAAATTATGTAATGTTTTTGCCACAGCCGCATATTTTTGCCATGGACCAACCGTCCGTCGAGCACTCGATCTACACTGGCCTGACGCTTCAAAACGCAAATGAAGCCGAGTAAAGCGCATGTAGAGCGCCTAGTCAGGAAATCCATCAGAAACTCGTATTCGGGAAGCTCTCGAAGCTGTCTTCGTCGTGATGTAGAGCGGGCCGGATCTCCACCGAAGGCCAACGTGAAGCCCTCTCACTCCCGCGACTTTTATGCCGGTGCCGGCGAGCCCTGCAAGGCAGGCCGCAACAGCCGTTGGTGCCTGTATTCCAGCGCGATGGCGCCCCAGATCAGGCCGAGCAGCAGGTAGACATGGCGCCAGTGGTCGATGTCGATGAAGGTGCCGAGCCCGATATTGCCGATGAAGGCGACATAGGCGCACAGGAGATAGGGCTGCCACGGCCGGTCGCGCAGCAGGATGCGGAAGCCGGCTGCTATCGTCCACAAGACGAGCGCGAGGAACGACACGAAGCCGAGCCAGCCATAATCCATCAGCATCTTCAGCCAGATGTCGTGGGTGTCTTCACCGAAGATCGTGCCGAAGACCAGCGGGCCGATGCCGAACGGATGCTCCATCGCCATCTGGAAGCCGATGCCGTAGCGGGCGAAGCGGCCGAGGCGGGCGGTGTCGTAGCTCTGTTCGAGATGGGCGCGGTTGGAAAACATCTCCGACACGCCGGGCAGCTGCAGGATGACGATCATGGCGACGACCAGCAGCGCCAGTGCTGCAATCGTCATCACCACCACGCGCAGCCGGAACATGCCGCTGGCGCTCTGCAGGAACAGGCAGCCGGTGAGCAGGACGGCCGAAACCGCGAACATGCCCCAGGCGCCGCGCGAAAAGGAGAAGAAGATGCCGGCGGTGATGATCAGCAGCGGCACCGCCAGCAGCGGCATGCGTGTCACCGGTCCGGTCAAAAGCAGATAGAGCAGATAGATGCCGGGCAGCACCAGAAACGGGCCGAACACGTTCGGGTCCTGGAAGGCGCCGGCGGCACGATCGTATTTGGTGAACATCTCGGCGCCCGGAAAGGCGTGGAAGTAGCCTGCAATGCCAAGCAGCGAGGTCGCCACGGCCGAAACCACATAGGCAATGAAGATCAATCGGTAGAGGTTCGGCTGTACAGCGGTGATCGATGCGAAGAACACCGCGCTGAAGGCGAGAAACATCGACACGGCGAGATAGAGCGGCGTGTTGGCGAGGTCCGCCATCTGCGTCATGGAGATCATGCCGCCGATGTTCATCGTCACCAGCAGCACCAGCAGCGGCGTTGCCGCGCGGGAAATCCGCAAGCCGAAAAGCGCCCAGATGGCAATCAGCCCGGCCATGTAGAGCTCATAGGGCGCCGGCTCGCTGATGACGAAGCCGGACAGCAGAATGCCGATGAAGACCGCGCCCGAGGAAATCAGCGCGATCAGCTTGGCGTTGACCACGGCCTGCGGCAGATCATGGCTGATCGCGCTCAATAGGCGTTTTCCGTATTGAGCAGCCGGAGCGGCGTCAGGAACAGGATCCGCAAATCGAACAGCAGCGACCAGTTCTCGATGTAGTAGAGATCATACTCCGTGCGCATGCGGATCTTCTCGTTGGTGTCCATCTCGCCGCGCCAGCCATTGATCTGCGCCCAGCCGGTGACGCCGGGCTTGACCTTGTGGCGGGCGAAATAGCCGTCGACGACCTCGTTGTAGAGCAGGTTATGCGACTGCGCGGCGATGGCGTGCGGACGCGGGCCGACCAGCGACAGCGAACCGAGCAGCGAGTTGAAGAACTGCGGCAACTCGTCGATCGAGGTCTTGCGGATGAAGCGGCCGACGCGGGTGACGCGCGGGTCGTTCTTGGTCACGGTCTGCTTGGCGGTCGGGTCGGCCTTGTCCGTATACATCGAACGGAACTTGTAGACCTCGATGATCTCGTTGTTGAAACCGTGCCGCTTCTGGTGAAACAGAACCGGCCCCTTGCTGTCGAGCTTGATGGCGATGGCGGTCGCCAGCATCACCGGCGAGAACACGACGATGCCGATCAGGCTGAAGACGATGTCGAAGGCGCGTTTGGCCACCGAATCCCAGTCGTTGATCGGCTTGTCGAAGATATCCAGCATCGGCACCGCGCCGATGTAGGAATAGGCACGCGGGCGAAACTGCAGCGCGTTGGAATGCGCCGAAAGCCGGATGTCGACCGGCAGCACCCACAGCTTCTTCAGCAACTGCAGAACGCGCGATTCGGCGGTCAGCGGCAACGATACGATCAGCATGTCGATACGCGCGATCCGGGCGAATTCGATCAGTTCCGAAATGGTGCCGAGCTTGGGGTAGCCGGCGACGATGGGCGGCGAGCGCTTGTCGCCGCGATCGTCGAAGATGCCGCAGATGCGGATATCGTTGTAGGGCTGCTTTTCGACCGAGCGGATCAGGATTTCCGCCGCCTTGCCGCCGCCGACGATGACGGCGCGCCGCTCCATGCGGCCATCGCGCGCCCAGGCCCGGATCAGCTTCGACATTACCAGCCTGAGGCCGAAGATGAGAACGAAGCCGATGACGAACCAGCTGCCCAACAAAAGACGCGAATAGTTTTCCGACATCTTCATGACGAACGCCGTCAGCGCCATGAGGGCGAAAGTGCCGGCCCAGACCAGCAGCACGCGGCCGAAATTGGCGATCGGCCGCATCAGGGCGACGATCTGGTAGCAGTCGGTGACGTCGAGCAGCACCACGGCAAGGAACGACGCGGCGGCGATCGTTACCGGATACTGCCAGGCGAGATAATTGAAGAACCCGACATAATGGAAATAGACGGCGAGCCCGGACAGGAACAGCAAGCCGAATTCGACCATGCGCAGGACGCCGCTGACCATGATCGGCGACATCGTATCGCGCCGGTACTGCGAGGCGACCTGGCGCGCGACATCGTTCATGCCGCTTGGCGTGTCGCCATCGGCCGGGCCGTCGAATTTACGCACCGCCTCTGCTGAAAAGCGGCGCGCGGGGTCGATCTCGTTCATGAGGGCTTTCCGCAAGCTTCCCCTCGATCATAGCAAAAGAGAGCTAAGAAACCCTTGAAACAACATACGGCTTTGGAACGGCTTGGTCCTGCGCCTACCTGTCGAGCGCGGCGAAATAGGCGTTCTCGATGTCGGCGGCCATCACATCGGCGCCGAAGCGTGCCTTGAGGTCGGCCCCATCCGGCATCAGATCGCGATAGGCGGCCGGGTCGGCCAGCGCCTGGCTCATCCTTTCGGCGAGCTCGATCGGGTCAGGTCGGATCAGGGCAGGGGAACCGGTGTCGAATATCTCCGGAATGCCGCCGACCGCTGTTGCGATCATCGGCTTTCCCGCGGCAAGCGTTTCCAGGACGATATAGGGCATGGCTTCGGCGCGCGAAGGAACGATGATAAGCGCGGCAAGGGCAAAGGCCTCCCTGGCCGGCATCGGCGGCAGGAAGCGGACATGGCGCTCGAGCCCGAGGCGTTTCACTTGCCCGTGGTAACGCGGTAGGTCGTCGCCGTCGCCGACCATCACCGCGGTCAGCGCGCGGCCGAACCGTGGGCCGGCGAGCGCCAATGCGTCGATGAAGATGTCCGGCCCCTTCAGGTCGCGCATCATGCCGATATAAAGCAGGTCGGCTGCGTCCGGGGCGGTGATCACCGGCTCGAATTCTGTGGCGCGCAGGCCGTTATAGACCAAGGTGTTGGGAATGGGCGGCTCGCCGACCTTGTGGCGATAGGTCCGCCGCTCATAGTCCGAGACAAACAGCAGATAGTCGGTGAAGCGAGCCATGAAGCGCTCGAGCGCGAAGAACAGCTTTCCGGTGGTCGTGTTCTCGTCATAGTGGAGGGAGCCGCCATGCGGCGAATAAAGGCGGGCTACGCGAGACCTTGATACCCGCAACAACGAGCCGAACAGACGGGCATAGGCGCCACCCTTGGCGCCGTGCCCGTGCAGTACGTCCGGCCGCAATTCCTTGATGATCCTGTACGTGCGCCAGGCCGAGGCAAGGTCGCCGGGACCGACGTGGCGCTGCATCGGCGTGCGATGAATGCCGAGCGCCAGCATGTTCTTCATCTGCTCGAACAGATGTTCCTCGAACGCGCCGCCCGTCGTCGAATCGCAGACGATGCCGACGGAATGCCCGGCGGCGACCTGCGCCTCGGTCAGGTCGCGCACATGCCGGAAAATTCCTCCGACGGGTGAGCGAAAGCAATGGACGATCCTGAGCCTGTCCGCCACTTGGTATCTGTCAGAACAGGCGTTCGCGGACGTAGACCGTATCGCCCGGCAGCAGCGGGTCGGAGGTGACCACGCGGCCGGTCATCACCTTGCCGTTGATGTCGCGGGTGATGTCGACGCTTTCCTGGTTGGCGCGCGGCGTGAAGCCGCCGGCAATGGCGATTGCCTTCTGCACCGTCAGGCCGGGGACGTAAGAGTATTGGCCGGCGGCACCCACTTCGCCCATGACGAAGATCGGCCGGTAGCGGTCGATCTCGACCGAAACGTCGGGATCGCGCAGATAGCCTTGCCGCAATTTGTCGGCGATCTCCTTTTCCATCTGCTGCGCGGTGTGGCCGCGCGCCGGTATGGCGCCGACAAGCGGGAAGGAGAGATAGCCGGATTGATCGACGCTGTAGGTGTTGGTCAGCCCGTCCTGCTCGAACACGGTGACGCGGACCCGATCGCCGGCGCCAAGACGGTAGGGCTGATCGAGCACCTCATGGAAGGCGGCCGGCGTCGGCCGGTAGCTGGAACAGCCAGCCAGCATCGATACGGCAAGCAGCGCGCGAAACAGGGAAGCAGTGCTTTTCATGACCGGACAAGTACCTTCGACTGGGCCGCTGCGGCGTCGCAGCAAACATCAGGGATCGAGGCCCGTTATCATCCTGTTAGGGTTAATGGCCGGTAAAGGGAGCGGCCGACACGTGGCGCATCGGCAAGAGTTTTTGCGATTTCTGGTGGTTTTGTTTGTCGCCCGCCAGTAAACCCTAACGGAAACTTACCGCGATCTTAACGGCTGAGTTACCATAGTTGTTTACGGTACGTGCTGACCCAGTATCGGAGTAGGGATGCATGTCCGTTCAGTCCGCGGCCGCAGATGTCGATGTCGATCTCAGGCAGCTCTTCGCCAGCCTGGCGAGGAATTGGCTGCGTATAGGCCTCGTCGTCCTGTTGGCGACCGGGCTGGCCTTTGCTTTCGCCTCGCTGGCAACCCGGCACTACAAGGCCGAGACGCAGGTGGAGATCGCGCCGCGCGAATCCATCTACACGCGGCCGGCCAGCAATAACAACGACACCGACAAGCCTATTCTCGACGAGCAGGGCGTCGCCACCCAGGTCCAGATCATTTCCTCCAACGAAATCCTCAAGCAGGTCTCGCAAAAGCTTGGGCTGGAAAAACTGCCCGAGTTCAATGAAGCGCTCGACATGTCGGCGCTGAGCCGCGCTCTGGTCCTGGTCGGCCTGAAAAGCGACCCGATGGAAATTCCGACGGAAGAGCGCGTGCTCAAGAAAATGCACGAGAAGCTCAACGTCTACGGCGTCGAGAAGACCCGCATCATTGCCATCGAGTTCTCATCGGAAGATCCCAAGCTCGCGGCCGCCATACCGGACGCCATCGCTGCCGCCTATATAGCGGGGCAAGGGGCGGCAAAGCTCGAATCGAACAGCGCCGCGGCAGACTTCCTGGCGCCCGAGATCGCTGACCTGCAGCGGCAGGTCAAGGATGCGGAGGCGAAGGTCGCCGCCTATCGCGCCCAGTCCGATCTTCTGATGGGTGGCAACAATTCGGTGCTGGCCACCCAGCAGCTTTCGGAACTGTCGAGCGAACTGTCGAAAGTGCGCGCCAACCGCGCTGCGGCCGAAGCGACCGCCGACGGTGTGCGCAGGGCGCTGCAGAATGGCGGTTCGCTGGACGCCGTGCCGGAGGTTCTGTCATCGGACCTGATCCAGCGCTTGCGTGAGCGACAGGTCGAATTGCGCTCCAACATCGCCGATCTGTCGACGACGCTGCTTGGCAATCATCCGCGCATTCGCGCGCTGAAATCGCAACTGTCCGATCTCGACGCGCAGATTCGCAGCGAGGCCCAGAAGATCATGAAAGGCCTGTTGATGCAGGCCGAGACGGCAAAGGCCCGCGAGAACCAGCTCGTCGCCGACGTCAACACATTGAAAGCCGCTTCGGCGCAGGCCGGCGAACAACAGGTCGACCTCGACGCACTGCAGCGCGACGCGACCGCCAAGCGACAGCAGCTCGAACTCTACCTGACCAACTACCGCGAAGCCGCTTCGCGCCAGGACCGCAACTATCTGCCGGTCGACGCCCGGATCGCCTCGAAGGCGTCGGTTCCCTCCGAGGCCTATTTTCCGAAGGTGGGACCCATCGTCGGCGCGGCTTTCGCCGCATCGCTGCTGATCATGGCCATCGTGACGCTTCTGCGGGAGCTGTTCTCAGGCCGCGCGATGCGGCCGGCGAGCGGTTCCCGTTTCGAACGGATCGATGAGGTGGCGATGCCCCATGTGGCGCAGACGCCGGCCGCCAAGCCATTTGTCCGCCCCGAGCCTGCCGTCTTCCAGGAAGCCGTCATTCACCAGGAACTGCCTGAACCTGCGCATGAAGCCGATGCGGAGCCTTATGCCGCTGCGATGCAGGCCATGGCCGAGGCGCCGGATGCGGTCGCAATGCCCGCTACGGCGGCGACAGAGCAAACGGTTGTCGAGCCCGAACCGGCGCGTTCCACCCTGGGCGAGATCGATATCGAAAGGGCTGCCGAAAAGCTGATCGCCAGCGGTGCGGCGCGCGCCATATTCGTCTCGCCGGAAGGCGACGAGGCGGCTGCATCGGCGATCCTGGTGGCGCGCGAAGTCGCCGACGCCGGGCTGCGCGTGCTGTTGCTGGACCTCACCGCGTCGGGGGCCGCCTCGCGGCCGATGCTGGACAGCGGACTTTTTCCCGGCATCACCAACCTGCTCGCTTCGGAAGCGCAGTTCAGTGACGTCATCCATGCCGATCTCTACTCGGACTGTCACGTCATTCCGGTCGGAACCGCCGATCCGGTCCGCGCCATGCGCGCCGCCGACCGGCTGCCGATCATCATGCAATCGCTGACAACGGCTTATGATCTGGTCGTGGTCGAATGCGGACCAGCCGACGCGCAGGGCATCGGCCGTCTGACCGGCGACGCCACCGAGGTTTTTCTCTCCATGCTGGAGGCCGACGACGAGGTGACGCAAGCTGCCGTCAAACTGATCGAGAACGGCTATCCCGACCTGACGCTGGTGACGCCGCTCGGCCACGAACCGCCCGGCAATCCGGTGCCGGGACGGCGCACTGCCGCCGCCTGAGAGAGCCGCGGATCGCCTGGCGGAGCCGTTCAGCGGTTCGCCCGATCTAGCCCAGTTCCAGGGTCGTTACGCCGAACACCCTTTGCAGGTCCAGTTCCGGGGCAGGCCCCTTGTACATGCGCGTGGTGGTGAAGGTCGGCGCAAAGCCGGCCGCATCGAGCGCAGTTATGAAACCGGTGTTATCGGCGGGGACGTCGATATGCAGCTCGCCGCCCTCACAGGCACCGGCCAGTCCCTCCAGGAGTTGCAAAGCGATTTCCATGTCGTCGGCAAACAGCGGGCCGATCTTGAAGCCGGATCGACACCGGCGCGCCACGCCAAAGCCGGTCACGCCGCGCGAACCGATTGCCGCCAACCCATGATGCGGTTCCTGCAGCCATCGCTGCAGGAAGGCCCGCCGCGGCGCCGGAAAACAATGGGCGTCATAGGCGACGACATCGGATAGGAGTTGCGTTGTAATCGTCCGCAACCCATCGGCCCTGGCCGTCGGGCCTGCCTTGCGCCCGGTGAAGCGGATGGTCTCGTAGGCCGGCGCGAAGCCCTTGCGCCGGTAATTGGCCTGCTGCTCGGCGACGCCGTCAAGGCCGACGGTCCGGCCTGCAAGCCTTTTCATGCCGGCGTCCCACACCGTCTTGCCGTAGCCCATGCCGCGCATGTCAGGCCGGGAGATGTAGAGGCCGATGAAGCCGAATTCGCTGCCATAGGCCACGGCCGAAATTGCCGCGACCATGTCGTCGCCGACAAAGGCGCCGATGAAGCCTTCGGGGTCCGCCGCCTGGAGCATCGCCGGGTCTTCAAGACCCGGATTCCAGCCTTCCGCGGCCGCCCAGTCGACGAGAAGCGCCAGTTCCTGCAGGGACAGTGTGCGGATGATCGGCGTCATTGCGTTAGCTATCTTCTTCCGAGGGCGCCGCCTGGCCGGCGGCTTTGCGGCGCAGCACCTTGGTCAGCTTCCAGATCGTCGGGCTGTTCTTGACGAAGGCTTTCAGCCGCGCGCCTTGCCGAAGCGTCAGCGCCAGCATGCGGCCCTTCACGGTCAAGGGGACCAGCACTTCGAAATGCCGCGTTTCGATATCGCACCACAGCCGCTTGTAAGGCTCATCTCCTACCGAAAAGTCATACACCTCGAAACCGGTCTCGCAGGCTTCCTGGATGTTGTCGAAGAACAGGAAGTCGCCGGGGCTGGCGTGCCCGAGATCGTCCTCGGCGATCGCTCCGAATTCGCAGATCAGGCGTTTGCCCGAGCGGCTTGAACCGGTAATGGCGCGCAGCTTGCCGGCAACCTCGAGCCCGTGCAGCACGAAGGAAGGCTTGTCCTCGCTAAGTGCTTGCGAAAACAGCGCGCGGAAGAAGCCGCGCACCTGCGCGTCGCCGAAGACGTTGGCGATGCCCATCTTGCGGAAGCGGAGTTCCTTCATCTCGAAGAAGGCGTCGAGCAGCCTGTCGACCTCGTCCGGGGTGCGGGCCTCGATGCGCCGGTGGCTGCCGACGGTCTCGAATTTCCGGATCTGCGACCGGTGCTTCTTGCGTTTGCGTTTGCCGCTGGCGCGAGAAAGCAGTGCATCGAAGCCGCCGGCGAGATCGACGGCCAGCGACAGATTCGGGCTGGAAAAATGGTCAAGCGATGCGAGCGGATTGGCGACGCCGTCGAGATCGGGCAGCAACCGCTCGAGCGCGACCAGATCGATGTCCGGGCGTGCCTCGGCGATGGCCGCCAGCACCGATCGGAGGGCCGGCATATCCGCCTTGGCCAGCCAGTTCGGGTCCGCGGCGACGAAGTTGCCGTTGGCGTGGCGCCCACCCATGAAGCGGGCGATCCGGAACGGCCCCTTCGAGGCAACCTCCAGCGCCAGCGAAAAAACCGGTTTGCCCTCGGCACTCAGCGTCGCGACGAGCAGGTCCGGTCGTGTCTCGGCCGCCCAGTTCAGGATCCAGGCAGCACCCTGCGCCGGACCAAACAGAGCCGAGCGGCAGAACTCGGCATAGGCCGCCAGTCCGTCCGTGGACGCCACCGAGATCGACAGGCCGGCACGGTCCCGTGGCAAGGCGCGCGACGATGCTTCGGTTGCCGCAAGCCGATTGCCGTCAAATGACGCAGTTGCGTCAACCATACCTCAATCCTTAGGGCGTATTGGTCGCGATTTGGGGGTTCGCATAGGCGCATTCCGTGCTTGGATCAGCCTAGGCGCAAAAGGTGAATGAATGATCGACGGCGGGGAGGCAATCCGGAAACTGGCGCTGAACGTCGCCCGCTATACCGGCCTTGCACCGCTGGCCAAGCCGTTCATCGGCGGCATTGGCGCCATCCTGATGCTGCACCGTGTTACCGCGACGCCGGAAAAGCCGGACAGCGTCAACCGGCATCTGAATATCGCGCCCGGCTTCCTTGACGCCATGATCGCCGACATGAAGGCGCATGGCTATGCCTTCGTCTCCATGGACGAGGCGGTGGAGTGCATCAAGGCGGGCGGCAAAGGCGGTCAGTTTGCCACGATCACCGCCGACGATGCCTATCGCGACAACATGGTCGAGGCGCTGCCGGTGCTGGAGAAGCACGGCGCGCCGATCACCATCTATGTCGCGCCTGGGCTGATCAACGGCACAGCCGACCTGTGGTGGGACGTTGTCGAGGACATCGTCAACGCGCGCGATACCTTGACGCTGACGCGGCCGAAGGGTCCGCTGACGATCGATTGCTCGACCCCCGCGAAGAAGCTGCAGGCCAATGCACGCCTGCACGCCTATCTCACCTCCGAAATCCGCGAGGAGGACCTGCAGGCGGTGTTGCGCGATCTGGCTCGCGCAAATGGCATCGACGCCGACGGTCCGCGCCTGCGGACACTGATGAACTGGGACGAAATCCGCCGCATCGCCGCGCATCCGCTGGTGACGATCGGCGCCCATACGATCAACCACAGCAATCTGAAGCGGCTCTCCGAAGCCGATGCCCGGCACGAGATCGGCGCCGTGCGCGCCATGTTGCTGGCCGAACTGGGCGAAGAGCCCCGCCATTTCGCTTACCCCTATGGCTATGCGAGTGCCGTAGGCTGTCGCGAAGTCGGCTTTGCCCGTGACGCAGGCTACACCTCTGCCGTGACGACGCGCCACGGCGTGCTGCGCGCCGAACATGCCGGGTTCCTGCATGCTTTACCGCGCATTTCCGTCAACGGCCGCTATCAGAGCCTCGCCCACATTCGCACCATGCTGTCGGGCGTGACGACGCCGCTCGCCAATGCCGGCAAGATGGTCGTCACCATCTGACGCTGGCGGTTTCGCCTAGCGCTTGGCCCTCGGCTCCACCATCAGCCATTTGATGATGCCCATTGCCGGCAGCACGCAGAGCAGGCCGCTGAGCAGGAAGAACAGGAAATGCACCCACGGACCCGACTCCGACAGCCGGGCGACCGCGAAGATCGATGCGACCAGCGCATAGATGATGACCAGCGCCACCAGCAGAAACATTCCGATCAGCTTTTTCAGGCGCAGGGGCATTGTTGGTCTCCTGATCGAGCGTGCCGGAATTTGCACAGGCGGCCTGGCAGGCTCAAGGGGTAACGGCCTCGCATAGGCCTTGAGGCGAGACTGCGCAACCGGTGAGACGCGGCGCGACGGCGTGCCGCGCCGGATGGTCTTGCCAGCACGGGTGCGATGGTCCACCAATCCGCCAAATCAACCTGCCGGGACAAGATCATGGCTGCCATATCAGCTGCC
The DNA here is from genome assembly GCF_000513875.1 of Mesorhizobium sp. WSM1293. Classification (NCBI taxonomy): domain Bacteria; kingdom Pseudomonadati; phylum Pseudomonadota; class Alphaproteobacteria; order Hyphomicrobiales; family Phyllobacteriaceae; genus Mesorhizobium; species Mesorhizobium sp. WSM1293. The sequence goes on along the minus strand of NZ_AZUV01000013.1, from coordinate 91,379 downwards.
GCGCCATACGTCGCCCGCGACCGCGACCTGCATAACCGGGCGCTGCTGCGCGCCTGGCTCTATGTGGTGCTTCTGGTGCTGTTTGCGCTGGTGCTGGTCGGCGGCGCCACCAGGCTCACCGATTCCGGCCTGTCGATTACGCAGTGGAAGCCGATCCATGGCGTAATCCCGCCGCTCAACGATGCCGAATGGCAGGAGGAATTCCAGCTCTATCAGCAGATCCCGCAATATGCCGAGCTCAACAAGGGCATGAGCATCGAAGCGTTCAAATCGATCTTCTGGTGGGAATGGGCGCATCGCATCCTGGCGCGCAGCGTCGGCCTGGTCTTCGCCTTGCCGCTGCTGTTCTTCTGGGCAACGCGCCGCATCGAGCGCGGCCTGGGTCCGAAACTCGTGGGCATTCTGCTGCTCGGCGGCCTGCAAGGCTCCATCGGCTGGTGGATGGTGGCCTCTGGCCTGGTCGACCGGGTCTCCGTCAGCCAGTACCGGCTGGCGACCCACCTGACGCTTGCCGCACTGATCTTCACCGCCACCATGGTGGTCGCGCGCGGGTTGGCGCCGCATTCCGAGCCTGCCGCCGATAGGTCGACGCAGAGGCTGGCCGGCTTCATCGTGCTGCTGGCGCTGATCCAGATCTATCTCGGCGGCCTGGTCGCCGGGCTCGATGCGGGCCTGAGCTACAACACCTGGCCGCTGATGGACGGCAAGATCATTCCCGGCGATCTGCTGATCCTCGAGCCGGCATGGCGCAACTTCTTCGAGAGCCCGAAGACGGTGCAGTTCGTCCATCGGCTTGGCGCTTACACGGTATTCGTCGTGGCCTTGTGGCACATGATCGCCACGCGCCGGCGGCTGCCAGGCTCGACGCATGCGCGCCGCGCGACGCTGCTGTTTCTACTGGTGCTGGTGCAGGCCTCGATCGGCGTCGGCACGCTGCTCATGCATGTGCCGTTGCATATGGCGCTGACCCATCAGGGATTTGCGCTGATCGTGCTGAGCTTTGCAGCAGCCCATTGGCGCGGCACCAAGGGCGCCTATCCCTTGCCGACGGGAATAGCGCTCAGGGGCTGATCCCGAGCCGATCTACTGGGTCGGATCAGAAGCTTGCCCGCACCGCCCGGATCGCCTTGACGATCGACATTTCGCGATTCTCCTCGACCGCATTGTCGTCCTCGTGATGCCAGGACGCCGACAGGCATCCATAGGCAATGGCATGATCGAGGATAGCGGTCGGTGTCTGGCTCAGTGTTCTGGCAAAGATCTCGGCCATATCAGCGATCCGCTTCGGATCGAGGCAGAGATCGTCCCGGTCGAGCGGGTTGTAGAACATGTTCGCCGCGTCGAAGCCGGGATCGCCGAGCACGCCCTTCGGATCGATCGCCAGCCAGCCGCGCGGCCCGTGCAGGATGTTTTCGTGATGCAGATCGCCATGCAGGGGCCTGATGTCGTGCGGATCGGCCAGCAGCCGCTCGGCGATGACGGCTGCCTCGACATAGAGGCTGTCAAGGCCGGCGTCGCGATCGGTATTCGCCTTGTCGAACAGGCTGGCGAAGCGTTCCCGGAGCGGCTGAAGCTCGGACGGGTAGGGGGCTTTCCCCCGTGAAAACAGTTTTGCCATCAGCTCCGCCGCGATTGCGGTCGCGGCAAAGTCGCCCTGTTCGTCGAGAACCTGCTGCAGCAGGGTTTCACCGGCATATTCGAGCAGCATGCTGTGGCCGTCGCGGCCGAGCAGACGCACCGCGCCTTCGCCGCGCCGCCAGGCGAGATAGTGCTCTCCGCGCAACTCGTCGGCGACGTCATCGAAAGGCTTCAGCGCCTTGACGATCGCCGGCGATCCGTCTTCGCGCAATACCTTCCAGATGCGGCTCGAAAAGGTCTCGGCAATGAGTTCGGGCGCGCTGACTTTCCAGCGCGCCGGAAAGGCTGGCGTGTCCATCAGAGGCCGAGCATCAGATCCATGTTCTGGACGGCGGCACCCGAGGCGCCCTTGCCGAGATTGTCGTAGACCGCCAGCAGCAGGGCCTGCGCCCGTTTGTCGTTGGCGAAGACATAGACCTTCATCCGGTTGGTGCCGTTGTAGATCTCCGGATCGATCTCCGGCATGCGCTCCGAATGCGCATAGGGCGCCACCTCGACCACACCGCCCTTGATGGCGGCGAAATGGTCGGCAATCGCCGCATGCAGCTCCGCACCGGTCGGCACATGGTCGAGGCCGCCGAGTTGCAATGGCACCACGGTGATCATGCCTTGCGCGAAATTGCCGACCGCCGGCTGCATGATCGGATCATGCGACAGCCTTGCATAGGCCCTCAATTCCGGCACGTGCTTGTGCTGCAGGGTGAGGCCGTAAGGCAGGAATTCCGAGGCGTCCTCGCCCTTGGCGACGTAGTCCTCGATCATCGGCCGTCCGCCGCCCGAATAGCCCGAAATGCCGTTGACGGTGATCGGAAAATCCGCCGGCAGCAGGCCTGCTGTGACCAGCGGCCGCAGCGTCGCGATCGGTCCCTGCGGCCAGCAGCCTGGGTTGGCGACGCGCTTTGCCGAGGCAATCGCCTTTGCCTGGTCCTTGTCCATCTCGGCGAAACCATACGCCCAGCCCTCCGCCACGCGATGCGCGGTCGACGCATCGATGACCCTGGTGGTGTCGTTGGCGATCAGCGAGACGCTTTCCTTCGCCGCGTCGTCGGGCAGGCACAGGATAGCGACATCGGCGGCATTGAGGAACTCGGCACGTGCCGCCGTTTCCTTGCGACGCTCGGTGGGGATGGAAATGATCTCCAGATCACCGCGCTCGGCAAGCAGCGCCCTGATCTGCAGGCCGGTGGTGCCGTGTTCGCCGTCGATGAAGATTTTCGGTTTCATGGGTTGTTCAAATTCCCTGATTTTTCAAGACTATATGCCCTGGCCTTGAATCACTGCGGCACCATTGTGATTGCCGTTGTTCAGCTCTTCAAGCCGGGCTTTCCGTTCAGCAAGCAGACCGAGATATTGCATGGCCACCATCGAGCCGGCGATTGCCGTTATATCGGCGTGATCATAGGCCGGCGCAACCTCTACGACATCGGCGCCGACAATATCGATCTGGTTGAGCTGGCGCAGCGTCGACAGGATCTTGGCCGAGGACGGCCCGCCGGCAACCGGCGTGCCTGTGCCGGGCGCATAGGCCGGATCGAGGCAGTCGATGTCGAAGGTGAGATAGGTCTTCTTGCCGCCGGTGCGGTCGACAATGGCGTAGGCAATGTCGGACGCCCGCATCTCCTCGATTTCATGACCATGGAGGATCTTGATGCCGAACGTGTCGGGCGCATGGGTGCGGATGCCGATCTGGATCGACCGGTCGGGATCGATGATGCCTTCCTTGACGGCGCGACCGACGAAGGAGCCGTGGTCGATGCGCTTGCCGTCGTCCGGCCAGGTGTCCTGGTGGGCGTCGAACTGCACCAAAGCGAGCGGACCATGGATGGCGGCATGCGCCTTGAGCAGTGGCCAGGTGACGAAATGATCGCCGCCGAGCGTCAACAGGAAGGCGCCTGATTTGAGGATCTTCGCCGCTTCGCGCTCGATCGTGCCGGGCGTCTTCTGATGGTTGCCCGAATCGAGCAGGCAATCGCCGTAATCGACGACCGCCAGATGCTCGAACAGATCGCGTGAAAAGGGATACTGCGGGTCGTTGTCGAGGATCGCCGAGGCACGGCGGATCGCCTGCGGCCCGAAGCGGGCGCCAGGCCGGTTGGTGACGGCGGCATCGAAGGGAATACCCCACACCACCGCATCCGCGCCCTTCACGTCCTTGGTGTATTTGCGCCGCATGAACGACAGCGCGCCGGAATAGGTCGGCTCGAACGCGGCGCCCGTTTTGGAACGGGCGGTGAAGGCGTTGTCGATGGTGTGGTTCGCCATTACGGATCCTCGTTTTTCATCGGGTTGCAACAACTACAGAACCGGCACGGAAGATGCCAGTCATAGCTTGGCGAGACGGAATGGCGCTGCCCGAGTGCCACGGCAAGACAGGATTGTATCATCATGACGCAGACCGCGTTTCTCAACCCCACCCGTGCCGCGGCGTCGACCCACACCGGCACGGTCGCCGGCGAACGCTTCCTGGTCCTCGATTCGTGGCGCGGCATCTGCGCGCTTCTGGTGGCGCTGTTTCACTTTCCTACCGGTTCGACGATTTCGCAAAGCGCCTTCATCGGTTCGTCCTACCTGTTCGTCGATTTCTTCTTCGTCCTTTCCGGCTTCGTCATCGCCAGCAGCTACGGCGATCGGCTCAACCAACCGGGACAGGTCGCGCGTTTCGCCCTGGTCCGTTTCGGCCGCATCTACCCGCTGCATCTGCTCATGCTTGCCGCCTTCGCCGGTTTCGAGCTGCTGCGGCTGATGCTGCCGCAATTGCACGGCACGGGGGCTGCCCCCTTCACCGGCGGCTTCGACCTCAACAGCCTGCTTGCCAATCTCCTTCTGCTGCAGGGTGTCGGCTTCGAGGATCAATTGACCTGGAATGCGCCGAGCTGGAGCATTTCGGCCGAGTTCTTCGCCTATCTCCTGTTTGCCGGCGTGGTCTTCGTCGCCGGCGCGCGCGCCTGGATATGGTTCGTCGCGGCCGCCGTCACCGCGCCGCTGTTCCTGCTCGGCTTCTCGACCCATCATATGGATGTGTCCTTCGATTTCGGCTTCATCCGTTGCCTGTACGGCTTCTCGCTCGGCGCCTTGCTGGCCTGGTTTCAGCATGATTCCATTGCAGGGGCGCGACAGGCTCTCGCCAGGGGCGGCCCGCGCATGGACTGGACCCTTGCCGAAATCGTCATGGTGGCCGTCATCGTGCTTTTCGTTTCGCTGGCGGGCGACAATGACTTCGGCATCGCGGCACCCCTGGTGTTCGCGCTGGCGCTGTTTCTGTTCGCCCATGAGGGTGGCTGGATCAGCGCCTTACTCAGAGCCCAGTTCATGCTGACGCTCGGCGCGCTGTCCTATTCGATCTACATGGTCCACATCTTCGTCCAGGCGCGCCTGATCAACGTCGCGGGGCTCGTCGAGCGCAAGCTCGGCCTTGGCCTGATCGGCGACTTCATGCTGCGCGGCCAGCCTGCCACCGGCTTCGGTGCCGGCTGGACGGGGGCGGTGGCGATCGTCGTCATGCTCGCCGCTACCATTGCCGCCTCCTGGATCACCTGGCGTTTTGTCGAGATGCCGGCCATGGCGTGGTTCCGCAGGCTCTCGAAACGCATCTGACGCACCTGCTGCGAGTATTCCGCTAGCCGGCTTCGTTCACCCAGATGTCACGGGCGTCGCCTATCCGGGTGTCGATCCGGCAAGGAGCGATTCTCGATGCGGACCATCTGGCTGAGTTTTCTGCTTTACACGGCCGTGGCAGCCGCCTCTGGCCAGGCCTTGGCCGGCGAGACCCGCGCCAGACAGATCCTCGACCGCTTCGAGCATGCCAACCAATGGCGCGATCACGTCATGGTGGCTGCGCATCGAGCCGGCAGCATGCAGGCCGGCAAGACGCTCTACGCGGAAAATTCGATTGCCGCCGTGGAGGGCTCGATCGCCATGGGCGCCGAAATCGTCGAGGTCGACATCAGGCGCTCGAAGGACGGCGAGTTGGTGGTCATGCATGACAGCTGGCTCGACCGCACCACGACCTGCAAGGGCGAGGTGGTCAAATACACGCTGGCCGAACTGAAGACATGCCGGCTGGTGGTCGAGGGCACCGGTGCGGCGACAGGTGAAACAGTCTCGACGCTGCGCGAGATGCTGATGGCGACCAGAAACCGCATCCTCATCAACCTCGACAACAAGCTCGACGTCGGCGCCCTCCCGGGCATGATTGCGATCGCTCGCGGTCTCGGCATGGCCGAACAGGTCATCGTCAAGGAGAACCTGTGGAATTCACAACGGATTTCCACGGTCAAGGCTGCCATGGAGACCATTGGCGGCGGCTTCCAGTTCATGCCGATCATCGCCGATGACGCGGTGCATGACGCCGGTTTCGCCGGGACGGTCGACCGCGCCTTCTCGCCGCGCGCGATCGAGTTGATCAACTGGCGGGCAGGCGCCGAGACGCTGACCGAGACGGGCGGGCCGCTGTTCAGCACGCGCATGCGCGCGGCCGCTGTGAGGGGCAACTGGCACATCTGGGCCGACACCTACGCCATCGCCAACAAACCGGGCGGCTTCCTCGCCGGCGGCCGCGGCGACGAACTGGCGGTGCAGGCCAGCCTGCCGCGCGAAAGCTGGGGTTTCTGGGCCGATCGCGGCGCCACCATCATCCAGACCGACGAGCCGAAGGCGGCAATCGACTGGCTGGCCGCGAATGGTTTTCGCGTGCCTTATGCCGACGAGGCGCGGCCGGTTGAGCCGGCGAATACGGCGAGCATCAATTAAGCGGCGGCTGACGCTGCCAATCTCCCTCACGAGGGGGGAGATTGGTTAGCTTCAAGCCGCTAGCGCCACGCCGTCCAGTTCGCTGAGCGCATCCTGTGGCAATTCCAGTTCAGCCGCAGCGAGGTTCTCCCTGAGATGCCCGACCGACGATGTGCCGGGGATCAGCAGGATGTTGGGCGCGCGGCGCAGCAGCCAGGCGAGCGCGACCTGCATTGGCGTGGCGCCGAGGCGCGCCGCGATTTCCGACAGGGTGGAGGATTGCAGCGGGTTGAAGCCGCCGAGCGGGAAGAACGGCACATAGGCGATGCCATCGCGGGCAAGATCGTCGATCAGGGCATCGTCGCCGCGATGCGCCAGATTGTACTGGTTCTGCACGCAGACGATCTCGGCGATCCCCCGTCCTTGCGCGATCTGCGCCGGCGTCACGTTGCTCAGCCCGATGTGCCTGACCAGACCCTGTTGTTGGAGCTCGGCCAGCACGGTAAGCGGCGCTTCGATCGATCCTTCGGCGGGGCCATGGGTATCGAACATGATGCGTAGGTTGACGACGTCGAGCACCTCGAGCCCGAGATTGCTGAGATTGTCGTGCACCGCCTGGGTCAGCGCTTCCGCGGAAAAGGCCGGCAGCCACGATCCATCCGCGCCGCGCCGGGCACCGATCTTGGTGACGATGACGAGATCTTGGGGGTAGGGCGCCAGCGCCTCGCGGATCAGCCGGTTGGTGACGTGCGGACCGTAGAAGTCGCTGGTGTCGATATGGTCGACGCCTTGCGCAATCGCCTCGCGCAGCACGGCCAATGCCGCGTCATGATCCTTGGGCGGCCCGAACACGCCGGGTCCCGCGAGTTGCATGGCACCGTAGCCGAGCCGCTTCACGGTGCGGCTGCCAAGCTTGAAGGTGGCGGGGGCGAAGGTGCCGGATTGTTGGATGTTGGACATGATTGATCTCCTTGAGGAGGCAGAGATAGGCGCTGCCCAACCTCGTGATAATCCGGTACAATCCACACAGGCCGTGCGGAATGGCGAACAATGATGGACCTCAGCGATCTGAATGCTTTCGTGGCGGTGGCGCGCGCCGGCGGCTTTCGCGACGGCGCGCGTGCGAGCGGCGGCAGCGCCTCCGGCCTGAGTGAGGCGGTGCGTCGCCTGGAAGTGCAGCTCGGTGTCAGGCTGTTCAACCGCACGACGCGCAGCGTTGTCCCGACCGAGGCGGGCCTCAGCCTTCTGGAGCGGCTCGGCCCGGCGCTGTCGGAGGTGGAGGCGGCGCTGGACGTGGTGAACGGTTTTCGCGACAGGCCGGCGGGCTCGTTGCGTCTCAACGTGCCGGTCAGTGCTGCGCGGCTGATATTGCCCGATATCGTGCCGGGTTTCCTCGCCGCCTATCCCGGTATCCGGCTGGAGGTGATCGCCGACGAGAACTTCGTCGACGTGCTGGCGGCCGGCTGTGACGCCGGCATCCGCTATGACGAGCGGCTGGAGCAGGACATGATCGCGGTGCCGATCGGGCCGCGCGTGCAGCGTTTCGCCACGGCCGCCAGCCCTGCCTATCTTGATCGCCATGGCCGCCCGCAACACCCGAGCGACCTGCTTGGCCACTCCTGCGTGCGTGGGCGCTTTGCCAGCGGTGCGATGCTGCCGTGGGAATTCGAGCGAGACGGCGAGGTGGTGCGGGTCGATCCGACAGGCCCCTTGATCGTGCGGATCGGCGGGGCGACGGATCTTGCCGTCGACGCGGCTATTGCCGGCACCGGCATCATCGGCCTCTTCGAGGGCTGGCTGCGCCCTTACTTCGACAGCGGCGCTCTTGAGCCCGTGCTCGAACCGTGGTGGCAGAGTTTTCCCGGACCGTTTCTCTATTATCCCGGCCGGCGCCTGGTTCCGGCCCCGCTGCGGGCGTTCATCGACTATATCAAGGGCGGCAAGGCCTGACCTGTTTCCGGCGCCATCACCCCACCCGGTGCTCCGCGCCGACCTCCCTGCCGATCCGCAAACAAAAAGGCCGCCCGGAGGCGGCCTTTTCGATCTGAAGCTGCGAAGTGCTTAGCGCTTGGAAAACTGGAAGCTACGACGGGCCTTGGCCTTGCCGTACTTCTTGCGCTCGACGACGCGGCTGTCGCGGGTCAGGAAGCCGCCCTTCTTGAGCACGGCGCGCAGCGTCGGCTCGTAGTAGGTCAGCGCCTTGGAGATGCCGTGACGCACGGCGCCAGCCTGGCCGGAGAGACCGCCGCCGACGACTGTCGCGACGATGTCGTACTGGCCGGCGCGGTTGGAGGCGATGATCGGCTGGTTGAGGATCATCTGCAGGACCGGACGCGCGAAATAGGTCGCGAATTCCTTGTCGTTGACGATGATCTTGCCGGAACCCGGCTTCACCCAGACGCGCGCAATGGCGTTCTTGCGCTTGCCGGTGGCATAGGCGCGGCCCGACTTGTCGAGCTTCTGGACGTGGACGGGGGCCGCCGGCTGGGTATTGGTGTTGCCGGTGGCGGCGCCCAGTTCTGCGAGCGAGGAAAGCTCAGCCATCTTATGCGACCTTCTTGTTCTTGGCGTTCAGCTTGGCCACGTCGAGCACGACGGGCTGCTGGGCGACATGCGGATGCTCGGCGCCTGCATAGACGCGCAGGTTCTTCATCTGGCGACGGCCGAGCGGGCCACGCGGGACCATGCGCTCAACGGCTTTCTCGACGACACGCTCGGGGAAACGACCCTCGAGCAGCTGGCGCGCGGTGCGCTCCTTGATGCCGCCTGGGTGGCCGGTGTGCCAGTAATAGACCTTGTCGGTGAATTTCTTGCCGGTGAACACCACCTTGTCGGCATTGATGACGATGACGTTGTCGCCGTCGTCGACGTGCGGGGTGAAGGTCGGCTTGTGCTTGCCGCGGAGATGATTGGCGATGACAGTGGCCAGACGACCGACGACGAGACCTTCGGCGTCGATCAGGATCCACTTCTTCACCACATCCGCAGGCTTCTGCGAAAAGGTTGTCATGTTTTCTGCTCTCGGTTCTGACCTTCATAAGAGAAGGCGTTTCTTGTTGCTTGGATTGGCGAAAGGCGCTTGCCCGCCGCCAATAACAAAACGGCGGCCTTTGCGGGCCGCTGCTTCGTGGAGGCTTATAGGCGAGGGTGGTGACCGCGTCAAGGCGAACGAAAAGGTAGATATCAGGTAAAATGTAGCAAAAACAATAACTTGAATAAAAGGTATTATTTTACCACATCACCATTCCGCTTCGGCGGGATCGAATAGGTGCCGGTGGCATGCGCCACCGTGTGTCCGTCTGGGCCGGCAACGATGTCGATGTCGAACACCATCAGGCTCTTTCCCAGCTTCAGGATGCGGCAATGGCCGTCGATCGGTCCTGCCTCGGCCTTGCGCACGAAATTGATGTCGAGGTTGACGGTGACCGAAAGCGCATCCGGCCCGGCATGGCTGAGCACGCAGACGTAGCCGCCAATGTCGGCCAGCGTGAACAGCGAGGGGCCGGACACCGTGCCGCCGGGACGCAAATGCCGTTCGCCGGCGTTGAGCCGCACGGTGCAGCCGCCCGGGAACACGTCGATCGCCTCGAAATATTTGAACTGCTCATTGAGCTGCGGATAGACGGTTTCCATCAGCGCATTGACTTGTTGCGCGGTCAGCACGGGCTTGAGGTTGGTCTGAGCGGGCATGTCTTAGTCTCTCGCTTTGCGCCAGGCCTGTATGAGCGCAGCGCGGCATTTCTGACAACCTTCGTCCCCTGGCGCAAGCGATCGGTGTTGGACGAAACCTGATCCGGTATTAAATAGTCTGGCAGCCCCAGCGGAATCGCGGAGAACCTTATCCATGGCCGAAATCCTTGCCATCAAGCCTGCCGCCGTTGAGGGTCCGGTGGTCGCACAACTGGACAAGGGCGTGCTGCGCCTCACACTCGCCAATCCGCCTGCCAACGCGCTGTCGCTGGCGGTGATGGCGGCGCTGACGGCCGAACTCGAGCGCGCCAGGGCCGACAAGGCCGTTCGCGTCATCGTCTTGTCGGCTGCCGGCAAGGTGTTCTGCGCCGGCCACGATCTCAAGGAAATGACCGCGCGCCGCACTGACGCCGATCATGGCAAGGCCTTTTTCGCAGAGACGTTTGCCGCTTGTGCGACGCTGATGCAGGCGATAGTGCGTCATCCAGTGCCTGTCATCGCCGAGGTTGACGGCCTGGCCACCGCCGCCGGGCTGCAACTGGTCGCCAGCTGCGACCTGGCGATCGCTTCGCATGAGGCGACCTTCTGTACGCCGGGTGTCAACATCGGCCTGTTCTGCTCGACGCCGATGGTGGCGCTGTCGCGCAACGTCTCGCGCAAGCATGCGATGGAGATGCTGTTGACCGGCGAGACCATCGATGCGGCAACCGCCAAGGAATTCGGCCTGGTCAACCGCGTCGTGCCGCGCGAATACCTGAATCAGATCGTCACCAAATACGCGCAAACCATTGCTTCCAAATCATCTTTGGTGGTCAAGACGGGCAAGGAGGCGTTTTACGCGCAGGCCGAAATGGGGCTGGCGGATGCTTACACCTATACCGGCCGGATCATGGTCGAAAACATGCTCGCGCGCGACGCCGAGGAAGGCATCGGCGCCTTCATCGGCAAGCGCAAGCCGGAATGGACGGACGAATAGGAGCAGCACCATGGAGCCGCGAATCTCTATCATTACCATCGCCACCGATGATCTGGACCGCGCGGTGCGCTTTTACGAGGCTATGGGCTTGAAGCGGCATGCCGGTATCACCGACGGTGTCGCCTTCTTCCAGATGGGCGGCGTCATTCTTGGTCTGTTCCCACGTGCCAGCGCAGAAGAGGATTCCGGCATCGCCTTCGCCGCGGCGCCATCGGCGGTCTACCTCGCCTACAACACCCGCTCCGACGCTGAAGTCGACGACGTGCTCGCCAGGGCGGAAAAAGCCGGCGGCCGCATCGTCAAGCCGGCCGGCCGCGCCTTCTGGGGCGGCTGGTACGGCTACTTCGCCGACGCCGACGGGCATGTCTGGGAAGTGGCGCACAATCCGGCCTTTCCGATCGCCGAAGACGGCACGATTTCGCTACCTGGCTGATGGCCCATCGCAAGCAGCTGACGCGGCTCAAGGCTCCCTATCTGAAGCGCATCCTGCTCGATGCCGTGCGGGTCGAGGATTGGGAAAAATATCCATGGAACCTGCCGCTGTTTCGCGGCCACGACTTCGAACTCGAATTCACCACGCCGATCACCATCATCGTCGGCGAGAACGGCACCGGCAAATCGACGCTGCTCGAGGCGATCGGTGCGCTGGCCGGCTATGACGAAGCCGGTGGCGGCAAGGGATATAGGCCGGTCGACCATTCCAGCGCCATCGACAAGAGTGGTGCCGCGCTGGCCAACGCATTCCGCGGTCACTGGCTGCCGAAAGTCACCGCCGGCTGGTTTTTTCGCGCCGAATCCTTCTACTCCGTGGCCCGATATCTCGATCAGGCGGCACTGGAAGACCCTTTCAGGCCCCCGCCGCCGGACTTCCTGTCCTGGTCGCATGGCGAGGGCTTTATCCGTTTTTTCGAGGAGCGCTGCCGCAGGCAAGGCATCTACATCCTCGACGAACCCGAGAGCGCGCTCTCCCCGTCGCGTCAGATCGAACTGCTCAAGATGCTAAGGCGCATGGACCAGTCGGGCACCGCGCAGGTGATCATGGCGACGCATTCGCCGCTGCTGATGGCTTGCCCTGGCGCGCGGCTGTTCCGCATCAGCCGGTTCGGACTTGATGCCATGGATTTCAATGATACCGATCATTTTCGCATGATGCGCGACTTCTGTACCGATCCGCAGGCGTTTATGGAGGAAGCGCTGCGGGAGGATGACGCGTGAGCGCCGGCGACGATGATCTCAACTGGCGGATTGAGCAGGCTTGCCGCGAAGGCTGGCCGGCGGCATCCGAGGCGGTCGTGGACGGCTGGCTTCTGCGGCACTCAGGCGGCAGGATCCGGCGCACCAATTCTGCGAACCCATTGCGCGTCGAGCGCGGCGCGCCCGACAAAGTGATCGACGCCGCAGAGTCCTTCTACGTCGGCCACGGTCAGGCGCCGATGTTCCGAGTGCCTGATATCGCCGCCGAGCTCGAAACCGCACTCGACCATCGCGGCTACCAGCCGGAAGGCGGGACGATCCATCTCCATGCCGGGATCGGCGATCTGGCTGAAGTCCGCGACGAGCGGGTCGCTGTTTCGCCTGTGCCAGGCGAAGACTGGCTCGCGGCGCGCTTCCGCATGGAGGCTTATGACGACATCGATCGCCGCGTCTTTCGCGAGATGACCGGACTGATCGTCGGCGACCGGGCGTTCGTGTCCTGTACACGAGACAGCGAAATTGCCGCCTTGGCCTATGGCGTCATCCGCAATGGGCTGCTTGTGGTGGAATCGGTTGAAACCGACGGCCGTTTCAGGCAGCAAGGCCTGGGCCGCAAGACGGTGGGCGTCCTGATCGACTGGGCACGACAAACGGGTGCGTCAGCTGCATGCCTGCAGGTGGTGGCCGACAACACGCCGGCTCGCGCCCTCTACGCCTCGCTTGGGTTCAGCCGTGAACTTTACCGCTATCACTACCGCAGGAAGCCGCATGAACCACGATAGTTACGACAACAGCTACATCGCCGGCATCCTCAATTCGGTGAAGACCGTCGCCATGGTCGGCGCATCCGCCAATGATGTGCGGCCAAGCTATTTCGTGCTGAAATATCTGCTGGCCAAGGGATTTTCGGTGTTTCCGATCAATCCTGGCCAGGCCGGCAAGGAGATCCTCGGCCGGATGACCTATGCGAGGCTCGCCGATATTCCGGAGCCGATCGACATGGTCGACATCTTTCGCGCGCCGGCGGCGGTGCCCGGCATCGTCGACGAGGCGTTGCGGCTCGATCCCTTGCCGAAAGTGATCTGGATGCAGCTTGGCGTGCGCCATGACGAAGCAGCCGCGCGCGCCGAGGCCGCCGGCATCAAGGTGGTGATGAACCGCTGCCCCAAGATCGAATATGGCAAGCTGTCCGGCGAGATCGGTTGGACCGGCGTCAATTCCGGCGTGCTGTCGTCGAAGAAGCCGCTGATGCGGTCGGGATTCCAGAGTTTTGGCGTGCGGCAGAAGTAGTGCACGTCGCTCAAAAGTGCGCAGCGGTTTTGGGATAACGACGTGCACCAAAAGCAAGGCCTGACGCGCGATACGCCTTAGGCGCAAAATTATTCCTTAGGCCAGCGCATTTTCTCGGGCCTCGGCCGCAGATCGCTAGCCGAAGGGTATTTTCTTCTTTGCATTCGCGCTCATGCTTCGCCAAGAATGCCCGGCGATTTCAAGAGTTTCAAAAGGGAGGTTTTCAGTGACCCGCACGCCAGGTTTCAACACGCTCGCCGTCCATGCCGGTGCCAAGCCCGATCCGGCGACCGGCGCGCGCGCCACGCCGATCTACCAGACGACCTCCTTCGTCTTCGACGATGCAGACCATGCCGCGTCGCTGTTCGGGCTGAAGGCCTTCGGCAACATCTACACCCGCATCATGAACCCGACCCAGGCGGTGCTGGAAGAGCGCATGGCGGCCCTTGAAGGCGGCACGGCGGCACTCGCGGTCGCCTCCGGCCATGCGGCGCAGGTGATCGTGTTCCACAATCTGATGCAGCCGGGCGACAATTTCGTCGCGGCCAACAAGCTTTACGGCGGTTCGATCAACCAATTCGGCCATGCCTTCAAGAATTATGGCTGGGAGGTGCGCTGGGCCGACACCAACGATATCTCGACCTTCGAAAGCCAGATCGACGACAGGACCAAGGCGATCTTCATCGAAAGCCTCGCCAATCCGGGCGGCACCTTCGTCGACATCGAGAAGATCGGCGACATCGCGCGCAAGCACGGCCTGCCGCTGATCGTCGACAACACACTGGCCTCGCCCTACCTCATCCGGCCGATCGAGCATGGCGCCGACATCGTCGTCCATTCGCTGACCAAATTCATCGGCGGTCACGGCAATTCGATCGGCGGCGCCATCGTCGACGGCGGCACCTTCGACTGGTCGAAATCGGGCAAATACCCGATGCTGTCGGAACCGCGCCCCGAATATGGTGGTCTTGTCCTGCACGAAACCTTCGGCAATTTCGCCTTCGCCATTGCCGCGCGCGTGCTCGGCCTGCGCGATCTCGGCCCGGCGATCTCCCCGTTCAACGCCTTCCTCATCCTGACCGGCCTGGAAACCCTGCCGCTGCGCATGCAGCGCCACTGTGACAATGCCGTGACGGTTGCCGCCTGGCTGTCCAACCACCCCAAGGTCGCATCGGTGAATTACCCCGGCCTGCCCTCAGACAAGAACAACGCGCTGCAGAAGAAGTACTCACCGCTTGGCGCCGGCGCCGTATTCACCTTCGCGCTGAAGGGCGGCTATGACGCGGGCGTCAAATTCGTCGAGGCGCTCGAGCTGTTCTCGCACCTCGCCAATGTCGGCGATACCAAGTCGCTGGTCATCCACCCAGCTTCGACCACGCACCGCCAGCTTTCCGACGAGCAGAAGGTCAAGGCCGGCGCAGGACCGGACACGGTGCGGCTTTCGATCGGCATCGAGGACGTCAACGACATCGTCGCCGACCTCGAACAGGCGCTAGCCAAGGTCTGACCGATCATGAGCGAGTCGAAATTTCTTTCCATCGGCGTCGACGCTGTCGACGCCGAACAGGGTGCACCGGCGCCCGACCGGCTGATCTCGGGCGATCCCAAATTCCGCACCTGGAATGTCGAGGAGCGCGACGGCGGCCTCTATGCCGGCATATGGGAATCGACCCCGGGCAAATGGCGCATCGTCTATGACGAGTGGGAGTTCTGCCACATCCTGTCCGGCGTTTCGGTGATCGCGGAGGACGGTGGGCAAGCGCGCACCGTCAAGACCGGCGACAGCTTTGTGCTGAAGCCCGGCTTCAAGGGCAGCTGGGAAGTGCTTGAAACGACTCGCAAGGAGTATGTGATCAAGCTTTGATCACTTTCCCGGAAGCTGGCTGAGCGGGCTGTCCTGGAAGGTCAAGGCAGGCCCGCGCTTCGTCAAAAGCCGACGGCGAGCCTTTCCAGCCCATGGAAGTGGTAAGTGTCGCGGAAGCTTGGCCTTTCGGCAAGATGCAGCTTCGGGTGCCGTTCGAACAGGGTTTTCAGCGACACCTGCAATTCTAGCCTGGCCAGCGGCGCGCCGATGCAGAAATGGATGCCGGCGCCGAATGACACGTTCTTCTGGTCCGGACGATCGGGCCGGAAAGCTTGCGGTTCGGCGAAGGCGCGCGGGTCATGATTGGCCATGCCGAGCAGCAGCCCGATCGTCTGGCCCGGCTGCACGACAATGCCAGGCGCGACTTCGATCTCCTGGTAGGCATAGCGCGTGAACATGTGCAGCGGCGCGTCGAAGCGCAGGCATTCCTCGACCGTTGCCGCGGTCGCTTCGGGTGAGCCGAAGAAGCGGCTGACATCGCCGCCTTGCATAAGGATCGAACGGACAGCGTTGCCGGTCTGATGCACTGTCGCTTCATGACCGGCATTGAGCAGCAGGATCGCCGAGGACACCATCTCGTCCTCCGACAGCTTTTTGCCGTCCTCCTGCGCCGAGATCAGCAGCGACAGCAGGTCGTCGCCAGGGTTCTTGCGTCGCTCGGTGACATGGAAACGCAGGAAATCGGCAAATTCGCCCGCGGCGCGGTTGGCCGTCTCTTCGATCGCGCGCGTGCGGCCATGCATGTACATGGCAACCATCTGGTGCGACCAGTCGAGCAGTTGCGGCCCCATGTCGACCGGCACACCGAGCATTTCGGCAATGATGGTGATCGGCAAGGGCGCCGCGAAGGCAGGCAACAGGTCGACCGTCTTGCCTGGTTCGAAACGGTCGATCAGCTCGTTGGCCAAAGCCTCGACACGCGGCCGCAGCCGTTCGACCTGACGCGAGACGAAGGCGCGGTTGACCAGTGTTCTCAGCCGCGTGTGCACCGGCGGCTCCAGTTCCAGCATCGAATTGGCTTCGACGCCGTCGAAGGCCCTGAGATGGCTGCGGTCCTGTCCAATGCCGCGACTGTCTGGAATGCCGGCCGGATTCTGGCGGCCGAAACGGCGGTCGCGCAGCAGCCGGTTGACGTCGTCGAAGCCGCCAAAGCACCAGAAGCCGAATTCTTCCCAGAAGAAGGCATTCGATGCGCCGTGCAGAAATGCATAGGCCTCGTACGGGTTCTGAAAAAAGGCAGGCTCGTGCGGATCGAGCCGCAGGTGTCGCGTGGCTGGATCAAAGACCAGGCCGGGTGGCGTCAATTTGCTCATGCCAGACCAATAGCGCGGCTTGCCAGTCCGGTTCCAGACCGTATGTTGGCGCCCGCAACCCAATACGTTGAGCCAGCCGACAAGGCTGCGGAAAGTCTGATCTGATGAATGTGATCGTTGTCGGCGCGGGTATTGCCGGTCTCTCGACCGCGTGGTCGCTGGTCAAGGCGGGTCACAGCGTTTCGGTCGTCGAGCAGGGGCCGATCCCGAACCCGCTGGCCGCGTCGGGCGACCATCATCGCATCATCCGCCGCGCCTATCGCGCGGGGACCGGCTACGGCCGGCTGATCACCGAAGCCTACCAGGCCTGGGACGAGATGTGGGCCGATCTCGGCGAAAGCCACCTCGATCCCAGAGGATTTGTCTGCATTTCGCGCGAGCCCGGCGACGAGGCCGAGGAATATCGCGAGGGCCTGGAAGAAGGCAATTTTCCGTTCGAACTGCTGGAGCCCGATGCAGCCGTGAAACGCTGGCCGTTTCTGGAAGCCGGGTCGTTTCGCTACGCCTATTTCTCGACCGAAGGCGGCGCCCTGCATTGCCGCAAGATCGCGTCCGGCCTGGCAAAGTGGCTGCGCGCCAACGGCGCCAATGTCTACGAAAACAGCAAGGTGGTCGAGGTCGACGCCGAAGCCGGCCACATCGTGCTCGAAAGCGGCTCGACGATGCAGGCCGACCGCATCGTCGTCGCCGCCGGCGCCTGGGTGCTAAAACTGTTTCCAGAACTGGATGGAGAATTGAAGACCTATCGAACCGCACTTGCCTATGTCGAACCGCCGGCCGACCTCAAGGCGGCCTGGCAGGCGGCACCGGTCGTGCTCGATGTCGGCGGCGCGATCGACGGCTATGTGATCCCGCCCTCCGGCGGCGCCGGCATGAAGTTCGGGTCCGGGCTGCACAAGGTGCCGACCAGCGACGCCGATTGGAACCGCGAGCCGGTGGCGGGCGAGGGCGAGGCGATCCGCAACCTGTTTTCGCCGCCGATCGCCCGCATCGAAGAGTATCAGGTGACCGAAGTCGTCACCTGCGCCTACACTTTCACATCAGACGAAAAATTCATGGCGCATGAAAAGGGCAAATGCCTTGTTGTCTCGGCATGCTCCGGCCACGGCTACAAGTTCGGCGCGGCGGTCGGCAGGCGCGTTGCCGCTGCTGTCGGCAATGGGGATATCGCCGGTCTGAAGGCATGGCTGCGGGCGGAGGTCGCCTGAAACACGAGGCCAAATCCGCAGCGGTTCAATGATTGAGTTCGTCTGCGGCGGCAATGACTTCGGACACAATCGCCCGCACGTCGTCCAAGGTCGTCCTGTGATTGACGAAACACGCCCGCAGCGCGAACTGACCGTTGATCGTTGCATTCGACAGATACACGCGGCCGCGCGCGATCACGCGGCGCAGGATCGCTTCGTTGTCCTTAGAGCGGTGGCGGAAACAGACCGCGCTTAGCGATACCGGCGCAAGCTGCTCAAGCTCCGGCTGTGAAGCGATTGTCTGCGCCAGCATCTGGGCATGGTGCAGATCGCGCGCGATGGCTTCGCGATAGGCACGGCGCCCGTGATACTGCAGCGACATCCAGAGCTTCAGCGCACGGAAGCGCCGAGACAGTTCGATCGACTCTTCAAAGAATGCAAATGCTTCCGTTGGGTCTTCGCTCAATATCCTGACGTAGTCGTCGCTGTGCGAGAAAGTCGTGCGCGCAATGTCTGGGTGACGATTGAGCAGGCAGCCGCAATCGAGTGGCTGATAGAGCCATTTGTGCGCATCGAGCGACAGCGAATCCGCCAAAGACAGTCCCTGGAACTTTTCCGGGACGGCCAGCGCCGCCAGTCCCCCATAGGCCCCATCGACATGCATCCACAACGCTTCCTTGCGGGCAATATCTGCGATTTCGGGAAGGGGATCGATCGCACCGGAGATGATGGTGCCGGCCGTGGCCACGATGGCGATGGGCATGTTGCCGATGCCGCGGTCGGCGGCAATAGCTGCCTGGAGGGCATCCGTCCGCATCCTGAATTTGTCGTCGACAGGGATCAAACGGAGATTTTTTCTACCGATCCCCAACAGCGCGACGGCCTTGGGAATGGACATGTGCACTTGCTCGGAAGCATAGATCACGCACGGCCGCACGCCTGTTTCGTTGGCTGGCAGCTTCGCTTCCCGCGCCATCGCCAGGGCCATGAGGTTCGCCGTCGAGCCGCCGCCGCACAGGCTGCCTGTAAATCCGGGGCAACCGACAGCCTCCGCCAACCATTCGACGACGGCGCGTTCGATCGATGTCGCAGCCGGGGCCGAGCGCCACGACGTCACATTCTGATTGAGCACCGCAGCCAGCAATTCCCTCAGCGCGCCGATCGGTTCGCCGGAGCCGACGACATAACCGAAGAACCTGCCGGTTGAAGGCCGCACATGCTCCGCTATCGACTTGAAATCCTGCAAGACTTCCCGACCACGACCGCTCTCCTGCCAAGGCCGCGAGAAGAGTTCCGTCGTCTGTTTGCCGCTGGTCGTGGGATACGTCCGACGTTCCTCGAGGGAGGCCCAATAAGTTTTGGCAAGCGCCAAGGCTTCTTCGGCAAGGTCTGACAATTCCTGATTGGAAATTTCCAGGTCGCGCATGCCCTCAGCCCAACGGAGATCCGCTGCGAAGCAGGGTACGCCATGCGCGCTAATCCTGGCAATGCCTGGGAATATGCACCCGCCGCCAACTGGATGAGCCTTCCCGGACCAACACACGACGCGCGACGGTCTGGTAGGAGGCGGGGACATCGATGACGCGCCTTTGTTCCGGCCGCACTAGCACCTCCTCGGCGATGCTGTCATATTGTGCGGGAATGACGACGCGCCGCGTGCGTTCTGGCCGGATCACGACGGTCTCTGCGACGCGTTCGTAGCGCGCCTTGTGCCATACCTTGCACAGCACCTTGCGGCCATGGATGACGCGCCATTCCCAGGAATAGCCGCCGCCATCGACCCGGACCGTACGATAGACGGTGCGGGTGACGGCCGGTACGATCTGGTAGGTCACTTGCGCCGGAACGGTCATCACGACGCGCTCGCGCGTGCCAAAGATAGGGGCGATATAGTCGACCTGCTGACCGGGCGGACTGATCATCACGTCTTCATAGACCGTGTCATAGACGGCCGGACTGCGGACCGGCTCATAACATTCGACGGCGCGGCCGCCGGCCGCCGTCTGCGAAATCGTGCCGAGCACGGTCAGGCCGGCAATGGTGAAGCATGCGGTTTTCCCGGGCATGACACTCCCCCTGTTGAACTCTATGCATAAGTTCAACGTTGAATTGTAGAGGAAGCCGTCTCGGAAAAAAGCGGTTTCGGCGCATTTCGTTAAGTGACGCGGTTAAGAAACTGCTACGTTGCGGGGCCGGCGATGCGGCTCCGGACCCGCGGAAGCATCCGCCGCCGCGAATCCTTGGTCAGAAAGCTTGATTCGACTTACCCAGATGGCTAGGAGGGGTCGGCCTTGCACAAGGACGAGCCGGCATCCTATTTACGGAATAACGATCCAGAACCGATTCTGCCCGATCTGCCGGCATTCCCGGCGCCGGAATCCCACCGCGAGATAAGAGATACCTGATGAAGAACCCCGTCGAAACCTACATGAACCTCGTTCCGATGGTGGTCGAACAGACCAATCGCGGCGAGCGGGCCTACGACATTTTCTCGCGCCTCCTCAAGGAGCGCATCATTTTCATCACCGGTCCGGTCGAGGACGGCATGGCGACGCTGGTCTGCGCGCAGCTTTTGTTCCTCGAAGCTGAGAATCCGAAGAAGGAAATCAACCTCTACATCAATTCGCCGGGCGGCGTCGTCACCTCGGGCATGGCGATCTACGACACCATGCAGTTCATCAAGCCGGCCGTGTCGACGCTCTGCATCGGCCAGGCGGCTTCGATGGGTTCGCTGCTCCTGACTGCCGGTCACAAGGACATGCGCTTTGCCACGCCGAACGCCCGCATCATGGTTCACCAGCCTTCCGGCGGCTTTCAGGGCCAGGCGTCCGACATCGAGCGCCATGCCCTGGATATCATCAAGCTGAAGCGTCGCCTCAACGAGGTCTACGTCAAGCACACCGGCAAGAGCTATGAAGAGATCGAGAAAACGCTCGACCGCGACCATTTCATGACCGCCGACGAAGCCAAGGATTTCGGCCTCATCGACAAGGTCATTTCGTCGCGCGAGGCGGCCGAAGGGGCGCTGGCATAAAGGCAAGTTGGCAGTTGGATGGCACCATCACGCGCTTTTGGCGCGTCTTGCGGCATTTCGGCCACAATTGGCTGTTCCCTCGGGGGACAGGATTGCCTACGTTAAGGCTATGTTGAGTTTCGGCGGCTTAGCTTTATGCGGGGTTGTCGCGAATCATTGCCACGTTTTCTGATTTGTGTTTCGTACGGAATGCGTTGCGGGAGCCGGGACACACTGGCGGCGGCGGATTCCCGCGATAGATAGAGTATGCGCCCTTTCAGCCAGACCATCGGCGGGCGGCCATGAAAGGACATGAAAATGAGCAAGGTCGGCAACAACAGCGGCGATTCCAAGAACACGCTTTACTGCTCGTTTTGCGGCAAAAGCCAGCACGAAGTGCGCAAGCTGATCGCCGGTCCGACGGTCTTCATCTGCGACGAGTGCGTCGAGCTCTGCATGGACATCATCCGTGAAGAGAACAAGACCTCGATGGTGAAGTCGCGCGAAGGCGTGCCGACACCGCAGGAGATCCTCAAGGTTCTCGACGACTATGTCATCGGTCAGCCCTACGCCAAGCGCGTGCTGTCGGTGGCGGTCCACAATCACTACAAGCGCCTCGCGCATGCCGGCAAGAACAACGATGTCGAACTGGCGAAGTCCAACATCCTTTTGATCGGCCCGACCGGTTGCGGCAAGACGCTGCTCGCGCAGACGCTGGCCCGCATCATCGACGTGCCGTTCACCATGGCTGACGCGACGACGCTGACCGAAGCCGGCTATGTCGGCGAGGACGTCGAAAACATCATCCTGAAGCTGTTGCAGTCGGCCGACTACAATGTCGAGCGCGCCCAGCGCGGCATCGTCTACATCGACGAAATCGACAAGATTTCGCGCAAGTCGGACAATCCCTCGATCACCCGCGACGTGTCGGGCGAGGGCGTGCAGCAGGCGCTCTTGAAGATCATGGAAGGCACCGTCGCCTCCGTGCCGCCACAGGGCGGCAGGAAGCACCCGCAGCAGGAATTCCTGCAGGTCGACACAGCCAACATCCTGTTCATCTGCGGCGGCGCCTTCGCCGGGCTGGACAAGATCATCTCGGATCGCGGCCGCAAGACGTCGATCGGCTTCGGCGCGGTCGTCGCTTCGCCGGAGGATCGCCGCACTGGCGATGTTTTCCGCCTGGTCGAGCCCGAGGATCTGTTGAAGTTCGGTCTTATCCCTGAGTTTGTCGGCCGTCTGCCGGTCCTGGCGACGCTGGAAGACCTCGACGAACCGGCGCTGATCCAGATCCTGACCGAGCCGAAGAACGCGCTGGTCAAGCAGTATCAGCGGCTGTTCGAGATGGAAAATGTCGACCTGACCTTCCATGAGAACGCTCTTTCGGCGATCGCCAAGCGCGCTATTGAGCGCAAGACCGGCGCGCGCGGCCTGCGTTCGATCATGGAGGCGATCCTGCTCGACACGATGTTCGAGCTTCCCGCACTCGAAGGCGTGCGCGAAGTGGTGATTTCGGAGGAGGTGGTGACCGGCAGTGCCCGGCCGCTCTACATCTACTCCGAGCAGAAGGAAAAGAAGGGCAATGTCAGCGCCTGACATGAGCCCGCAGCGAAATTCTGAAACGGCGCCGCAAGGCGCCGTTTTGCTGTCGCACAGCGGTTTGCGCGGCGTACGGGCTTGGCGTCGCAAATGTGTCACTCGCGGACGGGTTGGGAGTGCGGATTTGGACACGCCCCTTGATCTTTGGGGGTCGTGCATCCAACTAACTGGAGAAGGCCGAGGTGCCCGATTTCTGTGCTGTAAAACTCCCGTCACAAACGGTGGTAGGCGGAACGATCCTCGGTCGTTAATATAAGATTCGCGGTTGGCTCAATTAGCGGCCGCGACATGAAAGGTTGGACAATGGCCAAAGTATCCAAGGCACCCAGCGACGGCGTCTTCGCAGTTCTCCCACTGCGCGACATCGTGGTGTTCCCGCACATGATCGTTCCGCTCTTCGTCGGGCGTGAGAAGTCGATCAAGGCGCTGGAAGAGGTGATGGGTCAGGAAAAGCAGATCCTGCTTGCCACCCAGATGAATGCCGCCGATGACGATCCCGAGCCCGATGCCATTTTCGACATCGGCACGCTCGCCAATGTGCTGCAATTGCTCAAGCTGCCCGACGGCACCGTCAAGGTTCTGGTCGAAGGCGCTTCGCGTGCGAAAATCGTCTCGTTCACCGACCGTCCCGATTTCCACGAGGCCCGCGCCGCGGCGCTGGTCGAGCCGGAAGAGGAAGAGGTCGAGGTTGAGGCGCTGGCGCGTTCGGTCGTCACCGACTTCGAGAATTACGTCAAGCTGAACAAGAAGATCTCGCCCGAAGTGGTGGGTGCTGCCAGCCAGATCGACGACTACTCCAAGCTCGCCGACACGGTTGCCTCGCATCTCGCCATCAAGATCCCCGAGAAGCAGGAGATGCTGGCCACGCTTTCGGTCAAGGAGCGGCTGGAAAAGGCGATGGGCTTCATGGAAGCCGAAATCTCCGTCCTGCAGGTGGAGAAGCGCATCCGCTCGCGTGTCAAGCGCCAGATGGAGAAGACGCAGCGCGAGTACTACCTGAACGAGCAGATGAAGGCGATCCAGAAGGAACTCGGCGAAGGTGAGGACGGCCGCGACGAGGCCGCCGAGATCGAGGCGCGCATCAAGAAGACCAAGCTCTCCAAGGAGGCCCGCGAAAAGGCGGAAGCCGAGTTGAAGAAGCTCCGGACGATGTCGCCGATGTCGGCTGAATCGACCGTCGTGCGCAACTATCTCGACTGGATCCTGTCTATCCCGTGGGGCAAGAACTCCAAGGTCAAGCAGGATCTGGCTTTCGCGCAGAACGTGCTCGATACCGACCATTTCGGCCTCGACAAGGTCAAGGAGCGCATCGTCGAGTATCTCGCCGTGCAAAGCCGCCAGAAGAAGCTGAAGGGGCCGATCCTGTGCCTCGTCGGCCCTCCCGGTGTCGGCAAGACCTCGCTCGGCAAGTCGATCGCCAAGGCGACTGGACGCGAGTTCATCCGCATGGCGCTGGGCGGCGTGCGTGACGAGGCCGAGATCCGTGGCCACCGGCGCACCTATATCGGCTCGATGCCCGGCAAGGTCATCCAGTCGATGAAGAAGGCCAAGAAGTCCAACCCGCTCTTCCTGCTCGACGAGATCGACAAGATGGGCCAGGACTTCCGTGGCGATCCGTCATCGGCGTTGCTCGAGGTCCTCGATCCGGAACAGAACTCGACGTTCATGGACCACTACCTCGAGGTCGAATACGATCTGTCGAGCGTCATGTTCGTGACGACGGCGAACACGCTGAACATCCCGGCGCCCTTGATGGACCGCATGGAGATCATCCGTATCGCCGGCTACACCGAGGACGAAAAGATCGAGATCGCCAAGCGGCACCTGATGCCTAAGGTGATCCGCGATCACGCGCTGCAGCCGAAGGAGTTTTCCGTCGGTGAGGACGCGATCCGCGCCATCGTCCAGACCTACACCCGTGAAGCGGGCGTCAGAAGCCTGGAGCGCGAGCTGATGAAGCTCGGGCGCAAGGCGGTGACCGAGATCCTGAAGACGAAGAAGAAGACGGTGAACATCACGGCGGCGAACCTCGCCGATTACCTCGGTGTTGAACGCTTCCGCTTCGGTCAGGTCGAGGCTGACGATCAGGTCGGTGTCGTTACCGGACTCGCCTGGACGGAAGTCGGCGGCGAGCTGCTGACGGTCGAAGGCGTCATGATGCCCGGCAAGGGCCGCATGACGGTGACCGGCAATTTGCGCGACGTGATGAAGGAATCGATTTCGGCGGCGGCCTCCTATGTCCGCTCGCGCGCCGTCGATTTCGGCATCGAGCCGCCGCTGTTCGACAAGCGCGACATCCACGTGCACTTGCCGGAAGGCGCCACGCCGAAGGACGGCCCGTCTGCAGGTGCTGCCATGGCGACAGCTATTGTATCGGTACTAACGGGTATTCCGGTCCGGGCGGATGTGGCGATGACCGGCGAGATAACGCTTCGCGGCCGTATCCTGCCGATCGGCGGGCTCAAGGAGAAGCTGCTCGCCGCACTGCGCGGCGGCATCAAGAAGGTGCTGATCCCGGAAGACAATGCCAAGGATCTGGCGGAGATTCCGGACAATGTGAAGAACGGCATGGAGATCATTCCGGTCTCACGTGTCGGCGAGGTGTTGCGCCACGCGCTGGTGCGTATGCCGGAGCCGATCGAATGGGTCGAGCCGGTCAATCCGCCGGCTGCGACAGACAGTGCCGACGACGCTGGAAAGTCCCTGGCGCATTAGAGCGCCGGGCGTCCATCTGGACGCACAAAGGACGCTCTGACGCCCAGACTTGCGCATGGCCCTTGCCGCAAACCGGCTACGGTTTTCGGGGCCATGCGTTGGTTTTCGTCGAGGTTGCAGCGCACAAACGGAGAGCCGGGCCTGACGCCCGGCTTTTTCATGTGAAAAACCCCGGAATTCCGGGCTTTTTCCGCTTTTTTCCTGCCTTTTCGACTTGGTTGCGGGAGCGCTTCTTTCTAAAGTCCGTTTCCTGCCGGATGAGTCGATAGTTCCGGTGTTCTCATGGAAGGGAATTTTTATGAACAAGAACGAACTGGTGTCCGCTGTCGCCGACGCCGCGAGCATTTCGAAGGGTGACGCGCAGTCGGCGGTCGATGCGGTATTTTCCGTGATCACCGGCGAACTGAAGAAGGGCGGCGATGTCCGGCTTGTCGGCTTTGGCAATTTCACCGTGTCAAAGCGTGCCGCCTCGACCGGCCGCAATCCTCAGACCGGCGCCGAAGTGAAGATCCCGGCGCGTACCGTGCCGAAGTTCTCGGCCGGCAAAGGCCTCAAGGACGCAGTCAACTAAGCGTTTTTTCTTTTCAGAGACCTCAGAAAAGCCGGGCTTGCCCGGCTTTTCATTTTGGTGCCCTACGTCGGTTCATGCGACCAGAAAAGCCGGGCTTGCCCGGCTTTTCATTTTGGTGCCCGACGCTGACGCGACGCGGCCGGCTTATGCGGTCGGCGCATCAGTGCGCATAAGACCTTCCTCCTTGAGATCCGCCCAAAGTGCTGCGGGCAGTTTCGCATCGAGCAGCGAGCGATTGCTCTCGACTTCGCTCGGCCGTTGGCCACCGGGGATCACCGAAACGACTGAAGGATGCAGCAGCGGGAATTGCAGGGCGGCCTCGATCAGCCTGACACCATGACGCTTGCAGACGTTCTCGATCCCGGCGACCCGGTCGAGTATGTCCTTCGGCGCTTCGGAGTAGTTGTAGTAGGCTCCGGGCTTCGGCCCTGTTGCGAGAATGCCGGAGTTGTAGGGTCCGCCGAGAACGATGCCGATGCCGCGTGCCTGGCAGAGCGGCAGGAAGGACGTCAGCGCCTCCTGTTCCAAGAGCGTATAGCGCCCGGCCAGCAGGAACAGGTCGAAGTCGCCGCGCTCAGCCAGCGTCTGCGCGACCTGCCACTCATTGATGCCGCCGCCGAACGCCTTGATCACGCCCTGGTCGCGCAGCGACAGCAGGCCGTAATAGCCCGAGCGCATGAACTCCTCGATGCGCCGGTCGGAGGCTTCCTTGCTGCCATGCGTGAAGATGTCGACATCGTGCACGAAGAGTATGTCGATCCGATCGACGCCGAGGCGCTCAAGCGAGGCTTCGAACGAGCGCATGACGCCGTCATAGCTGTAGTCGTACACCTCGCGGCGTGATGGCGTGTCGAAGAACTTGCCGATGCCGGTGCGCTCTTCGGGCGGGCAGGCACGCATGATGCGGCCGACCTTGCTCGACAGCACATAGTCAGCGCGCTTCTTGCCGCGCAGGAACGGGTTGAGCCGCGTTTCCGAGAGGCCGAGCCCATAGAGCGGCGCGGTGTCGTAGTAGCGGCAGCCGGTCGCCCAGGCGGCCTCCAGCGTGGCGTTGGCGTCCTCGTCGGAGACGGCACGGTAGAGATTGCCGAGCGGCGCCGCGCCGAAGCCGAGCTCGGTGAAACTGATGCCGCCATTGCCGATGCGGTCGAAATGCCGTGTCTTCATATCCTGCTGTTTGCCTCGCCTGATTTGTCTGACATGACACTATCACGCCTGTGATCAGGCAAAAGCATAGCTGCGCGTTGGACACGCATTTTCACGGTTGCTAGCATAACGAAATCAAGCTGTTCGTGGCAGCAAGAGCGGCAAATACCAGGGTGATTTTTCAATGGCGGGTTTGCGGTGAGCGACAAGAGCAAAAGCCTGTTCGAGACCTCACTTGAGGAGCTGGGTGGCGTGCTGGCACGCATCGACGAAAGCCGGATCGACGCCGCCTGCAAAACGCTAGCCGGCGCGCGACAGATCGTCGTCTATGGCTGCGGCCGCGAGGCCTTGCAGGTCAAGGGTTTTGCCATGCGGCTCTACCATTTGGGCCTGCCGGTTTCCGTGGTCGGCGACATGAACACGCCGCCTCTGGGGCAGGGCGATGTCTTCCTGGTCAGTTCCGGGCCGGGAGAAACCTCGACCGTGCTGACCCTGATGCAGGTCGCGCGCCAAGCAGGTGCAACCAATCTCCTGCTGACCGCCCAGGCCGAAGGCAGCGCGGCAAGGCTTGCCGACTTCACGCTGCTCATTCCCGCGCAGACCATGGCCAACGATCAGGGGGCGCAAAAAACATCGGTCCTGCCGATGGGCTCGGTGTTCGAAGGCGCGCTGTTCCTGCTGTTTGAGGTGATGGTGCTGAAGCTTAGGGAATTGACCGGCGTGTCGCCCGAAGCCATGCGCGCCCGCCACACCAACATGGAATAGATCATGCGCTATGAACTGATGCTGCCACACCAGATCCGCAGGGCGATCGCCGAGAATTGGCCGGTCGCTCTGCCGCTCGGCGTGCTGGAATACCATGGCGAGCACATGGCCGTCGGCATGGACACGCTGGCCGTCATCAAGACGCTGGAGCTGTTCGAAAAGGAGAAGGACGTCGTCATCCTGCCGCCCTTCTACTACGGTGCGGCAAGCTATGCGGTGGCGCCGCCGGAAGGCAGCGGCTCGGTGCAGGTCGGCGGCAATGCGCTGGCGCCGTTCGGCGAGGAACTGTTCTACAGCCTGCTGCGCATCGGCTTCCGCAACATCCACGCCATTATCCACCACCAGACCGAGAACTTTGTCGCCGGCATGCCGACCGATCTGGCGTTCAAGGCCGCCGGCCGCCAGGCGATCTTCCGCTTCCTCGAAAAGGAGCGCGGCGAGGGCTGGTGGGGGTCGCAGGCGATGGCGGACTATTATTCAGGACACGCGGCGGGTGAAAATTTCTTCAACTGGGTGCAGGTGCATCCGCTGATGTCGGCTGACATGAACGGCAAGTACCCGTTCGACCATGCCGGCATCGGCGAGACCTCGCTGATGCTGGCGCTATGCCCGGAGGCTGTCGATGCCAATCACTTCGCCGACAATACCGGCTGGTATACGGCGAGTGCCAAGGACGCCTCGGCCGAGCTCGGGCAGAAGGGCGTGGCCATGATCATGGATCATCTGCGGATGATTCTAAGGCCCTAGCGCGGTTCTTCCTTCTCCCAAGGTAAGAGGGCGCCATGCTACTTCACCGCGCCCGCGGTCATGCCCATGATCAGATAGCGCTCCAACGCGATGCCAATGACGGCGAGCGGCGCGATGGCCGCCGTCGCTAGTGCCGCCATCGACCACCAGTTGATGCCTTGCGAGCCGGTCTGGCTCGCCACCATGACGGGAATTGTCTTGGCGTCGGTCGAGGTCAAAAGGGCGGCGAAGAAATACTCGTTCCAGCACAGCACCATCGCCAGGATGAAGGCGGCGACCATGCCCGGCAGCGCGATCGGCATGACGATGCGGAAGAACGCGCCCCAGATCGACAGCC
This sequence comes from Mesorhizobium sp. WSM1293, assembly GCF_000513875.1. NCBI lineage: Bacteria > Pseudomonadati > Pseudomonadota > Alphaproteobacteria > Hyphomicrobiales > Phyllobacteriaceae > Mesorhizobium > Mesorhizobium sp. WSM1293. The sequence goes on along the minus strand of NZ_AZUV01000013.1, from coordinate 62,609 downwards.
CGTCGACAAGGGCGGCTTCCTCGAGCTCGACCGGGATCGAGTTGAACTGGTCGCGCATGATCCAGATGACGATCGGCAGCACCATCAGCGTGTAGAGCAGGATCAGCCCGATGCGCGTGTCGAGCAGGCCGACCTCGCGGTAGAGCACCAGGAAGGGCAGCGCCAGCACCACCGGCGGCAGGATCAGCTGCGACAGGAAGAAGAACGAGATGTCCTCGTTCTTGAACCAGGCGAAATGGTAGCGATAGCGGGTGAGCCCGTAGGCGGCGAGGCTGCCGATGATGATGGCGAGGCTCGACGCGCCGACCGAGGTGATCACCGAATTCATGAAGCGCTTGAGGAACTCCTCGCGCACGGTCGAGGTCTGGAAGATCGAGTCCGGCGACAGGCCGAGCGAACGCCAGCCCTTCCAGTCCGGCTGGAAGTCGACGAAGGGGATGAGATGGCCTTGCGTGACGTCGACTGCGGTCTTGAACGAGGTCGTGATCGTCCAATAGATCGGGAACAGGCAGATGAACGCCCAGAAGGCCAGCGCGCCATAGATGAAGACGCGGCTGGCGAGGAAGCTCGCCGGCGAGCGGATCTCCGAGGCGACATATTCGGTGGTCTGAACGCTCATCGGGCTCAATTCACCCCCATCTTGCTTTAATTGACATTGCGGACAAAACGGTTGGCAAATTTCAACAACCACGTGACGAACACGACGATGATCACCAGATAGGCCATCGCCAGCATGGTTCCGTAGCCGACATTCGAGCGGTCGCGGTATTCGCGGTAGATGAAGCTCGACACGGAATCGGTGGCGCCGCCGGGGCCGCCGGACGTCACGGTGATGATGATGTCGGCAAGCTTCAGCTTGAAGATGATGCGCAGGACCACCGCCGTCACCGACACCGGCAGCATCAGCGGGAAGGTGACCTGCCAGAAGGTCTGCCACGCATTGGCGCCGTCGACGCGTGCGGCTTCGAGCACCTCGCGCGACATCGCCTGCAGCCCGGCCAGCAGCATGATCATCATGAACGGAATGAAGGTCCAGGCATCCAGTATCATGATCGATATGCGCGCGATGATCGGATCGGAGAAGAAGGCGGGATTTTCCCAGCCGAGATGGCGCGCCAGCGTTGCGGCCGGTCCGAACCTGTATTCCATCAGCGATTTTCCGATCATCCACGACACCGCGACCGGCGACAGCATCAGCGGCATCAGGAAGACGACGCGGAAGAATTTTCGCGCCCGGATCTGGGCATTGAGGAGCAGCGCCAAGCCGAAGGCAATGACATATTCGACCGCCACCGCCAGCACGTAGAGCACCATGTTGAACAGCGCGTTGCGGTAGTAGGGATCGCCCAGCATCTGCCAGAAATTGTCGAGCCCGTTGAACCGGCGGCCGCTGAAGGAACTGAGGTTCCAGTCGGTGAGCGCGATGTAGAAACCGAACAGCGTCGGGAAGATCACCATGGCGATGGTGAACAGCAGCGCCGGCAGCAGAAACAGGGCACGCTGGCCGTCTTCGCCGCGCGTCAGCACCTGGCCGACACCGATCGCCACGCCCCACAGAACATAGGCATAGACGACGGGGCGCCAGGTCTCGAAGCCGATCGTATCGGGGCTGCCCTTGTAGAGGATCTCCAGCACGATCGTCGCCAGCAGGCCAAGCGTCGCAACGGCCATCAGCGCCCAGCCAAGGCGTTTACGGCCTGGAGAGATCAGATCGGAAGTGCCGGCATCTGCCGGCCACGGGTTCGCGGTCGATGTCTGGTCAGCCACAAATCTCGCCCGTTTGAAGGCTCTCGAGGAGCCGGAGCCTGTCTAAAGTGGTCCGGCGTTGCCGCCGGACCACGGTTCATAGGCCAGCCTACATGCCGAGCGAAGCTTTGTAGAGCTTGATCTGGTTGTCGCGGCCGATCTGGTCGGTCAGCTTCTCCCATGCCGCCGCGATGGCGTCGGCGCCTTCCTGCGCCTTCATCTTGCCCGCGAAAGTGTTGGCCAGGATGTCCTCGGCGGCGCTGTAGTACTGGAAGATGCCGGGGATGCGTGGCTCGATCGCCGCGTTCGGATGGTTGTAGCTGTCGGATTCCGATTTGAGGTAGGAGGTGATGAAGGCCTCGTCGTAGCCGGCCGCCACCCATTCGGGAATGTCGAAATGCGAGTTGCGGTAAGGCTGGAAGCCCGACGGATACATCGCCGTCCAGATCGACAGGTCCTTGCCGCCGAGATGGGCTGCAGCGGACCATGCCGCCTTCTTCTTCTTTTCGTCGGCATCGACGCGGGCCATGACATAGACGCCCCAGCCGAGATAGGCGCAGTTGGGCGCATAGTTCGGGCCGCTGGCGAGCTTGTCCCAGGCGCCGGTCTTCGCATTGTAGACATCGTCCGAGCCCGGCAGGATCGAGAAGCCGGTGACGTCGCCGACGACGGAAGAGTCGTTGGTCTTGACGTTGGAGCCGACGTCGCCCCACCAGGTGACCATCGAGCCGGTGCCGGCCAGGAACTGCTGGAAGGCGGTCGTGTTCGGATCGGCGTTGATCTGGTCGGCGGGTTCGGAGGGCAGCGCGTCGATGACGTCCTGGATGGCGCGCACCCAGGCCGGATTGTTGACGCGCGGCTTCATCGTGTCGGCGTCGAACAGCCAGGCCTTGTCGTCGGGGTGCTTGGCATAGGCGGTGGCGCGGCTGCCAAGGAAATAGAAGCCGAAGCCGCCCCAGGGCTTCGGCGCGTCGAGATAGCCATAGACGTCCTGGTCCTTGAGCTTCTTGCCCTTCAGGAACTTGGTCACCGCCTGAACCTGCTGCCAGGTCTTCGGCACGCCCCATTCACCTTCGCCGCCGCCGTCCTTCCAGGCCTTGGCGAGGTCGGCATCGGCGAACACGTCGGTGCGGTAGTTGAAGTTGTGCGCGTCGCCGTCGACGGTCACGCGGTATTGCTTGCCGTCCCAGGTGCCGACCGGCGGCTTCAGATAGCTGACCAGATCGTCGAAATCGATCTGGGTCTTGACCCAGTCGGGCATTTCCGACGTCAGGCCCTTGCCGCAGACATCGCCTTCGAACGGCGCGCCCATTTCGATGATGTCGAAGTCGACGGTCCCGGTCGCGATCGACTGCTGCAGGCGGGCGTTGTAGTCGGCCTGCGCCAGGTCGATCCAGTTGATCTTGGCGCCGGTATAGGTCTCCCATGGCTTCAGGAAGCCGCGGAACAGCACATTGTGCAGGTTCTGGTTGTTGAGACCCATGAAGGTCAGCTCGACGCCGGCGAATTCGCCTTCCTTGACATTGGCCTTGGTGGCTTCGAGGCAGAGTTCACCGACCTTCTGGAAATCGGCGTCCGTCGGTTGGCCTTTGCCGACGCCGGGGATCTGCAGGATTTTTGTGCGCAATTCGCTTGCCGCGGAGGCCGGGCGCGTCAAGGCGCCAAGTCCGGCGCCGGATGCGGCTGCGATCGCGGCCATGCTTGCCGCACCCTTCAATATGTCGCGCCTTGTGGCGCCGGCTCGAACCAGTTTGTCGTAAAGACCCGTTCTCATCGCCTATTCCTCCCAGAACATCAGTGTGAATAAATCGGCCAACTGTCGGACGCCGGAGCGCCAACGATGCTCCCGTTTCGGAAACGAATTAGGCAGGACCCCACCCTGCGTCGATTGAAGTTCCGATTGCGGATCGGGCACCGACATTTTGACCAGCGCCTGCCACTATTCTCACAACCCAACGCCGTGTCAACGAGAGCGGGTTTTTATCTATAAGGGACCGACTTGCCCTGGCAGGTCGCGTTGGTTAGCTTCTGCGCCTACGGCTAATGGAGCCGATGGGGGAGACATGGCGCAAGTCGCGATCAGCAAGGTGGCCAAGGCCTTTGGAACGGTCAAGGTTCTGCACGAAGTCAGCGTCGACATCGCAGACGGACAGTTCGTGGTACTGGTTGGCCCCTCGGGTTGCGGCAAGTCCACGCTGCTCAGGATGGTGGCCGGGCTGGAGACCGTCTCCGCCGGCACGATCGCCATCGGCGACCGCGTCGTCAATCATCTGCCGCCGGCCAAGCGCGACATCGCCATGGTGTTCCAGAACTATGCGCTCTATCCGCATAAGACGGTCGAGCAGAACATGGCCTTCGCGCTCAAGCTCAGGAAAACCGATCCGGCCGTGGTCGCCGAGCGGGTCAAGCGCGCCGCCGACATCCTCGACCTCAATCCCTATCTGAAGCGCTATCCCCGCCAGCTTTCCGGCGGGCAGCGCCAGCGCGTGGCCATGGGCCGCGCCATCGTGCGCAATCCGCAGGTGTTCCTGTTCGACGAGCCGCTGTCCAATCTCGACGCCAAGCTGCGCGTGCAGATGCGCACCGAGATCAAGGAACTGCACCAGAGGCTGAAGACCACCACCATCTACGTCACCCACGACCAGATCGAGGCCATGACCATGGCCGACAAGATCGTTGTCATGCGCGACGGCCGCATCGAGCAGGTCGGCGCGCCGCTGGAACTGTTCGACCGCCCGGCCAACCTGTTTGTCGCCGGCTTCATCGGCTCGCCTTCGATGAACCTGCTCAAGGGCACCATGCGCAAGGGCGACAAGCCAGGGGTCGACATCGCAGGCACGCTGTTCCCGATCGGATCGGGCAATGCCGCGCAGGACGGTCAAGCGGTCGTCTATGGCGTGCGACCGGAGCACCTCGAGATCCATCCCGACGGCGTGCCGGCGAAGATTTCGGTGGTCGAGCCGACCGGCTCGGAAACGCTGGTGTTCCTGCGCTTCGGCGAAGGCGAGATGGTGGCGCTGTTTCGCGAGCGCCACGACTTCAAGCCGGGCGATACGCTGAAGCTGAAGCCAAGGCTCGACCAGATCCATCTTTTCGACGCAGAGACCGGCAAGCGTCTCTGATCCCAACGCACGAGGAATACCATGCTCAAAGGCATCAACCCGCTGCTCAATGCCGACGTGCTGCAGGCATTGCGGGCAATGGGGCATGGCGATGATCTGATCATCGCCGACACCAATTTTCCGTCCGATTCGGTGGCGCGCCAGACGGCGCTCGGCCGCGTGCTGCGCATCGATGCCTCGGCCGCGCAAGTGGTCAAGGCGGTGCTGTCGCTCTACCCGCTCGACACGTTCGTCGACGATTCGGCCGCGCGCATGGAAATCGTCGGCAAGCCGGACGAGATTCCTGCAGTGCAGAAGGAAGTGCAGAAGGAAGTCGATAAGGCCGAGGGCAAGTCGTGGCCGATGATCGCGGTCGAGCGCTACGCCTTCTACGAGCGCGCCAAACAAGCCTATTGTGTCATCCAGACCGGCGAACGCCGCTTCTATGGCTGCTTCGCCTTCCGCAAGGGCGTCGTGCCGCCGGATGCGGAGTAGCGGCATGGCTTCGGGCAAGCCGGTCGTCATATTGGGTGTGTTCGTCGCCGACACCGCCTACAGGGCGCAGCGGCAGCCGCGCATGGGCGAAACGATCCTCGGCACATCCTTCACGCTGGGTCCCGGCGGCAAGGGCTCGAACCAGGCGGTGGCCGCCGGCAAGCTCGGCGCTGACGTCACCTTCCTCACCCGCCTCGGCGTCGATCCCTTCGCCGACATGGCCAGGCAGACCTGGGCGCAGGCGGGCGTCAAGAATGCCGTCATCGATACGCCGGAAAGCTACACCGGCGCGGCCTACATCTTCGTCGAGGAGACCACCGGCAACAACGCCATCATCGTCAGCCCCGGTGCTGCCATGCTGATCTCTCCAGCCGATATCGAAGCCAATGCCGCATTGATCAGCAATGCCGGCGTCTTTGTCACGCAGCTCGAACAGCCGATCGAAGCAGCTATGCGCGCGCTGGAGATCGCGCGTGGGGCAGGGGTGACGACGATCCTCAACCCAGCCCCCGCGGCAAAACTTCCCGACCGCATCTACACGCTCTGCGACTACTTCACACCCAACGAGACCGAGACGGAGGAACTGACCGGGATGAAGGTGTCCTCGGTCGACGAGGCGCGAGCCGCTGCGGACAGGCTGCTCGAAAAGGGCGTCGGCACGGTCATCGTCACGCTCGGCGACAAGGGTGCGCTTTTGCACTCGAAAAATCGCTCCGACCATGTTCCAGCCGTCAGCGCCGGCCCGGTGGTCGAAACCACGGGGGCAGGCGATGCTTTCAATGGCGGGCTTGCGGCAGCACTTTCGAGGGGCGTGGAACCGCTGCAGGCGGTGCGCTTCGCTTGCGCCGTCGCCGGAATCTCGGTGACCCGGCCAGGGACTGCGCCATCCATGCCGACGCTGCAGGAGGTCGAGGCGCTGCTGGCGAGAGGATGATCTTGCGCGGCAAGACGTCTGCACGAGCCGAACGGACCTGAGTGACCTCAGGTCTCTTGCAAGACAACATTTTTGACAATCAATGTCGACATTTCTCCAAAGCCAAGGGCTTGATACCCTTGAGAGAAATGGCGCGAGTGACGGGGCTCGAACCCGCGACCTCCGGCGTGACAGGCCGGCACTCTAACCAACTGAGCTACACCCGCGCATGGCGAACACGTGTCAGCCGTGTTCGTCGTTGGGGCGCTGGATAAGGGGTTCGCCACCGGGTGTCAAGCGCACCAAACCATCATAACAGCAAACAGGAGAAGGTTTTTTGACAGCCGGCGTTTTGTTGGCAGAACCGGCATCCAACCAGGGCGTCCTGCGCTCATTTGGCCTTGCGAAGCGGACCCTGACCGCTTAAAGGTCCGGCCCGGAGCGGGCGATTAGCTCAGTTGGTAGAGCGCTTCGTTTACACCGAAGATGTCGGCGGTTCGAGCCCGTCATCGCCCACCATTCATATAACTCCCGGTGCGGTTGTCAGCCGTTTGGCGACATAGATGCTGTGGTCCGGCAATCCCGGCTCCCGCAACACCGCGAACCCGATGGCCCTGTAGAAGCGCAGCGCGTTGTGATTGTCCGGCATCACTTCGAGGCAAAGCCCGCGTGAACCGAGCGCGGCGAGCCTTTGCTCGAGAAAAGCCATCGCCCGCCGGCCGATGCCTTTGCCACGCGCTTGCGACAAAAGGTCGATATGACCGTGCGAAGGGTAGGCAGCCAGGGCCGGCGGAATGGTGAAGTCGCGATGATGGATCTGGTGGCGAGCCCAGTCGCTGCCGCTCCAGCGCGTGCGGTCGGGTCCGGGATCGGTCACCTGCGCGCGAAGGCGCGGATACCACCTTGCTGCCAGGCCTGCATTGAAAGCCTTTGTGTCTTTTGCACCCAGCAGATAGCCCGCGGCGCCCGTTGGCCCATCGACGATGAAAGCGAGGTCGGGCTCCAGCACCTGGTAGGGGATGGTGTAGATCTGGCCCAACAGATCCGGAGCGTCTTCGCGACCGGTTGCATCCTGGCCGGCATCACCGGTCTTGAGGCAGATCATGGCAAGTGCTGGATGGTCGGCCTCGGTCGCCTGGCGCAGGAAGAAGCCATCGCCGAAATCGATGATCATGGCGGAACGAGCCGGAAATCGCTGCCTTCGGGCAGCAACTGCCCACCATCGACGACGATGGTCGTGCCGGTGATGTAACTGGCATCGTCCGAGGCGAGGAACAGGAAGGCATTGGCGACGTCGCGCGGGCTGCCGAGGCGGCCAAGCGGGATGGAATCCTCCATGTTCTTGATGAACGCCTCGCCGCGATGCAGCTCGATCGCTTCGGTCAGGATGTTGCCGGGCTCGACGCCGTTGACGGTGATGCCGTAGCCGGAGAATTCCAGTGCCGCGGCGCGGATGAAGCCGTTGATGCCGGCCTTGCTGGCCGAATAGTGGCCATGGCCCGGGCTGGTGACATGCGGACCGGTGATGGAGGAGGTGTAGAGCATGCGGCCGAAGCGTTGCGCCTTCATCGGCACCAGGGCCGCGCGGCTGGCATTGAAGGTGCCGCGCAGATTGACCGCCATGACGCGGTCCCAGTCGTCGGCGCTGGTGTTCTCGATCAGCTGCCAGGGATAGATGCCGGCATTCTGCACGATGATGTCGAGACGGCCATGCTGCTTCAGCGCCAGCGCCACGGCGGCCTCGGCGTCGCTCATTTGCGAGATGTCGGTGCGGATGAAGGGGACGCCCAACTCGCCAGCGGTCGCTTGCCCGGCCTCGACTTCGGTGTCGGCGAGCACCAGCCGCGCTCCCTCTTCGGCAAAGCGGAGCGCAATGCCCTTGCCGATGCCGCGGGCGGCGCCGACGATGAGCGCCACCTTGTCTTTTAGCCGTCCTGTCATGCGAGCCGTCCTGTCATGCGAGTCTTTGGCGAATGGTTTGCTTGAAAGCGTCGAGCAGCACCGCGGCCAGCACCAGCAGGCCATGAATCACCTGGGTGAAATTGGCCGGCAGGCCCATCAAATTGATCGCCGTGTTGATGGCCGAGAGCAAAAGCACGCCGGCATAGACGCCGGGGAGGGTGCCGACGCCGCCTTTGAGGCTGACGCCGCCGATGACGACCGCGGCGAAGGCGTTGAACAGCAAGCCGACGCCGAGATTGGCGGTGGCGCCCGACGTGCGGATCGCCAGCAGCCAGCCAGCGAGGCCGGCGATGGCGCCGGCGAGCACGAAGGCGATGATGAGATTGCGGTTCACCCGGATGCCGGCGCGGAAGGTCGCCGTCTCGTTGCCGCCGATCATCACCAGATGCCGGCCGAACGGCGTCTTGGCCATGATCAGCGAAAAGACCACGAAACAGCCAACCGCGATCCAGGCGGTGAGCGGCAGGCCGACAAGGCGCTGGATGCCGAACCAGCGGATGGCTGGCGCCAGGTCCTGCGCCGAGCGGCCGCCCGACACGACCAACACGAGGCCGCGCACCCAGATGTAGGACGCCAGCGTGATGATGAAGGCGCTCATCTTCACCTTGACCACCAGATAGCCGTTGAAGGCGCCGATGAGACCCCCGACTGCCAGCGCCAGCAGCAGCGAAACCGGAACCATCAGCCACTCGGGATGCAGCTGCACGCCCATGCCGATGCCCGACGAGCAAAACAGGATGCCGACCGCCATGGCGCTGAGCGCTGCGACGGATTCGACCGACAGATCCATGTGACCGGCGATGATCACCAGCGCCAGGCCGATCGACATGACGCCGAGCACGCTCGAAGCCTCGATGATGTTGGCGAAGATACCGAGCTGAAAGTAGTTCGGGACGAAGATGGAGAAGACCACCAGCACGAACAGCAGCATGAACCAGACGAGGTTGTCGAGTACGAACTCCAGGGCTTTGCGTGTGCGCGGGTTCATGGGCTGATCCGGTTGGCGCCCCCGCGAAATCAACTCGATTCCGTCGGGTTCAGGCGCGGATTCAAATTCGCCACGGCATCCTTTCGGACGCGGCGTTGTGAAAAGGCAGGCTCCGGGCCGCTACGGCCCGGAGCGCTTCAGATGACTATTCGACCGACTTGACGGTGTCCGTCGGCGGCTTCTGGTTGCCCCAGAAGGCCGGATTATCGACGTTTTCCTTGGTGATCGCGGCACCGGGGATCTTGATGTTCGGACCCCAGGATTCCTTGGTCACGGTCGATTTCAGGCCGAGCACGTCGTATTCGCCGGGCTTGATTTCCTGCTTCTTGACGATCTTGTCCATGAACATGGCGACAGCCGCGGCCTGCGCGTAAAGCGGCTGCTCGATTTCGGCGTTGAGCCAGCCCTTGCGGATCAGGTCGAGGCCGACCGGAGCGCCGTTCGAGCTCATCAGCATGACGTCGCCCGGCTTCTTGCCGGCCGCCTCGAGCGAGGCGACGGCGGCGACCGATAGGTGCGCGGCATGGCTGAAGATCAGGTCGATGTCGGGGTTGGCCAGCATCTGGTCGGCAACGATTGTGCCGGCATTGCTGGCTTCCCATTGCATGGCCGGAAGCGAGATGATCTTGACGTCCGGAAATGCCTTCATCTTCTCCTCAAAACCCTTCTGGATGTCGAGCGTGTAGGGATCGCCGGGGTCGCCGAGCACCTGCAGAACCTTGCCCTTCACCGAGCCGTTCTTGGCTTTCAGCAGCTTCTCGGCCTGATCCGCGGCGACGTAGCCGATCTCGACCGTTCCGGCGACAGAGGTGAAGTCGGACGGGGTCGAGGTGATCTGGCGGTCGAACTCGACCACCGGGATGCCGGCGGCGCGCGCGGCTTCGATGGACGGTTTCAGCGCATTGAAGTCGACTGCAGCCAGGATGATGGCCGCCGGCTTCAGCGCGATGACGTCGTTCATCTGCGATTGCTGGGCGTCGGTCTTGTTGTCGGCGTTCAGCGTCTTCATCTCGTAGCCGGTCTGCTTCAGGAACAGTTCCAGCGCGCTCACCGAGCCGGTCTGGAACTCGTCCAGCAGGGTCGGCACCATATAGTAGACGATACCCTTGGACTGGGCGAATGCCGGCGTGAGCGTGGCAAAGGCCAGTGCAAGGATACCGAAGACAGCAAGAAGTATTCGCTTCATGTCGTTCGCTCCTCTTAAGCCGGACCCCTCTTTTGTCCCTCAGCCTGTCGGTCCGGCACCGGCAAGCGTCTCACCGGTGATCATGTTGATCACCGCGTCGGGACTTGTTTTATTGCGTGCGACATCGCCGGCCACGACGCCCTGGCGGATCACCACGATCCGGTCGGCGACCTGAAAAGCCTGCTGCATGATATGGGTGATGATGACGACGCCGATGCCCTGGTTGGCCACCTGGCGGATCATGTCGAGACCGCGCCGCGTCTGTTCGACACCGAGGGCGGCGAATGGTTCGTCGAGCAGCACCAGCTTGCCGCCCCAGTGCACGAAGCGGTTGAGTTCGATGGCTTGCCGCTGGCCGCCCGAAAGATGCTCGACATTGGCGCGCAGCGAGGGAATGCGGGTGCCGGCATTGGCCAGCGCCTTTCCGACGACGGCTTCCATGGCGCGCTCGTCAAGCACGGGAATGCCGAGAAACTTGCGGGTGATCTCGCGGCCCATGAAGAAATTGGCGACCACGTCGACATTGGTGCACAGCGAGAGATCCTGGTAGACGGTCTCGATGCCGGCCGCCTTGGCCTCGGCCGGTGATTTGGCGAGGAATTCCTTGCCCTCGAACAGCATGCGGCCCGATGTCGGCTCCAGTCCGCCTGATATGATCTTCACCAGTGTCGATTTGCCGGCGCCGTTGTCGCCCAGCAGCGCCACGACCTCGCCCTTGCCGATCGAGAAGCTGATCCCCTTGAGCGCTTCGATCGCGCCATAGTTCTTGGTGACGTTGTCGAGCACCAGCAGGGGTTCACTCATGCCGCAATCTCCCCGGCTTTGAGAAGGTCGCGCTCGCGTTCGCGTTCGGCCGCGAACATCTGCCCGAAGCGAGGTGACAGAACCCCGGAAACCGCCAGGGCGGCGGCGCCGCGCAGCACGGAATGCTGTCCGCCGCGCGCGACCACGACCCTGGGCGTCGTGCGGTCCTTGCGGGCCGAGACGGAGTTGTGCAGGCCCGCGGCCGAACCAGCCAGCATTTCGAGCAGGTCGGTGGACGCCAGCCCGCCGAGGATGACCGTCTCCGGGTCGAACAGGTTCTCGATGACGGCGACGGCGTTGTGAAAGATCGGTGCGACTTCGGCCACCCAGTCGGCCTCGCTGCCGTTCCAGCGCCGGAGCGCCTCGAGCGACAAATATCTTTCGAGGCAGCCGCTGTTGCCGCACGGGCAGGCCTCGCCGCCGGGAATGACGGGAATGTGTCCGATCTCGCCGGCATTTCCCCAGGCGCCGCGCAAGGCGCTGCCGTCATGAACCATGACGCCGCCAAGACCGACGCCGAAATAGAGATAGTAGTATTCGGAAAACTGGGCGCCGAGGCCGTAGAGACGCTCGCCCATGGCGGCCGCGGCCATATCGGTTTCAAAGAAGGCCGGCAATCCGGTGGAGGCCGCCAGCCGTTCGCGCAGCGCGACGTCCTTCCAGCCGGTCATGGTGGTCGGCCCCACGAAACTCATGGACTCCACGTCGAATGGGCCAGGCAGGGCCATGCCGACGCCCAGCACCCGTCCGCCAGCCCGCAGTCTGGTCAATTCCACCACCATCGCCCCGATCAACTCGAAGGCGTGGTCCGGCGTCGCGTTCGGCGCTTCGCGGTAGATGCTCTCGATCACGTCGCCGCTCAGATTGATCAAGGCGGCGCTGATACCAAGCGGAGTGATGTGGATGCCGACGGCATAGCCGCCCTCGGGGTTGATCCGGAGCGTCGCCGGCGGCAGGCCGCGCCCCTTCGGCTCTTCGCGCAGCGACAGGATGTAGTCCTGATCTTCCAGTTCGCGAACGATGGTCGATACCGTCTGGACGGTGAGGCCGACGCGCCGGGCGATCTCGCCGCGCGCGATCGGCCCGTGCAGGCGGATGGACTCAAGCACGATGCGCCGGTTGTATGGCCGCCCGAACTCCTGATTGGTCCCCCGCAGTGCCATGCCTTGCGCCCCTTAGGAGAGGATAGCTTGGCACCGCTTATTTATTCAGTCAAATGGAATTCAAAAATAAATGATAGTGAAACACAAATCTTGGGAAGGCCGGGTATGGACGTACCCGGTTCAGGACCTGCCCACACGCCGCCCTGGCCGATTGCCGCCATGGCGAAACCTCTTCAATGGTGAGCGAACCCCGCGACCGTTGATCTGACAAAGCATGGAGCAAAGATGATCGAATTGCCGTTTGCCCGCGACGAGTACCAACAACGGCTTCGCAAGATCCGCACCGAGATGGCCAAGCGCGGTCTCGAGCTCCTTGTCGTCAACGACGTTGCCAACCAGCATTACATCACCGGCTATGACGGCTGGTCGTTCTACACGCCGCAAATGGTGCTGGTTCCAATCGAGGAGGTCGAGCCGGTCTGGATCGGGCGCGCCATGGATGCGGCCGGCGGTCTTCTGACAGCCTGGATGAAGCCGGAAAACGTGGTCGGCTTTCCGGAAGACCATGTCCAGCGCGTCGATCGCCATCCCATGGACTGGATTGCGAACTGGATCGTCGCCAAGAGCTGGGGGAGTCGCCATATCGGCATCGAACTCGAAGCCTATTATTTCTCCCCCAAGGCGCACGCCCGGCTTGTCGCCGGACTTCCCAATGCAAAATGGCACGATGCCGACCTGCTGGTGAACTGGATCCGGGCGGTCAAATCGGCGCCGGAGATCGCCTATTTGCGCAAGGCGTCGACGCTCGCCGAAGCGGCCGTCACGCGAGCCTTCGAGGTGATCGCGCCGGGCGTTCGCGAATGCGATGCCATCGCCGCCATCCAGGCGGCGCAGATCGCGGGCAGCCAGGATTTTGCCGGCGACATCACAGCGCTTCCGCCGACAATCCTCGGTGGCGAGAATGCCTCGGCGCCGCACATCATGTGGAGCGACAGGCGGTTCGGAGAAAACGAGACGATTGCGCTGGAACTTGCCGGCGTTTGCCGCCGCTATGCCGCCGGCCTCGCCAGGACCATGCAGCTTGGCAAGACGCCGACAAATGTCTCGGATACCGCCAAAGCGGTGATCGAGGGCATGGACGCGGTGCTCAACGCGGTCAGGCCGGGAACGACTGCCGAAGCGGTCGAAGCTGCCTGGCGCAAGGTCATCCAGCGCTACAGACTGAAGAAGGAATCGCGCATCGGCTACTCCATCGGCGTCGCCTATCCGCCGGATTGGGGCGAACACACGATCAGCCTCAGGCCGGGCGACAAGACGGTGCTTGAACCGGGCAACGTCGTTCATTCCATCCTTGGCATGTGGATGGACGGCTGGGGCATCGAGGTCAGCGAGACCATCCTGGTCACCGAAACCGGCCACGAGACCCTGACGAAGTTCCCGCGAGAGATCCATGTCAAATCCTGAGGGTTCGGCCACGGCGGGTGGTGTTGCGAAAACCGTGACGACCGATATCGACGCCGGAATTCTCGACCGGATGATCGAGGTCCGTCGCCATCTGCACCGCAATCCCGAGCTTTCGAACCAAGAGGCCGGCACGCAGCGTTACCTCAGGCAGATGCTGGTGGCTCAGGGAATCGTCGACATTCGCGACGTCGCCGGCTTTGGCCTTGCCGTCGATATTGTCGGCGCCGGCAGGCCGTCAAATCGAAAGATCGCCATTCGCGCCGACATCGATGCCTTGCTGATCGAGGAGGAGTCCGGTGTCGATTATGCATCGACGAATCCAGGCGTGATGCATGCCTGCGGTCACGACGCCCATGCATCGATGGCTTTCGCGGTGGCCGCGCATCTTCACCAGTCGCGGGACAGTTTTGGCGGTACCGTTCGCCTGATCTTCCAGCCGGCGGAGGAGGACGAACCGTCGGGCGGCAAGCGGGTGGTGGAAGAGGGGCTTCTCGACGACATCGACGCCGCCATCTGCGTCCACGTCGATCCGTACACACCGACCGGCAAGATCGCCGTCGGCTCCGGTCCCTATACTCTGGCCTGTGACACGTTCGATGTGGCCGTCATCGGCTCGGCGGCACACGCGGCAAAACCGCATGAAGGTGTCGATGCGTTGGCCGTGGCTTGCTCCCTGGTGAGCGAATTGCAGAAGATCGTTTCGCGCGAGACCGATCCGTACGATCCGCTGGTGATTTCCGTCACGGCCATCAATGGCGGCAACGCATATAATGTCACCGCCGGCAGGGTCACGTTGAAAGGCACCATCCGCAGCGGCAGCGATGCAACCCGCGAGCGGGCCTGGCACCGCGTTCGTACGATAGCCGAGGGTATGGCGACGAGCCACGGCGCGCGTGTCGAGGTCGACATCCACAAGGGCGAACCCGGCGTCGTCAACGATGTCGAGATGACAGAGCTGATTGCCGCCAGCGCCAAGGCCTGCATCGGTGCCGACAACGTCCTCAACACGCCCGGATGGACGATCGCGGACGACTTTGGCTACTACAGCGAGAAACGTCCTTCGGTCTATTTTCGGCTGGGAATCCGGAACGAGGAGATCGGATCGGTCTTTCCGCTCCATCACGCCCGGTTTCGTGTCGACGAGGCCGCGTTGAAGGTCGGCGCGACCACCCTGGTTGCGGCAGCGATGGCGTTTCTGTCGACGGGAGCGCCTTAGTCAGCCATCATGATGGTCATCGGCGCACGGGGCAGGAGCCTGGGATCGCTTACAGATACTGGGCGACCTTCTTGCCGACCGTGAGGAAGCGCAAGGGATCGATCGCTTCGCCATTGTGGCGGACTTCGTAGTGCAGATGCGGGCCGGTCGAGCGGCCGCTGCTACCGGTCTTGCCGATGACGGCGCCGGCGTCCAGTTTCTCGCCGACGGTCACGTCGATCTCGCTGAGATGCCCGTAACGTGTCGCAAAACCATTGCCGTGGTCGACTTCAACCATGCGGCCATAGCCGCCGTTCCAGCCGGCCTTGGTGACGGTGCCGGGCGCCGTGACCTTTGCGGCCATGCCGATCGGCGCCCTGAAATCCATGCCGGAATGCAGTGCCGCGGTGCCGAGGATCGGGTCGGTGCGCACGCCGAACGGGCTGGTGACGGAGTGGCCCGGCGCGGGGTTGGTCAGCGGCAGCTGGCGCGCTTCTTTCTTGAGATGATCGAGCGCATCAAGCGCTTCGTCCAATTCCTTGACCTTGCTGTCGAACATCATCGAACTGTCGAGCGGGATCAGCGGTCCGCCGACGTCGCTGTCGCCCTTGCCGAAGTCGCTGTCGACGGGCAGTCCGGCCGCCTCGAGCGCCTGGGTGATGGCATCGGCGCTCTTATAGGCATTGTCGGCAAGCGTGCTGATGCGGGTCAGTTGATCGCTCTCGATGGATTTCAACGACTGGTTGATCGAGACGAAGAGCTTGTCGGCACGATCGGCGGCTGAATCATTGGGCAGCGGATCGGAGCGGGTTGACCACAGCGAGAACGGCCTTGTGTCGCCGGCGCCGAGATCGGCGCTCAGGCTGGCGACCGCATAATTCCGCGCGGGCTCCTTGATGCTGCCGGTCGCTTCGGCGCGTTTGTCCGGCTTCGCAGCCGCTGCCGGATCTTCGGCCGGCGCTGCGCCGACTTCGCTCTCGGCGCGTTCGAGCAGCGGACCAAGGCGGCCATGACGCTGGCTCAGCTGGCTCTGGCGTTCAAGCAGTTCGCTGACCTTGGTTTCCATCAGCTGCTGGTCGAGCAACTGCCGGCTGGTGATGCGGTCGACCTGGGCGCGAAGCGCCGAAATGCGATCTTCATAGGCTTGCTGCATGCGCGCCTGACGCGCCGTTGTGGCGCCGATCAAATCGTCGCGCAGCACGAGATAGGAGGTGGCCATGAGGTAGCCGACGGCAATGGCGGCCAGCGCCGAGCCCATAAAGGCCGCCAGCCACGGTCGGATCGTAAAATGCCTGATCTCGTTGCCCCGGGCGATGATGACCGTATGGGGCTCCTTACGCTTGCCGAAGACTGCGGACTGACCGGTTGCGTTCACGGGACCAAGCTTTCGTTTACGACACCACGACAGCTTGATTACACATTATTAGGGTTAACAAAGGCTTGCAGCGATAGCTTGCTCACAGCGATTGCCCGCCAGGCGTGCGTAAGGTTGCAAGGGAACCTGGGCCAGCCTCGCCGGCAAACCTCAAAGCGCTCGAACGGCCTCGAGTACCTCTTCGGCATGGCCCTTGACGCGGACCTTGCGCCAAATCCTGGCGATCCGCCGGTCGCGGCCGATCAGGAAGGTCGCGCGCTCGACGCCCATATACTTGCGGCCATACATCGATTTCTCGACCCACAGATGGTAGGCCTCGATTACCTTGCGCTCCTCGTCGGCGGCGAGGTCGATGGTGAGATTGTATTTCGACTTGAACTTGTCGTGCTTCTTGACGGGGTCGGGCGACAGGCCGATCACCACGGCGCCGGCCTTCTCGAACTCCGGCTTCAACTGCGAGAAGCTGATCGCCTCCTGCGTGCAGCTTGTTGTGTCGTCCTGCGGATAGAAATAGAGCACGATGGGCTTGCCGGACGATGCGGCAAGGCTGACCGATCCGCCGCCGTCCCGCGGCAGGTCAAATTGCGGCGCAAGATCGCCTACGTCGAGGTCAGCCATACCGATGCCCTTGTTTGAGGTTACGCGCGAAGCCACACCGATATAGTGTCGGACGGGGATTCGTCCACGATCGAGTTCGTACAACGGAAAATTGCGTGGATCAGGAGCGACCGCAGCACGAGAAGATCCGGTTCAGGCGTGATGAGATCACCGACCTGGGGACCTTTCCGTCCGCCTGCCGTGTGCCGCCGCTTGGTCAGGCGTCGATCGGACGCGGTTTTCGCATCCTGTCGCGACTGTTCGCCGGTCTGGTCGCTTTCGTGCTGCTGGCCGCCGTGCTCGTTTATCTGGTT
Source organism: Mesorhizobium sp. WSM1293 (assembly GCF_000513875.1). Lineage (NCBI taxonomy): Bacteria > Pseudomonadati > Pseudomonadota > Alphaproteobacteria > Hyphomicrobiales > Phyllobacteriaceae > Mesorhizobium > Mesorhizobium sp. WSM1293. The sequence goes on along the minus strand of NZ_AZUV01000013.1, from coordinate 45,366 downwards.
GGCGCCTCCGGCATCGGAGCCGACCGGCTTCGCGCCGAGGCGGAAACGGCGCTTGAGAAACTGGCGGGCGTCGATGTCAATGTCGCGGTCGGGCCTGCCCGCATCACGCTCGACGGTTCGAGTTTCATCGCGCTTCAGGTCAGCGACGTCAGCTTGAAGACATCAGACGGCAAGCCGATGGCCGATGCCGGCCGCGTGCGCTTCGGCGTGCGTCTGTTCCCGCTGCTGTGGGGAGATGTGCGGCTGACCAGCGCCAGGATCTCGGATGCCCGCATCGTCGTGGCGGCGATGCCGTCAGGCGGCGACTGGACCGCCGGCCTGCGCAATGCGGACGGCCTCATCGATCCGGAGAAGCTGTCCGCCGCGGTGTTCGGAAACATCAACCACGCACTCGATGCCGTGCGGGAGGATTCGCTGCGACGCATCGATCTTCGCAATGTCGAATTCGTGCTGCCCGAAACCGGAGCGATCAAGCTCGTCAAGATCACCGACGCCACCGTCGTGCAGTCGGGACCGGGCGGCATGCAGTTTTCCTCGAAGGCGGACATCGACGGCAGGACGCTTACGGTTGCCGCTACCGCCACCCGTGATATCGCGGCGCACCGGGTCACGGCGCTGGATGCGAGCGTCGATCTGGCCGACACCGGCGCGGCCGCTGCCGGCAAGTTGGGACCCGTCGCGTTGAAGCTGACGGGATCGGAAGGGTTCGGCGTGAACGCATCGCGGCTGACGGCCGCTTTGTCATCGACGGGCTCTGTCCTCGATCTCGGCACGCGAGGATTGCTGGCGGCGGACGTCGATATCAATGCGACGCTGGTTGCTGGCAGCAACAAGGTCCAGGTCGACAGATTGCTGCTGAAGACCGGCCGCTCGACATTCGATTTCGCCGGTTCGATCGGGCCGAAGCCGGCAAGCGGAGCGGTGGGTGAAGAACCCTCCTATCGCTACGACCTGACCAGCGACGGATCGTCGCTTGCGCCTTCGGAGTCGCCCGAGCCGGCGCTCACCTTCCTCGCCCGGATCGCCGGTGTCTACAACACGGTGAGCCACAAACTGGTCGCAGAGCAGATCGCGCTTCGGTCCGCCGGCTCCGGCGAGGTGCTTGGCACCGCCGCCGTGGCGTTCGTCGACGGCAAAGTGCCGGGGATCAATCTGGCGTTCAACATCCACGATATGCAGGTCTCTCACGTCAAGCAGCTATGGCCGTGGTTTTCGGCGCGCAATGCCCGGCTGTGGGTGCTGGCCAATCTGTTCGGCGGCCGTGTCGTCGACGCCAACCTTCAGTTCCAGGTGGTGCCGGGCCGGCTCGGCAACGGCGTGCCGCTTTCGGCCGATGAGGTCTTCGGCCGCTTCCAGATCGAGGGATCGCGATTCGACACCGCCGGCCGCATCCCGCCGATACGCGACGCGGTCGGCGTCGTCGGTTTCCACGGCAACGATGTCGATATCTCGCTCTCCTCGGGCACCGTCTACATGCCCAGCGGCCGCACCGTGGCGGCCAGCAACGGCACGCTGACGGTCAAGGCGGCGAACCGCCCGCCGGTCGTCGGCGCGCTCGACATAGATGTCGACGGCGACGCATCCGCCGTTGCCGAACTCGCATCCTACGAGCCGATCAACGCCATGCGCCATGTCGGCATTCTGCCGGAGGACCTGTCGGGCAGCGTCACCGGTCACGTCAAGGCGGATATTCCGCTGCAGTCCGGCGTCGACTCGTCGAAGCTCGATTGGCTGGTGTCGCTCGACTACACCGGCATGTCCCTGGCCAAGCCCTTCGAAGGACAGGTCGTGACGGATGCCGACGGTTCGATCACGGTCGACCCCGAGAAGGCGGTGATCTCCGCCAAGGCGTTGCTGAACGGCATTCCGGCCGAACTCGATCTGATCGAGCCGCTCAGGGATGAGGGGCCGGCGCGCAGCCGCAAGGTGGCCCTGGTGCTCGACGACAAGATCCGCGCCGCCGCCATGCCCGGCCTGAAGCCGCTGCTTGCCGGAACTGTGAAGGTGGCGATCGACAAGAACGGCAGCGGCGACCAGAACGTCTCGGCCGACCTGACCAACGCCAGGCTGGACATTCCCTGGGCGGGCTGGAGCAAGGGGGCGGGGGTGCCCGCCAACGTCACCTTCGTCATGACCAAGTCCGGCGACACCACGACGCTGTCCGATTTCAATCTCGACGGAAAGACGTTCTCCGTCGACGGCAGCATCGTGCTGGTCAATGGCGCCTTGTCGTCGGCGCGGTTCAGCAAGGTCACCTTGAACAGGGGCGACGACGTTGCCGTATCGGTGAAGCGGTCCGGCAAGGGCTATGCGGTCGACATATCGGGCAACGCGCTCGATGCCCGCTCGCTCATCAAGCAGTTCACCTCCGACGTCGACACGGCTACCAAGACCACCGGGTCCGATGCCATTTCCGTCAGCGCCGATGTCGACCGGCTGACCGGTTTCCACGACGAGCAATTGTCCAATCTGAAGCTCGACTACAGCGCGGCCGGCTCGCGGGTGAACGGGCTGAAGGTCAGCGCCACGGCCAGTTCAGGTGCGGCCATATCGATCAGCAACACGACCGGCGCCGGCCGGCGCACGCTCAACATGCAGTCCGCGGACGCCGGCGCCATCCTGAGGTTCCTCAACATCTACGAACATATGGAAGGCGGCGTGATCACGCTCGCACTGGCCGGGCCGAGCGACGGATCGCTCAAGGGCAAGGTCGACACCAGCAATTTTTTCGTCGTCAACGAACCGAAACTCGCCTCCATCGTCTCGACCACGCCGGCCGGCGACAACCGCAGCCTCAACCAGGCGGTCAAGGGCAAGCTGGACACGTCACGGGTGAAGTTCGAACGCGGCTACGCCGAGATCGACAAGGGCAGCGGCTATCTGAAACTGGCCAATGGCGTGCTGCGCGGACCGCGCATCGGCACGACGTTCCAGGGCACGCTCTACGACCAGAACAACAACATGGACATGACCGGCACGTTCATGCCGGTCTATGGCCTCAATCGCATCTTCGGCGAATTGCCCATCGTTGGCGCGCTGCTCGGCAATGGCCGCGACCGTGGCCTGATCGGCGTCACCTACCGGCTCAAAGGCAACGCCAACAAGCCGTTGCTGGACATCAATCCGCTGTCGGTGATCGCGCCCGGAATATTCAGGTCGATCTTCGAATATAGGTGAGCGAGTTCAGGCCGGTCGCACCAGAATGTGTTTTTTCTTTCCCAAGGAAAGCTTTACGACGTTTTCCGGACTCAAATCCTGAGGGGTCACCAGCCGGCGCTCGTCGCTCACCGGCTCGTCGTTCAGGCGCACGGCGCCGCCCTGCACATGCCGCCGCGCTTCGCCGTTCGACGCCGCCAGTCCGGCGGTGACCAGCAGCGACAGGATGCCGACGCCGGTTTCGAGCGCTGTCTTGTCGACCTCGACGGTCGGCAGCGACTCCGCGAGCGCGCCTTCCTCGAACGTCTTGCGCGCCGTATCGCTGGCTTGCTCGGCGGCCGCGCGGCCGTGCAGCAGGGCGGTGATCTCGGTGGCGAGGATCTTCTTGGCCTCATTGATCTCGGATCCGCCGAGCCGCTCGAGCCGCGCCACCTCGTCCAGCGGCAGCGTCGTGTAGAGCTTCAGGAAGCGGGCGACATCGGCATCCTCGGTGTTGCGCCAGTACTGCCAGAATTCGTAGGGACTCAGCATCTCCGCGTCGAGCCAGACCGCGCCCGACGCCGACTTGCCCATCTTGGCGCCCGACGAGGTGGTGAGCAGCGGCGTGGTCAGTGCATAGAGCTGCGCGTCCTCCATGCGGCGGCCGAGATCGATGCCGTTGATGATGTTGCCCCACTGGTCGGAGCCGCCCATCTGCAGGCGGCAGCCGAGACGCTTGTAGAGCTCGACGAAATCATAGGCCTGCAGGATCATGTAGTTGAATTCGAGGAACGACAGCGACTGCTCGCGATCGAGCCGCAGCTTGACGGAATCGAAGGCCAGCATGCGGTTGACCGAAAAGTGACGACCGACATCGCGCAGGAAATTGACGTAGTTGATCTCCATCAGCCAATCGGCGTTGTTGACCATGATGGCGTCGTTGGGACCGCTGCCGAATTTGAGGTAGGGCATGAAGTTGCGGCGGATACCGGCAAGATTGTCTTCGATGTCCTGCGGGGTCAAAAGCTTGCGCGCCTCATCCTTGAACGACGGGTCGCCGATCATCGAGGTGCCGCCGCCCATCAGCGCGATCGGCCGATGACCGGTCTGCTGCAGCCAGTGCAGCATCATGATCTGGATCAGCGAGCCGGCGTGCAGGCTCTTGGCGGTCGCGTCGAAGCCGATATAGGCGGTCACAGTCTCCTTGGCGAAGATATTGTCGAGACCGGCATCATCCGAAGTCTGGTGGATGAAACCGCGCTCGCTCATCGTGCGCAGGAAATCCGATTTGAAGGCAGGCATTTTTTCTATTCCCGAAAGCGTCCGGCCGCTGTGGCTCAGGCGTGCATGAACGCGCGCGTTTAGCATCCAAGCGCGATCAGCAAAAGTGGTTTCCGGTTTTGCGACTGATCGCGCGCAGGACAAAGGTCCAGGGATCAGCAAAAGTGCTTTCCGGTTTTGCAGCCCGCGCGGATGGCGTTTGCGAATCCTTGCTTCGTCGTTTGGGCTGGCGTATTGAGGCGCCGCGCAGGGCAGGGCCTGAGGCGCCGCGACGGGGCCATCCCGCAGATCAGATCCGGAAAGCTCCGCGATGAACAGGAACTATCTTTTTCTCTTTCTGTTCAGCATGCTGATGACGTTCAGCGGACTGGCGAGCCTTCCCCCCATCGACCGCGACGAATCCCGTTTTGTCCAGGCCACCAAGCAGATGGTCGAAACCTCCGACTATGTCGACATCCGTTTTCAGGATGCCTCGCGCTACAAGAAGCCGATCGGCATCTACTGGCTGCAATCGGCGGCCGTGGCGCTGAGCGGCGAGGGGGCGGCGGCGCCGATCTGGGTCTACCGCCTCGTCTCCATGCTTGGCATTGCCTTGGCCGTCGTCGGCATCGCCTGGACGGGCACGAAGCTGTTCGGGGCCAATGCCGGTCTCGCCGCCGGCCTGATGATGGCGGCGATCTTCGCCACCGCCTTCGAGGGCCGTGACGCCAAGACCGACGCCATGCTGCTGGCCTGCTGCGTGGCGGCGCAAGGCGCGCTCGCCCAGATCTATCTGGCAGCGCGCCGCAACAAACCGGTAGCCGCCCATCTGCCGTGGATATTCTGGGCCGCTCAAGGACTTGGAATCCTTATCAAGGGGCCGGTGGCTCCGCTCCTGTCGGTGCTCACGGTCGCTGCCCTGTTTGCCTTCGAGCGCGACTGGCGCTGGCTCCTGAAGCTGAAGCTCGTGCGCGGTGTCGCTCTGGTGGTGCTCATCGTGTTGCCCTGGGTCGCCCTCATCACCTGGAAGAGCGGCGGCGCCTTTCTCAACGATGCCGTCGGCAAGGACATGATGGCCAAGGTCGCCTCGGGCGAGGAATCGCACGGCCTGCCGCCCGGTTTCTACATGCTGACCTATTCCTTGTTCATGTGGCCGTTCGGCCTGATCGCGGTCGGCGCCGGGCTGCAGGCCCTCAACCGTCTGCGCGACGATCCCCGGCTGCGTTTCTGCCTCGCCTGGTACATTCCGTTCTGGCTGGTGTTCGAGCTGATCCCGACCAAGCTGCCGCACTATGTCCTGCCAGCCTATCCCGGCATGGCGCTGCTGATCGGCTGGCTGCTGACATTGTCGCCGCAGGAGGCGAATGCGCCGCTCAGGCGCTGGCAGGACTGGTTGTGGTGGTCGACCGCATTCGGTCTTGCCGTGGTCAGCCTTGGCCTGGCGGCGGTCTGCGTCGGAGCGCCGATCTATCTCACCGGCTCCTTTTCCTGGTGGAGCATCCCGGCCGCCGCGGCCGCGCTGGCGGCAGGGTATTTCGCTTTTTCGCGACAGCTGCAAGTGCCGCTCTCCCGCATCGGCGCCATCGCGGTTTGCGCCGGCATCACCTATGGGCTGTTGTTCGGCGTCATCGCGCCTTCGCTGAAGCCGATCTGGCTGAGCCCGGCGATCGAGGCGGCAGTCCAGGCCAACAGGCCTTGCGACACCACGGTGCTCGCCTCAGCGGAATATCACGAGCCGAGCCTGGTGTTCCTGGTCGGCACCAAGACCGTCCTGACCGATGTCGATGGCGTCGCCAAGCATCTGCTCGGCGACCCCACCTGCGCGCTGGCGCTGGCACAAATCGGCGACGAGCAGAAGCTGAATGGCCTGTTGGAGGCGCAAGGCAAGTCGGCGAGCCGCGTCGCCGAGGTCGACGGCCTCAACTATTCGTCGGGAGACAAACTGTCGCTCGGCCTCTATCGTGTAAGCCAGTGACGGCTCGCCGATGCCCATGACGGCAACAATGGGGTCGAATTTCCTATGCTGGTGAAATCACGCCCGCCGGTTTCGAGCCTGCTCCTTGGCATAGGGCGCCGGTCGCTCGACAACTTTCGCGATACGATGCAGATCGCCAAAAGCCGCCTTGCCACCCGGCCGGCCAGATACCCGAATATTTTGTGGTCGGTCTGGGTGCTGGTCTGGGTCTTGCTGACGGCGGCGGCGTTTGTTCGTCTCGACACCCCGGCCGGAATGCTTCACGGCAAGTGGTCGGCGGGATTTGCCAGGACTGCCGACTTTTTCACCCAGTTCGGCCTGGGAGGCTGGTATATCATTCCCTCAGTGCTTCTGCTTGTCGCCGCGAACCTGACGGATTGGCGAAGCCTGTCGCGGCGCTCGCTGATGCTGCTCTACAACTGGACCTGCCTGGCTTTTCTGGTGCTGTGCGCCACCGGCCTGTCGGGGATCGCCGTCAATGTGCTGAAATATGCCATTGGCCGGGCTCGCCCGCTCTATTACGAGGACTTTGGCGTGCTGACCCTGCACCCCTTCGCTTTCGATGCGCGCTTCGCCGGCTTTCCGTCCGGCCATGGTACGACAATGGGCGCGGTGTTCGGGGTCGCTTTGCTGTTGTTTCCGCGGCGATGGTACATCGCCCTGGCGATCACCGCCTGCATCGCCTCGACCCGTATCTTCGTTGGCGCGCACTATCCCAGCGACACCGTCGCCGGCTTCGGCCTTGGCTGCGGTTTCGCGCTTGCCTGCGGGCTGGTCTTTGCCCGGCTCGGCTTCATCTTCCGGCCGACGCCGTCGGGACTGCCGGTCCGCAAGAGAACGTTTCGGCTGATCGGACCGACAAGGAAGACTGCCTGAGCATTCGAAGTTCAGTTGCCGTCCAGTCCGCCATAGGATCTGACCAGGTCGGCCATGCCGGGCGATTGGTGGTCTTCGCTTTCGAGCCCCTGTGCAACGCCGACGCGATCGGCGACCGGCCGGTTCTGGCTGACCTTCCACTTGCCGTGGATTTCGCTGATCTCGATTTCCAGCCCGATAATGCCCTTGATCTGCGACTGGATGAAGGGCTCCGGCGCATCGGTCACCGCCCAGGGCGCGGCGCGGGCGCCTTCCTGGGAGACGGTCAGATCGGCGATCTGCTGCGCCAGCCAGTCCTGATCATCCATCACCTTGACGGTGCCGCGAACCTGCACGATGGCATAATTCCAGGTCGGCACCACCTTGCCGGTCTCGCGCTTGGTCTCGTACCAGGACGGCGTCACATAGGCATCGCTGCCCTGGAAGACGATCACTACGGTTGACGCCGGATTGTCGGCCAACAGGCGCCATTGCGGGTTGGCCCGCGCCAGATGGGCGCGCAGCCTGCCGTTCGGCCCGATTTCCGCGTCGAGCAGGAACGGGATGGCGTTGGCGACCGGCCCATCGGGCCCGTTGGAAATCAACAGGCCCAGCGGATGCGTCCGGATCAGCCCGTGCAGGATTTCCGGCCGCGTTTCCCTGAAATGAGGAGGTTCGTACATCGCCGTCCCTGCTTTCTTTGCTTATCTCAGCCGCTTCGGCCGCGGATCCGACAATTCGCCGGCCAGCCGGCGGTCGAGATAGTCGGCGCATTCCTCGAGCAGCAGGTCGGCATCGTTGGAGAAGAAATGGTTGGCGCCGGGCAACGTCTTTTGGGTGATGGTGATGCCCTTCTGCGTGTGCAGCTTGTCGACCAGGCCCTGCACATCCTTTGGCGGCGCCACCTTGTCGGCATCGCCATGGATGATCAGGCCCGATGACGGGCAGGGCGCCAGGAACGAGAAATCATAGGTGTTGGGCTGCGGCGCGATCGAGATGAAGCCTTCGATCTCGGGCCGGCGCATCAGAAGCTGCATGCCGATCCAGGATCCGAACGAGTAGCCGGCGACCCAGCAGCTCTTGGAATCGGGATGCAGCGACTGCACCCAATCCAGCGCCGCAGCGGCATCCGACAACTCGCCGGTGCCGTGGTCGAATTCGCCCTGACTGCGGCCGATGCCGCGGAAATTGAAGCGAAGCGTGGTGAAGTCCCGCTTCTGGAACATGTAGAAGAGGTCGTAGACGATCTTGTTGTTCATCGTGCCGCCGAATTGCGGGTGCGGGTGCAGGACGATGGCAATCGGCGCGCTCTTTTCCTTGGAAGGCTGGTAGCGACCCTCCAGGCGGCCGGCAGGACCGGTGAAAATGACCTCAGGCATAAAATACTCCACTAGGTAATACGAATGCGCGGTGCCTGGAACGTTTCCTCTGGCCTTGACGCAGGGCGAGCGTCTTCTTAGAAGCTAGTTTAGAATTGTTCAAAACTGAGTGGCAAGACATCGAGCCCGGCCACCCGCGCCGCAAGCCGCGTAAATAGGACGGCTCGCCTTGGAATTTCAAGGAAATAACGCCATACGACGGCGGAATGGCTTCTGACGGGACTTGACGAACGAAAATGGCCGCAAAACGCGCCTATCTCGACTACAATGCCAGTGCGCCGCTGCTTGCCGCGGCCCGCGAAGCTATGGTCGCGGCGCTCGAAGTCGCCGCCAATCCGTCATCGGTTCACGCCGAGGGGCGGGCGGCCCGCCGTCTGATCGAGACCGCAAGGCGTGACGTGGCGGCGCTCGTCAACGCCAAGCCCGAGCACGTCGTGTTCACCTCCGGTGCCACGGAAGCAGCCTCGACGCTGCTGTCACCCGACTGGCAGATGGGGCGCGGCACGGTGCGCATGAGCCGGCTTTACGTGTCGGAGGCCGATCATCCCTGCCTGTTGAACGGCGGACATTTCCCGTCAGCGCAGGTGACGCGGGTCGGCGTCGACGCCAACGGTATCGCCGATCTCGACGCTTTGGCGGCAGCGCTCGGTGGTCATGACAAGAGCGAAGGCCTGCCGCTGGTTGCCATCCACGCCGCCAACAACGAGACCGGCGTCATCCAGCCGATCGATCGCATCGCCGGGATCGTCAAGGCGGCGGGCGGCATCCTCATGGTCGACGCCGTGCAGGCCGTCGGGCGTGTTTCGATCGATCTATCAGCGGGTTACGCCGATTATCTGATTCTGTCCTCGCACAAGATAGGTGGTCCCAAGGGCGTCGGCGCCATCGTCGCGGCTTCGGATCTGATGATGCCGAAGCCGTTGATCAATGGCGGCGGTCAGGAAAAGGGCCATCGCGGCGGGACTGAAAACCTCGCTGCCATTGCCGGTTTTGGCGCGGCCGCTCGCGAGGCCCTGGCCGGATTGCCGGCCATAGATGCGGTGCGCCGGCGCCGCGACGAGATCGAGGCCATCGTGAAAACGCTGGTGCCGGACGCGGAAATCTTCGGAACCGGTGCGCCAAGGCTTGCCAATACGGCATTCTTCGCTATTGCGGGCGTCAAAGCCGAAACCGCGCAGATCGCCTTCGACCTGGCCGGCGTAGCGCTGTCGGCCGGCTCTGCCTGTTCGTCCGGCAAGGTCGGACCGAGCCATGTGCTGAAAGCCATGGGACACGGTGACAGCCTTGGCGCCTTGCGCGTGTCGATCGGTCCGGCGACGGGCGCGGAAGACATCGAGTTGTTTCGCGTTGCGCTGACGGGAATCGCCGCGCGTCGGGCGGATAGAGAAAAAGCCGCGTGAGCGGTTGGGGCATCGGACCGAAAAGCGCGTAGCGGTTTTCGGGAAAATCCGATGCTTGACGAAAATGATTTGGGCCATTCGGCCTGGTAGAGCCGTGCGTTTCATGCTGGCCGGGTGAATTTCCGGTCGAAGCGCACTATATGAAACTTACGCTGCCGCAAGCGCCTTTTGGGGTTCGTTTTTGGCGGTGCCATAGTTTGAAAACTGTCGGGCCTTGACCCCGGCGTGGATGGAGAACGCATATGCCTGCTGTGCAGGACACGATCGATCGGGTCCGAAAGATCGACGTCGACCAATACAAATATGGATTCCAGACCGAAATCGCGATGGATAAGGCCCCCAAAGGCCTCAGCGAAGACATTATCCGTTTCATTTCGGCCAAGAAGGATGAACCGTCCTGGATGCTGGAATGGCGTCTGGAAGCCTATCGCCGTTGGCTGACGCTTGACGAGCCGACCTGGGCGCGCGTCCACTATCCCAAGATCGATTTCCAGGACATCTACTTCTACGCGGCGCCCAAGAGCACGCCCGGCCCGACCTCGCTCAGCGATGTCGATCCCGAACTCTTGAAGGTCTACGAGAAGCTCGGTATTCCGCTGCGCGAGCAGGAAATCCTCGCCGGCGTGCAGAAGACCGACGCCTCGGAACTCGAGGAAGTCAGCGACAATGTCTACAAATCGGGCCGCGTCGCCGTCGACGCCGTGTTCGATTCCGTTTCCGTCGTCACCACCTTCAAGAAGGAGCTGGCGCAGGCCGGCGTCATCTTCTGCTCGATCTCGGAAGCCATCCGCGAGCATCCCGAACTGGTGAAGAAGTATCTCGGCTCGGTTGTGCCGACCTCCGATAATTATTACGCCACGCTGAATTCGGCCGTGTTCACCGACGGCTCGTTCGTCTTCGTGCCCAAGGGCGTGCGCTGCCCGATGGAGCTGTCGACCTATTTCCGCATGAACGAGAAGAACACCGGCCAGTTCGAGCGCACGCTGATCATCGCCGAGGAGGGGGCTTACGTCTCCTATCTCGAAGGCTGTACGGCGCCGCAGCGCGATGAGAACCAGCTGCATGCCGCCGTCGTCGAACTGGTGGCGCTCGACGATGCCGAGATCAAATATTCGACGGTGCAGAACTGGTATCCCGGAGACGCCGAGGGCAAGGGTGGCATCTACAATTTCGTCACCAAGCGCGGCGACTGCCGTGGCGATCGCTCGAAGATCTCGTGGACGCAGGTCGAGACCGGCTCGGCGATCACCTGGAAGTATCCGAGCTGCATCCTGCGCGGCGACGATTCCTCGGGCGAGTTCTATTCGATCGCTGTCTCGAACGGTTATCAGCAGGTCGACAGCGGCACCAAGATGATCCACCTCGGCAAGAACACGTCGAGCCGCATCATCTCCAAGGGCATCGCCGCCGGCTTCTCGCAGAACACCTATCGCGGCCAGGTCTCGGCGCACCGCAAGGCGACCAACGCCCGAAACTTCACCAACTGCGACTCGCTGCTGATCGGCGACCAGTGCGGCGCGCACACCGTGCCCTACATGGAAGCCAAGAATTCGACGGCGCAGTTCGAGCACGAAGCGACGACGTCGAAGATTTCCGAGGACCAGAAATTCTACGTCATGCAGCGCGGTATCCCTGAAGAGGAGGCGATCGCGCTGATCGTCAACGGCTTCGTCAAGGACGTCATCCAGCAACTGCCGATGGAATTCGCGGTCGAAGCGCAGAAGCTGATCGGTATCTCGCTTGAGGGCTCGGTCGGCTGACCGGACAGATATTCAGGAAACGAAAAAATGCTTGAAATCAGAAATTTGCACGCCCGCATCGTCGATGACGGCACCGAAATCATCCGCGGCCTGAACCTGACGGTGAAAGCCGGCGAGGTCGCCGCGATCATGGGGCCGAACGGCTCGGGCAAATCGACGCTGTCCTACATCCTCGCCGGCCGCGAGGACTATGAGGTGACCGAGGGCGACATCCTCTACAACGGCCAGTCGATCCTCGAAATGGATCCGGCCGAGCGCGCCACGTCAGGCATCTTCCTCGCCTTCCAGTATCCGATGGAGATACCGGGCGTCGCCACCATGGAATTCCTGAAAGTGGCGATGAACGAGCAGCGCAAGGCGCGCGGCGAGGAGCCGCTGAAGATCCCGGAATTTTTGAAGCGCGTGAAGGAAGCCGCCGCCTCGCTCAGCATGGACATGGCGATGCTGAAGCGGCCGCTCAACGTCGGCTTTTCCGGCGGCGAAAAGAAGCGCGCCGAGATCCTGCAGATGAAATTGCTGGAGCCGAAATTGTGCGTGCTCGACGAGACCGATTCCGGCCTCGACATCGATGCGCTGAAGATCGTTTCCGACGGCGTCAACGCGCTGCGCGCGCCGGACCGGGCGTTCCTGGTCATCACCCACTACCAGCGCCTGCTTGAGCACATCGTGCCCGACACCGTGCACGTGCTCTACAAGGGCCAGGTTATCAAGTCGGGCGACAAGTCGCTGGCGCTTGACCTGGAAGCCAACGGCTACGCCGGCGTGATCGGCGAAGCCGCGTGAGATGCCAGAGGTAATACCGATGAACATGCACACACAACCGCAGCGGACACCGGCCGAGACAGCGTTGATCGACGCGTTCGGCGACCGGTTGTCGCTGCTGCCCGGCGACGGCGCGGTGATGCTGAAGCGCGACGACGCCATCGAGACGATCAAGCACGGCCTGCCGACGCGGCGCGTCGAATCCTGGCACTATACCGACCTGCGCCGGTTGCTGAATACCGTGCCGGACTTCGACCCGGCCGCCTTGGCCAAAGTCATTGCGCCGATCGTCGACGGTTCCACCGTGGTGTCGATCCTGAACGGCAAGTCCGACGCCAAAGCGCCGGTTCTTGAAGGCGTCTCTTTCCAGCGCCTGTCGGAAAAGCTGGTCGACGGCAGCGCAGCACCTGGGCTCGACCCCTATGGCAGCGACGACGCCATCGGCGCGCTGAACACGGCTTTCGTCGCCGACGGATATTTTGTCGACATCGCCGATGGCGTGGAACTCGAAAAGCCGGTCGAGCTGCAGAACCTGCAGGCCGGCGGCCAGACCCATGTGCGCCTGGCCGTTCGTGTCGGCGCCGGCGCCAAGGCCGTCATCGTCGAACGGCAGACAGGTGACGGCGCTGCCCTGGGCAGCTCGGTCAGCCAGCTCGTGCTCGGCGAAGGCGCCGAGGTGACGTGGCTGATTGTCCAGGAACAGCCGGAAACGGCGACGCATCTGGCGCAGTTCAAGGCCCATATCGGCAAGAATGCCAAGCTGACGCTGTTCGTCATGAACGCCGGCGGCAAGCTCGTGCGCCAGGAGATCATGGTCAGGACGACTGGCGAAGGCGCCGATTTCAAGCTGCGCGGCATCAACCTCTTGGCCGGCGACACCCACACCGACGTGACCATGGTTCTCGACCACGCCGTGCCGCACACGACCTCGACGGAGATCATCCGCAACGTGGTGACGGGCAAGGCGCGCGGCGTGTTTCAGGGCCGCATCAACGTCCATCAATATGCGCAGAAGACCAACGCCAAGATGGCATGCAACACGCTGTTGCTGTCGGACGACGGCGAGTTCTCGACCAAGCCGGAGCTTGAAATCTTCGCCGACGACGTGATTTGCGGCCATGGCGCGACGGTCACCGAGATCGACCACGATCATCTGTTCTACCTGATGGCGCGCGGCGTCGACGAGAAAAGCGCGCGGGGCTTGCTCGTGAAGGCCTTTGTCGCCGAGGTGATCGAGGAACTGGACGACGAGGCGATCGTCGAAGCGCTGGAAGCGCGGCTCGACGGCTGGTTCGTGGCACACGGGTGACCTGATGAACGCACCGGGCAAGATCGGAGATTTCTACGACGTCGAAGCGATCCGCCGCGATTTCCCGATCCTGTCGCGGGAAGTCTATGGCAAGAAGCTGGTCTATCTCGACAATGGCGCCTCGGCACAGAAGCCGCAGGTGGTGCTCGACGCTGTCCAGCACGCCTACAGCCAGGAATATGCCAACGTCCATCGTGGCCTGCATTTCCTGTCCAATGCCGCGACCGACGCCTACGAAAAGGCGCGCGAAACGGTACGCCGTTTCCTCAACGCGCCAAGCACCGACAACATCATCTTCACCTCGAACACGACCTCGGCCATCAACACCGTGGCCTATGGCTATGGCATGCCCAACATCGGCGAGGGCGACGAGATCGTGCTGTCGATCATGGAGCACCACTCCAACATCGTTCCCTGGCATTTCATCCGCGAGCGGCAGGGCGCCAAGCTGGTCTGGGTGCCGGTCGACGATCTCGGCGTCTTCCACATCGAGGAATTCGAAAAACGGCTGACCGACCGCACCAAACTGGTCGCCGTCACGCAGATGTCGAATGCGCTGGGCACGGTGACGCCGATCAAGGAAATCGTGCGCATCGCGCATGCGCGTGGAATTCCCGTCCTCGTCGACGGCAGCCAGAGCGCCGTGCATATGCCGATCGATGTGCAGGATCTCGACTGCGACTTCTTCGTCTTCACCGGGCACAAGGTTTATGGCCCTTCGGGCATCGGCGTGCTCTACGGCAAGAAGGACATTCTCCAGGGCATGCGCCCCTTCATGGGCGGTGGCGAGATGATCGAGGAGGTGACGGAAGACATCGTCACCTACAACGAGCCGCCGCATCGTTTCGAAGCCGGCACGCCGCCGATCGTGCAGGCGATCGGACTGGGTGCCGCGCTCGACTATATGGAAACGATCGGCCGCGAGCGCATCGCCGCGCATGAGGAAGACCTTAAGAACTATGCGCATGAGCGGCTGCGCGCCATCAATTCGCTGCGCATCTTCGGCGATGCGCCCGGCAAGGGAGCCATCATCTCGTTCGAACTGCAAGGCATTCATGCGCACGACGTGTCGATGGTGATAGACAGGCAGGGCGTTGCAGTCCGCGCGGGCACCCATTGCGCCCAGCCGCTGTTGAAACGTTTCGGCGTAACCTCCACATGCAGGGCATCGTTCGGCATGTATAATACCAGGGCCGAAGTCGACGCTTTGGCCGAGGCGCTTGAAAAAGCGCGCAAATTCTTCGGATGACGATTTTTTTGGGTGACGACCATGGATGATGCAAGCATCGCTGCCGAGACCACTCCGGAAACCGCGCCCAATGCGCTGGTTTCGGGATCGGCCATCCCAGCCGACGAACTGGCGCGGTTGACCGACGACATCGTATCGGCGCTGAAGACGGTCTACGATCCGGAAATCCCGGCCGATATCTACGAGCTCGGCCTCATCTACAAGATCGACATCGAGGACAATCGCTCGGTCAAGATCGACATGACGCTGACCGCTCCCGGCTGCCCTGTTGCCGGCGAAATGCCCGGCTGGGTCGAAAATGCCGTCGGCGCCGTCGAAGGCGTGTCCGGCGTCGAGGTCAACATGACCTTCGACCCGCCCTGGTCGGCCGACCGCATGTCGGAAGAGGCGCAGGTGGCGGTGGGTTGGTACTAGCCCGACAGAGGCTGGTGCACTTGCGCCATGGATAAAACTTCACCATTTTAGGTGAGGAATCATTCGGCAGGCCTTGAACCTGCATGGAATGGAAGGAAAAAGAATGGGACGCTTCGCCGTCATCACCATGACCGAAAAGGCCGCCGACCGGGTGCGCGAGATCGTCGCCACCCGCGACAACGCGCATGGCATCCGCCTCGGCATCAAGAAGGGCGGCTGCGCCGGCATGGAATATACGGTCGATCTGGTGACCGAGCCCAACACCAAGGACGACCATATCGAGCGCGACGGCGCGCATGTCTATGTCGCGCCCGAGGCTGCGCTATTCCTGTTCGGCACCGAGATGGATTTCGAGCAGACGACGCTGCGCACCGGCTTCACTTTCCACAACCCGAACCAGAGCTCGGCCTGCGGCTGCGGCGAATCCGTCGAACTGAAGCCGGCCGACCTGAAGGCACTGGCAGAGGCACGCGCTTCGGCCTGATTTTTTCCTTCGCCCCGTTTACGCGGAGAAAGTGTCACGAAGTGACGGATGAGGGGCAGCGCCAGCCTCTCCAGAGTTAGCTCCGCCCAGCCTGCCGGCGTACGTCGTTAGAAAATCCAAGCAATTGGCTTTTCGTTCGGTGCGCGGATCACTCCTCACCTCCCCGTAAACGGGGCGAAGAAACTCACTCCACCCACATGCCCGTCCGCTTGTGCCAATCGGCGATCGATTCCTCGGGATAGACGTCGAAGACCTTGTCGTGCTTGCCAACCACCGGTTCCACCCAGTTCGCTTTGTATTTCAGCATCAGGTGCACTCGGCTCGGCGGAATGGGTAAATCGCTGTCGATCGCTGAGGCGAAGGGGTGCACCAGTTCCGGCCATGTCGGATCGTAGAGCCAAAGGGCTGAGCCGCATTTCTTGCAGAAATTGCGCTCGCCGGTTGAGATTTCGCAATGCGGATGCTCGTCGTCCTCGATCTCCGCCCGAAAGACGCCGAGGCTGCGCTTGCCCCTGATGTTCAGTGTCTCGTTGTCGGCACCGAGATTGATGGCGAAGCCGCCGCCGCCTTGCTGCTTGCGGCAGATGGAGCAGTAGCACAGCATGAACGGCGCCGGCGTGTGGCTTTCCACCTCGAAACGCACGGCATTGCAGCGACAGGACCCTTTCAGCAGAAGCGGCATGGCGGGAAAACTCCGATACCTCTCTCAACCTGTCAGCATGATTTTGGTTGCGGCGATGACAAGGCCAGATGCCGGTGACATGATCGCGGCATGGACAATGAACGCATCGCCGAACTGTTCGAGGGTCTCGGCCCTGTCAGCATCCGCAAACTGTTCGGCGGCAAGGGCATCTATTTCGACGGCGTCATCGTCGCCATCGTGCTGCGTGGCGAATTGCTGTTGAAAGCCGACGAGCAAAGCGCGCCCGAGTTCGAGGCCGCCGGCTGCACGCAATGGACCTATACCGGCTCGCGCCACGGCAAGCTGGTCGCCATGCCCTACTGGAGCGTTCCCGACAGCGCTTTCGATGATCCCGACGAGATGACGGTCTGGGCACGGCGGGCCTATGAGGCGGGGCGGCGGGCGGGGAAGTGATGCCAGCCTTCTTGGCACAGCGGAGGGACAGCACCCCCCTCTGTCCCGCCGACCTTGGAGGCCGTGCCCTACAATGCCCTGGCTATCCTCGCCGCCAGCCGTGCATTGTTTTCCACCAGCGCGATGTTGGTCTTGAGGCTCCTGCCGCCGGTCAGTTCGAGGATTTTTCCCAGCAGGAACGGCGTCACCGCCTTGCCGGTCACGTTGAGCGCTTCGGCGGCCTTCTGCGCGGCCTCGATATAGCCCGTCATCTCTTCAGCCGGGATTTCCTGGTTTTCCGGCACAGGATTGGCAATCAGCATGCCGCCGGCGAGCCCTAGTGCCGCCCGCGTCTGGTAGAAATGCGCGATCTCTTCCGGCTCGTGCAAGGTCAGCGGCGCGCGGAACGGCGATTGCCTGGACCAGAAGGCCGGCATCGTCTCGCAGCCATGGCCGATCACCGGCACGCCGCGCGTCTCCAGCACTTCCAGCGTCTTTTCGATGTCGAGGATGGCCTTGGCGCCGGCCGAGACGACAATCACCGGGGTGCGCGCCAGCTCGTCGAGATCGGCGGAAATGTCAAAGCTCTTTTCGGCGCCCTTGTGCACGCCGCCGATACCGCCGGTGGCGAACACTTTTATGCCGACCATATGCGCCGCGATCATCGTGGCGGCGACCGTGGTGCCGCCGGTGCGCCCTTGCGCCACGGCAAAACCGAGATCGGCGCGCGACAGTTTCATGGCGTCGCCCGTCATCGCCAGCGATTCGCGCTCGCCGTCCGAAAGCCCGATCTTGATGCGGCCGCCAACCACGGCGATCGTCGCCGGCACGGCGCCGCCATCGCTGATGATCTTTTCGACATCAGCCGCCATGGCGCCATTGTCGGGGTAGGGCATGCCATGGGTGATGATGGTGCTTTCCAGCGCCACCACCGGCCGGCCGTCGGCCAGGGCCTGCGCCACCGGCGCGTGGATGTCGATGAAGGGGCGGGCGGTCTCAGGGGTCATCAAGGTCTCCTATCCGGAATGCGGCGCGTCCGTCGGACGCTCGGCAACATCGCGGCACTATGAATTCGCCGGTCTCATGCCACTTCCCTGGCATCCGGCACAAGAGCCAACGCTTCCGCGAAGCTCGCCGCGGTGAACTCCGGAACGGCGGCGGCGCTTTCGATGGCAAGCGTCGCCCCGGCAATGCCTTCGCGCAGAGCTGCCCGCAGCGGCAGTCCGCGCAGCAAGGCAGCGACCGTTGCGCCCGCCAGCGCATCGCCGGCGCCGGTGACGTCGGCGACCTTTCTTGGTGGCGGCGGCAGGATAGAGAAGGCGCCGGCTTCATCGAAGCCCAGCATGGGCCCGCCGCCTGCCGTCACCACGCCGCTGACGAGGCCGCTGCATCGCAACCCGTCGACGACCTCGCGCTTCGTGGCATTCGCGGCGACGCCGGCCAGCGCCATGGCCTCGCGCCGGTTCATGAAGACCAGCGAAAGCTCCTTCAGCACCGGTAGCAACCGCACCACCTTGGCCGGCGAAATGGCAATCGCGAAAACCGGCTTGCCCGCAGCGAGCGCGACCAGCCGTTCCAGCGCCGAAGAGGGCAGATTGGCGTCGCACAGGATCGCGTCGGCGGCGGCGATCACCTCCCGCACCTTGGAGCGCCTGATCTGCTTGGGAAACGCCAAATCATAGAGCGCCATGTCGGCAAAGCCGACGATCAGCTCGCCCTCGCTGTCGATCAGTGCCGTGTAGCTCGGCGTCGTGCGGTCGAGGAAGACCGCCGACAGGTCGGTAATGCCTGCCCCGGCAATGGCTCGCGAAACGGTGTCGGCAGCGGGATCGCCGCCGCGAACCGACATCAGCGACGCGGAGACGCCGCGCCGCACGGCACTGCGCAAGGCGTTGAAGACGCCGCCGCCGACATCCTCGCGCATTGTGCCCGGATTGGAGGCGGCGGGCACGTAAGCGCCGGACACCTGGCCCCGCCGGTCGATATGGGCACCGCCTACGGCCAGTATTTTCGCGGATTTCAGCATGCCGGCGATATGACCTTTGTTATTCCAGCCGCACAAGCGCTAGGCTGTGCGACCGAGCTTCGCATGCAAGGCGGCGATTCGGCAGATCGAAACAACCGGCCGTCTGGCCCAACGTGCGGTGCATCCCTGATCGAATCCTTGGACAAAAAAAGAACAAATCCGGATATTGCTTGTTTTTCAGATATTTGACCCCTCTTGCCAAATGAGAACAAAAAAGGTACAAATAGGCAGGGATTACGGATTGTCCGGCCTTCATTGACGACCAAGGGGTGATGTATCATGGCTCAGAATTCTTTGCGGCTGGTAGAGGACAAGGCAGTGGACAAATCAAAGGCTCTGGATGCGGCGCTGTCGCAGATCGAGCGGGCTTTCGGCAAGGGCTCGATCATGCGGCTCGGCGCCAACGAGCAGGTCGTCGAGATCGAAACGGTGCCGACCGGCTCGCTTGGCCTCGACATCGCGCTTGGCGTCGGTGGCCTGCCGCGCGGCCGCATCATCGAGATCTACGGGCCGGAAAGCTCGGGCAAGACGACGCTGGCCCTGCACACCGTGGCCGAAGCCCAGAAGAAGGGCGGCATCTGCGCTTTCGTCGATGCCGAGCACGCGCTTGACCCGGTCTATGCCCGCAAGCTTGGCGTCGATCTCGAAAACCTGCTGATTTCGCAGCCCGACACTGGTGAGCAGGCGCTGGAAATCTGCGACACGCTGGTGCGCTCCGGCGCCATCGACGTGCTGGTGGTCGATTCGGTCGCGGCGCTGACGCCACGTGCCGAAATCGAAGGCGAGATGGGTGATTCGCTGCCCGGCCTGCAGGCCCGCCTGATGAGCCAGGCGCTGCGCAAGCTGACCGCCTCGATCTCGCGCTCCAACACCATGGTCATCTTCATCAACCAGATCCGCATGAAGATCGGCGTCATGTTCGGTTCGCCCGAGACGACGACCGGCGGCAACGCGCTGAAATTCTACGCATCGGTGCGCCTCGACATCCGCCGCATCGGCTCGGTCAAGGACCGCGACGAAGTCGTCGGCAACCAGACCCGCGTCAAGGTGGTCAAGAACAAGCTGGCGCCGCCCTTCAAGGTGGTCGAGTTCGACATCATGTATGGTGAAGGCGTGTCCAAGACCGGCGAACTGGTCGATCTCGGCGTCAAGGCCGGCGTGGTCGAGAAGTCGGGCGCCTGGTTCTCCTACAATTCGCAGCGTCTCGGCCAAGGCCGCGAGAATGCCAAACTGTTCCTGCGCGACAATCCCGACACCGCACGCGAGATCGAGCTGGCGCTCCGACAGAATGCCGGGCTGATCGCCGAAAAGTTCCTTGAGAATGGCGGCTCCGAAGGTGGCGACGACGGGTTCGAGGAGGAATCCGGCGCGATGTGACAACTCGCGAGGTCGGCCGGAGTTCGGCCATAATCGCATTCTATTATCTCGGGCTTAAGTAATCGAGTTCCGCGTTAATGCGTTTTGAAACCGCCGGCCCAGTGCCGGCGGTTTTGCGTTTCGGCGGCGAAAACAGGCCGGTTCGAACGGCCGGCAAAGGCCGTGGATTGGACCAATTCCGTGTTTCTGGACAGGGTGAAGCGCGGCGGCTAAAAGGCCAAGTCCTAATCTTCTAAAACGCAGAGCCCATTTCCGCCGGTTTGCCGGCGGCCCTTCCGAAAAGGCAGCATTCATGAGTGGCGTGAACGAAATCCGGTCGACATTTCTCGACTACTTCCGCAAGGAGGGTCACGAGATCGTCGCGTCGAGTCCGCTGGTGCCGCGCAACGACCCGACGCTGATGTTCACCAACGCCGGCATGGTACAGTTCAAGAACGTCTTCACCGGCCTGGAGAAGCGGCCCTATTCGCGCGCCTCGACCGCCCAGAAGAGCGTTCGCGCCGGCGGCAAGCACAACGATCTCGACAATGTCGGCTACACCGCGCGTCATCTGACCTTCTTCGAGATGCTCGGCAACTTCTCCTTCGGCGACTATTTCAAGGAGCGCGCCATCGAGCTTGCCTGGAACCTGATCACCAGGGAATTCGGGCTGAGCAAGGACAAGCTGCTGGTCACCGTCTATCACACGGATGACGAGGCGGCCGGCTTCTGGAAGAAGATCGCCGGTTTTTCCGACGACCGCATCATTCGCATCGCGACCTCGGACAATTTCTGGGCGATGGGCGACACCGGACCCTGCGGGCCGTGCTCGGAGATCTTCATCGACCGCGGCGAGCACATCTGGGGCGGCCCTCCCGGCAGCCCGGAGGAAGATGGCGACCGTTTCCTGGAATTCTGGAACCTGGTGTTCATGCAGTATGAACAGGTGACGAAGGAGGAGCGCATCGACCTGCCGCGCCCCTCGATCGACACCGGCATGGGCCTGGAGCGCATGGCGTCCATCCTGCAAGGGGTGGAAAGCGTCTTCGAGACCGATCTGTTCCGTCACCTGATCGACGCGGCCTCGTCCGCGATCGGGCATGGTCCCGACAAGGAGACGGTCGCCTCCTACCGGGTCATTGCCGATCATCTGCGCTCGTCCTCCTTCCTGGTCGCCGATGGCGTGCTGCCCTCGAACGAAGGCAGGGGCTACGTCCTGCGCCGCATCATGCGCCGCGCCATGCGCCATGCACAGCTGCTCGGTGCCAACGAACCGCTGATGTGGAAGCTGGTGCCGGCGCTGGTGCGCGAAATGGGCCAGGCCTATCCGGAACTGCTGCGCGGCGAACAATTGATCACTGAGACGCTGAAGCTCGAGGAGACCAGGTTTCGCAAGACGCTGGTGCGCGGCCTCGGCCTGCTTTCCGAGGCGACCGAAACGCTGCATGCCGGCGACATGCTGGATGGCGAGACGGCCTTCAAGCTCTACGACACCTATGGCTTCCCGCTCGACCTGACGCAGGACGCACTGCGCCAGCGCAGCATCTCGGTCGATATTGCCGGCTTCACCAACGCGATGGAGCAGCAGAAGGCCGAGGCGCGCAAGCATTGGGCCGGGTCCGGCGACGCCGCCACCGAGACCATCTGGTTCTCGGTGCGCGAGAAGGCCGGCGCCACCGAGTTCCTCGGCTATGAGACTGAAGCTGCGGAAGGCATCATCCAGGCGCTTGTCCGGGACGGCAAGGCTGTCGACGGCGCCGGCAAGGGCGACGCGGTGGCGATCGTCGTCAACCAGACGCCGTTCTATGCCGAGTCCGGCGGCCAGATGGGCGACACCGGCGTCATCTCCGGCGAGGGGTTCTCGATCGAGGTTTCGGATACGCAGAAGAAGGCCGACGGGCTGTTCGTGCATATCGGCAAGGTGGCCAGCGGCACCGTCAAGACGGGCGCGGCTGTCGAGCTGAAGGTCGATCATGCAAGGCGCTCGAGGCTGCGCGCCAACCATTCCGCGACGCATCTGATCCATGAGGCGCTGCGCGAAGTGCTGGGCAGCCATGTCGCACAGAAGGGCTCGCTGGTCGCGCCCGAGCGCCTGCGCTTTGACATCTCGCACAACAAGCCGATTTCGGCCGAAGACCTCGAAGAGGTCGAGCGCATGGCCAACGAGATCGTCGTCCAGAACGGCCCGGTGACCACGCGCCTGATGTCGGTCGACGATGCCATCGCCGAGGGCGCCATGGCGCTGTTTGGCGAAAAGTACGGCGACGAAGTGCGCGTCGTGTCGATGGGCACCGGCCTGCACGGCGCCAAGGCGAACCGGCCCTATTCGGTCGAGCTCTGCGGTGGCACCCATGTCCGGGCGACCGGCGATATCGGCCTCGTGCGTGTCGTATCGGACAGCGCGGTCGCCGCCGGCGTGCGCCGCATCGAGGCATTGACGGGCGAAGCCGCGCGCAAACATCTCGACGAGCAGGACAGGCGTTTGAAGGCGACGGCAGCCGTGTTGAAGATTTCGCCGGCCGATGTACCGGCGCGCGTCGAGACGCTGCTCGAAGAGCGCAAGAAGCTCGAAAAGGAACTGACCGAAGCGCGCAAGAAGCTGGCATTGGGCGGCGGATCGTCTGCCGATGCTCCAGCCGCCAATGAGACGGTCGCCGGTGTCGGCTTCCTCGGCAAGACGGTCTCAGGTGTCTCACCGAAGGACCTGAAGCCGCTGGCCGATGCCGGCAAGACGTCGCTCGGCTCCGGCGTCGTCGTCTTCGTCGGCGCCGGCGAAGACAACAAGGCAAGCGTCGTGGTGGCCGTCACCGACGATCTCGTCGGCCGCTTCAGCGCCGTCGACCTTGTCCGAGTGGCCTCGGCGGCACTCGGCGGGCAGGGCGGCGGCGGACGGCCCGACATGGCCCAGGCCGGCGGCCCCGACGCTTCCAAGGCCGATGATGCGATTGCTGCGGTAAGGGCGGCACTCGAAGCGGCGTAGGCGAGTGGACTGAATTTAAAGCAACGGTTGGAGGGACAGCGGACGTCACTTATCAGCCGATTTTTTCAGTCCGCACGAAGCTAGGCCGAGCCGCAATGCGCGCATACCAGTCCCGGATATCAGGGAACTCGGCCAGCAGATTTCGCCCCTCGGCGACCTTGACGAAATAACCGATGATCGGTGCGGCATGCAGGTCGGCCAGCGTCAGTTGGCCGCCCAGCAGCCACGGTCCCGGCGCTTTCAGCGCGGACAGCGTCCGAAGCGCTTTGCTCGCCTGAGCAAGGCCGCCGGCGATCAACGCCTCATCCGGCTGAGCCTTCTCCAGCCGCTCGACGGCGACATCCCAGACCATCGACCTGTAGGCATAGGCATCGAGCAAGCCGATGATCAGGTTCATGGTTGCGCGGATGCGCGCATCGGCAGGCTGCAGCGCCGGCCCGTCGAAGGCTTCGTCGATATAGCGGGCGATCGCATTGGTCTCGAACAGCCGAAACCCGTCATGCGCGAAGGCCGGGATGCGGCCGAACGGATGATGCTCGAAATACCAGGCGGGAACGCCCTCGGCGGCAAAGACATCGACCGGCACAAGCTCGTAGTCGATGCCTTTTTCCTCAAGCACGAGGCGGACGATGCGCACATAGACGCTATAGTCCGCCCCGTAGACGATGGGCTTGCTCGACGATGTGGTGTTGACGCTATGATCGATGCGGGCGACGCTCTATTCTTTTATCTTCACAACGGGCTTGCCATCTTCGATGACGAGCGTGATCTTGCCTCCAAGCTCCGCCGGAGCGGGAGCGACATTGGCAGCTTGCACCTCAAACTTCGGCATGGAGTCCAAGAGCTCTTTGCCCTTGGTACTCTTTAGCCGTTCTTGCTGATCGAACCACATAGCCATTTACATCTACCTATTTTCGCAAATCCAGCTCATCCACGGAAGACAGATTTGCACTTCGACACGCCTCAAGTCTTTGTCGTTAACTTAGTGCTGTCGCGCACGAGATCAATATCGAGCGAAGCCTTTGGACGACATGCCTACGCCATCGCTTTCTGCAAATTCTCGTCGATCTTGTCGAGGAAACCGGTGGTCGACAGCCAGGGCTGGTCGGGGCCGATCAGCAGCGACAGGTCCTTGGTCATGAAGCCGGACTCGACCGTCTGGATGCAGACCTTTTCCAGCGTGTCGGCAAAGCGCTTCAGCTCGGCATTGTCGTCGAGCTTGGCGCGGTGGGCGAGCCCCCGCGTCCAGGCGAAGATCGAGGCGATCGAATTGGTCGAGGTTTCCTCGCCCTTCTGGTGCTGGCGATAGTGGCGGGTAACGGTGCCGTGCGCGGCTTCGGCTTCCACCGTCTTGCCGTCCGGCGTCATCAGCACCGAGGTCATCAGGCCGAGCGAGCCAAAACCCTGGGCCACCGTGTCGGACTGGACGTCGCCGTCATAGTTCTTGCAGGCCCAGACATAGCCGCCCGACCATTTCAGGGCGGAGGCAACCATGTCGTCGATCAGGCGGTGTTCGTACCACAGCTTCTTCGCCTTGAACTCGGCCTCGAATTCAGCCTCGTAGACTTCCTGGAAGATGTCCTTGAAGCGGCCGTCATAGGCCTTCAGGATGGTGTTCTTGGTCGACAGATAGACCGGATAATTGCGCAGCAGGCCATAGTTCAGCGAGGCGCGGGCAAACTCGCGGATGGACTCGTCCAGATTGTACATGGCCATGGCGACGCCGGCGCCGGGCGCATCATACACGTCGTGCTCGATCACCTTGCCGTCCTCGCCGACGAACTTGATCGTCAGCTTGCCCTTGCCGGGAAAGCGGAAATCGGTGGCGCGGTACTGGTCACCGAAAGCGTGACGGCCGACGATGATCGGCTTGGTCCAGCCGGGCACCAGGCGCGGCACGTTCTTCATGATGATCGGCTCGCGGAAGATCGTGCCGCCAAGGATGTTGCGGATAGTGCCGTTCGGCGACTTCCACATCTTCTTCAGCTTGAACTCCTCGACGCGCTGCTCGTCGGGCGTGATCGTCGCGCATTTCACGCCGACGCCGTATTTCTTGATGGCGTTGGCCGAATCGATCGTCACCTGGTCGTTGGTGGCATCGCGATGCTCGATGCCGAGGTCATAATATTCGAGCCTGAGGTCGAGATAAGGGTGGATCAGCTTGTCCTTGATGAACTGCCAGATGATGCGGGTCATCTCGTCGCCGTCGAGCTCGACGACCGGGTTCGCCACCTTGATCTTCGCCATGGAAAGAATGCCTCGTTGCTGGGATGTGGGACGGCCTTGCCCGCGTGGCGTTGGGCCGGGAGATGTCGCCCGTATATCAAAGCGCTTTTGGCCACGCAAACGGCGATCGGTCACGAATTGGAGGCCAGAGCCGTCGTCATTTGCGAAGGCTTCATTTTCCCGGCCGAATATGGCAGGGGACGCTGAAATGCCGCAAACAGCAGTTCATTGACAATCATGCCCGTCACCAAAGATCCTGATAGCATTGCAGTCGCCGGCCCGGCGATCATCCTCGTCGAGCCTCAGCTTGGCGAGAACATCGGCATGGTCGCGCGCGCCATGGCCAATTTCGGTCTGTCGGAGCTGCGCCTCGTCAATCCGCGTGACGGTTGGCCGAGCGAGAAGGCACGCGCGGCGGCGAGCCGCGCCGATCATGTCATCGACGCCGTCACCGTCTTTGACGATCTGGCCTCGGCGCTCGCTGACCTGAACTTCGTCTTCGCCACCACGGCCAGGCAGCGCGACGGCTTCAAATCCGTGCGCGGGCCGGTGGAGGCGGGCAGATTGCTGCGGGCGCGCCACGCAATGGGCCAGCGCACCGGCATCCTGTTCGGCCGCGAGCGCTTCGGCCTCTACAATGACGAGGTCGGCCTTGCCGACGAGATCGTCACGTTCCCGGTCGATCCCGATTTCTCGTCGCTCAACATCGCCCAGGCCGCGCTTCTGATGTCCTACGAATGGATGAAGTCCGGCCTGGAGGACGAGACCAAGACCAATTTTTCCGGCCCGGACATGAAGCCGGCAAGCAAGGAGGAATTGCACGGCCTGTTCGCCTATCTCGAAGGCGCACTGGAAGCACGCGGCTATTTCCGGCCGGCACCGAAGAAGCCGAAAATGATCGACAATCTGCGTGCGGTGCTGACGCGCGCCGGTTTTGCCGAACCGGAGCTGAAGGTGCTGCGCGGCATCATCTCGTCGCTCGACAGGTTTTCGCCGGCGATGCCGCGCGGCGACGGGTCCCCTGGCGATGATCCACGGCGCTTGCCCGCGGCCGCCGCGCGGGCCCGCAAGGCGGAAGCGGCGCGCCTTGCCGGCGCCGGCAAGGACGATGACATACCGCCGCTTGGCGGAAAAGGAACCGACAATGACTGAGCGGCCGATCCTGATGTTCGATTCGGGCATCGGCGGGCTCACCGTACTGCGCGAGGCGCGCGTGCTGATGCCCGACCGCCGCTTCATCTATGTCGCCGACGACGCTGCGTTTCCCTATGGCGCCTGGGAAGAGCCGGCGCTGAGGGTGCATATCCTTGAATTGTTCGGCAAACTGCTTGAGCGGTTTGCGCCGGCCATTTCGGTCATCGCCTGCAACACCGCCTCGACGTTGGTGATCGACGCGCTGCGCGACAGATTTCCCGAGCATCCTTTTGTCGGCATGGTGCCTGCGATCAAGCCGGCGGCGGAACGCACGCGCTCAGGGCTGGTTTCGGTGCTGGCGACGCCTGGCACCGTCAAGCGCCAGTACACGCGCGACCTGATCAGCAAATGGGCGCAGAAATGCCATGTCCGCCTGGTCGGCAGCGACAGGCTGGCGGGACTGGCTGAGATCTACATGCGTGAGGGCTTCGTCGATGAGGAGGCCGTGCGCGCCGAGATCACGCCATGCTTCGTCGAACGTGATGCGCTGCGTACGGATATCGTCGTGCTCGCCTGCACACACTACCCCTTTCTGGCCAATCGTATGCGCAAGACGGCGCCTTGGCCGGTCGACTGGCTCGACCCCGCCGAAGCGATCGCGCGCCGGGCGCTGTCGCTTCTCGCCGACATCGATCCGAGCGGTCGTGGCGAGATGTTGCCTGAAGGGCCCGACCTTGCCGTCTTCACATCGAAAAGAGCCGATTTCCCCACCCGCCGCCTGATGCAGGGGTTCGGGTTGGCGATGTCGTGATTGCGAAGCGGAACATCACGGCAGTCGTTGCGTTTTTCTCCTGATGCCAACGGGAGAAAGAGCCATGCCAGCCACCTCGAAAGCCCAGCAGAAAGCCGCCGGCGCGGCTCTGTCGGCCAAGCGCGGCGAGACCAAGAAGAGCGAACTCCAGGGCGCTTCCAAGGGAATGTACGAATCGATGAGCGAAAAGCAGCTCGAGGAATTCGCCGAGACGAAGCGCAAGGGCCTGCCGGAGAAGAAGTCGAAAGGCTAGAGTGCGGTCCGCCGTTCAAGGGAAACGCCGAAGAACACGAGCCGGAATCGAAAGCCCGCGGCCAAACCGCGGGCTTTGAAGTGATGTCGGCCGCCTGAGACGGGATTGGAGCCTACCAGCGCCCTCTGCACTGCTTGATCTTGTAGCGGATGACCTTCTTGTGGCCGTGCCGCCAGATAATTTTCTTCTTGATCACGATGCGGCAAGCCTGGTGGTGCCGGTGCCCTTGCCAATGCCTGGCCTCAGCCGGCTCCGGTGTCATGACCGCCATGGATCCCGCCAACACAGCGGCTCCTGTCAGGGTAAGGAAGAATTTCTTCATGCGAATGTAGCTCCTCTGCTCCGGTCCCTTCCTGATGCCGCTGGCGCAACCTCCCGCCACATCCGGCACTGTACTCAACCCAGAGACGCTATATCGTCGCCATGGCCTACGCCAGCCACAAGCTTGACACCGGTTAAATCTCCGTTTAATCAGCGCGCCAACACCGGGCCGCAATGCCCGGTGGTTTTCTTTATGTGCGCAAGATGCGTGGAAATCCAATTCTACTATCTTGTTTGAACTGACGTGTCCCGTGGGTTTTCCGCCGCGTTGCGTGGGAAAACCCTGTCAGGTCTCGAAAACGGAGGCCAGAGGAGGGCGCGTTTCCTTCACCCGGACCATGAGGTTCCGGGTGTGTTTGTTTTGAAAAGGGAATGCGATGAGCAAGCGCGAATCCGCAAAGTACAAGATCGACCGCCGTCTCGGCGAAAACATCTGGGGCCGCCCGAAGTCCCCGGTCAACAAGCGTGAATACGGCCCCGGCCAGCATGGCCAGCGCCGCAAGGGCAAGCTTTCCGATTTCGGCCTGCAGCTGCGCGCCAAGCAGAAGCTGAAGGGGCACTATGGCGACGTTTCGGAAAAGCAGTTCCGCAAGGTTTATGAAGAGGCTGACCGCCGCAAGGGCGACACCTCGGAGAACCTGATCGGCCTGCTCGAGTCGCGTCTCGACGCGGTCGTCTACCGCGCCAAGTTCGTGCCGACCATTTTCGCCGCCCGTCAGTTCGTCAACCACGGTCACGTCAACGTCAACGGCAAGCGCGTCAACATCGGCTCGTACCGCTGCAAGCCGGGCGATGTCGTCGAAATCCGCGAAAAGTCCAAGCAGCTGGTCATCGTTCTGGAAGCGGTCGGTCTCGCCGAGCGCGACGTGCCGGACTACATCGAAGCCGATCACAACAAGATGGTCGCGACCTTCTCGCGCATCCCCGGCCTGGCGGATGTTCCGTTCGCCGTGCAGATGGAACCGAACCTGGTCGTCGAATTCTATTCGCGCTAAACGAGCGCGTTCTGCGACATCCTGCGAAGGCCGCCCGTCGAGGCGGCCTTTTCTTTGTCGGTCATGTCCGCTAATCCGGCGCTCTGGGCCATTGAAAGCGACATGCCATGAACATGCTTCCAGACATTGAAACGCTCGAACCGGTCGCCGACAGCGAAGGCGGTTTCCATCCGCTGTTCGCCGACGTGCCGTCCTCGGTCGAGTTCAACAAACTGCGCAAGCGGCTGCTGCGGCTGACCCGGCAGGCGATCGAGGATTTCTCGATGGTCAAGCCCGGCCAGCGCTGGCTCGTAGCGCTATCGGGCGGCAAGGATTCCTACGGCCTGCTCGCGGTGCTGCTCGACCTAAAATGGCGCGGGCTCTTGCCGGTCGATCTTCTGGCCTGCAATCTCGACCAGGGCCAGCCGAATTTCCCCAAACATATCCTGCCGGACTATCTCGACAGCAACGGCATTGCGCACCGGATCGAATATCAGGACACCTATTCCGTCGTCACCGACAAGCTGCCGGCGGGCAGCACCTATTGCTCGCTCTGCTCGCGTCTCAGGCGCGGCCATCTCTACCGCATTGCACGCGAGGAGGGGTGCTCGGCGCTGGTGCTCGGCCACCATCGCGAGGACATTCTCGAAACCTTCTTCATGAACCTCTTCCATGGCGGGCGTCTCGCCGCCATGCCGCCAAAACTGCTCAATGACGAAGGCGACGTCATGGTGCTGCGGCCATT
The DNA here is from genome assembly GCF_000513875.1 of Mesorhizobium sp. WSM1293. Lineage (NCBI taxonomy): Bacteria > Pseudomonadati > Pseudomonadota > Alphaproteobacteria > Hyphomicrobiales > Phyllobacteriaceae > Mesorhizobium > Mesorhizobium sp. WSM1293. The sequence goes on along the minus strand of NZ_AZUV01000013.1, from coordinate 15,483 downwards.
GAGCTATTGCGCCGAGGTTGATCTGGAAAAATTCGCTGCCGCCATGCGATTCCCGATCATTCCCTGCGATCTCTGCGGCAGCCAGGAAGGTCTTCAGCGCAACGCCATGAAGGCGATGCTCGAGGACCTGGAAAAGCGCATGCCGGGCCGCAAGGATACGATGCTGCGCGCGCTGTCGAACAGCAGGCCATCGCATCTGCTCGACAGAAAGCTGTTCGATTTCGCTGCCCTCAACGAGACCCTCACCACAAGGCAAGCCGATGACATTTGACGACACCGCGATCGACTGGCTGGCCGGCATTCTGGCCGAGGCGGCACTTGCCGAGATCATGCCGCGCTTTCGCCGGTTGGGCGATGGCGATGTCAGGCAGAAGACGTCGGCCGCCGACCTGGTGACCGAAGCCGACGTCAATGCCGAGCGGCTGATCACCGCGCGGCTGCGCGAGCGGTATCCCTCAGCGATGGTCGTCGGCGAGGAGGCCTGTTCCGACAATCCAGCGCTTTTAAACGGGTTGGGCGATGCCGATCTGGCCTTCGTCATCGACCCGGTCGACGGTACTTTCAATTTCGCCTCCGGCGTGCCGCTGTTCGGCGTCATGCTGGCGGTCGTGGTCAAGGGCGAGACTGTCGCCGGCATCATCCACGATCCCGTCGGCAAGGACTGGCTGATTGGCGCCAGGGGTGCCGGCAGCCATATCCGGCATGCGCACGGCAGCATCGAGAAGGTGCATGTAGCGGTACCCGCGCCGATCTCGGAGATGACCGGCTCTGTCTCCTGGCAATATATGGCCGAGCCGGAACGGACACGGCTGGCGCGCAACCAGACCAAGATCCTGTCGCAGTTCGCCTATCGCTGCGCCGCGCACGAATACCGCCTGCTGGCGAGCGGCCATGCCCACTTCGTCGTCTACAACAAGCTGATGCCGTGGGACCACCTGGCCGGCGTGCTGATCCATGCCGAGGCCGGCGGCCATGCGGCGCGCTTCGACGGCAGCGCCTATCTGCCCTCGCATCTCGGCGGCGGCCTGCTTGTCGCGCCAGACAAGGAAAGCTGGCACGAATTGCGCCGCGAGCTCTGGGCGCAGTAGGATCGATTGCTGCGTTAGCCGAAAGCAGTACAATCTCGCGCAAATCCGGAGGCTCTCGAATGAAACCTCGGTTTGCATTTGTCGCGGTGGCTCTTGCCGCCGGTCTGTTCGCCAGTTCCCTGGAAGCAAGGTCGCAAGAGCGCAGCTGTCGCAGTACCGATCCCGTCGACACGATAAAGGAGATGTCGGACGCGATCTATGCCTGCTGGAAGCCGCCACCCGGAACCGCGGGCATGTCCCTCACGCTGCGGTTCTCGCTTCGCCGCAACGGCACGCTGATCGGCAAACCTCGCGCCACATATTCCGATCTGGGAACCGATGCCCAGCGCAGCCGGGCCTTCGTGGCATCCATCCTCAGGGCACTCGATGACGCTCTGCCATTGCACTTTTCGGACAGCATGGGCGAAGCAATTGCGGGGCGCATGCTTGCCCCTCGGTTCACGGCAGCCCTTGAAGGTGCGTCCTAATGCAAGTCGGTGATGTGCCCTGAAACGGGCGGGTTCTGTGGCTGGAACATCTTGCCGCGCTCGGCGATGAAGATCATCAGCAGCGCGGCGACCGAGACGCTGCAGAAGCCGGCGGCCAGCGGCGTCACCGTGCCGTTGAAGGCCTGGCCGATCAGCGTGCCGAGAATGCCGCCGAGAAACGTCTGCATGAAACCGAGGATCGACGAAGCCGTGCCGGCCAGTTGGCCGAGCGGCTCCATGGCCAGCGCGTTGAAGTTCGCGCCGAGCGCACCGAATGGAAGCATGGCGCAGGCAAAGAAGGTGATGAACAGCCAGAGCGGCATCTTCATCTCCAGCGAAATCACCAGCCAGGCAAGGCTGATGACCAGGAACAGCAGCAACGCACTCTGCGACAGGCGGCGCATGCCGATGCGGCCGACAAGGCGCGAGTTCAGAAAGTTGGAGAAGGCGAGCACGCCCGCAACCCCAGCAAAGATGACCGGGAACATCTCGCCGACTTTGAAAATGTCGACATAGATCTGCTGCGCCGAAGCGATGAAGCCGAACATGGCGCCGAAAATGAAGGTGCTGGCGAAGGCATAGCAGATCGCAATGCGGTTGGTGAGAACGATACGAAACCCGCCGACAATGGAGTTGAGCGTCAGCGGCCGGCGATGTTCGGGATGCAGCGTTTCAGGAAGGCGCAGCAGCGACCAGGCCGAGACGAGCAGCGCACCGACGGCCATGGTGACGAAGATCCAATGCCAGGTCGCAAACAGCATGATAAATTGGCCGATGCCGGGAGCAATGACCGGTATCGCCATGAACACCATGAAGATCAGCGACATCACCTCGGCCATGCGCCGGCCGTCGAACGTATCGCGCACGATCGAGACCGCGATGACGCGGGTGGCGGCTGCACCGATGCCTTGCACGGCCCGGCACAGCAGAAGTGTTTCAAAGCTTGGTGCAACGGCGGCGGCCGCAGCCGCGGCGACATAAATCACCAGCCCGGCGACCAGTGGTGCGCGACGTCCGAAGCGATCCGAGATCGGCCCGAAGAACAGCTGCCCGCCACCGAAGCCCAGAATGTAGGCCGTTATGACGTACTGCCGGTGGTTTTCATTTTCGACGCCGAGCGAGGCGCCGATCTGCTGCAGAGCCGGCAGCATGATATCGATGGCCAACGAGTTCAGCGCCATCAGTGCCGCGCACAGAGCGATGAACTCCCAGCGCGGAATGGGCAGTTTGCTTGCCGATTGCGGCGCTGGTTTTGGCTGGTCCACGGCAAGTCCGATCTTTCAAACGAAAATGCGCCGGCGGGCCGGCGCATTGGCTCGTCCTGGTCCTGGGGTCAGGACATGAAAATTGCCGAGGTGAGGTTGCCCCGGTGCCTGGTGCTCGATGCCCGAAAATCAACGTCGATTTCGGGCATGCACAAAACAGAAATCAGGCGGCGCCTTTGACGCTGACGCCCTTCTCGACGAGGAACGTCTGCAGCTCGCCCGCCTGGAACATCTCGCGCACGATGTCGCAACCGCCGACGAATTCTCCCTTGACGTAGAGCTGAGGGATCGTCGGCCAGTTGGAGTATTCCTTGATGCCCTGGCGCAGTTCAGCCGAGTCCAGGACGTTCACGCCTTTGTAGTCGGCGCCGATATAGTCGAGGATCTGGACGACCTGGCCGGAAAATCCGCATTGCGGGAAACCAGGTGTGCCCTTCATGAAAAGGACGACGTCGTTGCCCTTCACTTCATTGTCAATGTAGTCGTTGATGCCGCTCATGGAATATCCTTTCCCGCCTGTGGGAGTCAGGCTCGAAACATACCCTTCAAATAAACCCAACGATTGCTCGAAACAAGACGTTAGCCGCGCCGTGGCTGAAATGGCGCAAAGGATGAGCCGTGTTGGGCCAAGCGCTAAGGGTCAGTCGGGAACGCTGGTCTGCAGCGCCAATGCGTGCAACACGCCGCCCATATTGCCCTTCAGCGCGTCATAGACCATCTGGTGCTGCTGGACGCGGCTCTTGCCGCGAAAGCTCTCGGCCACCACCTCGGCCGCATAGTGGTCGCCGTCGCCGGCGAGATCGCGAATCGTCACCTTGGCGTCCGGAATGCCGTCCTTGATCAGTTTTTCGATGTCGTGGGCATCCATTGCCATGGCAAAATCCTGTTTCGAGCGGCCGGTAGCCGGCCATAAGATGAGAGTCGGGTGAGCCTAAAGCCTTTCCGGTCCGGATTGAAGCCGTTCTGTCCCGCCAACGGCCACACGGCTTCAGAGAAAGACTAGGCCGGTGGGCTTGCTTCATCCTCGGCAACGTCCTCGCGTGTCGAGAAAGCGCGGCCAAGGCCGAAGGCAAGCACATAGAGCGGCGCGTTGAGCAGCAGGCTGACAATGGGGAGATAGCTCGTCATTTGCCAAGCCGGCGAGAAGAACCCCTGACCATAGCCGTCGCAGATGAGCGACGAGCCGTACTCCCACAACGCGCCCACGACCACCGTGCCGGCGAAAAGCTTGACGCAGGTGACGATGTGCCTTGCCCGTGCCGGATCCGGGAAAAGGCGGCCCCAGAGCACCAGGCAGATGATCGATACCGCGTAGAGGACGTTCTGCAGCGCCAGCATCGGGATGGCGCCGTTCGCCGCGGCAAGGAACTCCGCACGTGTTTCCAGCCGCATACAAACCTCGCTCGAGGTCGTCGACAGCAGGAAAAAGACGAACGGTCCCAGGAACCAGAAGAAGAACAGCGACGGCCAGAAAACGACTGCAAGCAGCGCCCGGGCAGCCAGTGTGGTCAACTAGCCTGATCCATGAAGCGCGGGAACCAGCCTTCGTGAGCCGAGGAGAGTTCGCTGACCGGGATTGCCCTGGCGTCGCCAAGCTTCAGCGCGCTGCCGCCTGTGGAGCCGATCCACGGCGCGAAGATGCCAAGCTCGCCCTGCTGCTTGCGAATGGCGTCCCATTCGTCACCATGCGGATCGATCGACAGCGTCAGCAGATAACGGCCCTGATCCTCGCCGAACCAGACCGGGATCGGGTCGGTGCCGACAAGCCCGGGGACGGTGGCGCCGATGCCGGACGCCATCGCCATTTCGGCAAGTGCCACGGCGACACCGCCATCGGAAACGTCGTGCGCCGCCGTGACGATGCCGGAGGCGATGAGCGCGCGCACATGGTCGCCGACGCGCTTTTCATGCTCGAGGTCGACCGGCGGCGGCGGTCCATCCGTGCGGCCGTGTATGTCCCTGAAATAGACCGATTGCCCGAGATGCGTTCCCCAGGACGCCGGCGCGCCGACCAGCAGGATCATTTGGCCCTCGGCCGCAAAGCCGGCCCGCACCATCTTCGACCAGTCGGCGATCAGTCCGACGCCGCCAATGGTCGGGGTTGGCAGGATGCCCTGGCCGTTGGTCTCGTTGTAGAGCGAGACATTGCCGGAGACGATCGGGAATTCGAGCGCGCGACAGGCGTCGCCGATGCCCTTCACGGCACCGACCAGCTGGCCCATGATCTCGGGCCGTTCCGGGTTGCCGAAATTGAGGTTGTCGGTTGCGGCCAGCGGCAGAGCGCCGGTGGCGGTCAAGTTGCGCCAGCATTCGGCCACCGCCTGCTTGCCGCCCTCGTAAGGGTCAGCCTCGCAATAGCGCGGCGTCACGTCGGACGAGAAGGCGAGCGCCTTGGTCGCATGGCCTTCGACCCGCACCACGCCGGCATCGCCGCCTGGAAGCTGCAGCGAATTGCCCTGGATCAGCGTGTCATACTGCTCCCAGACCCAGCGGCGCGAAGACAGGTCGGGACCGCCGAGCAGCTTCAGCAGCGCATCGGCAACATCGGCCTGCGGAACGTCATTGGCGGCCAGCGGCGCCGGCTTCTTCGGTTCGGTCCACGGCCGGTCATATTCCGGAGCCTTGTCGCCAAGATCCTTGATCGGCAGGTTGGCAACCTCGTCGCCCTGGTGCAGCACGCGGAAGCGCAGATCGTCGGTGGTCTTGCCGACGATGGCGAAGTCGAGCCCCCATTTGTGGAAGATCGCCTCGGCTTCCTTTTCCTTTTCCGGGCGCAGCACCATCAGCATGCGCTCCTGGCTTTCCGAAAGCATCATTTCGTAGGCGCTCATGCGCTCTTCGCGCACCGGCACCTTGTCGAGATCGAGCTCGATGCCGAGGTCGCCCTTGGCGCCCATTTCGACCGCCGAGCAGGTGAGGCCGGCCGCACCCATGTCCTGGATGGCGATGACGGCGCCCGAGGCCATCAGTTCGAGGCTGGCTTCCAGCAGGCACTTTTCGGTGAAGGGATCGCCGACCTGCACTGTCGGACGCTTCTCATCGATCTTGTCGTCGAATTCGGCCGAAGCCATGGTGGCGCCGCCGACGCCGTCGCGGCCGGTCTTGGCGCCGAGATAGACGACCGGCAGGCCGACTCCCTTGGCTTCGGACAGGAAGATCGCATCGGTCTTGGCAAGGCCCGCTGCAAAGGCGTTGACCAGGATGTTGCCATTGTAGCGGGCATCGAAATTGACCTCGCCGCCGACCGTCGGCACGCCGAACGCGTTGCCATAGCCGCCGACGCCGGAAACCACGCCTGAAACGAGGTGCCTGGTCTTGGGATGGTCGGGCGCACCAAAACGCAGCGCATTCATCGCCGCGATCGGCCGCGCGCCCATGGTGAAGACGTCGCGCAATATGCCGCCGACGCCGGTCGCCGCACCCTGGTAGGGCTCGATGTAGGATGGGTGGTTGTGACTCTCCATCTTGAAGACGACGCAGTCGCCATCGCCGATGTCGACCACGCCAGCATTCTCGCCCGGCCCCTGGATGACCTGAGGTCCGGTGGTCGGCAGCGTGCGCAGCCATTTCTTCGAGGATTTGTAGGAGCAGTGCTCATTCCACATCGCCGAGAAGATGCCGAGTTCGGTGAAGCTCGGCTCGCGCCCGACGAGGTCGAGAATGCGCTGGTACTCGTCGGGCTTGAGCCCGTGTGAGGCAATGAGCTCGGGGGTGATCGGCACGGAATTGGAAATGGTCATGGGCGGCGATTTTTATCCGGGACGTTGGGATTTTGAGTCCCGTCTTATCGCAAGCCTTGCGGCCGATACACCCATGGATTGACGAAAAACGACGGAAAACCGGACAAAGCCACGCAGTGTCAGGAGAAGCTGTCGTAGCCGGCGCGGCCTTCATCGAGAAGTCGCCGGATCACTGCAACGCCTTCAGCGATATCCCCGCGCTGTCTCGGCTGCGAAACGCCGAAGCGGACGCCATGGAAAACCTGCTCGGAACGGCCGGCCTTGAATTCGTCCTCGTCGTCGATCAGCACGCCGTGCTCCAGGCAAGCGTTCTTGAAGGTGCCGGAAAGCCAGGGGTCGGGCAGGGTCAGCCAGACAAAGGGCACCCTGTCATGCGACTTGAAGGCGAAGCCGGCCAAAGTCTCGCGTACGATGGCGATGCGGGCGCTGATTTCGGCGATGCTGCGCTTTCGTATCTCATCCGCCTGACCGGACAGCACCAGCCTTGTATTCACCTCCGCCAGCAGGAAGGGCATGCCGCCGGTCATCATCTTGTGGGCGACGCGGATGCGGTGGCGGTAGGCGGGCGGGCAGGAAAGCCAGCCGCCGCGCACACCGGCTGCGACCGACTTCGACAGGCCGCCCGCGACAATGGTCCTCTCAGGAGCATATTCGGCCAGCAACGGCGTCGGATCATCGGTCAGATTGCCATAGAGGTCGTCCTCGATGAGGACGACATTGTATTCGCGTGCGACATGGGCGATCGCTTCGCGGCGCGCCGCCGACAAGGTGGCCAGCGTCGGATTCTGCGCCGTCGGCATCAGGAAGATCATTTTGGGATGCTTTTGCGCGCAGACGCGCTCGAAATCCTGCGGATCGATGCCTTCATCGTCCGATGCCACCAACGCGGTGCGCCTGCCGATCAAGCCGGCACTGCGGGAAACCTGCGAGTAGGTGAGGTGCTCGAAGGCAACATAGTCGCCAGGCATGGTGAGCGCCGCGATCGCCGCCATCACCGCCGCATGGGTGCCGAGCGTGGGAACGATGGTGTCGGCATCCGGGCGAAAGGAATTGCGCGCCAACCAGCGGGCGCCGGCTTCGTACCATCGTTCGGGGAAATCCCTGGTGTAGCTCGAAATCTCATGCGGATGGTCCTGCGCCGTGCGCGACAGGACACCGGCGACAATGTCGCCCTGGCCGATATCAGGTGCTGCGGTGCTGTCGAAACGCAGCTTGCCTTTAGGCGCATCGATATAGCGCGTGCCTTCGCCGCCGACGTCCGGAGTCGGAAAATCCGGCTTCGCGCGCTGGCCGAGCACATAGGTTCCACGCCCGACCTCGCCGCTCACCAGCCCACGCTCGCGCAGCAATTGATAGGCCCGGCCGACAGTGCCGACGGTGGTGCCGATGTCGTAGGCGAGGTCGCGCTGCGGCGGCAACTTTGCGCCGGCATCGATCACGCCCCGATCGATGTCCGTCTCGATGGAATCCGCCAGCCGCTGATACAGCGGGCCGGAGCCGGCAGTGAGATCTGGAAGCCAATTTGTCATGGTGACAATTTTCTATATTGCACCGATAGATGAGTCAATACATATCAATCGCGTGCCAAAAGGGTACAATTTAGGACTTTGGCAGAAAGAAAATGAATACAATTGCGACAATACGTCATTCGAGCGCTGCATTATCGGCCCAATCGACACGCCCGTCGGCTCAGCGCGGCTTTGTCAGCCGCCTTGTGCGCGTGCTGAGGTCGCTGGCAGGATGGATCGACAACCTGCTGGATCGCCGCCGCAGCCGGTTGGCTCTGCTGGAGATGACCGACGACCAGCTCAAGGATATCGGCGTCACGCGCTGCGACGCCCACCGCGAGGGCATCAGGCCGTTCTGGGACTGACCGTGATCCCAAAAGTGGGAACCGGTTTGGGAAAGATGATGGTCCCGGGAAATCCGGACAGAAGGTCCGCACAGTTCTAACGGACCCTCGACGCCCTGGTGCGTGCAACGGCATGGTCCGCAAGGACGGCGACCACGCACAGCACGAGGAAAAGTCCGGTGATGGCTGCAGCTGAGATGACGACGCTGGTCGCGCCGTTCTTGGCGATGTTCAGGAAAGGGTAGGGCACCTCGCCGGCAAGCGGCGCCCGCACCAGCGCATAGACCAGATAAGCGATGGGATAGATCACCCACCACGAAATGTCGCTCCAGCGTGTCCGGCCGTCGGCGCCCGATATCAGCCACCACAGCACGAACAGCACCGGCGTGACGTAGTGCAGGAGAACATCGCAGAGCAGGAACAGTCCCTGCGGCTGCCAGAGTCGTGCCAGAACCGTTGCGTAGATGATGAAGACCAGTGCGATCGAAACCGCAACGCCGGTGCGCATCCGCGCCCCTGCAAAGGCCGGCAGCCAGGCATAGAAGGTGGGTGACAGCAGGGACGTGTACACCAGCACCGCGCCGATGTTGGTCAGGATGGTGAAGAAGCTGAAGACGAAAATGACGGAGCCAAGCAGGCTGCGGCCTGCTTCCATCGATGCAGGAATGCTGATGCAGAACTGCAGGATGAGCCCGGCCAGACCGATGACCAGCCCCACAATCTGCAGAAAGCGGCCCATGGGCTAGGCCGTCGCGGCGCAGGCCGGATTGCCGGCCTGCCAGCGGGAAATGTCGGAGCCGATGCGGGCGCCGAGCGGATCGTTCATCAGCGGTCCGAAGACGTCGACACGGCTAGAATTGCCTTGCGCCTGCACGACCAGCAAAGGTTTGCCGCCATAGTGCTTGGCCGGAACCAGCAGGAAACGCGGCGTGCCGCTGAACGAATTCAGCTCATTGGCCATCTGATACGGTTTGAAGGCCGGGTCCTTGCTGGCGATCCAGCATTTGTGGGCGGCGATCGCCACTTGTTCCATGGCCAGCAGCGCTGCACTTTTGCCCGAGGGAACAGGCGTGCTCTTTGGCGTCGACTGGCAGGATGCCAGCACAAAGCCCGCCGCGGCGACCAGCGCGATCGTCTTGCGTCTGATCAAGCGGCACCCATCTCGAGTTCGGACAGAAAAATCTTCAAACCATCGGTCATCTCGCCCCATACACGCGACAATGCCGGGTGTTGCGAGGCGATCTGCTCATAGGCATCGAATTTGGGATAGGCGTCGAGCAGGTCGTGGCGTCCCGTCATGGCGCGGAAATTGTTGAAGATGAACCGTGTCGGCGTCAGCCAGGCATCGGCGAAACTGATGTCGTCACCGAGTGCGAAGGGCCCTTGCGCCATGCGCGCCTCGATCGCCGCCAGTCCATGATGCAGGCGGGCGAACTGGGCGTCGATCTCGGCATTGTTTCGCTTCGGTACGGAATGAAGCTCGAAAAGCTTCATCATCGGGGTCAGCACATCGAGATCGGTGATGCGGGCGAACATACGCACCAGCGCGCGATCCTTGGAATCGGGCGGCAGCAGCGCCGGTTCCGGAAACCGTTCCTCGAGATATTCGGCGATGACCACCGATTCGACGATCGTCTCGCCCGAGCCGGTGATCAGCACCGGAACCCGGTTCATCGGCGAGATGGCGCGAAACTCTTCCGGGATGGGAAAACCGGGCGGCGGCGCGATGATCTTGAGTGGTACGTCCTTGATGTAGGCCAATGCTCGCACGATCGACGAGTAGGGCGACAACGGCCGCGAATAGAGTTTCATGACCGTCTCTCTCCCCAATGAACCAGACTTGCTCCAAAGAGACAGGAATGTCCGGCTGTTTTCAAGCTGTTCGCTTCGATATCGTCAGGCAGCGATGCCGAGGGCGCTCTCGAACAGTCCGCGGCCGTCGGTACCGCCATGGGCTGCTTCGATCAGGTTTTCCGGATGCGGCATCAGCCCGAGCACATTGCCTTGGCTGTTGACGATGCCGGCAATGTCGTTGATCGAGCCGTTGGGGTTGGTGTCCTCGGCATAGCGGAACACCACCTGGCCTTCGCCTTCGAGACGGGCAAGCGTGTCGGCGTCGGCGAAATAATTGCCGTCATGATGCGCGACCGGCGAGCGGATGATCTGGCCCGGCTGATAGCGGCGGGTGAACATGGTGTTGGCGTTGGTGATCTCGAGCTTCACCTGCCGGCAGACGAATTTCAGCGAGGTGTTGCGCATCAAGGCGCCCGGCAAAAGGCCGGCCTCGACCAGGATCTGGAAACCGTTGCAGACGCCAATGACCGTCACGCCCGCGGCCGCTTTTTCGGCCACTGCCCGCATGACCGGCATGCGCGCAGCGATCGCGCCACAGCGCAGATAGTCGCCGAAGGAGAAGCCGCCCGGAATGGCGATCAGGTCGACATCGGGGATTTCGGTGTCGGTTTGCCAGACGGTGACCGGCGGCGTTCCCGAAATCTTGGTCAACGCCGCGATCATGTCGCGGTCGCGGTTGAGGCCGGGCAGAAGGACGACGGCTGCTTTCAATTTAGGCGATCTCCACCGCGTAATTCTCAATCACCGTATTCGCCAGCAGCTTGTCGCACATGGCCTTGAGGTCCGCTTCGGCCTTGGCCTTGTCGCTTTCCGCCAGCTCGACGTCGAACACCTTGCCCTGCCGCACCGTGCCGACACCGCCGAAGCCCAGGCCGGACAAGGCATGTTCGATCGCCTTGCCCTGCGGGTCGAGCACGCCGTTCTTGAGGGTGACGGTAATGCGGGCCTTGATCACGCTGGACATGCTCCTGTTCGAATCCGTGTTAGTGCGGCTTGCCTTTGAGGCCGTCGGTCGAGGCGACAAGCACCGGGCCGGTCGGGCGCGGCGGCTCGTTCTCGTTCATGATGCCGAGGCGGCGGGCAACTTCCTGGTAGGCCTCGACGAGGCCGCCCATGTCGCGGCGGAAACGGTCCTTGTCGAGCTTGTCCTGCGTCGCCACGTCCCACAGGCGGCAGGAGTCCGGCGAGATCTCGTCGGCGACGACGATGCGCATCATGTCGCCCTCGAACAGGCGGCCGCACTCGATCTTGAAGTCGACGAGCTGGATGCCAACGCCCATGAACAGGCCGGAGAGGAAGTCATTGACGCGGATGGCCAGCGCCATGACGTCGTCGATTTCCTGCGGGCTCGCCCAGCCGAACGCGGTGATGTGCTCTTCCGACACCATCGGGTCGTCGAGCGCGTCGGCCTTGTAATAGAATTCGATGATCGAGCGCGGCAAAACGGTGCCTTCCTCGATGCCGAGCCGCTTGGACAGCGAACCGGCAGCGACATTGCGCACCACCACTTCGAGCGGAATGATCTCGACTTCCTTGATCAGCTGCTCGCGCATGTTGAGCCGGCGGATGAAGTGGGTCGGAATGCCCATGCGGTTCAAATGGTTGAAAATATACTCGGAAATGCGGTTGTTGAGGACGCCCTTGCCGTCGATGACTTCATGCTTCTTCTTGTTGAACGCGGTGGCGTCATCCTTGAAGAACTGGATAAGCGTGCCCGGTTCGGGTCCCTCATAGAGTATCTTGGCCTTGCCTTCATAAATGCGGCGGCGATTTTTCATCTGGATTTTTCTCTGGGGTTCCGGACAGGGCGGTATCAGACCATTTCCTGTCCGTCTGCCTGAAATAGTGCGGCTACGGTAGGGTTCAATGCCGGGTCTATCCCAATCACATCGTTTGCTCAATCGGCAAATCCTTCCAATCAACCGCTTTCGGGACTGAAATGCCGCAGCGCAGCATGCGATGAAGCGTATTGACCGGCCCGCGACCTTTTGGTTTGTGCTTTGGCAACGCACATATTCACCGCCAACGAATCGAATTTGACCCGGAGGGACGCCATGAGCAGCATGAAAGACCGCGAAGAGGGCTTTGAGCGTAAATTCGCATTCGACGAGGAGCTTCGGTTCAAGGCCTCGGCGCGCCGCAACAAGGCGCTCGGCCTGTGGGCCGCCGAAAAGCTCGGAAAGTCCGGCGCTGATGCCGACGCCTATGCCAAGGAAGTGGTTATCTCCGACATCGAGGAAGCCGGCGACCACGACGTGTTCCGCAAGATCCGCGGGGATTTCGACGCGGCCGGCGTCGAGCAGTCGGACCACCAGATCCGCCGCACCATGGACGAACTGATGGCGCAGGCGATCGAGCAGATCAAGAACACCTGATCCGGGCCATGCGCTGATCCCGGCATACGCTGGACCAATCGACCGCCCGGCCTATCCGGGCGGTTTTTCTTTGCCTTTGTCGCGATTTCCGGCTGAAACTGCCGGAGTTAACAAGGAAAGTATCCATGTCCCTGAAGTCCCGCCTCGCGGCCGACGAAACGCTGCTCACCGCATGGTCCGGCGTGCCGGATGCCTTGACCGTCGAGATCGTCGCCAAGCAGGGCTTCGATGCCGTCACGCTCGACATGCAGCATGGCGGCCATCACGAAGACAGCGTGCTGCGTGGCCTGGTGCCGGTGCTCGCTACCGGTAAGCCGGCGCTTGTGCGCATTCCCGTTGGCCGTTTCGACATGGCAAGCCGCGCGCTCGATTTCGGCGCCGAGGCGGTCATCGCGCCGATGGTGAACTCGGTTGCCGACGCAAAACTGTTCGCCGCCGCCATGAAATACCCGCCGCTCGGCGAGCGCTCATGGGGTCCGACCTACGCTTTTCCGCGCCACGGCAAGGGTGACCAGGCCGAATGGCTGCGCGACACCAATCAGCGCACGATGGCCTTCGCCATGGTCGAGACGCGTGCGGCCCTCGACGCGCTCGACGGCATTCTCGACACGCCCGGCATCGACGGCATCTTCCTCGGCCCATCGGATTTCTCGATCGCCTGGAGCAATGGCGCCACGGTCAATTCGACGCTGGAAAGCATGATGGAGACGGTGGCATCGGTTGCCGAGCGCACCCGCAAGGCCGGCAAACATGCGGCGATCTATGTTGTCGAGCCCGCAATTGCCGGCCGTGTCGTGTCGATGGGCTATCGCCTGCTGGCCATGGGCTCCGAGCATTCGCTGATCGGGCTTGGGGCAAAAACGCTGATCAAGAGCGTCCGCGATTCGATTGGGTCCTGAAGACGCTCAGGGTTTCAAATCCGTCAGGAATTTGGCGAAGGTCATTGAACCTTCGGGCCACGGCCCGAAGCCTGAATCCGCGTTCAGATGACCGGTCTCACCGGCATCGATGAACAGCGAGCCCCATGCACCGGCAATGTCTTCGGCGACATCGAAGGCGCAGAACGGATCGTTGCGGCTGGCGATCACGATCGAGGCAAAGGGCAGCGGCTCACGCGGGTAGGGGCCGAAGGTCATCAGGTGCCTGGGCCTGATCTCGGGATTGGCGACATCGGGCGGTGCCACGAAGAAGGCTCCCGCAACGGGCTTGCGGAACTGCGGAATGGCTTGCACCGCCGCGGCGACGCCGAGCGAGTGCGCCACCAGGACGACCGGCCGCTCGGCCTCGTTGACCGCCTTGGCGACGCTCGCCGTCCAGTCCTCGCGCACCGGCTTCGACCACTCCGCCTGTTCGACGCGGCGCGCCGTCGACAGCTTCGACTGCCAGCGGCTCTGCCAATGGTCGGGGCCGGAATTGGTGTAGCCCGGCACGATGAGAATATCTGCGTCTCTGACCTTCATGGCGCTGAGATAGCGAGCGGCATCGCTTCGTGCAACCGGCAGAAACGCCACGTTTGATCACAATAGTGAACACCATGTTCGCTTCTTCGCGTCTTGTGTGAACGATGCGGATGGACGATCTGTGGTCAGGAAAAGAAACAGCCGTGCGCGGGAACCCTGACTTTGGAACTGACACGACGTACAATGATCGGCGGAGTGGGGTTTCTCGCTTTGGGAGCTTCATCGCAGGCCGGTCGAACGGAGCATTTGATGAGCGAGTTGCCTTTTGCCGCCACCACCCCGGTCAGCGTTGCCCGCGTCGGGCTGAAGGCGCGCGACGCGGAAAGCCTTGCCGCATATTATCGCAGCATCGTCGGTCTGCAGGAACTGAGCCGCGCCGATGGGGCGATCACGCTGGGCGCCGCCAACCGTCCGTTGCTGGTCATCGAGGCCGATCCTTCGGCCAAGCCGGATGATCCTCGCAGCGCAGGCCTGTTCCATACTGCCTTCCTGCTGCCCAGCCGTGCCGATCTCGGCCGCTGGATCAACCACGCCATATCAAACAAGATCGCCATCGAGGGCGCTTCCGACCATCTGGTCAGCGAAGCACTGTACCTGACCGATCCCGAAGGCAATGGCATCGAGATCTATGCCGACCGCCGTCCGCAGGACTGGAAGTGGAATGGCGACAAGGTGGCGATGGCGACCGAGCGGATGAACATTCCGTCCGTCGTTGCCGAAGTGCCTGCGGGTGACGCCGGCTGGCAGGGCGCGCCGGAAAACAGCGTCGTCGGCCATGTCCACCTGCGCGTCGGCAGGCCGGAAGACGCCGAAGCCTGGTGGAACCAGGAATTCGGCTTCGACACGGTGGCCAAATATGGCGGCCAGGCGGTGTTCCTGTCGTCAGGCGGCTATCACCACCACATCGGCGCCAACGCCTGGCAGAGTTCGGGCGCCGGCCGCCGCGATCCCAGCCGGTCGGGTCTGGCCTGGGTCGAGATGCGTTCGGACAATGTGACCAGCCCGGTGACCCGCGAAGATCCATGGGGCACGGTGATCAGGACTGTGCCTGGCAAGGCTTGATTTGAGGGCTGCGCCAAGCTGGAGCACCCCTCAACCGTCGCGGCGTTGCGCGCCGATCCACCTTCTCCCACAGGGGCTAGCGTGCGCACACATTTGCTTCGGGTTCATTTTTGTGAGGCGAGAACGAAGCCGTCGACGATGGCGTTGAAGCGTCTGAGGCCTTGGGTGAAGGTGATGGGTCCTGGCGGGCGTTCCTTTTCGTAGCCGTTCCAGCCTCCGAGCCTGGCGATACACCAGGCGGCCCAGGCGAGCGTGTGCGTGGGGTGGGGGTTCTTCTGCTTTTGGGTCTTGCCTTCGAGTTTGGCGATGAGCACGTTCAG
>NZ_KI911319.1:47854-493967 GCF_000513875.1 Mesorhizobium sp. WSM1293 | reverse complement strand
CACCCGACGCGCCTTGCGCGCGACCTCTCCGGCTCGTTCGGCTGCAAGGCCTATGCGCGCGAGGAACTGGTCGCTGAAATCTGCGCAGCCTTCGTCTGCAGCAGTATCGGCATCGAGCCGACCGTGCGCCATGCCGATTATATCGGCTCATGGCTGACGGTCCTGCGTGAGGACAATCGCGCCATCTTCCGCGCCGCCAGCCATGCCTCGAAAGCCGCCGATCTCCTGCTCGGCTTCAATGCCGACGTCGAAGGCGAGGCGCATGCCGAAATCGCCGCATGAGCGCGCCCGATCGCCATGCCGACAGGCTTGCGCTCCGGATGGCGCGCGATGCGGCCGCGCCGCGCACAAGCCACTCGATCGGCGTGTTGTCTCAGCCGCTCTCAATCAGCACCAACCGTTTTGAAGGAACGCCGCAATGATCCTCATCACCGACGAACTGCGCCTTCTTCTGCTTACCAATGGCGCTGCCGAGACCGAAACCGACCATGTTCCGGTCGTGAAACTGTTCAATCCGGTCGGCTCCGCCACCTGGCTTCTGAGCGATCTCGACGCCGACGGCGATACACTCTTCGGCCTTTGTGATCTCGGTTTCGGCTTCCCTGAACTGGGCAGCGTCAGCCTTGCCGAGCTCCAGGCAGTCAAGGGACCGCTTGGCCTGGGCATCGAGCGCGACCTGTACTTCAAGGCGCGGTTTCCGCTCTCTGTCTATGCCGAAGCCGCTCGGCTATGCGGCCACATCACCGAGGCCGAACGGCTCTTGCGGCAGGCCGCCGCCGCCCTCTCGCTTTCCTCTCCCGAGCTTCCGCCCGACCGGGCGGAACAATAGCGCCATCCGGCGCAAAACCGTCGCGCCGCTCGGCCTGCGGCCTCGCGGTCGGACACTTTCAGGCCACAGCAAAGGAGAAAGACCATGCAGCTTGCCCACGTTTCCATCGACCAATTGAGCGTCGCCGCCGCCAACATGCGACATTCCAAACGCGCGCCCGACATCTCCGACATCCTGCCGTCGGTGCGTGCGCGCGGCGTCCTCGTTCCGCTACTGGTGCGGCCCAACGGCTCGCCCGAAACGTTCGAGATCGTCGCCGGACGGCGACGCTATTTCGCCGCCAAGACCGTCGCCGACGAGCGCGGCGAGGCCGAGCCGCTGCCATGCGCCATCATGGAGGATGGTGACGACGCCGACGCGCTCGAAGCCTCCCTGATCGAAAACATCACCCGCCTCGATCCCGACGAGGTCTCGCAATGGGAAACCTTTACCCGCCTCATCAGGGAAGGTCGCACCATTGCCGATATCGCGGCCACTTTCGGCCTCACCCAGCATCAGGTGAAGCGCATTCTGGCGCTCGGCGAGCTTCTGCCTAGGATTCGCGAAGCCTATCGCCGCGAGGAAATCGACGCCGAGACGGTGCGCCACCTCACCATGGCCTCGAAGGCGCAGCAGAAGGACTGGCTGGCGCTTTTTGCCGATCCCGACAACCGCGCGCCGCGCGGCTGGCAATTGAAGCAATGGCTGTTTGGCGGCCAGTCGATCTCGACCAAGGTGGCGCTTTTTGCCATCGAGGATTATCCCGGCCTGATCGTCTCCGATCTGTTCGGCGAGGAAAGCTATTTTGCCGACGCCGACCTGTTCTGGCTCAAGCAGAACGAGGCGATAGCCGCCAGACGCGACGCCTATCGTGAGGCCGGATGGAGCGACGTGATCGTGCTCGAGCCGGGTCAGCATTTCCACGCATGGGACTACGAAAAGACGCCGAAGAAGAAGGGCGGCAAGGTCTTCATATCAGTCTCGCATCGCGGCGAGGTCGGGTGTCACGAGGGCTGGCTATCGCGCAAGGAAGCCCGCCGCGCCCGCGCCAATGGCGAGGCCGCTGAGGCCGAGACCCCGGATAAACTGTCGCGGCCCGAACTCACCGGACCGATGCAGAACTATGTCGATCTGCACCGCCATGCCGCCGTGCGCTTGGACCTGCTCGACCATCCGCCAGCGGCACTTCGCCTGATGGTGGCGCATGCGATCGCCGGCTCAAGCCTGTGGCAGGTGCGCATCGAGCCGCAGCGCGCCGCCAACCAGATCGTGGCCGCGAGCCTCGCAGCCTGCAAGGCCGAGGCCGCCTTCGCGAATAAGCGGCGTGCGGTCCTGGCGCTGCTTGGACGATCCGACGAGGATGGCACAATCGCTGGCGGCAATGGCGGCGACATCGGCACGGCAAGCCTGTTTGCGCATCTGCTGACGCTGTCCGACGACGATGTCCTGCGCGTCCTTGGCATCGTCATGGCCGAGACGCTTGCAGCCGGCAGCGCCGTCATCGAGGCGCTCGGCAATCATCTGAATGTCGACCTCGCCGCTTGCTGGCAACCGGACGACGCCTTCTTCGAGCTGTTGCGCGACAAGGAAATTGCCAATTCCATGCTAGCCGAACTCGGCGGCAAGCATGTCGCGGACGGCAATGTCGCCGAGAAGGTGAAGACGCAAAAGACGATCATCCGCGACTTTCTTTCCGGCGAGAACGGCCGCGAGAAGGTGGGAAGCTGGCTGCCGCGCTGGATGAAATTCCCGGTCGAAAGCTACACGCAGCGAGGCGGCTTGCGCACCGCCGATCAATGGGCCCGGGTCCGCTCCCTGTTCGGCTGCCAATAGACGTCAGGCTGGGCGGCGGCCTCCAAAGTGGCCGCCGCTCGGCATCGTACCCCGGTCGCAATGGCCGCATGTTCGTGACCTTTGCCCCGTCTCACGCGGCACGGTCCAAACCGCCTTGATCCCGCCGATCAATCAGCCAACCGGATGCTTGCGTGGGTCCCGACCTGTGCGCACGATCTCGATCGGCATGGCGCGGCATCAGCCGCAGTCCTCCGATCCCGGCCCTTCCTGGTTGGCTGCAGCGACCGCGCTTGCCACGAACTCCATGCTCGTTGCCAGGACCATCCCCTGCGGCTGGCTTGTTGACCTATGGACGGGTCCGGCCGCCCGAAACCTTCGCCAGCAGCTTTTTTCCCCGCCGCCTGCGGCGGCTTCCTCGCGCCGCTCCGCTGCAAAAAAGCTGCCTGCTCGGGTCCTCCGCTGGCGCTTCGGCCCTGTCGGGTTCAGGCGCTCCGGACGCGTCCATCACGGTCCGCCATCGCAGGGGATGGTCCCCGGCGACAGCAAAAGGAGACTTCGAAATGACCGCGATCGGTTACGTCAACAAGCAGGAAAACGGCGCCTACAAGGGCCAGCTCAAGACCCTCAGCGTCCGCGCCGAGATCGACATCATCCCCAACCAGGCCAAGAGCGCCGACAACCATCCCGACTACCGGGTGCTGACGCAAGGGGTCGAAGTTGGCGCCGGCTGGATCCGCACCGGTGAGACGTCCGGCAAGGATTATGTGAGCCTGTCGATTGCAGCGCCGGAGTTCGGACCCCGCAAGCTCTACGCCAATCTGGGCCGCGCCGCCGGCCAGGACGATGACGACACCTACGCCATCATCTGGAACCCGGCCGATTGATCCGATCGGCCCCGAGCCTCGCGCCGCAACCGGCGCGGGGCTCTTGCCAAAGAGCGGCGAAAACTCGCCCCCCACTCTTCGCCCGTCCCCGGGGCGACCTCGTTCGCCCATCCTCGCCGTCGCTTCTCCTTAAGCGACACGAGGACAATTATGGACGACGAAAACGAACGCGCCGCCCGCGCCAAGAAGGGCAGTCCGTTTCTCAACACAGCCCAAGCCGCCTTCTACATAGGGCTCTCCCAGCGCACGCTGGAAAAGATGCGGCTCATCGGCGGCGGCCCGAAATTCCGCAAGCATGGCCGTTATGTGCGCTACCACATCGACGAACTCGACGAGTGGTCGAAAGGCCAGAAGGTAACCGGTTCCGGGGATGGGGGCCGCCCATGAGCCGGCGGCGTCCCTCCATCCGTCTGACCGGCAGCCGCCTGCGTCGCGTTCGCGCGACAAGGGCGATCGCCGCGACCGGGATTGCCCTGGGGCTGATTGCCTTTGGCCCCCTTGCAAACCCGTCCCCCTGGCTGGTCTGGAACGCCTCGGCGAGCGCGCCGGTCGGCCTCTATCGCGTCGTGGCGGGACCGCCCGCACGCGGCGACCTGGTGCTCACAGACGCACCCGAAGCCATCGCCGGCCTCGCTGCCGAACGCGGCTATCTCCCGCACCGCGTTCCCCTTGTAAAGCACATTGCCGCGCTGCCGCACGAACGTGTCTGCGCCTTCAACGAGGCGATCATCATCGGCGGCAAGATCGTTGCGCGTCGGCTCGCAACCGACATCCAAGGCCGTCCGCTGCCCTGGTGGAGCGGCTGCCGCGCGCTCGCCGACGACGAATTCTTCGTGCTGAACGGCGAGGCGCCGCGCTCTTTCGACAGCCGCTATTTCGGGCCGGTGCCGGCCGCGAATGTCATCGGGAGGCTCGTGCCGCTATGGACCGAGTGACCCTCCTGATGCTTGGCATGATCGCTGTCGCGCCATGCGCCTGTTCCGCCTCGACCGGCGCTGAGCCGGTCGCCATCTCCCAAAGTCCGCAGCTTGGAAAATGGCAGCACTTCGTTGCCGAAGCAAGCAAGCGTTTCCGTATTCCCCAGGCGTGGATTTACGCGGTGATCGATGCCGAAAGCAGGGGCAGGACGATGCTCGACGGCCGGCCAATCACCTCGCGCGCCGGTGCCATGGGTCTCATGCAACTGATGCCGGAAACGTATGAGGACATGCGCGTGGCACATGGTCTCGGCCCAAATCCACACGATCCGCGCGACAACATTCTGGCCGGCACGGCCTATCTCCGCACCATGTATGACCGCTTCGGGTTCCCCGGCCTGTTTGCCGCTTACAACGCCGGCCCCGAGCGCTACGAGGCGCATCGGAAGCGCGGCAAGCCGCTGCCGAAAGAGACCGTCGACTACCTCAAGCAGCTCGGAGCGGCCGGGGTATCGGCCACCGACATGAATGGTTTCAAGGGCAGATCTGTCGCTCCAGCCAGGCAAAATGCGCTCTCGGGGGGCTCGCTGTTTTTCCTGCAAAATGGTGTTGGCGCCGGCGCGCGAAACGGCGATCTCTTCGTGCCGCTGGCGACGGACGTCGCACAGGTCAAGCAGCCGGACCGCTAGCCAAGGGCGGGCCGGACGCGTCCGAAGGGGCAGGGCGCGTAAGGCAAGATAAAGGCACCGCCTCCATGAGGCGGTGAAGTGTTTGTCTGCACATCTTTTTTGCCGGAGGCAGCGTCCAGCGCCAGGAGAGCTTTGGAGCGCAAATGGCTGGTTCGACTCTGTAAAAACGCGGAGGCTACATGCAGGATGACGAGTTCAGACCCAAGCTCGGGAAGATAGGCTCCCGTGGCTCGAAGGCAGGCAAACGCTTTGCCGGCCAGGTCCGGGCGGCGATCAACCGAGCCGGTGGCCGGCCCCAGCGTGGTGGCCGCTTCGTGGGGAGCCGGACGGGCCGCGGCGGGGCGACGGCCGCGCTGCTGAAGTCACGCGATCGCCATGCAGCCTTCCGCCAGCGCCGGGTCGTCATCAAGGCGCGTGTCGTCAAGCTTTCCGGCAAGAGCGCGGACGGGGCGCGTGCGCATCTGCGCTACATCCAGCGCGCCGGCGTCACCCGGGACGGCGCGCCTGGCGAGCTCTATGGCGCCGAAAGCGACCGCGTCGCCGGCAAGGACTTCCTCGATCGTGCCGATGGCGATCGCCATCAATTCCGCTTCATCGTCGCACCCGAGGACGGCATCGAATTTGACGACCTCAAGCCGCTGACGCGGCGGCTCATGGCGCAGATGGAGGAGGATCTCGGCACGAAGCTCGACTGGGTTGCCGTGGATCATTTCAACACCGGTCATCCGCACACCCACATCATCGTGCGTGGCAAGGACGATCGCGGTGAGAATCTCGTCATAGCGCGCGAATACATCTCGAGCGGCATCCGCGAGCGCGCCGCCGAGCTGGTCAGCCTCGATCTCGGTCCGCGCACCGACCACGAGATCGAGCACCGCCTGCGTCAGGAAATGGAGCAGGAACGGTTCACCAGCATCGACCGCCGCCTGCTGCAACTGCGTGACGACAGTGGGCTCGTTTCGCCGGATAGGCGCGACGCGTTTCGGCAAACCTTGGAGCAGGGGCGCCTGCGCAAGCTCGAGCGGATGCATCTGGCCGAAGAGATCAGCTCGGGTCGCTGGCGCCTCGATGACGGGCTAGAAGCGACGCTACGCCGCATGGGGGAACGCGGCGACATCATCAAGACCATGCATCGCGAGCTGACGGGCAGAGGGATTTCCCGCAGGGCCGCCGATTGGGTGATCCATGATCGATCCGGCGAGCTGGTCGACCCTGTCGTCGGCCGTGTTGTCGCGCGCGGGCTGGCCGACGAGCTCACCGACCGGCATTACCTGATCGTCGACGGTGTTGACGGCAAGACCCGATACATCGACATCGGCAAAGGCGAAGCGACAGAGCCGACGCCCGACGGCTACATCGTGCGTGTCGCGCCGAGGAACACAGAACCCAGGCAGGTTGACCGCACGGTGGCCGAAATCGCGGCTGCCCATGACGGCCGCTACAGCATCGACATTCACCTAAAGCACGATCCGACCGCCAACGACCGCTTCGCCGAAACGCATGTCCGTCGGCTGGAGGCGATCCGGCGCGCTACCGTCGGCGTGGAGCGCCAGCCCGACGGCACCTGGATCATCGCGCCGGATCACCTCCATCGTGTCACCGCCTACGAGCGCCAGCAGGCGAGGACCCAACCTGTCACGGTCGACAAGCTCTCTTCCATGCCTCTGCAGCGGCAGGTTGGTTTTGACGGCGCCACCTGGCTCGACAGCCAGCTGGTCTCCGATGGATCAGAGAGGTGGCGAAATTCGGGCTTCGGCCGTGAAGCCCAGGAGGCGCGGAGCCGCCGACAGCAGTGGCTGATCGCGCAAGGCCTTGCCCATGAGGAGCAGGATCGGATCGTGTATCGCGCCAATATGATCGCGATCCTCCGCCAGCGCGAGCTGAACCGTGTTGCCGGCCAGCTCTCGGAAGAGCTCGGTCTATCTTATGCTGAAACGCGACCCGGAGACCGGGTAGAGGGCACGCTCCGCCGCTCAGTTGAGCTCGCCAGCGGCAAATATGCCGTTATCGAGAAATCGCGCGAATTCGTGCTCGTCCCGTGGCGGCCGGTGCTCGAGCGGCATATCGGCAAAGAGGTTTCCGGCCTTGTGCAACGCGAGGGTATCTCTTGGAACATCGGTCGGCAAAGGAGTGGGCCAAGCGTTTCGTGACTTTCATGGCAGCCATGCGCAGGCGCGGTCTTAGGGTTGTCTGCCGTGGATGCGCTCCACATGCCATGAGGCATAAAGGTGGCACGACGCGTCCGCCCGCTTGCATGGGCAGCCAAAATTGGGGCTGATAGCGCCCCATTCGCATCGGCATCGATCTCTGATGCACGATCAATCGACCAACGCGGAAGACGGGAATGCGCTGGGCAGCAGAGGAAAGTAGCACTGCAAATGATTCTTAGGGCCATCGGCAGAGCCTGGCATTCCGCTTTGTCTAAGATCGACACAGCCCGGTTGCGGCGGCAGCGCAGGAAACTCCGCGACTAGGTCGGCCACCGGACAATCCTAGTGCCACGAGGGACAGCTTGCACGGACGATTTGCGCGGCCGGCTCGGTCGAAAGCCCGCAAATCACGACAGTTGGTGGCGAATTTGACGGCTTTCTCACTCTCTGAGACGGGTGAAGCTGGGGTCAGGAGACCTGTTTAGCCGAGGTCAAAGGTCCTCTCGCCGGGTCGTCAAACACGTTTCCCGACTATCCGCTGGCTGGATGGCAGCTATCCCAACAATCGATTTTACCTCTTTCGCCGAATTCCACTAGGGGCTGAGCGGTGGCGGGTTCCTTCGCGCCGACTGAGGCTACCGGGAAGAAGAATTCGGAGACGATCATGTGCGGGATTGTTGGCATCGTTGGGCATCAGCCAGTGTCGGAGCGGTTGGTTGACGCGTTGAAGCGGCTCGAATATCGCGGCTATGACTCAGCCGGCGTTGCCACCATTTGCGAGGGCTCGTTGAACTGCCGGCGCGCCAAGGGCAAGCTTGTCAATCTCGAGAGAAGATTGAAGGAAGAGCCGCTGAACGGCACCATCGGCATCGCACACACGCGTTGGGCAACCCATGGGGCACCCACTGAGCGCAACGCGCACCCGCACATTGCGGAGGGTGTGGCCGTGGTTCACAACGGCATCATCGAGAATTTCGCCGAGTTGAAGGACGAACTGGCGGCGGCGGGCGCCGAGTTCCAGACCGATACCGACACCGAAGTCGTCGTTCATCTCTTGGCAAGATACCGCAGGGAGGGCATGGGGCGGGGCGAGGCCATGCACGCCATGCTGAAGCGCGTCAGCGGTGCCTACGCCCTTGCCGTTCTCTTTGAGGATGATCCGTCGATCATCATGGCGGCGCGCAACGGACCCCCATTGGCGATCGGTCACGGCGACGGCGAGATGTTCCTGGGCTCCGACGCCATCGCGCTTGCTCCCTTCACAAATGCAATCACCTATCTCGTCGACGGCGACTGGGCCGTTATCAGCAAGACAGGCGCCGATATCTTCAATTTCGATGGCCATCCCGTCGAGCGTCCACGCCAGACTTCCCTTGCCGGGGCATACTTGGCCGATAAGGGCAATTATCGCCATTTCATGGAGAAGGAAATTCATGAGCAGCCCGAGGTTGTCGCCCGTGCGCTCGCTCATCACATCAATTCCGAAGGGAATCCCATCGACACGGCTTCTTGCATAGATTTTGCCAGCATCCCGAGCCTGGCGATCTCGGCTTGCGGCACAGCCTATCTGGCTGGACTGATCGCAAAATACTGGTTCGAGCGCTATGCGCGCCTGCCGGTCGAAATCGACGTCGCGTCCGAATTCCGCTACCGGGAGATCCCATTGCCGCCGCACTCGGCGGCTCTTTTCGTTTCGCAGTCCGGTGAAACCGCCGACACGCTCGCATCTCTGAGATACTGCAAGGGGCGTGGGCTGACGACCGGCGCTGTCGTCAACAGCCGGGAATCGACCATCGCGCGGGAGGCCGACGCGGTCTTCCCAATCCTTGCCGGGCCGGAGATCGGCGTCGCCTCCACCAAGGCTTTCACCTGCCAGCTTGTGGTTCTTGCCACACTCGCCATTGGTGCTGCCAGGGCCCGTGGAACGGTAACCGAAGCTGAGGCGAGGGCCCTCGTCGCGAGCCTTGCCGAAATGCCGCGAATCATGCGCCAGGTCCTGAACAGCATCAAGCCAGATGTCGAGCTCCTGGCGCGCGAACTGTCAAAGTGCCATGACGTCCTGTATCTCGGCCGCGGCACCAGTTTCCCACTGGCCATGGAAGGTGCGCTGAAGCTCAAGGAGATTTCCTACATCCATGCCGAGGGATATGCGGCTGGTGAATTGAAGCATGGTCCGCTCGCATTGGTCGACGAAAACATGCCAGTGATCGTCATCGCGCCACATGATCGCTTTTTCGACAAGACCGTCTCCAACATGGAGGAAGCGGCCGCCAGGGGAGGACGGATCATCCTCATCACTGATGAGAAAGGCGCCGCTGCTTCGAAACTCAAAACGATGCACACGATTGTCCTGCCGACCGTCGACGAGATTATCGCGCCAATGATCTTTGCCCTGCCGATACAGCTTCTTGCCTATGACACGGCTGTCTTCATGGGCAAAGATGTCGACCAACCGCGCAATCTCGCAAAATCGGTTACCGTCGAATGATTTGTGACGGCCCGTCCATACCAAACACGCCGGAGCAAAGCGCGTCATCGGCCACTTGGATGTCGAGGAGATGCCGATCCGTTGAGCTGCCTGTGGATCGCTCGCGCTAAACGCATGCATGCGTTTTGATCAGACGAAGCAAAAACACAGAATAGGTCGCGATCGCCGAGGGCGGCCATGGCCGGTGACCCAGTCTGCGGCGCGGGCTCCAGGCACGTAAAAGGCTGCTCTGTGAGCGATCCGGCCCATTCCCCATCGCACCTGGTCGTGCGTAGTGTGCATTTCAGTTCACATCGCGCTGCGCGATGCTTGCCCCCGACGTTCAGAACAGCGGAGCAAGCCAATGACGCCCACGAAGTTGCTGATTGGGCAGATTGCCGTCGTATTCGCAATCGTCATCCTCGGGGTGTGGGCGGCCACGCAGTGGTGCGCCCACATGCTGGGTCATCAGCCGCCACTCGGCACGCCGTGGTTTGTCGTGGCTGGCTGGCCGATCTACAAGCCGTGGAAACTGTTCGAATGGTGGTACCATTTCGACGCCTATGCGCCCGAGGTCTTCGATAAGGCCGGTGCGCTCGCCGGCGCCAGTGGGTTCGTGGGCTGTGCCGCAGCCATCGCGGGCTCGCTCTGGCGCGCGCGACAGCTCGGATCAGTGACGACCTATGGCTCGTCAAGGTGGGCAACAACTCAGGAGATCGAGAGGGCAGGCCTGTTTCGACCGGGCGGCGTTTTCCTCGGCAAGCTGAAGGATCGCTATCTGCGACATGACGGACCCGAGCACGTCATGGCCTTTGCCCCAACACGATCAGGCAAGGGCGTCGGACTGGTTGTTCCAACGCTTCTGTCCTGGACCGGGTCGGCCGTCATTCACGATATCAAAGGCGAGAATTGGCAATTGACCTCCGGCTGGCGGTCGAAATTCTCCTATTGTCTTCTCTTCAATCCGACGGATCCCAGGTCGGCGCGCTATAACCCGTTGCTTGAGGTGCGAAAGGGTCCGCAAGAGGTCCGCGACGTCCAGAACATCGCCGACATCCTGGTAGATCCGGAAGGTGCGCTGGATCGCCGGAACCACTGGGAGAAGACAAGTCATTCCCTCCTCGTCGGCGCCGTTTTGCACGTTCTCTATGCCGAAGAGGAAAAGACGCTTGCCCGCGTCGCCACTTTCCTGTCGGACCCGCAACGTTCCTTTTCCGCGACGCTGCAGCGGATGATGACCACCAACCATCTGGGCACGCCTGACCAGCCTGAGGTCCATCCGGTGGTGGCCTCGGCGGCACGCGAGGTGCTGAACAAATCGGAAAACGAGCGTTCGGGTGTTTTATCGACCGCCATGTCGTTCCTCGGGCTCTATCGCGACCCGACAGTTGCGGCGGCAACATCGGCCTGCGACTGGCGCATTGTCGATCTCATGGATGCCGAGCGACCGATGTCGCTCTATCTGGTCGTGCCGCCGTCGGACATCTCGCGCACCAAGCCTTTGGTGCGACTGATCCTGAACCAGATCGGCAGGCGCCTGACGGAGCGCCTTGAGGGCGACCCTAACAAGGGTCGCAAACATCGGCTCCTCATGATGCTCGACGAATTCCCGGCGCTCGGTCGGCTAGATTTCTTCGAGACCGCGCTCGCCTTCATGGCCGGCTACGGCATTCGCGCTTACTTGATCGCGCAATCCCTGAACCAGATATCCAAGGCCTACGGCGAGAACAGTGCCATTCTCGACAACTGCCATGTGCGCATTGCCTTTTCCTCAAATGACGACCGCACGGCCAAGCGCATCTCGGACGCGCTCGGCACGGCGACGGAACTGAGATCCATGCGCAACTATGCCGGCCATCGTCTGGCCCCCTGGCTGTCGCACGTCATGGTCAGCCGCCAGGAAACGGCCCGACCGCTGCTGACTCCTGGCGAGGTGATGCAGCTGCCCCTGAACGACGAGCTGGTGCTGATTTCAGGGCTGCCGCCATTGCGCGCGCAGAAGCTGCGCTACTACCAGGATCGGAATTTCACGGAACGCGTGCTACCGTCCCCGGTGCTGCGGGACGGCACTTACGCCGACTGTCCCGCTTCGCGCCCGGACGATTGGACTGGACAGGTCCGCGGCGTTGACAGCCGTCTGGCTGCAGGCGACGAGATTGCCGACGCGGCGATCGGGGACGAGGGTGGCGTCCAGCAGCAGCGACATCCAGCTCTGCCAGAAGATCAAGTCGTGCTTTCTCAAGAAACTGACCAGGGCGATCTTTTCAAATCTGTTGACGATGACAGCGAGCCGGTCGCCGACAAGCGTGTCATGGATCGGATTTCGACGGCTGCCCGCGCCTACGGCATCAACGAGGGAAGGGGCGACGACAAAGACATCGTGCCCGGCTTCTGAACGCCGCTTCCTGACGGCGTATTTCGGCGTAGATAACGGCGATAAGCTTTCTTGGGCATCTGGCGGATGCTTGTTCCCGTCGCCGGCGCGCCGGCGCTGGCAGCTGGAACAAGCCACATGAAGCCCCGCCGCATTCGTCACCAGTTTCTGCTTGAGTTTGAGCTGAGCGAGAAGCTGGACAAACTCAGTCGTGATCCTTCGACCACCAAATCGGCGATTGTCGCGAAGGCGGTGGAAGCCTTCATCGAGCGCCGTGGCGAGAATGAGCTCGACAAACGCTACGGCGTACGGCTCGACCGTCTTTCTCGCGACCTCGCTTATGTCAGGCGCGACGTCGAGATGATGCTGGAGAGCCTGGCGCTCTTCATCCGCTTTTCGATCACGCTTCACGCCCACACGCCGGTCCCGGACAGGGCAACGCAGGCCGTTGGCCAGGAGCGCTTCGACAAATTTGTCGAGCAGGTGGGTCGGCAGATCGCTTCCGGGAAGCGATCGCTTGGCAAAGACAATGACGTGGGAGGGGAAGGGTGAACTCTCATCCGGAAGCTGACCACCGCCGCAGCGCGATGCTGCGCACCGCCATGGGTCCGGCGATCACCAAAGCGCTCTCCGATCCATTGATCATCGAGGTGATGGTCAATCCCGACGGAGCACTGCGGCTCGATCGGCTCGGAGAAGGCCTGGTCGACACAGGCGTGCACATCCATCCTACCGAGGCGGAGCGCATCGTCCGCCTCGTCGCTTCCCATGTGCGCGCCGAAGCGCATGCGGATAATCCGATCGTCAGCGCCGAACTGCCGTCGGGCGAGCGGTTCGAAGGCCTGCTGCCACCCGTGGTGCTGGCGCCATGCTTTGCTATTCGTAAGCCTGCCGCAAAACTCTACACCCTGGCCGATTATGTCGCCGACCGCGTCATGCTGCCGCTGCAGGCCGATGCGTTGAAGGGAGCCGTCCGCGAGCGGCGC
This sequence comes from Mesorhizobium sp. WSM1293, assembly GCF_000513875.1. Taxonomy (NCBI): domain Bacteria; kingdom Pseudomonadati; phylum Pseudomonadota; class Alphaproteobacteria; order Hyphomicrobiales; family Phyllobacteriaceae; genus Mesorhizobium; species Mesorhizobium sp. WSM1293. The sequence goes on along the minus strand of NZ_KI911319.1, from coordinate 480,898 downwards.
AACATCCTGATCGCAGGCGGCACGTCCTCGGGCAAGACAACCCTTGCCAATGCGCTGCTGGCCGTCGCCGCCGACTGCGACGAGCGGGTGATCCTGATCGAGGATACGCGCGAACTTCAATGCGCAGCAAAAGACTGCGTTGCGCTGAGGACGAGGCGGGGTTCGGTCACGCTCGCCGATCTCGTGCGTTCGACACTGCGCCTCAGACCCGATCGCATCATCGTCGGCGAGATCAGAGGCGCCGAAGCGCTCGACATGCTGAAGGCATGGAACACCGGTCACCCAGGCGGCATCGCCACGGTTCATGCCAACTCGGCGCGGTCTGCCCTCTACCGCATCGAGCAGCTCGCACAGGAAGCCGTGGTCGCCGTTCCCCGCCGGCTCATCGCCGAGGCGATAGATCTGATCGTCTTCATCGCTGGCCGCGGATCCTCGCGCCGCATCGAGGCGATCGCCGAGGTCACTGGTCTCGACAGCAGTGGCGACTACGCCGTCACCCAGCTCACGCTTCCGCAACTCCAGCAACTCTGAAAGGTCATTTCATGCGCAAGAAGCTTCGCTTTCTCTGGGCCACCGCGCTCGCTTTTCTTCTCACGTTTCCGGCATACGCCGCCGGCTCCGGCATGCCTTGGGAGCAGCCGCTGCAGCAAATCTTGGAATCGGTGCAGGGTCCGGTCGCCAAGATCATCGCGGTCATCATCATCATCACCACCGGCCTGACACTCGCCTTTGGCGACACGGCAGGTGGGTTCCGTCGGCTCATCCAGATTGTCTTCGGTCTGTCGATCGCCTTTGCCGCATCGAGCTTCTTCCTCTCCTTCTTCTCCTTTGGCGGCGGGGCACTCGTCTGATGCTGGCCGGAGAGCACATAGAAGGCTTCGAGGTTCCGGTTCACCGGGCACTGACCGAACCGATCCTGCTCGGCGGCGCGCCGCGAGCGGTGGCGATCCTCAATGGCACCGTTGCCGCGGCCATCGGGCTTGGCTTGCAGCAGTGGATTGCCGGACTGGTGCTGTGGATCTGCGGGCACACTGTGGCTGTCTTCGCGGCCCGCCGCGACCCGGACTTCGCCGGCGTGCTCGTCCGCCACCTTCGCCTGAGGGGGTGGCTTGCATGCTGAATCTTTCGGAATATCGGGGCAAGGCCGACCGGCTTGCCGATCATCTGCCTTGGGCCGCACTGATAGCACCAGGCATCGTGCTCAACAAGGACGGCAGCTTCCAGCGCACATTCGCATTTCGCGGCCCTGATCTCGAGAGTGCAACAGAAGCCGAACTCATCGGCATCTGCGCGCGAGCCAACAATGCGCTCAGACGCCTCGGCTCTGGCTGGGCATTGTTCTTCGAGGCCGAGCGCATCGAGGCGCTGGGCTATCCAGACTCGCGCTTCCCCGACGCTGCGTCATGGTTGGTCGACGAAGAACGGCGCGCGGCCTTTCAAGGCAAGGTCGCGCACTACGAGAGCCGCTACCACCTGACGCTGGCGTTCATGCCGCCGCCGGATAGCCAGGCGCGGGCGCAAAGCGCTCTCGTCGACTCGCATCATTCACAAGGCGAGAGAGAGTGGCGCCAGGAACTGGCGCGGTTCCGGGACGAGACCGGCCGCGTGCAGGATCTCCTGTCGAGCTTGATGCCCGAAATACGCGCACTGGATGATGCCGAGACGCTGACTTACCTGCACGGCACGATCTCGACCAGCCGCAATCCAGTCGCCGTGCCGGAAACGCCGATCTATCTCGACGGCATCCTGGTCGATGCGCCGCTTACTGGCGGATTGGAGCCGATGCTTGGCGACCAACATCTGCGCACGCTCACCATTCTCGGTTTTCCGAATGTCACACGGCCCGGAATTCTCGACGCGCTCAACCACCAGGATTTCGCCTATCGCTGGATGACACGCTTCATTCCGCTCGACAAGACGGAGGCCACCAAGACGCTGACACGGTTTCGGCGGCAGTGGTTTGCCAAGCGCAAGTCGATCGCGGCCATCCTGCGCGAGGTGGTGACCAGTGAACCTGTCCCGCTCGTCGACAGCGACGCCGAAAACAAGGCGCTCGATGCCGACGCCGCACTCCAGGCGTTAGGCGGCGATCATGTCGGGTTTGGCTATCTGACGACGACGGTGACGGTATGGGACGAGGACCATCAAGCCGCCGCGGCCAAACTTCGCGCGGTCGAGCGCGTCGTCAATGGCCTCGGCTTCGCCACGATCCGTGAAGGCGTGAATGCGGTCGAGGCCTGGCTCGGCTCGTTGCCCGGCCATGTTTACGCGAATGTGCGCCAGCCGCTCGTTCACACATTGAACCTCGCCCACTTGATGCCGCTTTCCTCGATGTGGGCCGGCCCGGCGGCGAACGAGCATCTCGCCAAGGCAATCCAGGCAGAGGCCCCGCCGCTTCTCTTCGCCTCAACCAGCGGGTCGACACCGTTCCGGCTCTCCACCCACGTCGACGATGTCGGCCACATGCTGATCGTGGGACCGACTGGTGCCGGCAAGTCGGTTCTCGTTGCCCTCTTCGCGCTGCAGTTCCGACGCTATGCCGGCGCGCAGGTCTATGTCTTCGACAAAGGCAATTCAGCCCGCGCCGCAATTCTTGCCATGGGTGGAGAGCACCACGCGCTGCGTGCGCACGGTGCGCTTGCCTTCCAGCCGCTGCGCAAGGTTGATGATCCGGCCATCCGCAGCTGGGCGGCCGAATGGATCGCCGGACTCATCGCTCATGAGAACGTCACCGTCACCCCAGAAGCGAAAGAGGCAATCTGGTCGGCGCTCACCAGTCTTGCAACCGCGCCGGCACAGGAACGCACACTCACCGGCTTGTCGCTCTTGCTTCAGTCCAACGCGCTGAAGTCCGCATTGATGCCCTACACGCTCGACGGCCCCTTCGGCCGATTGCTCGACGCGGATGACGATCGGCTGGCCTTGTCGGACGTGCAGTGCTTCGAGACCGAAGAGCTGATGCACAGCCAAGGCGCTGTTCTGCCGGTGCTCACCTATCTTTTCCATCGCCTCGAAGCGCGGTTCGATGGGCGACCGACCTTGCTCATGCTCGACGAGGCTTGGCTCTATCTCGACAATCCGCTCTTTGCCGCCCGCCTGCGCGAATGGCTGAAGGTACTGCGCAAGAAGAACGTCTCCGTCATTTTCGCCACGCAGTCACTGGCCGACATCGCCGGCTCTGCAATCGCACCGGCTATCATCGAGAGCTGCCCGCAGCGCATCTTTCTTCCCAACGATCGTGCCGTGGAACCGCAGGCACGGGAAGCCTACGAGCGTTTCGGCCTGAACGAGCGGCAGATCGAACTGGTCGCGCGCGCCACGCCGAAGCGGCACTACTATCTGCAATCGCGCCGCGGCAATCGTCTGTTCGACCTGGGCTTGGGCGTCATCGCGCTTGCGCTATGCGGTGCCTCCGATCCCGCCAGCCAGACTCTGATCGACAGGATCCTGTCGGAGCACGGGCAGGACGGCTTTGCCTCCCACTTCCTAAATGCCCGCGGTCACGAGTGGGCCGCCGAGCTTCTCCGCCAATTCCCTCAACCAGACATGGAGCAATCGTCATGATGCGGCGCCGTTTCCTTTCCGGCCTGATCACCCTTTCCCTCCTCGCCAAACCGATGGCCGACTATGTCCAGCCAGCCTATGCGCTCATTGTCTTCGATCCGTCGAACTATACCCAGAACGTGCTGACGGCGGCGCGCTCGCTGGAGCAGATCAACAACCAGATCCAGTCGCTCCAGAACCAGGCGACCATGCTGCAGAACATGGCGCGCAACCTTCATAGGCTGGATTTTTCTTCGGTGGGCCAGCTCACCGGTTCGCTGCAGCGAATCGACGGCCTCATGGACCAGGCGAGTGGCCTGAGTTTTGATCTGGGCAAGCTGCAGGACCAGTGGCGCAATCAATATCCCGAAAGCTACGACGCCACGATCAAGGTCAGCGATGTGGCAACCGCAGCGCGCGAGCGCTGGCAGAGCGCCATGCAGGCGTTCCGGCAGACGATGGGTGTCCAGTCGCAGATCCTCGCGAACGTCCGCGGCGATCGCGACCTGCTTGCTGATCTCGTCAACCGCAGCCAGGGTGCTGCCGGTGCGCTTGAGGCAAGCCAGGCCACCAACCAACTGATCGCGCTGTCAACCAAGCAGCAGATGCAGATCCAGACGCTGCTCGCGACGCAGTTTCGCGCTGAGGCGGAGGACGCGGCTCGCAAGGCGCAGTCTGAAGAAGCCGCCCGCCAGACGACAAAGCGATTCCTCGGCACCGGCACGGCCTATCCCGCCAACTGATCACCAGTTCTTTCACGAGGGGAAGGCGGAATGAACGACCTCGGGGTCATCGATCGCTTCATGGAGACTTTCATCCGCTATATCGACAGCGGGTTCGGTCTGCTGTCGGGCGATGTCGCCTTCCTCACCACGACGCTGATCGGCATCGACATCACGTTAGCCGGGCTCGCTTGGGCATTCGCCGGCGAGCCCAACATTCTGGGCCGCCTCGTCCGCAAGGTGCTCTATGTCGGCGTTTTCGCTTTCATCCTGAACAATTTCAAGAACCTCGCCGACATTATATACCGCTCCTTTGCCGGGCTGGGCATCAACGCTTCTGCCGACAATCTTTCCCCCGACAATCTCCTGCGGCCCGGACGTATTGCCGCCACAGGCTTTGAGGGCGCCTGGCCGCTGCTCGATCAAGCGAGCCAGCTTCTTGGCTTTCCTGAAATCTTCGGCAACGCGCTCACCATTTTCGTGCTGCTCGTGGCCTGGTTCCTGGTCATCATCGCCTTCTTCATTCTTTCCATCCAGCTCTTCATCACCATTCTGGAGTTCAAGCTCACCACTCTCGCCGGATTCGTTCTGGTGCCCTTCGCACTCTGGAACCGGTCGGCGTTTCTGGCCGAGCGTGTGCTCGGCAACGTGATCTCGTCGGGCATCAAGGTGATGGTGCTTGGCGTCGTCGTCGGCATCGGCTCCACACTGTTCGGCGAGTTCGCTTCCGCGCTGCAAGGCAAGGAGCCGGATTTGGCCGCAGCCATGTCGCAGGTGTTGGGCGCGTTGGCGCTTCTTGGGCTAGGGATCTTCGGGCCTGGAATAGCATCCGGTCTCGTCTCGGGCGCCCCGCAGCTTGGTGCGGGCGCCGCACTGGGTACGGCCGCGGCCGCGGCCGGTGCATCACTCGTTGCCGGAGGTGCCGCGGTCGCTGGCGCGCGCGTGGCAGCTGATGGCGGGCTTGCCGCAATTCGAGCCGGCACGACCATCGGTTCGGCAGCTTCCTCAGCGTGGCAGTTGGGGCGTGCAACCTCGCCTGACTCCGGCCTGTCCGGTGTGGCTGCTGGGATGCAGGGCGTGGCGGGTGCCGCCAGTGGCGCCGCGATGCGAGCGGCACGATCTGCCGCGGGAACCTTCGGGCGCAGCGCCGATGCCGGGCGCCAAGCCGCATGGACCGCGACCGGCGGATCGCCTGTCGCGACGATAACTGAAAGTGCTGCGGGTTCGACCGCCGATGCGGCCCCTGGCTGGGCCAGGCGCCTGCGTACCCAGCAGTCTGCGCGAGCTCACCGCCACGCCGCCATGCAGGCCGTGCGTGATGGTGACAGACCGGGCGGTAGCGCCAATCCCTCTCTCAACGACAAGGACGACTAGATGCTCTTCAGGCGATCCGTTCAACGCTACGGCAAGACACCCGAGCCCACTACACCGTACCAGAGGGCGGGCCACATGTGGGATGAGCGCATCGGCTCATCGCGGGTGCAGGCCCGCAATTGGCGGCTGATGGCTCTTGGCTGCCTGGCGTTGGCAACCGGGCTCTCGGGCGGGCTCATTTGGCAGTCCATGCAGAGCCGGGTTGTGCCATACGTCGTCGAGGTCGACCGCTTTGGCGAGGCGCGCGCCGTAGCCCCGGCAATCCAGGACTACGAGCCAACGGATGCCCAGATCGCATGGCATCTTGGCCGCTTCATCCAGAATATCCGTTCCGTTTCCACCGATCCGGTGTTGGTGCGGCAGAACTGGTTGGCGGCCTATGACTTTGCCACCGACCGCGCCGCGCACTTTCTCAACGAATATGCCAAGGCGAACGACCCTTTCGGTCAGATCGGCACGCGCAGCGTGTCCGTCCAGGTGACCAGCGTGGTGCGGGCTTCCGACAGCTCGTTCCAGGTCAAATGGACCGAGCAGGTATTTGAGCGCGGCAGCCTTGCCAGCACGACCCGCTGGACGGCGATCCTCACGGTCATGATCCGGCCGCCAAGCAATGCGGACCAACTGCGCAAGAATCCGCTCGGCGTCTTCATCAACGCCATCGATTGGTCGCGCGAGCTCGACAGCGCCGCGCCGTCATCCGTTTCCCCCAAGGAGCCCGCCAATGACAAATAGAGTCCCATCGCTCCGTGCCGCGCTGATCCTGTCGGCCTCAGCCGCGGTGCTGTCGGCCTGCGCGTCCAAGCCGGTGCCACCGCCCGAGATTTCCTATGACGCGGCCGACTTCAAGGCAGCGTCGATCGAGAAGCCGCCGGAGCAACCGGTCAAGATCGTCGAGGTGCCAAAGCCGCTACCGCTTCCCGGCCAGTTGCAGCCTGACCCGGTCAAGGTCGCCGAAGACAAGCGCTCACCTGAAGAACGCGTTGCCGATGCCAACAAGGCCGCAACCCGGCAGCCAACCAGGTATGGCTATGTCAACGCGGTCCAGATCTATCCCTTCACCGACGGTGCGCTTTATCAGCTCTTTGCCGCGCCGGAGCGCGTCACCGATATCGCTCTGCAGCCGGGCGAGAAGCTGACAGCCGTGTCCGCCGGGGACACGGTCCGGTGGGTCATAGGCGATACCGTCAGTGGCACCGGTGACAGTCAGCGCACCCATGTTTTGGTGAAGCCGTTTGCGCCCGAGCTTACCACAAATCTGGTGATCACCACGGATCGACGCACCTATCACTTGCAGCTCCAAAGCACGGAGAAGACCGCAATGGCGGCCATCTCTTGGACTTACAGCGAAGACCAGATCCTTGCGCTGCGCCGGCGAAACGTTCAGGCCGAGGCTGCTACGCCGGTCGCGTCGAATGTTGCGCTCGAAAATATCCGATTCCGCTATTCAATAGCCGGCGACACACCGCCCTGGAGACCGACACGGGCCTTTGACGACGGCAGCAAGGTCTATATCGAATTCCCGCGCCGCATCGATCAGGGCGAGGCGCCGCCGCTCTTCATCGTCGGTGCTGGCGGCGGCAATCAGCTGGTCAACTACCGCATGCGCGGCAACTACTACATCGTCGATCGCCTGTTCGCCGCGGCCGAACTGCGCCTCGGCGCCAAGCCGCAGCAGGTCGTGCGCATCACAAGGATTGACGGTCGGCAATTGCCGCGTCGGATGCCACTGTTTGCCGGTTTTGGCAGGTGAGGGGACAAGGCTCATGACCGATACGTCCCACTCCAATGCGCCGCCGAAACTTGATCCCGACCAGCTCCAGCTGCGCGCCTCACCCCGCGCGGCTGTGCGCTTCAGGCGAGGTGTAATTGTCGCGATCGCTGCCGCCGGATGCGGTGCCATTTTGGGCGTCATGATGATTGCGCTTCAGGGACCGGCATTGCGATTCAAAGGGCATGCGGAAGACCTTTACCATCCTGACCACAAGCCCACCGCCGAGGGACTCGATGGGCTGCCCAGGGATTATTCCGGCGTCAAGTCTAAGGCCCCGGTGCTTGGGCCGCCGCTACCCGGTGATCTCGGCCGCCCCATCCTCGAGCGGCAGCGCCAGCTCGGCATCGCGCCGGGACAGGAGGTCTCAGCCGAGGATCAACGCCTTGCCCAGCAGGCGATCGAAGCGCGCGAGTCGCAAGTGTTGTTCCGGATCGACAATCGACCGAGACCGACAGATCTCGCCGGCGGCGGGGAGAGTATACAGCAGCGGCCTGAGGCGCTTCCGCAACCGGGAGCGGCAGGCGCGTCGGCTTCCGTCGCTCCAGCCGAGGGCGATCAGAACAACCAACAGCGCAAGCTGGATTTTGTCAGTCAGCGGAGCACAAGCGGGATCTACAATCCGCACGCGCTCCAGACGCCGGCCTCGCCCTATCAGCTGATGGCTGGCAGCGTGATCGCGGCTAGCCTGATCACCGGCATCAATTCCGACCTACCCGGCCTTGTCGTCGCGCAGGTCACAGAGAATGTCCAAGACACAGTCACGGGCAGCATCTTGCTCATTCCACAAGGTTCACGGCTGATCGGCGCCTATGACAGCGTGGTGGCGTTTGGGCAAAGGCGCGCATTGCTGGTCTGGCAGCGAATAATCCTGCCGGACGGTTCCTCGATCGAAATCGACAATCTGCCGGCAACAGACAGCGCGGGATATGCAGGGCTTGAGGACAAGGTGGATTTCCACACCTGGCAGCTGATCAGGGGGGTCGCGCTTGCGACCTTGCTTGGCGTGGGCACCGAATTGAGCCTCGGAGACAATGAAAGCGATCTGGTCAAGGCGATCCGCGAATCCGCCCAGCAGAATGTTAGTCGAGCCGGCCAGCGCATAATTGAGAAGAATCTCAATGTTCAGCCCACCATCACTATCCGGCCAGGCTGGCCGCTGCGCGTCATCGTGCACAAGGACCTTTTGCTGCGGCCGTACAAAGTTGAACGGGAGTGATTATGGCCAATTTGAAACTTGGTAAGCTTCCAGATCGAACGCCTTTGAAGATCACCATCACCGTGAGCGCGGAGTTGAGCCAAGAACTCAATGCGTATGCTGCGCTCTATCGTCAGACCTACGGCGAGTCTGAAACGGTGGCGGAACTCATCCCTTTCATGCTGGCGGGATTTCTGGAAGGCGACCGAGCGTTTGCCAAGGCCAGAAAAGAACGTATGGCGACGGCCAGCGTCCCGGGCAAGTCGCGGTCTCAGCCAGCTTCAGATTCCAAATGACCGCAGCAGAGAGTTGGTCAAGTGCAATGGTGGCGCACCGCCCGCTCGGCGGGTCCATCCATATGAGGCCGAGCTGTCGCCAAGCGATGGTCCATCGCCATCATGCGGCAGCCGATCTCGACCGGGAAGACAACCACTAAGGCGGCAGCGTCGTGTGCAGGCAGCGTGGATGCAGCGCGTCAGCTTAGGTTTTTCCGATGCGATTCGTATGCCTGCGTGCTTGTCGTTGATTCTTCAACGAGAGGGGGGCGCTGACAACATCGTGGCATGGCGAAAGGTCACCGATGATGGACCCTGCCCGGTCTGCGACGCGCTCTGGCTCAAACTGCCACCGAGTGCCTGGCCTTTCCGCTTTCGAGATATTTGTCGAACTTCGCAGCGACGCTCCTGACAAAGGGACGACTTTCCACCGGCACGACGAAACGGTCGCCATCGAGTTCAAGCAATCGGACGGGGTTGTCGAGGGCCAAGGTACTCGACCGGAGAAGGAGCTTCTGGCCGGCTTTGCCGAAGCGTTCCACCAATTCGACTGCCGAGAAGCCGAAATCGCACATCAGCCGCTCGATGATCCAGCCGCGAGCGCGGTCGTCGTTGGAGAAAACAATTCCGCGGACCGAAGCCAAGCCACCCTGATCCACCATGCGGCAATATTCGGCGGTTGAAGGCATGTTCTGGACGTAGCCTTGCTTGAATTGGCTGATGGACGAGGGGCCGAGGCCGATTAAGGTTTCGCAACGATCCTCGGTGTAGCCCTGAAAATTGCGACGCAAAGTCCCCGCCTGCGCGGCAAGCGCCAGCGCATCGTTCGGTTTGGCGAAATGGTCGAGCCCGATTGCTTCGTATCCTCGGTCGAGGATGGCGCGTGCTGCCAGTTGCGATTGGGCAAGCCGCTCCTCCGGGCCTGGCAACCAGGCCTCGTCGATCATGGTCTGATGTTTCTTGAACCATGGCACATGGGCGTAGCCAAAAAGGGCGATCCGGTCCGGCTGCAGCGTCAGCGCCTGCATGACTGTGGACAGGACTCTCTCCCTGGTCTGGTGCGGCAAGCCGTAGAGCAGGTCCAGGTTGACCGATTCGACGCCGCGGGACCGAACGCCGTCGACAACTGTTTTGGTCTGCAAGAAGGTCTGCTCGCGATTGATGGCCTTTTGCACCTTCGGATCGAAATCCTGCACGCCGAGGCTCGCCCTCGTCATGCCGATTTCGGCAAGCGCGTCGAGGCGGGCTTCGTCCATATCGTTGGGTTCGATTTCGACGCTGATCTTGGCGCCGGGAAGAAATGTGAAGCTGTTGCGCAGGACGGTTGCCAAGGCCACCATATCTTCGGGTTTGAGCATCGTCGGCGAACCGCCGCCGAAATGGATAGTACGCACGCGGCCCTTGCCTGCGACAAGACTGGCGACGGTGGCGATCTCAGCATGCAATGACCGCAAATAGGTAGTAACCGGTTCGTAGTGGCGTGTCTGCTTGGTGTGGCACGCACAGAACCAGCAAAGTTTGTCGCAATATGGGATGTGCACGTAGAGCGATATCTCATCGTCCCCGCCGAGCGCCTCCAGCCAGCCACGATAAGCCGCAGCATCGACGCCCTCATGGAAATGCGGTGCCGTCGGATAGCTGGTGTAGCGAGGGACGTTTTCGACAATCCAGGCAGCTACTTTCGACTGCATGTCGTGGTCACCATGTTTGCATCGCTGGAACTGTTGACTGATTGGCCGGCCAACGCCCTGATTTCGATCAAGTGCAGCTCGGACAAACTGCCGCAAGGATTTTTCTACCTGGATTGCTATCCTGTCGGTGCTTGGGACAGGGTAGAGCGAGCGCATGACATTACGGCAAGACATTCACAGTTCCGGCATTCCCGTTCTTTGCCGCTCTTGCGAGGGAAGGCGTCGTGGTATTTGCGGCGCGCTCGATCCAGAGCGTTTGGTTTGGCTCGCCAAGACTTCGTCGCGGCACAAGGTCGAGCCAGGAGTCGAACTGATCGGCGACTGCGAGGCTGTCGGCAGCTATTCGAATGTGCTTTCAGGCGTGGTGAAGCTGACGAAGAGCCTTTCGGACGGGCGCCAGCAGATCGTAGCTCTCCAGTTTGCACCGGATTTTCTGGGGCGACCCTTCAAGGTGGAAAGCGAGATCAGTGCGGAAGCGGCAACTGTTGTCACCCTTTGTTCGTTCCCCAAGCCAGCCCTCGAACGGATGATGAAGGATTCACCGGAACTCGAGCGCCGCCTGCTCAAGCAGACGCTGGACGAACTTGACGCAGCACGCGAATGGATGGTGACGCTCGGGCGCAAGACGGCATCGGAAAAGGTGGCGAGTTTTCTTCTCATGATCGCCCTGAATATCGATACCAATGTTAATCCGACTGCCAGCTCGGCGTCCTTCGATCTGCCGCTGACTCGTGCCGACATCTCTGATTTCCTTGGACTGACGAATGAGACCGTGAGCCGGCAGCTGACTCGATTGCGAGCTGAAGGCGTGATCCGGATCGAGAACAAACGCCATGTGATGGTGGAGAGCGTCGGCCGGCTGGAGCAGCGTTGCGGCGGCCGAAGGCCGCGGCAGTTTGAATAACCCCAAGCGGCGGGGTCTGCGCCGCCAACTCCGAAGCCGCGGCAGGACATGCTGCGTTCGAACGGTCGCTGCAGCCTTCGAGCCCCCGGTAGCATGGACACGAGAGCATCCGCGACCCTTATCGGATAAGCTAGCCACCCGCCATGAGTGTTTCGCTCGCCGATGAAGCATTGATCGTTGAGGTCCTCGTACCCGCAATGGTAGTGACGATGTCGCCATTTACGTCGTTCCCGAGCCGTTCCAAGCGACGCTACCAGCAGTACTTCCAAGTCGCGGAGGGCACGACTCGACATATCGCCCGCCTCGACGTTCGCTCGACTTCAATCCACTTGTCGTGAGCGGGGCAGGCCCGTCGCGCGCTTCCGTATGCCACCTTCTGATTTGCGCGAACTCGATTCTACCGAACAAACCTGGCGCCTGACATGGATCAGGGCGAGCAGAGGGCAGCTGCGCAATTGATGCACAGCGGATTGGGCGTCCGCGCGATTCGGGATCAGGATTTGCGATGAAATTCGGGACAGCGATCGTCGTGGTGGGCTTGTTTGCTTTTGCAGCCCTGGTGGCTGCCGGCTTCGGCATTGACGGACCTTTCCGCCAGCACATGTGGGTGCTGTTTTTTGCCCTTACTGCCTTCACCGGGATCTTGTTGCGCAACACGGAGTTCAAGCCGGCAACTCCGATCGACCGATCCGCTTATATGGATGATCCGATCCGCTACGGCGCCATCGCCACCATGTTCTGGGGCGTCATTGGCATGCTGATCGGCGTGGTCATCGCGCTGCAGCTGGCCTATCCCGATCTCAACATTCAGCCTTGGTTCAATTTCGGACGCTTGCGGCCGCTGCATACGTCCGGCGTCGTCTTCGCCTTCGGCGGCAACGCGCTGCTATGCACGTCGTTGTACGTCGTTCAACGCACCTGTCGCGCCCGCCTGTTCGGCGGTGATCTCGCCTGGTTCGTCTTCTGGGGCTATCAGCTTTTCATCGTCATGGCCGCGACCGGCTATCTGCTCGGCATCACGGAAAGCCGCGAATACGCCGAACCCGAATGGTATGTCGACATCTGGCTGACCATCGTCTGGGTCGCCTATCTCATCCTGTTCCTTGGCACGATCCTGAAGCGCAAGGAACCGCACATCTACGTCGCCAACTGGTTCTATCTGTCCTTCATCGTGACCATCGCGATGCTGCACGTGATTAACAACCTGTCGATGCCGGCCTCTTTCCTCGGTTCCAAGAGTTACTCCGCCTTTTCCGGGGTCCAGGACGCCCTGACGCAATGGTGGTACGGCCACAACGCCGTGGGCTTCTTCCTCACCGCGGGCTTCCTCGGCATGATGTACTATTTTGTGCCGAAGCAGGCGAACCGCCCGGTCTATTCCTACCGACTGTCGATTATCCACTTCTGGGCACTGATCTTCCTTTACATCTGGGCCGGGCCGCATCACCTGCATTTCACCGCTCTGCCCGACTGGGCGCAGACGCTCGGCATGGTGTTCTCGATCATGCTGTGGATGCCGTCATGGGGCGGCATGATCAACGGCTTGATGACGCTATCCGGCGCCTGGGACAAGCTGCGCACCGATCCGATCATCCGCATGATGGTGATGGCCGTCGCCTTCTACGGCATGTCGACCTTCGAAGGCCCGGTGATGGCTATCAAGGCGGTTAACTCGCTGTCGCATTATACCGACTGGACCATCGGTCACGTGCACTCCGGCGCGCTCGGCTGGGTTGGCATGATTTCTTTCGGCGCGATCTACTACATGGTTCCGAAGCTCTGGAACCGCGACAGGCTCTATTCGCTGCGGCTGGTCACCTGGCACTTCTGGCTGGCGACGCTCGGCATCGTCGTCTACGCCGCGGTCATGTGGGTGTCCGGCATCATGCAGGGTCTGATGTGGCGCGAATACGACGAGCAGGGCTTCCTGGTCTACTCCTTCGCCGAAACCGTCGCCGCCATGCACCCCTACTATGTGATGCGCGCCATTGGCGGGGCGATGTACCTCTCCGGCGCCCTGATCATGGCCTGGAACGTCGCCATGACAATCCTCGGCCACCAGCGTGAGGAGAGGCCCATGTCGGGTGCCGCGCCTGTCCTGCAGCCTGCCAGGGAGCCAAACCGATGGGCTTGATGGACAAACATGCCATTATCGAGAAGAACGCCACGCTTCTTCTCGTAGGCTCCCTTCTTGTCGTGACCGTCGGCGGCATCGTCGAGATCGCACCCCTCTTCTACCTCGACAACACGATCGAGAAAGTCGAAGGCATGCGGCCCTACTCGCCGCTCGAACTTGCCGGACGCAACATCTATGTGCGCGAGGGCTGCTATGTCTGCCACAGCCAGATGATCAGGCCGTTCCGCGACGAAGTCGAGCGCTACGGCCACTACAGCCTGGCCGTCGAGTCGATGTACGATCACCCCTTCCAATGGGGATCGAAGCGGACGGGGCCAGATCTGGCCCGGGTCGGTGACCGCTACTCCAATGCATGGCATGTCGCGCATCTTTCGGATCCGCGTTCCGTGGTGCCGGAATCGGTCATGCCGAGCTATGCCTTCCTGAAGGACGCACCGATCGAGGTGAAGGACTTCTCGACACATCTGGTTGCGAATGCGCGCGTCGGTGTCCCCTATTCGGATGACATGATTGCCAACGCCAATGCCGATCTGAAAGCGCAGGCTGACCCGAATGCCGACACCTCCGGCCTCGAGAAGCGCTATCCGAAAGCAAAGGTGGGCGACTTCGATGGCAATCCGCAACAAGTCACCGAAATGGACGCCCTCGTCGCCTATCTGCAGATGCTCGGCACGTTGGTCGATTTCAAGAACTACGACGAAGCCGCCGGCTACCGCTGAGGAGTGTTTTCCATGGATTACAATTTGATGCGGGAGTTTGCGGATAGCTGGGGTCTGCTTGCCATGGCGCTTTTCTTTGCGGGGGCAAGTGTCTTCGCGCTCCGCCCCGGAAGCCGCGCTCTGGCCGACGAAGCTGCCCGAATTCCGCTTCAGGACGAGTGATCATGAGCGAGGAGCATATCGATGAAACCTCTGGGGTCCCAACCACCGGCCACGAATGGGATGGCATCCGGGAGTTGAACAACCCGCTTCCGCGTTGGTGGATCACCATCTTCTACGTCACCATCGTCTGGGCGATCGGCTACACGATCGCCTATCCGGCATGGCCGCTGCTGCACTCGGCGACGACGGGTGTTCTCGGCTATTCGAGCCGCAATGACGTCAAGCACGAGCTGGCGGATGCGGAAGCAGCGAAGGGCAAATACCTCGCGGCGGTGGAGTCGAAAAGTGTCTGGGAAATCGTCTCGGATGATGCCCTGCGCGAATTCGCCATTGCCGCCGGTAGCGCCGCCTTCAAGATCAATTGCGTCCAATGTCATGGCTCCGGCGCCCAAGGTTCCAAGGGCATTCCCAATCTCAACGACGACGACTGGCTGTGGGGCGGCAAGGCCGAGCAGATCCAGCAGACAATTACGCACGGGATCCGCTTCGCGTCCGATCCGGACACGCGCCTGTCGGAAATGCCTGCCTTTGGCGACATCATAGCCGCTGACCAGATCGCTCAGGTCAGCGCCTACGTCGCCAGCCTTTCCGGCGAGGTCCAGGACGCAAGTCTGATCGAGCCCGGCGCCAAGGTCTTTGCTGAAAATTGCGTGGGCTGTCATGGCGACAATGCAAAGGGCAACAAGGAACTCGGCGCCCCCGACCTGACCGATGCGATCTGGCTCTATGGGTCCGGCGAGGCAGCCATCGCCGCGCAGGTCCGTGCACCGAAACAGGGAGTCATGCCGGCCTGGGTCGGCCGTCTCGGCGAGATCAAAGTCAAGGAACTTGCGGTCTATGTCCATTCGCTTGGCGGCGGAGAATAGGAAGGAAAGCCCTATTCTCGGCCTCCCCCTGCCAAGCGACGAGGCCCGGCGCGAGCCGGGCCTCGACACCATTTCGGCTGCGCCGCATCATCAATGCGGCACGCTTCGGACATTGGCTGGGAGTGGAGACGCATGTGTGCAGTAGTACGCGAATAGAACGGCTCGAAGCCTCGGCCATGAATTCCCCCAATCCGCGCCAGCCGCATTATGCCAGACGCGAGAAAATCTTCCCCAAGCGCGCCTCAGGCAGCTTTCGCCGCTTCAAATGGCTGGTGATGGCGATCACCCTTGGCATCTACTACCTGACACCGTGGTTGCGATGGGATCGAGGTCCATTTGCCCCAGACCAAGCCGTGCTCCTCGACCTCGCCAACCGGCGCTTCCACTTCTTCTTCATCGAGATCTGGCCGCAGGAATTCTACTATGTGGCCGGCCTTCTGGTCATGGCCGGCGTCGGTCTTTTCCTGATTACCTCGACTGTCGGGCGTGCCTGGTGCGGCTATGCGTGTCCGCAGACGGTATGGGTCGATCTGTTTCTGGTCGTCGAACGTGCGATCGAGGGGGACCGCAACGCCCGCATGAAACTTGATGCCGGTCCCTGGACCGCCCGCAAGCTGATGCTGCGCGTATCGAAGCACGCCGTCTGGCTGGTCATTGGGGTGGCGACCGGCGGCGCCTGGATCTTCTATTTTGCCGATGCGCCGACGCTGGTTGGCGAACTCTTCACCGGCACCGCCGCACCCGTCGCCTACATCACCGTCGCCGTCCTGACGGCTAGCACCTACACGTTCGGCGGTCTGATGCGCGAACAGGTCTGCACCTATATGTGCCCGTGGCCCCGCATCCAGGCGGCGATGCTCGACGAAAACTCTCTCACCGTCACCTACAACGACTGGCGCGGCGAACCGCGTTCGCGTCATGCCAAGAAGGTGCAAGCCGCGGGACAGTCGGTCGGCGACTGCGTCGACTGCAATGCCTGTGTCGCGGTCTGCCCGATGGGGATCGACATTCGCGACGGCCAGCAGCTCGAATGCATCACCTGCGCGCTTTGCATCGACGCCTGCGACGGCGTCATGGGCAAGCTCGGCAGGGAACGCGGACTGATTTCCTACGCAACGCTCTCCGATTACAACGCCAACATGATGCTGGCGACCGCGGGCGGCTCCAGTTCAGTCAACCCGTCGCTGGTCAGGACCGCTGATGGCCTGTTCTCCGACAAGGTGGCCCATTTCCATGTCAGCAAGATCTTCCGGCCACGCACCTACGTCTACATGGGTCTGTGGTCGCTGATCGGCCTGGGTCTGCTCTATTCGCTGCTGACGCGCGACAGGCTCGAAGTCAATGTGCTGCACGACCGCAATCCGCAATTCGTAACGTTGTCCGACGGCTCGATCCGCAACGGCTACACCGTCAAACTGCTCAACATGATCCCCGAGCCGCGGATCATTGTTGTCACCATGCAGGGCTTGCAAGGAGGCGAAATGAGCGTGGTCGGGGACGACATCAAGGCGGGTCGCTCCTTTGCCATCCCGGTCGAGCCCGATCGCCTGAAAATGCTGAAGGTCTTCGTGCGCCAGCCGGCCGACCAAATCCGTGGCGCAACGCAAACCTTCACGTTCCGTGTCGAGGACAAGTCGAGCTTCGAGGCGGACGAATACACCGCCACCTTCAACGCGCCGGAGATCGCCAGATGACCGCTAACGCTGAAAAAACCCGCGAATTCACCGGCAGGCACATGCTGTTCACCATCCTTGCCTTCTTCGGCGTGGTCATCGCGGTCAATCTGACGATGGCCACGCTCGCCAACACCAGTTGGACCGGCCTTGTCGTCGAGAACACCTATGTGGCGAGCCAGCAATTCAACAAGAAGGCCGAGGAGGGGCGCGCGCAGGCAGCCCTTGGCTGGATCGGCAAGCTGACCATTGCATGGGGCGAAGTTCGCTACGTCCTCACCGACGCCGCCGGCAAGCCGGTTCCCTTGCATGGCGTCAAGGTGCTGTTTCGCCATCCCGCCTACGAGAAAGAGGACAGGTCGGTCATCCTCGCGCCCGCCTCGGACCAGGAATTCGCAGCCCAGCACATGCCGAAGGACGGCGTCTGGATTGTGGAAGTCGACGCCGACGCCGGTCTGGATAAGCCGTATCGCGACGTCCGCAGGATCATGATTTCCAATGGAGCGCTGCAATGAGTTGTTGTGCACCGGGCGCCGAAATGGCGCTTGATCTGGTCAACACCGGATCGGTCCTGCCGTCCAGCCAGGAGATCAGGCTGGCGAGCCGATCGCTTGGCGATGATCTCCGCCAGACCGATCTTTCAGTCCCCACGGTTCATTGCGCGGCCTGCATCGAGGCGATCGAGACGGCATTGGGAAAGCTCGATCAAGTGGAGAGCACTCGGGTCAACCTGTCGACGAAGCGGGTCGCGGTCCGCTGGCGTGGAAACCAGGTGCCACCGTTCGTCGCCGCGCTGGGACGGCTAGGCTACGAGGCGCATCTGTTCGACCCCGAGGTCGACAACAAGGACAAAACGCTTTCGGAGCTGATCCGCGCCGTTGCTGTCGCCGGCTTTGCGGCGGGCAACATCATGCTGCTTTCAGTGTCGGTCTGGTCTGGCGCCGAAGGCGCAACGCGGGACCTGTTTCATTGGGTCTCGGCGCTGATCGCGATCCCGGCACTTGCCTTCGCGGGCGGCATCTTCTTCCGCTCGGCCGGGAACGCGCTGCGTCACGGCCGCATGAACATGGACGTGCCGATCGCGGTCGGGGTGTCCCTCGCCTACGCCATGAGCCTCTACGAGACGATCAACCATGGCGACCACGCCTATTTCGATGCGTCGGTGTCGCTGCTGTTCTTCCTGTTGATCGGCCGCACGTTGGATCACGTGATGCGCGAACGTGCCCGGACCGCCGTGAAAGGCCTGTCCCAGTTGGCCGCACGTGGCGCCATGGTGCTGCGCGGCGACGGCGCACGCGACTATCTGCCGGTTGGCGAGATCGAACCCGGCATGCTGCTGTTGATCGCAGCCGGTGAAAGGATACCCGTCGACGGCAAGGTCTCTCGAGGGACGTCGGACCTGGACTGTTCGCTTGTCTCGGGCGAGAGCACGCCCCGAAGCGTTGCAGCAGGCGAGCCCGTGCAGGCTGGTGTCCTCAACCTGACCGGCCCGCTGACGATCGAGGCGACAGCCGCCGCGAAGGATTCGTTTCTGGCGGAAATGGTTCGGCTCATGGAAGCCGCTGAGGGCGGTCGCGCGCATTATCGCCGGATCGCCGATCGCGTTTCAGCGCTCTATGCTCCGGTGGTTCATCTCACCGCCTTCGTGACTTTCCTTGGCTGGATGGCGGCGACGGGCGACTGGCACCGGGCGACAACCATCGCCATTGCCGTTCTGATCATCACCTGCCCGTGCGCGCTCGGCCTCGCCGTGCCGATCGTGCAGGTGGTCGCGGCGCGGCGCCTGTTCGAGAACGGCATCATGGTCAAGGACGGTTCGGCCATGGAGCGCCTGGCGACGATTGATACAGCAGTGTTCGACAAGACCGGGACCCTCACGCTCGGCCAGCCCCGGCTAGTCAATGCTGGCTCGATGGATCCGGGCATGCTGGCAGTCGCGGGAGACATGGCCGCGCATTCCCGCCATCCGTTTTCAAGGGCCATAGCCGGCTTTGCCGCTCCTGGCGCGCGGCACAAATTCGATACCGTGACCGAGCATCCAGGGTTTGGCATCGAAGCCACCGACGCCGGAAGCACCTGGCGGCTAGGTCGACGCGGATGGGCTGGATGGAAGGCCCGGACCGGTGGTGAAGGCAAACATGGCTATGGCGGAACGGTGCTGACAAAGGACGGGCTCATTGTCGCGACCTTCAATTTCGAGGATGCGCTGCGCGCCGACGCCGGCTTGGCGATCAAGCGATTGAGCGACGCCGGGGTGTCGGTGCAGATGCTGTCGGGCGATACTGGGGGCGCATGCGCCGAAGTTGCAGAAATGCTGGGTGTCGACGACTTCGCTCCGTGCCTGCTGCCGTCAGGCAAGGTCGAAGGCATCGAGACCTTGGCCAAAGACGGACACAAGGTTCTGATGGTTGGTGACGGCCTCAACGACACGCCTGCACTGAGCGCGGCGCATGTCTCGATCGCACCGGCCACCGCCGCCGACATTGGCCGCAATGCGGCCGACTTCGTATTCCTACGCGAAAGTCTTCTGGCAGTGCCGCTCGCGCTGGACGTCTCGCGCAAGGCGGGGCACCTGATCCGCCAGAACATAGCCATTGCGATCGTCTACAACGCCGTCGCCGTGCCGATCGCCATCCTGGGCCACGCCACGCCTCTTATCGCGGCGATCGCGATGTCCGCTTCATCGCTGCTCGTGATCGGGAACGCGTTGCGTCTGCAAGGCTTTGCGCCGAACCGGATGACGAGAGTTTCTTCGACAGCCGCTGGTTCCGGCATTCATGCATCGGCGCAGCCGTCGTGACGACGCTTGTCTATCTCATTCCGGTGGCTTTGCTTCTCGGCGCGCTGGGGCTGTCTGGCGTTGTGTGGGCCTTGAGCAGTGGTCAATATCAGGATCTCGACGGCGCCGCCGAGCGGATCCTCATCGACCAGGATGACGATCTGGAACGCTGAATGAAGCCGCTGTCCATGTTCTGGAACAAGGTGCGGATGCTCAGCAGCTTGCAATTCCCAGGCCCGACTTGACGTTGATTGTGAAAAGCCTCTCTCAGACAGTGGTTGCGTTGCCAGTCCACGTGCGGAGTTGGCGGCGTACGGGAGTGCGAGATCGCGATCACCAGTGGAGCGGGAGCCCGCGCTACCTTCCAACGCGTCTGACTGATTCAGATCAGGACTTTCTCCTCATCACCGTGGTTTATCGGCCCTGCAAGGGAGAACGAATGCTCAGTGGAGTTTGGTCGCCAGTGTCACCGTCTCGACGGTTTTGGCTTTTCACCGTAGCGGTCGGCTCTGCTGCTTCGACGAGCCGCGCGCGCTTTCGATCAAAACGGCCGCGAAGAATGAGCAGAGCCAGATTAGGCGATGTGGGAGCGCGGGCGGCGGCCAGATCATTCCGTGGGTCTGGGCTGACGCGCGCCGACCCTGTGCGCAGCGTGATTGTGGCGCTTTGCCCGTCAACAGCCGGCTATGACCGGTCCAATCATGCGCGTCCGCGATTGAACCGATGGTATGCTTCGGGTTTTACTGCCCTGCGCCTTGGGGCGACGCAGTCGCCCGAAGGCGGCGCACAGCACTGGTCCGAGCGTAACCTGTATCTGCCCTGCACAATCCACCCATGGCGGTACGGTGATGTGCAGCCCTAACCATAGCTTCGATATTGTTGTCGTGGGAGCCGGGCCGGTCGGCCTTTCATTCGCGGCTTCGCTCGCCCAAAGCCAACTCAAGGTGGCAGTTGTTGAACAGAACTCCATCGACCGTCTCGCGAATGCGCCTTTCGATGGCCGCGAAATCGCTCTGACTTTCGCCTCCATCAGAATCCTTCGCCAGCTCGGCGCGTGGGATACGATCCCAGCTTCGGAGAAATCGCCGCTTTATGGCGCGCGCGTGCTCAACGGTTCGAGCGCTTTCGCACTGCGTTTTGCCGCTCCCATGGCGTCTGGAGAACCCCTCGGAATCTTGGTCCCGAACTGCCGCATTCGCGATGCGTTGTTCAAAGTCGTTCGGCTGCGTGATGAGCCACTTCTGCTGTGCGGCCACCCGGTTGTCCGTGCAACGACCAGCCACAAAGGAGCAGTGATAACGCTTTCTGACGGCATGCAGTTGAGCTCCAGGCTTGTTGTTGCCGCGGATTCGCGCCTGTCGCCCACGCGTGATCTGCTCGGCATCGGCGCCGACATTAATCGGCTTGGCCACTCGATGCTGATCTGCCGGGTGCGACATGAGGGCGCCCATCACCAGGTGGCAACCGAATGGTTCGATCATCATCAAACGATAGCGATGTTGCCTGTCGGGGAGGGGATGTCCTCGTTGCTGCTCACTCTGCCCTCAAGCGAGGCCGACAGACTGCTTGCCTTCACCGACGATTTGTTCCTCTTGGAATTGACGAACCGGTGTCGAGGCCGACTCGGGAATATGGAATTGGCAAGCAACCGCCACACCTATCCGCTGGTCACCACGTGGGCGCACAAATTTAAGGCTCCGAGCGCGGCACTCATCGGGGACGCTGCTATCGGAATGCATCCGGTGACTGCGCATGGCTTCAACATCGGTCTCAGCAGCCAAAAGCAACTTGCCGATGCAATCTTAACTGCAAGTCGCCACGGCCGTGACATTGCCGATCCCGCCATGCTGCACAGATACGAAAGGTGGCTGCGCCTGTCCGCGGCGCCTCTCTACCATGCTACGAATATACTCGTCGGCCTCTACTCGAGCGAGCAACCGGTGGCACGGCTTGCACGCCATGCGGGGCTTCGGTTCGCCCAACATGTTCCCCTCGTCCGGCATGTCATCTCGGCCATGCTCAAACGATGAAAGCACCAGATTGGAAATCCTTCTTCTGAGTGAGAAACCTTCCGAGTTTACTCCTTGGCTACAATACGTGTTTGCGCACGTCCGGAATCATCGTCTTGCTGCTGCGCTGTCATGAGTCCGCGACTGCACCTCATTATTGGACCGACGACGGCCGGCAAAACCGTCGCGTCCCTCGAACTCGCTCAGCGTACGGGCGCGCCGGTGCTCGTTCTAGACCGAATTCAATGCTATCCCGAACTCGCTGTCGGAAGCGGCCGACCCTCAAACGCCGAACTGCGGTTCACCCGTAGAATCTACCTTGCTCAAAGGCCAGTTATTGCTGGAGAGATCTATGCCGCAGAGGCGAACTCCCTGTTGCACGATCATGTAGCGCAATTTGATCAGCACGTGCCGTTGCTTATCTTGGAAGGCGGCTCGGTTTCACTCCTGCGAGCAATGGTCGCCGATCAGAAATGGAAATCGCACCGCTGGACCTACGAACGCCTCCACTTGAAGACACGCGCGGACTACATTGCCAAAGCGAGGTCGCGCGTCCGTGAAATGTTAGCTCCCGTAAATGGTTGCCGCTCGATGCTTAACGAGATTGCTCAATTGTGGCCTGACCCGCGCTCGCATGTGTTCCTGCGAGGCCTCGCGGGCTACCGTACAGTCATAGCGTATGCCGAAACCCTAGGAATCGCACTGGGCGACCTCCCGCGTGCGATCCAGCCAACTCAGATCGTCTACCTTTCTCAGGCAATCGCGCTTGAGTATCTGGCGCATGCTCGCTGGCAGGAACGTGAATTTCCTTGCATTCCTGCGGCGTGGAAGAGCGGCAGGTGAAGAGTGTCGACCTGGGCCGCAGTTGAAACGAATTCAGAAATATAAAACCACGTCAATGAGCTCGCGCGGCGACCCCATTAATTGCTGCT
Source organism: Mesorhizobium sp. WSM1293 (assembly GCF_000513875.1). Taxonomy (NCBI): domain Bacteria; kingdom Pseudomonadati; phylum Pseudomonadota; class Alphaproteobacteria; order Hyphomicrobiales; family Phyllobacteriaceae; genus Mesorhizobium; species Mesorhizobium sp. WSM1293. The sequence continues at coordinate 458,146 of NZ_KI911319.1, read as the reverse complement.
GCGGCAGAGGCCGCGCTAGCGAATCTCCGTCGATACTTTGCCAGTCACACGATCATTCAGCAGATCATCTGCAGGACATCCGAAATGGGACCTGCGAGGCAGGCGTTGTCATCGAGCAGGCCTCGTTCGCCCCAGATGACTACATCGAGAGGTGGCCCATGGTTCAAAAAGGTCAGGCAGCCTGCCATCATTCCAGGACAGACAACTCATGAAGTCGCCAGTCTGGCGTGTGACGACCGCTTTCCGACCTGTTCTGTCGCCTTTTGTCGGGTCCGCGACACCGGCCTTTTTCGGCGAGCTGTCTGGCCTCAGGCTAACTCGGTGAGAACAATCACAATATTTTTTCCTCTGCTGGGTCGCCAAATTGGCACGAGTTTTGAAACGCCTTCGTTGCAAGCCGGAGCCGCCGACCGACGGTCTTTTTGTGGACGACGTCGCGATCAACTGAACGAAGAAAGAAAAGTAAAATGTCAAACCCGCATCAGACAGCATTCTATGGGAAGGGAGCCCCGGCGAAGCCGCCGCTACCACAGGCTGCCGCCCTTTTCGACCCTTGCGCACGAAATGTTGATGGCGGGCTACGACGCAAAGGCCGGCCTACTACACTCACCTTATTCTGATTTCGAAGGCGCAGGATAAGTCTACGCTGCGGGACGTCTACATGCCGTCTTACGCATTGGCTGCCGCAGCGCTTTCGCCCTTCCATAGAGACTGAAGTGCCACGATGTCCCAACAACCACTGCCGACGCTGCCGATGTGGCGCGTCGATCACATCGAGCCCTCGCCCGAGATGTTGGCGCTACGCGCCAACGGTCCGATCCACCGCGTGCGCTTCCCGTCAGGGCACGAAGGCTGGTGGGTGACAGGCTACGATGAGGCCAAGGCGGCGCTGTCCGACGCGGCGTTCCGCCCCGCGGGAATGCCGCCGGCGGCATTCACCCCGGATTCAGTAATTCTCGGTTCGCCGGGATGGCTGGTCTCGCACGAGGGGGGCGAGCATGACCGGTTACGCATGATCGTGGCGCCGGCCTTCAGCAACCGCAGGGTGAAGCTGCTCGCGCAGCAGGTCGAGACGATCGCCGCGCAGTTGTTCGAGACGCTGGCCGCCCAGCCCCAGCCCGCCGATCTGAGGCGCTACCTCTCCTTTCCGCTTCCGGCCATGGTCATCAGCGCGCTGATTGGCGTGCCCTATGAGGATCACGCCTTTTTCGCGGGACTGTCCGACGAGGTGATGACGCACCAGCATGAAAGCGGTCCGCGCAGCGCGTCTCGCCTGGCCTGGGAAGAACTGCGCGCCTACATTCGCGGCAAGATGTGGGACAAGCGCCAGGATCCGGGCGACAATCTGCTGACGGATCTGCTCGCGGCGGTCGACCAGGGCAAGGCGTCCGAGGAAGAGGCGATCGGCCTGGCGGCGGGCATGCTGGTGGCGGGGCATGAGAGCACCGTTGCGCAGATCGAATTCGGCCTGCTGGCCATGCTCCGCCATCCGCAACAGCGCGAACGCCTGGTCGGCGATCCATCCTTGGTGGACAAGGCGGTGGAGGAAATCCTGCGCATGTACCCGCCGGGCGCGGGCTGGGACGGCGTCATGCGCTATCCGAGGACCGACGTGACTATCGCGGGCGTGCACATTCCCGCGGAGAGCAAGGTGCTCGTCGGCCTGCCGGCGACGTCGTTCGATCCGCGCCATTTCGATAACCCGGAAATCTTCGATATCGGACGCGACGAAAACCCCCACCTGGCGTTCTCCCACGGGCCGCACTACTGCATTGGCATGGCGCTGGCCAGGCTGGAACTCAAAGTGGTGGTCGGTTCGATCTTTCAGCGCTTTCCCGCGCTGCGCCTGGCCGTGGCGCCCGAAGCGCTGAAGTTGCGCAAGGAGATTATCACTGGCGGGTTCGAGGAGTTCCCGGTGCTCTGGTGATGTGCGGACGCCGCCCGGAATCGCGATCTTCTCTGCAATTTGCCGGCGTGCCTAGAACGCGCCGGTCAGATCAGCTAGCCAACAGGTAATCAAGATGGACGTGCAAGAAACCACGGCAGCATGCGGGGATGCCTTCGCCGAACTGGCGTCGCCAGCGTGTATCCACGACCCCTATCCGTTCATGCGGTGGTTGCGCGAGCACGATCCGGTGCACCGCGCGGCGTCGGGCCTCTTTCTGTTGAGCCGCCACGTCGATATTTACTGGGTGCTCAAGGTCACGGGCGATGCGTTTCGGGGACCAGCGCCGGGCGAACTGGCGCGCTATTTCCCGCGTGCGGCGACCAGCCTGTCGCTCAGTCTGCTGGCGTCCACGCTAGCGATGAAGGAACCACCGACGCATACGCGTCTGCGCCGGCTGATCTCGCGCGATTTCACTATGCGCGAGATCGACAACCTGCGGCCGAGCATCGCGCGCATCGTCGCAGAGCGCCTGGACTTCATGGCGCCCGCGCTTGAGCGGGGGGAGGCGGTGGACCTGCATCGGGAATTCGCGCTGGCCTTGCCCATGCTGGTCTTCGCCGAACTGTTCGGTATGCCCCAGGACGACATGTTCGGGCTCGCCACTGGCATCGGCGCCATTCTGGAAGGCCTGAGCCCGCACGCCAGTGATCCCCAGCTCGCCGCGGCGGACGCGGCCAGCGCCAGGGTGCAGGCCTACTTCGGCGACCTCATACAGCGCAAACGCACCGATCCCCGCCACGACATCGTGTCGATGCTAGTCGGCGCGCACGACGACGATGCCGACACGCTGTCGGATGCGGAGTTGATCAGCATGCTGTGGGGCATGCTGCTGGGCGGCTTCGCCACCACTGCTGCGAGCATCGACCATGGGGTCTTGGCGATGCTGGCGTTTCCCGAACAGCGGCACTGGCTTCAGGGGGACGCCGTGGGAGTGAAGGCATTCGTCGAAGAGGTCCTGCGCTGCGACGCGCCCGCCATGTTCAGCTCCATTCCGCGTATCGCCCAACGCGACATCCAACTGGGCGGCGTGGTAATCCCGAAGAACGCGGACGTGCGCGTGCTGATCGCGGCCGGCAATCGCGACCCGGACGCCTTCGCCGATCCCGACCGCTTCGATCCCGCGCGGTTCTACGGCACCAGTCCTGGCATGTCGAGCGACGGGAAGATCATGCTGAGCTTTGGCCACGGCATCCACTTCTGCCTCGGTGCGCAATTGGCCCGGGTGCAGTTGGCCGAGAGCCTGCCGCGGATCCAGGCGCGCTTTCCCACGCTGGCGTTGGCCGAGCAGCCGACCAGGGAGCCCTCCGCGTTCCTTAGGACGTTCCGCGCGCTGCCGGTGCGGCTGCATGCGCAGGGGGGCTGAGATGCGCGTCTTGGTCGACCAGGATCTGTGCGGAACCACTGGGCAGTGCGCGCTGACGCTGCCGGGCACCTTTCGCCAGCGCGAACCGGACGGAGTGGCCGAATTATGCGTGGCGACGGTCCCGCAGGCGCTGCACGCCGCCGTGCGGATCGCGGCCAGCCAGTGCCCGGTCGCCGCCATTCGGGTCATCGAAAGCGACGCTAGCGATGACGAGCGCGCCGGCGCCGACCCTGCGCCTTCTCCGGCGGAGGCTGAGCAGCACGCCGCGAAAGACCAAGGCAACCCAGGAGGACACGGTGGGACGGTTTGAAGGCAAGGTGGCCGTGGTGACCGGCGCCGGCGCCGGCATCGGCAAGGCATGCGCCCTCGCCATCGCCCGAGAGGGCGGCAGAGTGGTGGTGGCCGACATTGATGCCCCGGCGGCCATCGCCTGCGCCGCGCAGATCGCGGCCGAAGCGGGCCACGGGCTGGCCCTGGCCACGGACATCGCCGATGCGCAGGCGGTGGCAGCGCTGTTCGAGACGGCCGAGCGGCACTTCGGTGGGGTCGACCTGCTGGTGAACAACGCCAGCGCCATGCATCTGACCCCATGCGACTGCGCGATCCTCGACCTGGACCTGGCGGTCTGGGATGAGACTATGGCGACCAATCTGCGCGGCACGCTGCTCTGCTGCCGACAGGCCATCCCACGGATGATCGCCCGCGGCGGTGGCGCGATCGTCAACATGTCGTCGTGCCAGGGGCTCAGCGGTGACACCGCGCAGACGTCCTACGCCGCGTCGAAGGCGGCGATGAACATGTTGTCGGCCTCGCTCGCCACCCAGTACGGTCATGCGCAGATTCGCTGCAACGCTGTTGCGCCGGGTCTCATCATGTCCGAGCGTCTCCTCGCCAAGCTGGACGAGTGCATGCAACGGCATCTGCGCCGGCACCAGCTCCTGCCGCGCGTCGGCCGCCCCGAGGACGTGGCCGCGCTGGTGGCGTTCCTGCTCTCTGGCGATGCTGCGTTCATTACCGGCCAGGTCGTGTGCGTCGACGGCGGCCTGCTGGCGCATGTGCCGACGTTCGCCGACGGTGGCAACAGCCCCGCAGCGCGGCCTGCCGGCGGCATCACCGAAGCGGCCGCGGCGCCGCGCTGCTGATGGACATGCTGCTCAACCCGCTGGACCGTCGGCACCGGCTGCGGCACGACATTCCGGTCATGCCCGGCGCTTTCCCCCTGATCGGGCATCTTCCCGCGATCGTCTGCGACCTGCCGCGCCTGCTGCGGCGCGGGGAACGGACGCTGGGCAGCCACTTCTGGCTGGATTTCGGCCCTGCCGGACACCTGATGACCTGCGTGGATCCGGATGCGTTCGCACTGCTCCGGCACAAGGACGTGTCCTCGGCGCTGATCGAAGAGATCGCGCCCGAATTGCTTGGCGGAACGTTGGTAGCCCAGGACGGCGGCGCGCACCGCCAGGCGCGCGATGCGATCAAGGCGGCGTTCCTGCCCAAGGGGCTGACCCAGGCCGGCATTGGCAACCTGTTCGCGCCCGTCATCCGAGCGCGGGTGCAGGCATGGCGCGACCGCGGCGACGTAACCATCCTGCGCGAAACCGGCGACCTGATGCTCAAGCTCATCTTCAGCCTCATGGGAATCCCCGCGCAGGATCTGCCGGGATGGCATCGAAAGTACCGGCAACTGCTGCAGTTGATCGTCGCGCCCCCGATCGACCTTCCCGGACTGCCCTTGCGGCGCGGCCGCGCCGCCCGCGACTGGATCGATGCGCAGTTGCGCCAGTTCGTCCGCGACGCGCGCGCGCATGCCGCGCGCACCGGGTTGATCAACGACATGGTGAGCGCCTTCGATCACAGTGACGATGTGCTCTCCGATGACGTACTGGTTGCCAACATCCGCTTGCTGCTGCTTGCCGGTCACGACACCACCGCCTCGACGATGGCCTGGATGGTGATCGAGTTGGCTCGGCAGCCTGTGCTGTGGGACGCCCTGGTCGAGGAGGCGCAACGCGTGGGCGCGGTGCCGACCCGGCACGCGGACCTGGCGCAGTGTCCGGTCGCCGAGGCGCTGTTCCGCGAGACGCTGCGCATGCATCCGGCGACCACGCTCCTGCCGCGTCGCGCGCTGCAGGAATTGCAACTCGGCCAACGACGCATTCCGGCGGGCACCCATCTGTGCATCCCGCTGCTGCATTTCTCGACCTCGGCGCTGCTGCACGAGTCGCCTGATCAGTTCCAGCTGGCGCGGTGGCTGCAACGCACAGAGCCGATCCGGCCGGTGGACATGCTGCAGTTCGGTACCGGCCCACACGTCTGCATCGGCTACCACTTGGTATGGCTGGAAATGGTGCAGTTCTGCATCGCTTTGGCGCTGACCATGCACGGGGCTGGGGTGAGGCCGCGGCTGCTGAGCGGTGTCGAAAAAGGCCGACGCTATTACCCGACCGCACATCCGTCCATGGCAGTCCGCATCGGATTCTCATGAGCTGGCATCGGCGCCGGAAAGGCGCGCTGCACTCAGTGCGACACCGGCAATACCGCGGCGGTTAGGAGCTCGCAGTGGCCGTGTCAGGTACAAGGACTATGAACAACATGCAGACCGGTTCCACACTACACAACGACCGAACTGGCGTTTCCGCGCCCGGCGAATTGGGCGCTCAGGCGCGCGGCGCATCCGGCAGGCTGCTGCCGGAGATCTGGATGCAGGACGGCGCAAAGCGGGTCGAACAGGCGCTGGCGCGTCTTCTCTGCGCCGAAAATGACGGTGAGACCGATTTGATGGCGGCCATGCGCTATGCCACCTTGCACGGCGGGAAGCGCACCCGCGCCTTGCTCTGTCTGGCTGCTGGCGCACTGGCCGACACGCCGGCGCACATGCTCGACGACGTCGGCGCAGCCATCGAGATGATGCACGCCTGTAGCCTGGTCCACGACGACCTGCCCTCGATGGATGACGACGTGCTTCGCCGCGGCCTTCCGACCGTGCACGTTAAGTTCGGCGAAGCCACTGCGATCCTGGTTGGCGATGCGCTGCAGGCGCACTCCTTTCTGGCCCTGGCGAGGTTGGATGCGCCGGGCAACAACCGTATAGCGCTCGTGCGCGAACTGGCGCAGGCGGTGTCCGCCGAGGGTGCCGCAGGCGGTCAAGCCATGGATCTGTCGCTGGTCGGAAAGGACGTCGAGCTAGACAGGATCGTGGCGATGCACCGGATGAAGAGCGGAGCGCTAGTGCGCGCGTCCGTACGCATGGGCGCGCTATGCGCCATCGCGGAGGATGCCGCGCACGCTGCGCTGTACTGTGCGCTCGATCGCTACAGCGCCTGTTTCGGTCTGGCGTTGCAGGTGGTCGACGACGTTCTCGACGCGACAGCGGATACCGCGACGCTGGGCAAGACCCCCGGCAAGGACGCGGCAGCGCAGAAGCCGACCTGCGCCTCGATCATGGGGCTACAGGCAGCGCGCCAGTTCGCGCTGGATCTATTGCGCGACGCCGGGGAGGCCATCGCCCCGCTGGGACCGCGTGCGGAACGGTTGGGGCAGATGCTGCAGCGGGCAAAAGCGTATCTCTTCAATCACACGCCCTGCGCATGAGCTCGCCCGTCCGCATGGAGTCGGCCCTGTGCCGCAGCGATCGGCCGGCGGCAGCGGTGCATGCTGCGCCGTGTCCTAGTCCGCGGCGATGATCAGCGTTGCCCAGCGCGGCCGCGGCGCACGGCGCGCTGCGCGCAAGCCTATTCGGCGGACCGGCGCCGGCATTGGCGCGCGCCCCGCGCCGGAGCAGGGCTGCCGTCCGGGCTGCACATGCGCCGGGCCGCGACGGCTGCGACGAGGTGCGCGGCGTCTGCCCGATCCTGATTCTCGTCAACTGCCTGCAGAAGGAACATCCCGCGTGAGCGCGCTATCCGAACAGATCCTTTCCGAACTGCGCCATCTGCTGAGCGAGATGAGCGACGGCGGCAGCGTCGGTCCGTCCGTCTACGACACGGCGCGAGTTCTGCAGTTCCACGGCAACGTCACCGGTCGGCAGGATGCCTACGCGTGGCTCATCGCGCAGCAACAAGCCGATGGCGGATGGGGAAGCTCGGACTTCCCGCTGTTCCGCCATGCGCCCACCTGGGCGGCGTTGCTGGCATTGCAGCGTGCCGATCTTCTTCCCGGGGCTGCCGATGCAGTCCAGACTGCAACTCGGTTCCTCGAGCGCCAGCCCGATCCTTATGCGCATGCGGTGCCGGAAGACGCGCCGATCGGCGCGGAGCTGATTCTTCCGCAGTTGTGCAGCGAGGCCGCATCCTTGCTGGGCGGCGTGGCGTTTCCGCGCCACCCGGCGCTGTTGCCGTTGCGGCAAGCGCGCCTGGTCAAGCTAGGTGCGGTGGCGACGTTGCCGAGCGGCCATCCGTTGCTGCACTCCTGGGAAGCCTGGGGCACCTCGTCGGCCGCCGCATGCCCGGATGACGACGGCAGCATCGGCATCAGTCCGGCGGCCACCGCCGCGTGGCGTGCGCACGCCGCCACACAGGGGAGCACGCTGCAGGTCGGGCGCGCCGACGCGTATCTGCAGGCTGCATCGCGTGCGACGTGCAGCGGCATCGAAGGTGTCGTTCCCAACGTCTGGCCGATCAATGTATTCGAGCCATGCTGGTCGCTGTACTCCCTGCATCTGGCCGGGCTGTTCGCGCATCCCGCGCTCGCCGAGGCGGTGCGCGTGATCGTCCTGGAGCTCGACGCCCGCCTGGGCGTGCGCGGTTTGGGTCCGGCCTTGCACTTCGCGGCCGATGCGGACGACACCGCCGTTGCGTTGTGCGTCCTGCGCCTTGGAGGCCGGGACGTGTCTGTCGACGCGTTGCGCCATTTCGAAATCGGCGAGCTATTCGTCACCTTCCCCGGCGAGCGCAACGCATCGGTGTCGACCAACATCCACGCGCTGCATGCGTTGCGCATGTTGGGAAAGCCCGCCGCCGGCACCACCGCCTACGTCGAGGCCAATCGCAATCCGCACGGTCTATGGGACAACGAAAAATGGCACGTTTCGTGGCTGTATCCCACCGCGCATGCGGTCGCTGCGCTGGCGCAAGGCAGGCCCCGGTGGCGCGACGAGCGCGCGCTGGCGGCGCTGCTGCAGGCGCAGCGCCACGACGGCGGCTGGGGCGCCGGTCACGCGCCAACGTTTGAGGAAACTGCCTATGCGCTGTTCGCGTTGCACGTGATGGACGGGAGCGAAGGGCCGACAGGGCGTCGGCGCATCGCGCAGGCGGTGGCGCGAGCGCTGGAGTGGATGCTCGCCCGCTATGCGGCGCATGTGTTGCCGCAGACGCCGCTGTGGATCGGCAAGGAACTGTATTGCCCCACCCGGGTCGTGCGCGTGGCCGAACTCGCCGGGTTATGGCTGGCGCTTCGTTGGGGGCGGCGCGTTCTAGCCGAGGGACGAGGAGTGGCGCCATGATCCAGCCCGAACGCGCGCTGCCCCAGGTGCTGGAGTGGGGGCGTTCCCTGATCGGGTTCGCCGACGAGCATGCCCTGGAAGCGGTCAGGGGCGGCCAGTACATCCTGCAGCGAATCCACCCGAGCCTGCGCGACACCAGCGCCCGCACCGGCCGCGATCCGCAGGACGAAACGCTGATCGTGGCGTTCTATCGCGAACTGGCGCTGCTGTTTTGGCTCGACGATTGCAACGACCTTGGCCTGATCGCGCCGGAGCAACTCGCCGCGGTAGAGCAGGCGCTGGGGCAGGGCGTGCCGTGCGCACTCCCCGGATTCGAGGGCTGTGCTGTGCTGCGCGCTTCGCTGGCCGCGCTCGCCTATGACCGTCGCGACTATACTCAGCTTCTCGACGATACTCGGTGCTACTGCGCGGCGCTGCGCGGGGGAGACGCGCAGGCGGCAGCGGCGGAACGCTGGTCCTACGCCGAGTACCTGCAAAACGGCATCGATTCGATCGCCTACAGCAACGTGTTGTGTTGCCTGTCGCTGTTGTGGGGGCTGGACATGGCGACCATGCGCTCTCGCCCGGCGTTTCGCCAGGTCCTGCGGCTCATCTCCGCGATAGGGCGCCTGCAGAACGATTTGCATGGACGCGACAAGGACAGGTCGGCTGGCGACGCCGACAACGCGGCGATCCTGCTACTGCAGCGCTATCCGGCCATGCCCGTGTTGGAGTTCCTCAACGACGAGCTGGCCGGCCATACGCGCATGCTGCACCGGGTGATGGCGGAAGCACGCTTACCCGTGCCGTGGGAACCGTTGATCGAGGCCATGGCGGCTATCCGCGCGCAGTACTACCAGACCTCGCCTAACCGCTATAGCAGCGACGCAGGCCAGCATGGGCCGTCCTGAACGCGCGGGAGGCGGCGGCGTGCGCTCGCTGCCATCGGTCCGATCCGCCGCAACGCCGTCGCCCGATGCGACTGATGGAGCGAGCATGAACGACATCGCCCTGAGCCAGCGCAAGGACGATCATCTTGACATCCTACTGGATCCGCGAATGGCGCCGGCCACGGTCGCCGCCGGGTGGGAGGACATCCGTTTCGCACACTGCGCATTGCCCGAGTTGGACCTGACGCAGATCGACCTGCGTGCCTCGCTCCTGGGCAAGACCATGCGCGCGCCGCTGCTGATCAGCTCTATGACCGGCGGCATGCCGCGCGCCGAGACGATCAACCGGCATCTGAGCGAGGCAGCGCAAGCCTTGGGGATCGCCATGTGCGTCGGTTCGCAGCGCGTGAGCCTGCAATCCCGCAACTCTCAGGGGCTGACGCGCAAGTTGCGCCGCCTGGCCCCAGACATCCCCTTGCTGGCCAATATCGGCGCCGCGCAACTGCGCGAGGCCGACGGGCTGGACCTGGCGCGCCGGGCGGTGGATGCGCTGGAGGCCGATGGACTTATAGTCCATCTCAATCCGCTGCAGGAAGCGGTACAGCCGGAGGGCGACCGCGACTGGCGCGGAGTCTTGGCGCAGATCGCTCGCGTCGCGCGCAGCGTGGGCGTGCCCGTCGTGGCCAAGGAAGTGGGGTCCGGCCTGTCCGCGTCGGTGGCTTCTGCGCTCGTCGAGGCGGGCGTGGCGGTGATCGATGTCGCCGGCGTCGGCGGCACCAGTTGGGCCGCGGTGGAGGGCGAGCGCGCCCGCGATGCCGCCGATCGTGCAGTGGCGATGGCGTTCGCCAATTGGGGGATTCCGACCCCGGCCAGCGTGCAGGTGGTACGTCGGGCGCTGCCAGCGGTGAAGCTGATCGCGTCGGGCGGGATCCGCGACGGCGTCGATGTGGCCAAGGCCATCCGCTTGGGCGCGGACATCGCCGGGCAGGCGGCCGGCGTACTGCGGGCGGCGACGGTGTCCACCGAGGCGGTTGTCGCGCATTTCGAGATCGTCATCCGCCAGTTAGCCGTCGCTTGCTTCTGCACCGGCTCGGCTGATCTGGCAGCGTTGCGGCAGGCGCGCTTGTTGCCCTCGGCGCATCAGCCCGCCGGTTGATGCCAACGTCGCCCACGCGTTCGGCAGGCGCCTAGGCTAACAGAGTGCCTTCGTCGTGAGAGGTCTCGGCCTGCCCCGCCGCTTCTAGTTATTCCTTAGGGGTGATCTGTAGGGCGCAAGAGGCATCTATTTTCACGTGCTCGAAAACTGTCTTAAAGTTCAGCCGTGTGCGGTTACAGACGGGGTTGTTCGAAAACCAACGCTGAGGCCGCGAGTAATTCCGTCGGCGGGCCAGTCGTGCCATGTTTTCCCGTCCTTCAAGAGCAGCCCCCGCAAAAAACCCCTGTTGGCATGCCGGTTGCATGGTCCCCGCAAAGGACCTGCACGACCACGGGTCTCGCAGTCCCTACGCCGGAGTTCAAATGACCTCGATTCGATCAGTCGATGCCACGGACCAGCACCGCTAAGTCCATCCCCTAGCATTCGTCCGCGTCTGGAAATCACCGAGCGGGGCCGCTCATCGAACTCCGCCGTGCACCAAGCTGACAGCGATGTTGCCAAGCGCAACTCCATCGCGCCTGACTTCCCAGGAAAGACCCAAAGGAGCCCTGAAGAAATGAACGTGCCGAGTTATTCCGCGGCCTTGCCAGATCAGCGGGCCGCGCGGGGGATCTTCTCTCACCGAGCTGACAACATCAATCGCCGCCTGCGAATACGCCCGCTTGGGATGGTTAGCGATTTTGTCGCCGACCAACTCCCGCACCGTATCGCGGAGGTCAAAAATAGTGAACGGCGTGCTGAAGCGGTCAAGGCGCTTGGGCGTAGCATTGACACGATGCTGGCGGGAGAGGACTACGAGGCGAACCTGCTGAATCTGACCCAGTCAGAGTTTGGGGTCGCCAAGACAGACATCCAATATCTCGTCAATATTGCTTATCAGATGTCCGCATTTGCGGGACTAAACCATGACGATGCGGAGCTAGCGGTAGGAGGGCGTCTGAGGCGTATTGCAGATTTAAGTTGCAAGCAGCATCCTAGCATAGATGTTCTTTCCTATGAAGATATGATCCTTACCAATCCAGTAGAGAGCGATCCCCGAGTATATTGTCTCGACTCAGCTGGCGTCGAGGAGCGAGATTTCTGCCTAGGTCACCAACTCATTGAGAGAGACTTGCATTTTGCAATCGACACCCTGCTTATATTGCGTGACGAGGCCGGGGCGGATGCGCGCCAGTGTCTTACGCTGTTCCTAGAGCACCTGGAGTCGGCGAATTACATTCTGACGCGCTTTCATGATTCTATGTCGCCCGATTTATTTGGCGAATTTCGCGAGTTCTACGGAAAAAACCCTTACAAGAATAGGCTGGCTCCAAGTGGCCGGTTCTCGGCCAGCGTTGTCGCGGTCTCTGTACTACTCGTCGGTCAAGAAATCTTCCGCCAAAAACCGCAATTCTATCGGGATGTTTATCGGCTGTCAGAATACTATCCCAGAGGATGCATTGGTGCGGTCTTTGGCTGGTTGTCATCAGATAAGAGGCGCGCGGGGGTCCGGCCAGGCTGGCTTGAAGGCAAAGCAGCTTTTCCTAAAATAGCAACCGTCTCGCCCGTCGTGGAGCGGAAAGGCACTGAAATCCGAGAGCTGTACGCATCCTGTGTCGATGCGCTGGATCGGTTCACCCGGATGCATCGGAAGAGGGCTTTTAAACATACGATTGAACCAGGTCGCCCCATCGCTGGAGTTGAGGCGTCGGAAAGCATGGCCGCTGTGCTTTCACAACGGCTGCTAACGGCGGCGGATCAAAGCTAACTGGCGCAATTGTCTGCGTGAAAACTGGCGCGGCTCCAGCCCCGCCGGCGTTCAATAGGTGATGGTCGATGTCTCACGACGACGTGGTCTTTCGTAGGTTTGAACGTGGGGATGTCGATAATGTATGGCACCTGCATAGGAGTGCATCCGAGGCTGTTGGTGTGTATGGTCCGGAAGGGGTGTGGGAGGATGATTTGCGTAATGTCGGAGAAGTATATATCGAGTCTGGCGGAGACTTCGTGGTTGGGCATATTGGTATCCAGCTCGCAGCTATGGGCGGATTGCAGCCTGTCGACGAAGAAATCGCAGAGCTCAAACGTATGCGGGTCGATCCCGCCTTTCAACGACGAGGGCTTGGAAGGAGAATTCTTAGCAAATTGGAATCGCGAGCCGTTGCTCTCGGATTCAAATACATAGTGCTCGAGACGACCACAATCCAAGAAGGGGCTCAAAAACTCTATGAGACGGCTGGCTATATTAGCCGCGGGGAAGGGACGTTGCATGGATATACCGTGATCTTCTACAAGAAGTGTCTCTCCGGCCACGATGCTGTTGGTTTCTGCTGAGTGTCCCACCATCCGCCTTTCATATATGTAGGTCAAATGTAAGGGGCGCGTCACGACGCGGAACCGTTGTTCGCCAAACCCGGGCTCTGCAATGAAGCCGCACCGACGGAGCGTACCTGGAACGCTGAGTTCGGAGCCGTCGTGCGGATTATGGCCGTCGCGTCCGATTCATAACATCTTGCGACTGAGCCGGCTGGGCTACTCGAAACATTCGCGATAGATGATGCAGTCAAAAGTGTGCATGCCGCACGAGCGGCTACATTGTTGTAGCCTTTTCAACAGCGTAGGAATCCGACGGTATTTTTGACGGTATATTGAGAAGAAGTTGACGAAATTTACACGAATAATCATGTATTTAGCATTCCTGTTGATGATTGAGTGGGAGTAGGGGGATTAGGCGGCGATGGTGTGTTGTCGCCTCCGCTGGAGTTAGCGCTGATTGCCTGACAGCACTCAAACGTGATCGGGCACGAATGTAAAGCATCGTCGGAGCCGTTTAGAGCCTTGGCATATGACGGCGTGCAATAGGCGGGTTTGAGCGAGCGACGATGGCTCGGCTGAAAGTTGGCTCGAACGTACTTTGCGGACCGCAAGGGGCGATAACTTCTGGCAACCGATTCGGCATCGGGCAGCGCGTTGGCTGTTTCCAGGAACATCCTTGACTGGATTGCGTTTCCTATTCCGGACCTTTCCAAAACAGGGAGAACGGTGTCATGGACTGGAACCGCGTGGAAGGAAACTGGAAACAGGTGAAAGGCAAGGTCAAGGAGCAGTGGGGCAAACTCACCGATGACGACCTTGACCGCATCGCCGGCAAGCGCGATCAACTCGAAGGCAAGATCCAGGAGCGTTACGGCATCGAAAAGGACCGCGTGCGGCGCGATGTCGACGATTGGTACGGGCGGCAGGGTTGGTAGGCATGTGAGCCCCGGCTGTGGCCATTCCAGGACGCGGCCCAACAGTCCGGCAGGACCATGCGGGCGCTGAGCCTTGTCGTCGGTTGAGTTTTGCAGCAAGGATTTCGTACTGTGGCTGAAAATATCTCTCGCAAGCAGGAGCAACGGGGGACAAGAAGAATTGTCACGTGGGCGATCGCAGTTATCGCCGTGATTTTTCTTGCTCTACTGGCTATATTCGTGTTCGGCCCGTTGCTATGACTTTCATGGCGATGATTGAGCTGTCTCCGATCCGGGGATGATCGGGCATTGGTCGGGGACGCGGGCAGCGGCCACCAGTGAGCAACTATGCTTCAGGCGAGGGCATGCGGCCAGCGCTGCTTCCGCGGCCGGACGACGCCAAGGCGGCGCACCTATATCGCGCGGCTAGCCGGTCTGCAGTGCCGGCACAAAAACCTGTTTCACAAGAATCTTGCTGAACACGATTTCGCCGGGAACATATCAGGAAACGATTGGTTTGGTGGCGGTACACCCAACCAGGAGATCCACCATGATCGTCAAACTTCTGTCCGCCGCTGTGCTCGCGCTCACATTGGCCACATCGGCAGTGGCACAGTCGAACAGTTCCGGCTCCAACAGCGGTTCGGGCTCGAACGACGGCACCGGCGCTACGTCTGGAGATACCGGCGGCAACAGCGGCACCGGCTCTGGAACGTCCGTGAATCCTTCCGATCCGAGCACTACAAATTCGACAAATTCCACAACGAAATCAGGTGGTATGACTGACCGCTGCAAAGATTCGGCAGGCAACGACATCGACAACAACACCGCGACCGGCACGACAACATCGAATGTGCAGAACTGTAATAAATGAGCCGGCTCCTCAATCCGTTGCCGGACCAGTGCTTCGGCAGCGCATTGAGCGCTGAGAGCGGTAAGCGCAGATGAACCGGCAGGCCGCCAAGCAAGCGCCGCCCCGATTCTGGTGGTTGGCAGGAGCATCATCGGCTGTCGTCATCGGTTTTGCCGTCTTTGCCAGCGGTTTGGTTCGCAGCAACAGTCTGCGAGAAACCACGCTTGTGCAGGCGATCGGCGGCGACCCTCAACGAGCCATCCCGGCCATGATCCGCAACGGCTGTGGCGGATGTCACGAAATCCCGGGGGTGCCCGGCGCCCGTGGTACCGTCGGTCCCTCCCTGCAGGGCGTCGTCGAAAGAGGATATATCGGGGCATCGCGAGCCAGCCCGGATGCGATGATGCGCTGGATCAGCAGAGCGCGGGACGTAGACCCGAACGCGGCCATGCCCAATACAAATCTGTCGCCTCAAGAGGCGCGCGACATCACCGCCTATCTCTATGCGCGGACATGAGGCGCACTGAACTGGTCCGACGGCGCAGGCGCCTTGCCAGCAGAAGCAGCAGCCCAAGCATCAACACGGCGGCGCACGCCACAAGTGATTGAGCCGCCAGAACCATGATTGTCTGGCCTGTTGTCGAGCCGGCTCGCATCTGGCGTATATCGGCCGCGGTAACGCTGACGTCGGGATTTCCGAACCGAGCGGTGACGTAATTTGCAAGGGCTGCCACCTGGCCATCGTCCAGCCAGCCGCCGAAGGCCGCCATCGATTTACGCCTCGCCACGTCGCCAGCTTTGACGCCTTCAAGGATGGTCATGGCGACATCCTCGGGCGTGGCCGCGCCGGGGGTGCTGTTGCGGGTCAAGGACGGATAGGATCCGTCTGACGATCCGCCTCCGTTCGCCCCATGGCACGTCGAACAGAGCGATCGATAGAGATCATCGCCGGCTGCGGTCCCGCTGCCTTGCGTCATCCCTTCGGTTCCAGCATCGCCGTCGGCCGTGGCCGCGTTACCCCATGAGAACCGCGGCTGCTTTTCGTCTCCCGATTGGGCGGGCACGTCCCTGAGATAAGCGACGATGGCCTGGATATCGTCATCGGAAAGATGTTGCAGGCTGTTCATGACCGTTTCCGCCATCGGCCCGCCGGCATAAGCCTTCCCGGGCACTGCGCCGGTTTTGAGAAATCGAGACAGCTCTTCGTTGCTCCAGCCGCCGACGCCTGCGAT
The DNA here is from genome assembly GCF_000513875.1 of Mesorhizobium sp. WSM1293. Classification (NCBI taxonomy): domain Bacteria; kingdom Pseudomonadati; phylum Pseudomonadota; class Alphaproteobacteria; order Hyphomicrobiales; family Phyllobacteriaceae; genus Mesorhizobium; species Mesorhizobium sp. WSM1293. The sequence continues at coordinate 442,076 of NZ_KI911319.1, read as the reverse complement.
CTTGTCGCTGGTGATGTTGAAGGCCTGCCAGATGCCGGCGGTGCCGCCGGCAAGCTTGTGGTCTTCATCCATGCCGAACGTCGCATTCCTTGGCGTGTGGCAGGCACCGCAGTGGCCGAGCACCTCGACCAGGTAGGCTCCCCTGTTCCATGCGGCGGTCCGGTTCCGATCGGGCGTGAAACTGCCGGTATGCAGGTTCGCGAGCTTCCACAGCGCAACTGTCCAGCGCTGGTTGAATGGAAAAGGCAGGATGTTTCGCGGCTGCGGCTGCGAGATCGGCGGCTGCGCCAGGAGGTAGATCCGGATCGCAAGCACGTCCTCGCGGCTCATCGCGGCGAAGCTGTCATAGGGCATGGCGGGATAGAGATCGGCTCCGTCGCGCCTGATACCTTTCCGCACGGCCCGCACGAACTCGTCCGCGGAGTAGCGTCCAATGCCCGTGTCAGGATCAGGTGTGATGTTGGTCGAGTATACGTCGCCGAAGGGTGTCGGCACGCGATAGCCTCCAGCGAACGGGCGGCTCGGATTGGACGTGTGGCAGCCGATGCAGTCGGCCGCTCGGGTAAGGTATTCACCCTTCTGGATTTCGCTCGCCCGCAGCTCAGTGCAAAGCGCCAACGATGCCAAGACGAGCGCGACCGCCCGGGAGGTGACGGCCGGGAATGGAATTCCCGCGGCAGGCCAAGGCGGGCACCGGCGGACGGCCAATCTCCGGGTCTTTGACCTCGTCACAGTTCGCACCCGCTGAAGATCAGCCCTGCCATCAGCTGCGCCAGCAAGATGAGCGTGAACAGCGCCCCGATGCCCACGGAAGTCCTGGCAAGGAATGCGCGCGTGCGCGCCTTCCGGGGCGGAACCGTACCATGTCCGCGGTCATGAACGGCGTGCCATGACAGCAGCGCGCCTGCCAGGGCGACCGCGGCGCCTATCAACGAGAACAAGGCAGTGGGACGAAAGCCGGCCTGGCATTGCCAGGATGCAATCGAATAATCGAGCTGCAGCGTTATTGCCCACGCAACTGGTCCGCTGACCAGGCCTGCCCAGGAAACGCCGGTACGGATCGCCTGCATCTCACATCCTCGGAGCCCAATAGATAACAAGATAGAGCACGACCCATGAGACGACGACGAAGTCCCAGTAGAAGGCGTTGTCCGAGACGTCGCTGAAGCGGCGGCCTGCCTTGCCTTTTTGCGTGAACATGAGAACCGCCAGGACGATCGTGTCGCCGACATCGGTAAGGAGATGCGTCGTATGCAGCCCGAGCAGGAACCAGACGATCGATCCGTAAGCGTTCTGATCCCAGGAAATCCGCAGAGCCGGAAATTCCCAGATGCGGACGATCAGCGGAAGAATGCCGACGATCGACATGACGACCATGCCAAGGCGAACTTTCGCCAGGTCCTGGCGACGTGCCCAAACCTCGATCATGTGGTTGGGCACGACGCTCGCAACCAGAATAACCAGTACTGCCGTCCCCGGCAGCAGATCTGGCGCAGGGGCCCCAATGGGCCAATGCCGGGCCAGCACGGCCAGATAGAAGTAAGTGCCTATCGCCAAGGCAAAACCGGTTGCCTCGAGGGCAATGAAGGCAAGGGTTCCCCACCACATCGGGCTCGCTGACCCGAAATCGTATGTGGGCAGGTGACTGACGTCGGCGACGGGGCGGTGCCTCATTCCTCGTCCTCCGGTTCGCCCTTCGGCCAGAACCAGCAGATAAAGCCGATCGAAACCGGGATCGCTCCCCAGACCACCGCCCACGGCGTGTATATCGAACCGAGAAATGCGCCGCCGACTGCGATGGCCGACAGCAACGGCCAGATCGAGTTGTCAGCCGATGGTACCCTTACTTGCGGCATCGCATCGACGACCGTGCCGGCGAGCACCTCGCGGGCGTCGACACGCAGACCTTCGACCACTGGGAGCACATCGGGCTCGGCCCAAAGCGGTTCGCGGTGAGTTACCACGGGCAGCCGCGAAAAATCGTAGGAGGGCGGCGGCGACGTCGTCGCCCATTCGAGCGTGCTCGCGCCCCAGGGATTGTCTCCTGCAATGCGGCCGTTGCGGAGGCTGAGAAAGAGATTCAGGAAGAAAAGCGCGAAGCCCGCGAACACCACCAGCGAAGAGAGGCTGATGAAGAGGTTCATCTCGCCCCAGCCGCTCGCCGGCGGATACGTATAAACGCGGCGCGGCATGCCTTGCAGACCGAGAATATGCATGGGGAAGAAGGTGAGATTGAACCCGAGGAAGACCAGCCAGAAATTCCAGCGGCCGAGCCTCTCGGACAGCATGCGTCCGGTGATCTTGGGAAACCAGTAATAAACGGCGCCGAGCAGGGGGAAGACGGCGCCCCCGACCAGCACATAATGGAAATGGGCAACCACGAAATAGGTGTCGTGCACCTGCAGGTCGAGCGGCACCGAGGCGACCATGACGCCGGTCAGGCCGCCGATCACAAAGGTGAAGATGAAGCCGAGAACGAAAAGCATGGGCGTGGCGAAGATCGGCCGGCCGCCCCAGATCGTCGCAATCCAGCAGAAGATCTGAACGCCGCTCGGAATGGCGATCATCATCGAGGAAGCGGTGAAGAAGCTCTCGCCGAGTTGCGGCAGGCCGGTAGCGAACATGTGGTGCACCCACAGGCCGAAGGAAAGAAAACCGATCGCGATCAACGACAGCACGATCCCGAGATAGCCGAACACCGGGCGGCGAACGAAGGTCGGCAGGATCGCGGAAACGAAGCCGGTCGCCGGAATGAAGATGATATAGACCTCGGGATGGCCGAAGAACCAGAACAGATGCTGCCACAGCAGTGCATCGCCGCCTGCTGCGGGGTCGAAAAATTTTGTGCCGACCAGGCGGTCGAGGATCAGCATTGTGCTCGAGACCATCACGGCCGGCATGGCGAACAGGATGACGAAAGCCGTAACGAGGACGGACCAGACATAGAGCGGGATGCGGTCGAGCGACATGCCGGGGGCACGTTGTTTGAAAACTGTCGCGATGATCTCGACCGCTACCGCGAGGGCGGACACTTCGGTGTAGGTCACCATCTGCGCCCAGAAATCGGGGCGCTTGCCGATGCCATATTCGGGTCCGGCGAGCGGCACATAGGAAAACCAGCCGGCATCCGCACCGGTTTCGAAGGCGAAGGCGATCCAGATCATCAGCCCGCCGGAAAGATAGACCCAGTAGCTGAATGCATTGAGCCGCGGAAAGGCGACATTGCGAGTGCCGATCATCAGCGGCACCAGGTAAATGGCGAAAGCTTCCATCACCGGCACGGCAAACAGAAACATCATCGTCGTGCCGTGCATGGTGAACAGCTGGTTGTAGAGATCGGGACCGATATGGCCGGCCTCAGGCTGGGCAAGCTGGAAGCGCATGGCGAGCGCTGACAGACCCGCAAGGGTGAGAAACAGGAAAGCCGTCACGATATAGCGCCGTCCGATCAGCTTGTGATCGACCGTGACCAGCCAGCCGTAGAAGCCTTTCGGCGTTCGCCAGGCATGCGCCAGAAAGGCGCGCAGTCTCACCTCTTCGAGACCGGTGTCACGGATGCCTTTCAGGGCCTCCTGAGTGTGCTCGGCCGGCTTTCCCGCAAGGCCACTCATTCGAGGCTTCCGAGATAGGTGACGACCGCGTTGAAATCGTCGGCGCTAAGGGCAATGCGCGGCATCTTGGCGCCGGGCTTTATCGACTGTGGATCGGCGATCCAGGCGGCGAGCGCGCCAGGGGTCATGGCGAGCGTATCCGCGGCCAGTGCGCGTCGGCTGGCGAGATGAGTTAGGTCAGGTCCCACCGTTCCGCTGGCAGGCGTGCCTCTTATCGTGTGGCAGAGCGCACAGCCGGTGGACAGAAATGCCTGTTGGCCGCGGCGCTCTTCGTCGCCGCCAGGCGCGGATGCGACGGCGTTTTGCCTGGATTGCCATGCTTCGAACGCTTCGCGGCTTTCCGCGATGACGGTGATGGCCATATGGGCGTGCTGATAGCCGCAGAATTCGGCACACTGGCCACGATAGATGCCGGGCTTATCGGCGATGAGTGTAAGCTCACTCGGCCGGCCCGGAATGAGATCGCGCTTGCCGGCAAGGTTCGGCACCCAGAAGCTATGAATGACATCGAGCGAATCGAGTTCGACCTTGACCGGTTCGCCAACCGGGACATGGATTTCATTTGCCGTGACGATCGATTGGGACCGATCATCTCCGGGATACCGGACCTCCCACCACCATTGGTGCCCGGTGATGCGCACGGCAAGCGTTTCCGTTCCACTCAGCGAAGCAATGGATTTGCCGGCGAAAAAACTCGCTATCGTCATCATGATGAGCACCAGAACGGTCAACGCAATGGCGCTGCCGACAGCGCGGGTAAATCGGCGCTCCTGACGAGAATCGATCTCGAGCGGCGAGCGCGTTGTCTCGGACAGGCGACGACGCAAAAGCGCTGCCGCCAGGATCAACATGACAAGCAGCCACGTGGCCACTGCGATTGCGGTGAAGGACCAGATCAGATCAAGGATTCTCCGGGCATTCGCACCGTGTGCATGGAGGGCCGATTGCCTGTCGCCGCATCCTGCCAAGGCCAATATCGGCGCTGCGCTGATCGCCCTCAAACGCCGTTGCGCGGCCGTTCCCTGAACGGTGCCAGGCAAGATTTGCCTAGGACATGTGGGGGCAAGCGACATTCGCGGTCGTGTCAGCCTGCGAGAGCTGGCCAACGGACTCATGCACCTCGCCATGAAGGATCCACCATCGTTGCCAAGGCCATAACGCGGCTGACTGAAAAAGGATGCTTGGCAACACCGCCCGGCTGAAAACCGACGCGAAGCGGTGCGGGTTAGACGATGCGCAACTGCTGGAAAGCCTGTTGCCGCCGACCGCTCGTTTGAATCCAGAAAGCGACCAGGAGCAGTGCGGCTCCGCCATAGATCAGGCCGGCGGGAATCCACATGATCAAGCCTGCAAGTTGCTGGTCCTCGAGCGGGTTGAGCCCCCATAAATCCGAGCCGATCGCATTATCCGGATACCACAGCCTGGGCGAGACGACGAGCAACACCCCGAGCAGCCCGGTGTGGAGGGAGGTGAAGAAAAGATGCATCACGGCATTGCCGCAAGCCTGCTCGCGGCCAAGGCGAGGCAGCAGCACCCACCAGAACAAAAGCCCGCTACCGAGGAAACTCGCGTGCTGGGCATAATGCAGGAAGCCCTGCTGGAGGGCAGCCTCGAACAGCGCCGGGACATGCCAGATCCATATCGCGGCTCCGTGCAGGACGGTCGCGACCACAGGACGGCCGATGAACGCCCAGACCGCCCGAAGCGCATTTGCATGTCCGGCCGCTCCGAATATCTGGCGCAGCTGTACCGGCAGGGCCCACATCATCGCCGCCGTCGGGCGGGAGGCAACCAGCAGAGGCGCTGCGACCGCCATCAGCAATTCGTGCTCGATCATGTGCGCCGCAAACACATGTTCGCCCAATGCATGGATCGGGCTTACAAGGGCGAACGCCAGGACGGACCAGCCGGCAGCAAACAGCAAGGCCTGCCGGGATCGCAAGCGACGTCCACGTCCGCTCCGTCGCCACAGCCGGCCAGCGCCGGCAACATACAGCAAAAGGATTGCCGCCAGTGGCAATGTGATGGGTAGCGCCAGAGTCCAACCAGCCTGCGGAGCGCCGTTGCCATAGCAAATCGAGGTCGAAAAGAGCGCGTCGAAGCTCATGATCCGCATCCGTCACCCGGAAGAGCGCGGGTTCATCTGGAAAGATTCAGAATGAAGCCACTGAGGCGCGCTGTTCCACCTCCCTGCGCCGCCTCTAGGCATCCATCATCGATTTCGCCGGCTCACGGGCGATATTTTCTTCTATGCGTTCGTGTCCCGGCGTCCGCGGCAGGGCCTGGCGGAAGTTCTTGGCGTAGTCTGCCGGCATTTTGGGCGGCATCAGCGGCTCATAGGCATCTACCAGCGCTTCGATCACGACAGGGCCTTGCGTGGCGAAAGCCTGGTCGAGAACCGTCTCGATCTGATCGGGCCGCTCGATGCGAAAACCCTTTGCGCCCATTGCTTCTGCCGCCTTGGCAAAATCGATCGGCTGCAGTTCGCAACCGAATTGCGGGTTGCCCAGAAACATCATCTGCTCCCAGGCGATCTGATTGAGCATGTTGTTCTTGATCACCAGAACCTTCAGCGGGATCTTGTAGCGCACCGCCGTCGAGAATTCGCCGAGCTGCATGGCAAAGCCGCCATCGCCGACGATAGCGGCGACCGGTCGACCGGGAAAAGCTATGCCGGCAGCGATGGCGTAGGCCAGACCGCACGCCATCGACGCCAGCGATCCGGACACCCCGAATGCCTGGCCGCTGCGAAGATCGACATGGCGGGCGGCCAGCTCCGTATTCTGACCGGAATCCGTGGCCAGCACTGTGTCGTCGGCCAATCTTTGTCCGAAAGCCCGGGCAATCGCTTGTGGCTTCAATGGTTGCGCCTGCATGTCTTCCGACTGCCGCATCATCTCGCGCCATTTTCTCATGGTCTCCTGGGAACGGCGCAGGAATTCATCCGAGGGCTTTTGCGTCAGGCGCTGGTTGAGCGCGCGCAATGTCTCTGCCGCGTCGCCGACAAGGCCGGCCTCGACCGGAAAGCGCAAGCCGATCCGTTGCGCATCGCAGTCGATCTGGACGCCACGGGCCTGTCCGGGCTTCGGGTAGTATTCGATGTAGGGAAAGGTCGAACCGATAATCAGCACCGCGTCACAGTTCTCCATCGCCTCTTGCGAAGCAAGGGTTCCAAGAATGCCGATCCCGCCGGTGGTGTAGGGATGGTCGTCCGGCAGCACCGCCTTGCCCAGCAAAGCCTTCGCGACAGGCGCCTGCAGCAGGCGCGCCGTGTGTTCGAGTTCGGCGGCCGCGCCGATGGCGCCGCGCCCGGCCAGGATCGCAACCCGCGAAGCGTCATTGAGAATGGCGGCGGCTTTGTCGAGCTCAACGTCCAGCGGTACGCTGTGACCGGCGAACATATCCTGCGGCGTGTGCGCCGGGCGATTGCGCTTGGAGCGCTTCGACGGATCGCGCTCCTGCTCCTGGATGTCGCTGGCAATCGAAAGATGGGCGACGCCCTTGCGCGCCAGCGCCGTTCGGCAGGCAAGGCTGGCGACGTTTTCCATATGCGCGGCATCGGCAACATGGGCGTTATGAACGGAGACATCGTTGAACACGCGCGTCAGATCGACATCCTGTTGCGTGAACGTCTCGATCAGATCGTGGAACTGCATGCCCGTAATCGCCAGCACCGGAGCCTGGTCGAGCTTGGCGTCATAGAGGCCGGTCAGAAGATGTGTTCCGCCGGGGCCGGACGTCGCAAGGCACACGCCCAGCTTTCCTGTCCACTTGGCATACGCACATGCCATGAAGGCAGCCGACTCTTCATGCCGGACCTGAACGAAGGCAATTTTATCGCGCCGCGTCCGCAACGCTTCCATGACCCCGTTTATGCCGTCTCCCGGCAAGCCGAACACCACCTCCACGTCCCAGGCGACGAGTGTGTCGATCAGAATTTCTGCTGCATTTGGCATGTCAGGGTAGCTCCGGGTGGATGGTGTCCGAACCGGTGAATCCCGAGTTGGTTCCTTCGTCGCAATAAATCGTGACAGGTTTCTGGGGCGATCTTCCTGGGGCGGTCTATTCGATCTGCTCGAACGTGCATTGCCGTGGCGCCTTGTCGGGGCGCCAGCGCAGCAGTTTGGTGCCATGGCGAAACCGATTGCCGGTGACGTGGTCGAAGCGGACCTCCACCACCAGTTCAGGTTCCAAAGGCTCCCATTGTCCGCTGCGCTCCGTGCTCCAGCGGCTCGGGCCGCCGGGCGCCTTGCCAGTGAATCCGGGCTCTGACCGCAGCCCTTCCAGCCGGCGCGTGAGCGCTCCTCGGTCGGTCCTGGCGATGGTCGACGTGAAGCCGACGTGATCGAGCTTGCCGTCGTCATTGTAGAGGCCGAGGAGCAGTGAGCCGACCTCACGGCTACCCGCGAGATAGCGGAAACCGCCGACAACGCAATCGGCGGTGCGCCTCGGCTTTACCTTCACCATCGCACGTTCGCCGCACAGATAATGCTCGTCGAGCACTTTGGCCACGATGCCGTCGGTCGATGCATGGCCGGCCCCGTTCAGCCATCGAGCCGCCGTCGCTGCATCATAAGTGCACTTCGACAGGCGAAGATCCGGACTGTTCGAGGAGGTCACGAAGTCCTCGATCGCTCGCCGCCTTTCGACAAGTGGTTTGCCCGTGATGACCTCGCCGCCCGGCCTGGCAAGCATGTCGAAGAGGATCAGACTGGCAGGCGTCTGCGAACTCAGTTTGCGGATTCTGCTTTGTGCCGGGTGAAGACGCATCTGCAGCGCCTCGAAGGAAAGCTCACCGTCCACCTCGATGACAATCTCGCCGTCGATGACGAAATGCCCGCGCTTGAGGTCACGCAGGATCTCCGTGATTTCCGGAAAATAGCGGCCTAGCGGCTTGCCGGATTTGGCGCGCAGGTCAACGGTGTCGTCGCTCTTGAAAGCAAGGCAGCGGAATCCGTCCCATTTAGGCTCGTACTGCCAGCGGTTCCCATCCCTTGGGATTGCATCGGCAAGCCTGGCCTCCATCGGAGACGTATCCAGCGGGAGCGGGAAGGCGTTTATCGGTTCATGCACGGATCAGGCCTCCAAAACCGGTTCAGGAACGGCTCCGGCTTTTCAACTTCCAGGACTGCACCGCGTTCCATCTGACGGTTTCATGGAGGTTCTTCGCGATGGACATTTTCATTTGCCGCCGGAACCCGGTGACGGCTGGCCGCTTTGATGTCATCGGCGGCGCGAAAGGAGATGCCCATCGACCTCTCATTGTGGACAGCTTTTGTCGGAACCGTCATTCTGATGCAGGTGCCGCCAGGCCCCGACAGCATGCTGGTGATGGCCCGCGGCATCGGACACGGGCGCGGCGTGGCGTTGTTCACGGTACTCGGCATGACGCTGGGCGCCGGACTGGTGCAGCTTCCGCTGATTGCATTCGGCCTGTCTTCGCTTGTCCACGCCTCGCCGGTGGCGTTCAATCTGCTTCGATGGGCCGGGGCGGCCTATATCATGTGGCTGGGTTTCCGGCTGCTGCTTTCAGCCTCGGCAACCATTCCCACAGGTGACATCAAGGCCCTGCGGCCGCTCGCCGCCGCCCGGGAAGGAATGATCGCCAATCTGAGCAATCCCTGGCCTTTGATGTTCATGGTTGCGTTCCTGCCGCAATTTGTCGACCCGCATAGGGGCTCCGTCACGTTGCAACTGGTGCTGCTCGGCGCAACACAGAAGATAACCGGTGTGCTGGTGCTGGGAGCCTACGCCTTGGCATCGGGCGCGGTCGGCGCATGGGTCATGCGGCACCCTCGCGCAAGGCTTTGGCAGCAGCGGCTCGCCGGCTGTCTCATCATCGGCCTCGGCGTGCGGATGGTGATCGGCGGCAGTACGAGCCGCTGACTTCAAGAAATAGCTTTTGTGCCTGAAGGACTGGCTTTGACACATGCATTCTCTTCTTCAGGCAAACGGAGCATTCGCTTTGACGTCGGCTCCGCCGCCGTCGCGGGCCGGGACCGTGTCCAGGAACAAAAAACCTGACCGGAGGTTCGAACCTCGATCTCAATGCAGCTGCAACGCTTCATCGCCATCCGATTGGAATGTTCGTCATGATTTCTTGCGTGGCCTCGGTAAAGACGCGCCTTCAATGAACAAGCCGCCTGAGAATGCTGGCCAAAGGGAAAGCAGGCGAAAAGGGGGCGACGTCGTTCGGGCGCTTGGGCTTGGCCTGATCACCGGCGCGGCCGATGACGACTGCTCGGCCATCGGTACCTACGCAAGCGCCGGAGCGCGGTTCGGCCCCGACCTGCTGTGGACGGCACCTGTCACGCTGCCGATGATGTATCTCGTCGTCTACCTTTCATCCAAACTTGGCCAGGTTTCGGGTCGCGGGCTTTTCCAGGTCATATCGGACTTCTATCCGCGTTGGCTGCTATGGTTCGTGCTGGTGGGCGTGCTGATCGGCAACACGATCGAGGCAGCCGCCGACCTTGGCGCCATGTCGGCGGCTATTGTGCTGTTCGTTCCGCTGCCTGCTCCGTTGGTCGTCACTGCCGTTGCGGTCGTCATTTTTGCCCTGCAGGTGCTCGGGTCGTACAAATTGATCCGAAATGTGTTCCGGTGGCTGGCTCTGGCTCTGCTTGCCTATGTGGTCTCCGCAGTGCTTGCCAAACCGGATGCCGCTTCCGTCCTGCGTGGCACGCTGTTGCCACAAATCGAGTTCAGCCGAGAGTACCTGTCCATCCTCGTCGCCATCGTCGGGACCACTCTCTCCGCATACCTTTACACGTGGCAGTCCAATCAGGAGGTGGAGGAGGAGATCGCCAAGGGTCGAACGAGCCTCGAAGAGCGCAAAGGCGCCACCGAGGGTGAACTGCGCCGATCCCGCCGCGATATCCTGATCGGCATGACGTTCTCCAATCTGATCATGTATTTTATCATCCTTTCGACCGGGTCGACGCTCTACAAGGCCGGACACACGCAGATCGAGACAGCGGCACAGGCGGCCGAAGCGCTGCGGCCGCTTGCCGGCGACGCTGCCGGCATTCTCTTTGCGGCCGGTGTAATTGGCGTCGGCTTCCTGGCCGTGCCGATCATGACCGCTGGCGCTGCTTTCGATTTCGCCCAGGCGATGGGATGGAAGAATAGCCTGCATGCCAAACCCCGGCAGGCTCCCAAATTCTACATCGCGATCGGGGTCATAACGCTGGTGGCGGTGGGTCTCAATTTCTTCGGCTTCAACCCGATGAAAGCTCTCGTCTGGTCCGGCATCGTGCAAGGATTTTCAACGCCGCCGCTGCTGCTTTTCATCCTCATCATGACCAATAATCGCAAGATCATGGGCGACAAGGTCAACAGCACAAGCACGAACATCCTGGGCGGCGTGACGACCCTGGCGATTTTTGCGGCGTCGGCGGGATTGGTGGCAAGCTGGTTCCTGTAGCTCGCATGGCATGACAGATGTTCAGGCACGGTGGAACATCGGCGGTCAAATCCCGTTGAGACGCTTGTGGGAGAAAGGAGGTTGTCCATGTCAAAGTTGCAGGCCGCAACTCCGGACCGTTTAAGGCAACTCAGGCTTGAAGCTTCAGCACATTTCGCTCCGTTGATGCTGAACGAAGCCCTGTTGCGCCTTTCCCATGCCTGCGGAGGCGACAGCCTCGACCGCTTCGAGAAAGCCATGGTTGATCAAATCGAGGCTGCCAAGGACGATCGGGCCGATTTCGAAACGATCAAGGAACTCGCGATCGAGCAGCTTTACGCCCTGGTCCGGAACGCCAACGATTCGCCGAAAAAGAAACAGTCGCTGGAGAAGATCGACACGCGCAGAACGCCCGGCCGGTCCGAAGAACCACGCACGCTCGAGGACCAACTGCAGGCGGGGTTGGAGGATTCCTTTCCGGCGAGCGATCCGCCTTCGGTGGTGTCCACGACCATTTCAGGCGGAGCAAAGAAGCTGGTCGGGACCGACGAGGTCCTGGAGAAGCAGCGGCGACAAGCGTCCAGCAAGGAAGATCGCTCGTAGACCGCGGTGCCGGCTGGGTTGGCGGCAAACCAAAGAGTGCGGACGCGCCAACGGAAACAGCTGACGCCATCGCATCAAAGTTTGACAGCCGCCTCCCGCGCCCAGAGCCGCAGTTTGCGGCATGACTGCACAAACGCAGCTACCGAAGCTGCCGAATCCAGCCGCCTCAGCCCCTCATCGGCATCGGGAGCGACGCCTGCTTTGATCAGGAGCGGCTCGGCCCCGGAGGTGAAGCCGATGAACTTGCAATGCGCAAACGCATCAGACACGAAATCCTTCGCAGCGGCCTCCGTGACCAGTAGCTCGGCGCCCGCCTCGGAGAGGAGCAGCACCACCGCGTCGAACAAAACGGATGGACCGCCGTCGATCATGTGCCTTGCTTCGATGTGGGTGCCGTCGGCGGCTTCGACGCCGCCCACCTTGGGCGCAACCACCTCCATCACCGCGCCTTCCGCTTCGATGGCGGAACGAAGTTCCTCGAACAGCGCGACATCGGCTCCATCGCTGAGCATGACACCGACTTTGCGGCCTTCGAAACTGTCGGGCCCGTTTTGGATGATGCTGAGCGCCGGCGACGGCGGCAAGTCATCGCGCGGTGGAACGGCGGCTTCGGCAGGTTCGGGCATGTCACGGATGCCGAGCTTGTCGGCGACCGTGGTCGCCAGCGTTTCATCGATGTTCAACAAATGCGAAACCATGCGTTCGCGGATCGCCGGCGCCTGGACCTTGCTCAGTTCAAACGTCAGCGCCATCGCGATGTGACGCTGCTCCGGTGGTGTCTGGCTGTTGAAGAATTGCCGGGCCTGGCTGTAGTGATCGGCGAAGCTCTCCGCGCGCAGACGTACTTTCTGCCCTTGTTCGACATCGGCGAAAGAACGGAAGCCACGCTGCGGATCCTCGCGCGGTCCCAGTCCCCATGAGTTCGGTTCATAGTTGGCGCGCCCGGCCGGATTACGCATGGCCATGTGCCCGTCCTGTTGAAAATGGGCGAACGGGCACTTCGGTGCATTGATCGGCAGATGGGTAAAGTTCGGACTGCCCAGCCGCTTCAATTGGGTATCGAGATAGGAGAAGTTGCGGCCCTGCAGAAGCGGATCGTTGGAGAAATCGATTCCGGGCGGCACATTCTGCGTCATGAATGCAACCTGCTCGGTCTCGGCGAAGAAATTATCCGGCATCCGGTCGAGCACCAGCCGACCGACCGGAATTGGTTCGAGAACCTCTTCGGGAATGATCTTCGTTGCGTCCAGGATATCGAAGTCAAAACTGTCGGCAAACGCCTGATCGAACAGTTGCACCGTCAACTCCCATTCCGGGAAATTGCCGGCCTGTATGGCCTCCCACAGATCGCGGCGATGGAAGTCGGGATCGGCGCCGTTGATCTTGACCGCCTCGTTCCAGACCACCGATTGCATGCCGAGCTTGGGTTTCCAGATGAACTTGACGAAGGTGGATTCGTCCTTGGCGTTGACGAGGCGGAACGTATGCACACCGAAGCCTTGCATGAAGCGGAAGGAACGCGGGATGGCGCGATCCGACATGATCCACATCACCATGTGCATCGATTCCGGCATCAGGCTGATGAAGTCCCAGAAATTGTCGTGCGCCGTCTGTGCCTGCGGAAAAGCACGGTCGGGCTCCTGTTTGGCGGCGTGGATCAGATCGGGAAACTTGATGGCGTCCTGGATGAAGAAGACCGGAATGTTGTTGCCGACCAAATCCCAATTGCCTTCCTTGGTGTAGAGCTTGACCGCAAAGCCGCGCACGTCGCGGGCGAGATCGAACGAGCCCTTGTTGCCGGCAACCGTCGAGAAACGAACGAATGCCGGCGTCTTTTCACCAGCTCGCTGGAAAATGTCGGCACGTGTGTATTTGGCCAGTGAGTCGTAGGTCTCGAAATAACCATGCGCGCCATAGCCGCGGGCATGGACGACCCGTTCCGGGATGCGTTCGTGGTCGAAGTGGAAAATCTTCTCGCGAAAGTGAAAGTCTTCGATCAGCGATGGTCCGCGTTCACCGATCCGCAATGTGTTTTGGTCGTCGGAGACAGGCGTTCCGAGCGCCGTGGTAAGGACAGGCGTGTCGTCTCCCGCAATCTGGTGCAACTCGCCGCCATTTCCGCGCGCGCTATTCTGATCCAGTCCACTTGCCGATTGGCGAGCGGAGGGGCGAGCGGATTTGGCCATGACAGGTCCTCGATCGATACTGGAAGGTTGAAGTGGCAAGCCATCAAACTGCCGGTGAACGGCTTTGTTCCCGTAAAAAAGCGGACGCTGTTAGATACCACTGTCGAAGGAGGCGTCGCTGCTGCGGCGATGGTATGCGCCGATCGCATGACAGACATCTCCGCCCGCGAAGAATTATGAAGAGTTGTCTCCAGCAAGAGGAACGAACCAAACTTCCATGCATTTAGCTGAGGCTGCGTTCACACACTCTTTCTGCTGGGAGCTGGACCATTGTCATCCGGAGGCTGCCTTTTGGCCGACCAGGAAACCAATGAAGTTTCCATCGTTGACCTGATACCCGCCCTGCGGGCATTCGCCCGCACCTTCTGCCGCGTCCCCGACGATGCTGACGATCTCGTGCAGGAGACACTGACCAAGGGTCTCGCCAACATCGACAAGTTCGAACCCGGTACGCGAATGAAGTCGTGGCTCTTCACCATCATGCGCAACACCTATTATACCCGGGTCAAGATCGCTGCCCGGGAGGCGCCAGGCCTGCTCGACTGCGCCTCTTCGAGACCAATTTCGGAAGCCACCCAGGAATGGACCGTTCAGAGCAGGGAAGTTCACGGCGCCATTCAAAGACTGCCTGAACACCAACGCGAGGTGCTGATGCTGATCGGCGTTTTGGGAGTGAGCTACGAGGAAACCGCCGACATATGCGGTTGCGCGGTCGGGACGGTCAAAAGCCGCCTGAACCGTGCGCGCGCCAACATCCTTGAACTCCTAGGGGAGAGTTCGCTGGAGACATTGATGGAGAGGAGAAACCAGCTGTCGGACGGTCAGCTCGACGTCGAGGTCGACAGCCGCAGATAGTCAGTTGTTCGCGTCGCGCCGACGCTTCTCGACGAGCGCGTTCTGCAATTCGATCGCCAGCTTGGTGAGGCGGTCCGGAATCTTTTCCTGCTCTATGGCTGCCAGCAGGGAGGCAATCTCCCGATCCACCGCCATCTCGACATGCGGATCCGCGGTATCGTCGCTCGAACGAGACATCACATTCTCTTGATAGCGGTCCCTTGATCGTAGTGTGGTGATAAGCGCCCGGCATTACAAGCCTGTGTCCACCGCCGAGAAGCTGACCGGCGGACCCTTGCACAGGTTTATTTCCTTGCTCCTTGGTCGTCCCGCGGACCACAGGCCCGCGCGGTGGCGTTCAGTCCTTCGGCAATCGATTAGCGGCGTAATCCATCGGACTTGATCCGATTGCCGTCCAGCCCGCGCTCCTCCTTCGAATCGAGGACACTCGTTGGTGCCCTTTGCTCGACGTCCGAACTGGCATCGTGCTGTAATGTTCCGTCTCACCGAGCGAGCAAAAAAGCGTTGCCATCCCATGATCGAAACGGCTTCTCACCGTCGATGAGGACCCGCAATTGATGAGCTTGCGCCAGACGGCCGATATCGTCGCGGTCTGAGAAAAGTGATCCGCGATAGGAATAGTTCAGCAAGGCGAGCCAGCCCGGCCGTTTCAGAACGCGCGCAATTTCTTCGAAATGCCGCTCTGCCATGCCGGCCAGAACCAGATAGGGAAAGCTGTCGACCGCCAGCACGCAATCGAAACTGGCATCGTCGAAATCGGCCAGATCGAGACCGGAGGTTTGTCGTAACTCGACATTGCCGAGTGCGGCGCATTGCTCTGAGGCGATGGAGATCATTCGCGACGATATATCGATACCGACCATCCGCTTGAAGGATTTGCACAGCGCACGCTCGAAACGGCCGATGCCGCAACCGATGTCGAGAATGCTCCGTTCCCTTCCGGTGAATTCTCGGCCTTCCAGCCATGCGACGATTTCGTTGGTCGTGGCTGTGAGCCTTTCCTCATCGCCGAGGGATGCCAGTTGGACACTCGCGGCTCCCGAAATCGCTGCCGCGGCATCGAAGCTGGACGCCAGCCGCATGACGACAGCGGCATTCGTCTCGTCCTCATTGCGCTCATGGCGAACGGCGCCGCCCGTCGCTCGCAACATGGCAAAGACGTCTGGTTTGCAGCGCAGCAGTCCGGCGACCTTCCGCAATCTTGCCGCGTCGCCGGTATCCGCCGGACGGACTTTCAGCACGACCTCCGCCAATTCCGCTGCCCCAATTGTGGGCGGCAGGTGGAGCGCCAGCCTGACGAGAACACCTTCGGCGCAAATACCGTCGGCCATGCAGTCTTCAACCGCCAGCCTGACCGATGTCCGGCGCTGGGCGCCTTTCGGTGCGGTTACACTCATGGGTCAACTCCGCGTCCAGACCCTGCGCATCGTCCACCTGTCGGCGGCGCCCCAGCCATATTTGTAGGCCTCCTGGCCGCGCAGGAAATCGAACTCGCGCGCATCTTCGCGGATCGACTCCACGATTGCGTGGCCAATCAGGATCGCGCCCGGGCTCTCCTCGGCATAAGCAGGGTCGAACCCACCCAGATAAGCGTAGGCACGGCCGCGGTGGTGAAATCCGTAATAGGCACCGATGGTCCTGTCATCGATCGCGAGCAGCCAGCATCGCACCAGACCATGAGCATCGAGCAAGGGAAGCGAGAGCCGATGGAATTGCTCGACGGCGGGGTTGGCCAACACCCCCCCTCCGTGTTCGGCCCATCGCACATTGTGCAGGCGGATCAATTGATCGAGGAAGGTTTGCGGACTGCCGCATGCCGATGACAGCGCAATCCCGCCGCATCTTGATGCCGCCTGGCGCGCCCGACGCAACTGGCGTCTGCGTCTTGCGGGGACGCAGCCTGCCAGCGTTTCGTCGCCGGCGATGGCGAGCACGGGGCAGGCGGCATGGGCGGTCGGCCGATCCATCTCGGGATGCTTCATCGCAAGGGCGACGCTGTCCTGCGGCAAGTCCGACAAGATCCATTGCGCCCACCCGATCGAGAAGATCGACTCGCTGATAATGCCGACAACCTCGGCTTCGATCCCAGGGACAGCCAGGATGTCCAGATAGTCGCTGAGCGAAATGCCGACCGGAAGCAGCTTCGAACCGGCCGTCCCGTGCTCGAGATAGAGCGGCGCCAGCCCGACCAGATCGCCGCCGCGCCAGACCGCGACTGTCGCCAGTTCACCGGGTGCGAATGCGTGCCACCATGGCACCAGCCAGGCGGGAGATTGAAACGGCGTCGCCGAGGGACTCTGCTGCCACAGTTTCCACCAGTGCGGCGTCAAGGCGTCGAACTGCGCGGGGTCACCGATGATTTCGCAGCGCAGCACCGCTTTGCTCACGGCGTCGCAGCCAAGCGCCGGCGACCAGTGCCAAGCTGTGCCAGCGCCTGATAGGCATCCATGTAAGACGAGATCATCCGTTCCAGCGAAAATCGCCGTCGCGCCTCCGCCCTGCATGTCTCGGCATCCAAGCTGGGCGCCGCAAGAATGGCTTGGGCCATCTCGTCGACCGTGTCGACGAGAAAGCCCGTTCTGCCGTGCTCTATGACGTCGGGAAGCGCACCATTTGGAAAGGCGACTACCGGGGTCCCGCAGGCGAGGGCCTCCATGGCCACAAGCGAGCTGGTCTCGGCTGCGAGGCTCGGAATGACCAGACAGCGCGCTGCGTTGAGAAAGCGTCGCTTGGCGGTGAAGCCGAGCGGACCAAGGAAGCGGCGGCGGCCATCGAGGCGAGATTGGACCTCGTCGCGAAAGTACCGCGTATGCGTTTCGTAGGGATAGACCTTACCGCCGACGACGAGCGGAACGCCTGCCAGTTTGGCTGCATCGAGCGCCAGGTGAATGCCCTTCTCCGGGCAAATCCGGCTCAGAACCAGGGCAAAGTCGCGCTTCGGTTGCGGCAGGTTCAGTGCTTGGATGTCGACGCCGTTCGGAATCGGTGCCGTCAGCCTGGCGCCTGACGGCGCGGTTTTCTGCTGGCTGGGCGAGACCGCATGAAGCCAGAGGTCGCCACGCGTCGGGCGCAATGCCGCGGCCGGATACCAATCCAACGGCAGGTGGAGGGTCACCAAGGTCGGACCATCGTCAGGCAGATAAGCGTCGAAATCGATGCCGTGCAGATGAACCACATCGATGGGCCATCGGGCGCGGGCAGTGGCGATCGCTTTGCGATGGGCCTCTTGCGCGCGGCGCTTCGCCGCCTCGTCGAGCATGCCGTTTTCGGCCGGTATTTCCACAAGCGTGCCGCTCGTGCTGGAGCCACGGCAAGCAATGACGATAGATCGATGGCCGGCGTGAACCAATGCCCGATCGAGCATCGACAGAACCTGTTCGGCACCGCCGACAGCGTCGGGTCCGACGGGCGCGAGAGGGTAGGCGACATTGAGAACGGTGAGTGTCGCGGCCGGTTGCGTCCCGGTGCCCTGCGCCGCATCCCCACCTGTCAGTGGTGTCGCGAAGTCCGGCATCTGATGCATGGGCAGCATGACGATTTCATGCGGCCGAGGCCCGCCGCGTGGGGAGCGAGGCGGATGTCATGCCAGGCGCATAGCGGCGGATCATGGTTGAGCAGAATTCCGCGAACTCCTCCGGCACCAGTGGCGGGCTGGTGTGGTGGGGCATCATTCCGCGATGCTGAGGTGTGAAGCAGAAGGTGACCGTCACGTCGAAATCGGCGAGTGCTTCCATCTGCCGGTCGAACCAGTCCAGCGCATTCGGCCGAAAACTGTCCGCCCAGGAAAGCCCGGTACGCATATTGGTGACACCCAGCCGCTTCATCCAGGCGACAGCGTCGTCCAGCCGCGGATCTTCGAAATGAAACCACTGCACCAGACCCATTGCGGGTGTATAGCGCAGGAATTCCTCGAGCGCGGGCTTTGGCGTGCCGTCCTGGCGCAGCAGCCCCATATGGAAATGACGGTAATAAGAGGAGCCTTCGGCTTCGCGGTGACGCGTCGTTGCTTCCCATTCACGCGGAAGATCGTAGAGGCTGTACCACTGGACGCGTGGTGCATTGCCGAGCAGCAATTCAGCTGTTCGCTTGAGCCCCCAGACCTGGATTTCCTCGGCGCCGAAGGTCGATACGCCGACTTCGCTGACCCAGATGGGAAGGTCGGTGACGGTCGCGATCTCGCCGATCTTCTGCGGCCATTCCTGGATTTGCCACAGGTTCCAGTCGAGCGGAAAGCCGTGCACGGCGACGGCGTCGACATGATCCAGCACGCCGAATTCCTTCATGCGGGTGATGAATCCCGGGTCTATCGGCGAGATGCCACCGAGCACTTTGGTCAAAGCCGGGTTTTCAGATGCGATTGCGTCCGCCGCCAGGATTGCCATCCTGGCGAAGCGGCTCCAGTCGGGGTCGAGCTCGGGATCCCAATGCGATTTGTTGTTGGGCTCGTTCCAGATCATCGCGGCTTCAATCATGGCGCTGTCCTTTCGAGGGGTAGACGGGACCGCCACTGGCCGGGTCGCCTGCGGCCCGGCAGAAATAGACCTCCTGCTCAGGGTGCAGAACGATCTCGAAACCGGCGCTGCGCAGCATCGCTTCGGTGCAGGCTCGATTGGGTATCCACCAGTTGGTCGGGTCGTCGGCATAGCGGTGCTCGATGAAATGGAGCTTGGGAAATTCCGGCCGGTCGAACAGGTCATGCGTCCAGAAATGATAGTTCTCTTCCATCTCGGGAAGATCGGTGCTGCCGCGCTGCATGGACTGGAAGATCATCAGATCACCGGCGACATGCTCACGGATAAGGTCGAGCGCAAGCAACGGGTGGCGCAAGTGATAAAGCACCCCCATGAACAGCACGATATCGAATGTTTCGCGCAGGGCGCCGACGTCGTAGACCGACAGTTTCTGGAATTCGATCTCGCAATTGGCGATCTCGGCGGCAAAGCGGGCCTGCGCCAGATAAGCCTCATCGAAATCAATGCCGAGGACACGGGCAGCACCTCGCCGTTTCATCTCGATGGAATAGAAGCCGGCATTGCAGCCGATATCCAACACCGTCTTGCCTGTCAGATCCGCGGGAATGGCCTCGGCGAATTTGCGCCATTTGATCAGCGGGTAATTGCCGAGAAAATGGTTGGGAGCGGTTTCGACACCGGCCAGTTCCATGTTGTGGAACCATGGGCCGAGAGCATCGATACGGCGGCGGATTTCGGCATGGGAATGCAGCATGGTCAGGCTCCTTCGCCGGGAACGACAGGCACATGCGGGTGTGCTCCACCCACAAGCATGGCGGTTTGGCGTTGTTCGGATGCGACGCCCTCTTCGAGCAGCCGAAGAGCCGTGCGATAGCCGTTGAAGGTGCCGACATCGACGTAGGAGACTCCGGCCCTGACACCGTAGGCTTCACCGCCGGCAGCCAGATAGGCATTGATCAGGGTGCCGATATATTCGTCACGCCGGTCCCGTTCACGCCAGAGTGCAGCGAGCTGGTGCAAGATCCGGCCCGGCATCTTGAACGCCCCCCAGATCCAGTTCGTGGCAGCGTCTTGCCGCTTGACCTGAATTTCCTTCACCCGATCTCCCTCGTCGAGAACCACGGCATCGAAAAATTCCGGGCGGTCCACCGGGAAGAGCAGAAACGATAGGGAACTATTCGGCAGGCAGGAGAAGCCGTCCTCGGGGAACCAGATCGTATCGGGCAAACCAATCAAAACCGTCTCGTCGGGCGCGACGAGAGGCGCTGCCCGAAAAATCGCATCGCAAAGTCCAACGGGGTTGGGCTGCACCACGAACAGAGCCGCAGCGTCACCATAGCCGGCAGCGTAATATTCGAGAATATCGGATTTGCCCGATCCGATGATGAAACAGATCTTGTCGACGCCGGCGCGCACCATCCGCCGCACCAGGTACTCGCTCACCGCGCAGGGACGCTCCGTCTGTCCATCGATCCGACTGCCTACCGGCAGCAGCTCTTTCGAGAAGCCGAGCGGTTGAATGCGGCTGCCGCGCCCGGCAGCGGGCACGATGCCCAACATCAGACTGCTTCCATCATCGGTTCGCCGGGAGATCTTTGAAAGGCGTCGTTTAGAATGTGGTCCAGCTCCGCCGCGCGTCGGGCAGAAGTGTGTTCGTCCAGAACCCGTTCGCGCGCACGGGTTTTGATGGCATCGAGTTCATCTGCCGGCAAGGCGAGCGCCGCGACCACGTCATCGGTGTCGTGGGCCAGCAGGATCTCGCTGCCGGGTTCGAAGAAGCTGCTCAGGCCGGGCCAGGTGTCGGTTATGATCGGCACCCCGCATGCCGCCGCTTCGAACAACCGGCCCGAAGGACACCAGCCTTTTTGCACCATCGCCTCGCGGGTGACATTCAGCGTCAGTCGGGAGGATGAGAAAAACGCCGGATGATCGGCCGGTGGCAGATGCCTGACGAAGAAGATGTTGTCGCCCCAAGGGAATTCCTGCGGATACTGTGCGCCGCCGATGATGAAGCGTTGATCCGGTAGACGCGCGGCGGTGCGGACCAGCAGCTTTTCGACGCCGGCCTGGCGATCGGCCGCGTAGGTCCCGAGATAGGACAGATCACCGGCGAATTCGGCCCGCTTCTCTGCCGGCCGGTGTTGGTCGGGATCGACGTGCCCATAGAGCGGCACCACATGGCGCGCACCCAGAACCGTCTTCAGCGCGTCGACCGCCGAGCCGCCGGTGTAACTCAGGACGAGGTCGAAATCGGCAAGACCCTCAGGGCCGAAATAGGGTGGACGCTCACCTTGTTCGATGCGGGCAAGCGTGACCGGCGTGTCCAGATCGTAGAACACACGCAGTCCGCGGCCTGCCTGCTGTGCCAGCCGCGAGGCGTCCACGGCGTCGGGACAATAAGAGGTGACGATAACGACATCCGATTGTTTGACTGTTTGCTCCGCGACCCGGCGGATGTCCTCCCAGTCCGGGTAGAGCACGACGTTGCCGCCGTCCAGGCGATCAAGATCGCGCGCTCCGGCATAGTAGGGCGTGTCGCGTTCGAAGAAGGTAACGGACCAGCCGCGCCGGGCGAGGGCTCGGATCAGTCCCCTCCATAAGGTGGCATGGCCGTTGCCCCATGAAGACGTGACGGTAAGACCGAAAATGACCATCTGCATCCGGCAAATCCTCGTCAGGCAACTTCGTTCAATCGGATCAGCTTCGCCCCCCAGTCCCCCGACACGATCGTCGTGATCGAAGCGGGATCGATGTCGAAGCGAAAGCAGTCGCCGGCCGGCAAGCCAAGGACCTTGCAGACGGCGGCCTTGATCACATCGGCGTGGCTGACCAGGGCGACACACTGATTCGGATGCTGCTCGTGGACAGCATTCATCACCGCGACGACGCGCTGCTGGACATCGTGCATGGTCTCGCCACTCGGTGTCCTTGCCACTTGCCGCTGATCATTCCAGGCTCGCCAGCTGGCGTCGCCATTCAGCTCATCGAAAGTCTTTCCCGACCAGTCGCCGAAGTCGATCTCGTCAAGTTCGGCGCAGATCGCGATTTCTCCGACACCGCAGGCGAGCGCAACTGGCAGCGCCGTCTCTCGGGTACGCTCGCGCGGGCTGCACAAGATCGCGACGATGGGCTCCCGGGCCATGCGGCAGCCAAGCTGCGTTGCCTGCGCCTTACCGGCATCGCCGAGGCAAACGCCGTCCATACGGCCTGCCAGATAGGAGCCGACATTTTCGTGTGCCGCATGGCGGATCAGAAAGAAGGTCGTCGTCATTCTGCGGCATCGAGCAAAGGCTCGTCCTTGCCTGCGATAAAAGCGAGCGTGCGCTGCCGCGCTTCGGCGTCGGTGAACTGTTCGGGAGGCGACTTCATAAAATAGCTGCAGGGACCGGTCAGCGCGCCAGCTATGCCGCGATCGAGCGCCAGCTTGGCGCAGCGTACCGCATCGATCACCACGCCGGCCGAGTTGGGCGAATCCCAGACCTCCAGCTTGAGCTCGGCATTGAGCGGTACGCCGCCGAAGGTCGTGCCTTCGACCCTTATATAGGCCCACTTGCGATCGGTGAGCCAAGGCACATGGTCGCTCGGGCCGACATGGATGTTGCCCGGCTCCAGGGGAACATCGAACTGGCTGGCCACGGACTGTGTCTTGGAGATTTTCTTCGATTCCAGCCGCTCGCGTTCCAGCATGTTGAGAAAATCGGTGTTGCCGCCGAAATTCAGTTGATAGGTGCGGTCGATGCGTACGCCGCGTTCACGGAAGAGATTGGCTAGCAACCGATGCACGATGGTCGCGCCGACCTGGCTCTTGATGTCGTCGCCGACCAGCGGCAGCCCGCGCTGCTCAAAGCGCCGTCGCCATTCCGGACGTGACGCGATAAAGACCGGTATGCAATTGACGAAGGCGCAGCCGGCCTCGAGTGCGCATTCGGCATAGAAGCAGGTCGCCTCCTCGGAACCCACCGGCAGGTAGGAAACCAGCACGTCAGCGCTGCTGTCACGCAGGATCTCGGTGACATTGGCAACCGGCTCGGGAGCTTCTTCAATCTCGTCGCGCAAATATTTGCCGATCCCGTCCAGCGTCGGTCCGCGCTCGACGCGAACGCCGGTTGTCATGGCGTCGGCAAAGCGGAACGTGTTGTTGGGGGCGGCGTAGATCGCCTCCGCGACGTCGAGACCAACCTTGCTCTTGGCGACATCGAATGCGCAGACAATCTCGATGTCGTCGACATGGTAACCGCCGAGGTCGGCATGCATCAGCCCAGGGATTGGTTCGTTGCTTTTAGCGTGACGATAGAACGAGAGGCCCTGCACCAGGGAGGATGCGCAATTGCCGACCCCAACGATACCAACACGAACCTTTTTCGATCCCACGAAACCGCCACCCTATGTTGTTCAAAGGTAAGTTCCTGGCGCCGAACCATCAGCTTGCCGGAATGTTCCTCCACCCATCGAAAAATTGCGCGAGACAGCATGGATCGAAGCCGCATCCGATGCGTTCCCGCACGGCAAGCATTGGAAACCGATCGATGATCGTCTACGGCGACCACAAGCGGACGCAGGACGCACAACAACTTCGCGAAGCAGCAGGCGAAATGGCCGTAAGACTTGATCGGATGTCTCATGGCATCCGACGCCATGCTGCATTGGTCGGACTGTTCATCAGCGTGTCGGAGCTGGTTCAGGCGCTTGCCGACGTCGATTTCGGAACCTGCGGCATCGACATTTTTTCGCCACGGCAACAGCAAGGCGCCAGGCTGCTGGTCGGACTTGCGGCAGAGGTAGCGAAGTCGTGGCGAAGCGGTTTCAACGTTGGCGGTGGCATCGATCCGGGACTTCTTAAGCTACTGGCCGGGCTCGACTGTCAGGCCGAGGTTCTGACCGGCTCCGCCGAGGGTTATGCGCATTATGCGCTTTATCCCGAAAGCTATTTGGACGCGGCGCAGAAGTCGGGGCTCGATGCGAACACATGCGTTATCGGTGTCCGCAGCATTGGCCTTGGGCTCGCAGCTATGGTGGCGGCCTCGATTGGCGCGCCGGCGCCATTCAGCGTTCGTCCGATCGGCCATCCCTTCCACAGGCACATCAACGCCGATCCGCGGTCGATCACCGCCTGGAAGAACAATCCATCGGCGCGTTTCGCCGTTGTCGACGAGGGTCCCGGCCTGTCCGGCAGTTCGATGCATGCCGTTGTCGTTTGGCTGCGTGAACTGGATGTCGATACGGACCGCATTCACCTGTTTCCCAGCCATTCAGGCGGCCCGGGCAGCGAAGCGTCGCCGGAGGCTCGGGAAACGTGGTCGCGCTGTCCGAAACATGTGGCGACGGCGTTTGAATGCACCTTCTCCGAAAGCTCGAAAATTCCCACGCTGCGCGATTGGGTGGCCGAGGCGGTCGGCAGGCCGGAATTAAACCTGACCGAACTATCTGGTGGCGAGTGGCGGGCCGCCCACTACGCCGACGAAGGGCGCTGGCCGCCGAGCCGACGCGGCGCCGAGCGGCGTAAATTCCTGGCGTCCGCCGGGCGTGACCGCTGGCTTGTCAAATTCGCCGGCCTCGGCGAAACCGGACCGCGCAAGAAACGAGCCGCGGCGATGTTGCACGAAGCCGGGTTCGGATCGCAAGTTGTCGCGCTTTGCCATGGCTTTCTGGTTGAACGGTGGATTGATGGCAGCACGATGGATCAGGCGCCGCTGCCCAGGGAAAAACTGATCGCGGAGCTCACAAACTACCTGACCTGGCGTGCGCTCAATCTTCGAACTTGCGAACCGGGTGCATCATTGCTTGCGCTCGCGGAGATGGCTGTTTCCAATGCCTCGGAAGCCTTGGACGAGAAACGCGCAGCGACGTTGCGCGGTTGGCTCTCGAAACGGACCTCCGCGCATGTGCTGCAGCGCGTTGAAATCGACGGAAAGCTTCAACCGTGGGAGTTTCTCGTTCGTGCAGATGGCACGGTGCTCAAGACAGATGCTGTTGACCACTGCCGGGCACATGATTTGATCGGCTGCCAACCGATTGAGTGGGACATTGCCGGCGCCCGCGTCGAGTATGGACTGTCCGACAGCGATGTGAGGACCTTGGTCGAGGGAATGGAACTTGCCATCGACCATGACCACATCGGCTTTTTCGAACCATGCTATTTGGCATTCCAACTCGGGCTCTGGAGCACGGCTGCGCAATCCGAAAACGGCGGGGAAAAAACAAGGCTGGCCGAGATGGCAGACCGATATAGGATGCCGCTGATACGGTTCCTGGACGAATGCCGGATATGATCGTTCCGATCAGTCCAGCCTTCGCAGCATGTCTGCTTCCTGCTCGAGAATAGTGGCCACTTCCTCGCGCTGAAGATGCGTCATCATCAGACTGACGCAGCACTCGAGATAGGTAATCGAGGCGCGCCGCAGATAGGCAGCGGTCTCGCGTTCGGCCATCTGGTCGATATCCCTCGAGGGGCGCTTGGGTTGCATGAGGGTGATCCTCCGTATCGGGTCCTCCTGCCAAACCACAAGCCTGGGCGGATGTTCCGCACGATCTCGGGAAAGGTTCGGCGCCATCTCGCATCACGCCGGAAGGTTCTGCAGCCCTCCGGGTGCGGGCCTCGCTCTTTTGGCAAAGCCCGTCATCTGATCGCCGATGCGGCTGCCTTCGAGAGCTGCGAAATAATCGATCGTCAGCTTGAGCCCTTCGTTGAGGGGCACCTTCGGCGTCCAGCCGAGCAGCGCTTTTGCACGCGAAATATCGGGCTGCCTGCGCCGAGGATCGTCTTGCGGCAGCGGTAGAAATCTCAGATCCGATTTGGTACCCGTCATCGCCTTCACCAACGCAGCCAGTCGCACGATGGTGAATTCTCCGGGATTGCCCAGATTGACCGGCTTGCCTGGATTGGGATCGATATCCATCAGGCGCCTCAATCCATCGATCTGATCGGAGACATAGCAGAAGGATCGCGTCTGCAAGCCGTCGCCGAAGATCGTCAGGGGACGTTTCTCGAGCGCCTGCATGATCAGGTTCGAGACGATGCGGCCGTCCGCCGGATCCATTCTCGGGCCGTAGGTGTTGAAGATGCGCGCGACGCGCACGTCGGCTTTGCCGGCTCTCAGATAGTCGAAGCAAAGCGTTTCGGCGGTGCGTTTGCCCTCGTCGTAGCAGGCGCGCGGACCGGTGCAGTTCACATGGCCGACATAATCCTCCCTCTGGGGATGCTGTTCCGGATCGCCATACACTTCGCTCGTCGAGGCCTGTAGCAACCGCGCGTCATATCGGACAGCGAGTTCGAGCAGGTTGAGCGTTCCAATCACGCAGGTTCGCGTGGTGTGGATAGGGTCGGCCTGGTAACGCGGCGGCGAGGCAGCGCATGCCAGGTTGAAGATACGCTCCACGGGCTCGCCGAGATCCAATGGCCGGCAGATATCCTGCTCGATCAACCGGAAACCCGGATGGTCCATGATCGAGATGATGTTCTCCATGCGCCCAGTCAGAAAATTGTCGGCGCAGATCACGCGCCAGCCGTTGCGGAGCAATGTTTCGCAAAGATGCGAACCGAGGAATCCCGCACCGCCGGCAACAAGCACTGCCTTTGCCCTTCGCGCGTTTCGTGTTTGTCGCATCGCCGTTTTCTCCTGTCTGCTGGTCATGCTGCGCTTCCGATGTCGAAATCGAGGGCCGCCGCCCTTGGCTGTGTCAACGCCGCCACGAATTCGCGGGTCCTGGCCGCACCGGTGTGGGATGCGAGGACGCGTTCGCGGGCCCGGCGGGCCATGGCGAGGCGTGTGCGCTCGGACTCGCCGAAGAGGATCTCGACGACATCGTCCGTTTCCCCGGCGGTGTGGATCGCGGAAGCGGGAAAGAATCTGTCGAGCCCTGGCCAGCGATCGCTGATGATGGGCGTGCCGCAAGCCGCCGCTTCGAACAGGCGCACACTGGGCGACCATCCCGCGGCGATCATGGAACTGCGTGTGACGTTCAGCGTGTAGCGCTGACGGCTGTAGAACGCGGCATGATCGGCGGGCGGCAGATGTTCGATACGTTCGACATTGTCCGGCCAGATGATGTCGGATGGGTATTGCGAGCCGGCCACGACGAAACGCCGGTCCGGCATATGCCGTGCGGGCTCGAGCAGCAGCGCGTTCAGCGTTGCCTGCCGGTCGGCACTGTAGGTGCCGAGATAGCCGAGATCCCAGCGGATCGGATCGCCGGTCCGGTGGTGCCGTTCCGGGTCGACCGAGCAGTAGAGCGGCTCGGCGCGGCGCGCGCCGAAGTCCTCCACCAGACGGCCAAGCATCGGCCCGCCGGTGAACGAGAAGTAGACGTCGAAGTAAGGAATCTGCCGCCAGCTCAGATAATCGCAATCGTCGGCTGAAAGCTGCGCCACGGTCACCGGCGTGTCGATGTCGTAAAAGCAGAAGCGCCCTTTGCAAAGTGAAGCGACGATGTCGATGACCACGCGCCCTTCCGGCACGAACGAGCCGATGACGACGATGTCGGCCTGCTCCAGGCACCGGGCGTAGTCGCGTTGTAACTCCGCGGTGGTTTCGTAGTAGCGCAAGGCGCAGAAATCCGGATCGCGCAGATCGCGGTGGTTTGCGTACCACGGCACCTCGCGCTCCAGAAAGGTCACGCGGTGGCCGAGTTCGTGCAGACCTTTCAGCAGGCCTCGAAACGTCGTGGCGTGGCCGTTTCCCCAGGATGAGGACAGCGACAGGCCAAGAAAGACGATGTCCAATTGCTTGGTCATTCCGCTGCCTCCACGGTCCCCTGCTCGAAGTGACGTTTGAAGACTGCATCGGCTACCTCCGCCCGCAACGCGTAGGTGTGATCGGCCAGCACGCGGCAAAGTGCGGCCTGGCCGATTGCCTTTGCCCGACTGGAGGTCAGCGAGCACATGATCTCGGCGACATCGCCGCCGTCGCGCGCCACCAGGATCTCCTCGCCTGGTTTCAGGAACAGTTCCACGCCCAGCCACGCATCGGTGATGAGGCAGGCGCCGGCGCCGGCCGCCTCGAAGACACGCGTGGCCGGTGAAAAACCGTTTACGGCCATGCTGTCGCGGCTGATGTTCAGAACCGCCTTGGGTGTGACGTTGAAGGCATTGTGATCCCGGGTGCCGACGTGACCGAGCCAGCCGACATTGGCGGGAAGCGGCTTGTCCCCCCAGCCCGATCCACCGAGCAGAAAACGCTGTTTCGGCAGCTGGCATGCGGGATCGAGGAAAAACGCTTCGACCCGTGCCTCACGATCCGGCAGCCTGTTGCCAAGGAACGCCAGATCGCAAGCGAAACGCGCATTGCTGGTGACCGGATAATGCGTTTGGGGATCGAGCGCATTGTAGATCGGCACGCATTCGTTCGCCCCCATGGCACGGTAGGCCCATACGACGGGGTCACCGCCTCCATAGGTCAGCACAAGGTCGATTTCTTGCAGGGCGCTATGGAGCGGATGGTCCGGTTCGTCGCGCAACTGGGCAAGGGTTGCCGGAGCGTCCACGTCCCAGAATACCACCAGCGCGTCGCTGCGGGCGTGGTCGAGAACGGCGCGCAGCAGCGCCTCATCCTCGAAACCGACGCCACTCGCCTTGACGACGATGTCGGCGCTGGCGGCACGTGCCGCGACCTGCATCAGCGCGTGCTGGGTCGCTTCATAAACGACGACAGTGCACCAGTCAGGCGCCTCGATGTCGCGATTCTTCTGCCGGTCGTAGACGTCGGGTTCATAGAAGGTGATTTCGTAGCCCAATTGGGAAAGCGCCTTCAGCAACCCGCGATAGTAAGTTGCGGCACCGTTCCAGTAGGACGACAAAAGACTCGATCCGTAGAATGCCATCTTCATGCGGCGGCTTCCTTTGCGGTGGTGTTGTTGATGGTATGTTCGGTCGTGCATGCCGTGAGCACGCGGAACAGCTCGTCAACGCGGTGCTGGCAGGTATGCCGGGAGCGAATGGTCTCGAGGCCCGAAGCCACCAGGGAAGCCGCGAAATCCGCATCGGCCAATACCGCCCGCAAGTGTTGGCGCATCTGAGAGCCGTTCTCCGCAAACAGGAAGTCGACGCCGGGCCTGAACAACTGCTCGACATCGGACCAGGGCGCTGAAATCAGCGGAATGCCGCAGGCGAGCGCCTCGAACATCCGGATCGTCGGAATTCCAGGCAATCCCTCACGATAGGGGCGCCGTGGGATGTGAACGGTGACACGATGCGCGGCGAACGCCTTCGGCACATCGGCATTGGCGATCCATCCATCATAGCGCAGTCCGGCGGCGGCCAGGTCCGCAAGTGCGGGCTTGGGGTAGCGTACGCCGTGAACAGTGGCCTCGAGACCGAGATCGTGTACTGGCTCGATCAGAAATTCCTTGAGTTCGGCAGTCCGCTCATCGTCGCCCCAGTTTCCAATCCAGACCAGATCGGACATGGGATGGATCCCTGGGTGCGGCTTGAACAGGCGATCGTCCGCGGCTTCATGCCAGGTGAAGACGCGCTTGCCCCAGCCGGCGCGCAGATAGCTCTCGCGCAACGCTTCGCCAAAGGCGAGGACGCCGTCATAGTGCTCCAACCGTAGCGCCGAGATTGCCTCGGTCGCCGATACGGCCCGGTGATGGGTGTCATGAAACAGAAGGATGAAGTTGCCGCCAGCGGCCCGGGCACGGCCGATGCGTGCGACAAGCTCCGGATCCGTCCACTCATGAACGATCACAACGTCGGCCTCGGCGATCCAGGCCTCGTGATCGAACCCGGCATCGTAGGTCACCGGCATCAACTCTGGGAAATCCTTGCGGAAGCGTTCGATGGCGAAGGATCCCTTCTCGGCCAACAGGTTCGAACGGCTCCAGCCGTCGGACGGCTCCAGCGCGACTGCCTGGTGCTGGCGCGCGATCAGATCCCGCATGATACCGCGCAGGAAATGGGCATTGCCGTGGTTCCAGTCGGATACGACCGAGTGGGTGTAGAACAAAAAGCGCATGGTCAACGCCCCGCCATAGCCAGGGCCGCCTTGTCGTAGACGCCTCGCATGGCTGCCGCTTGCCTGGCCAGTGTAAACCGGCGGCTCCGTCGCATCGCTGCCTGGCCGAGCTCTCGCCTGAGTTCGGCATCGCTGGAAAGACGATTGAGGCCGGCAGCGAGGTCGTGCGGATTGCGCGCGTCAAAGAACATCGCGGCCCCGTCCCATAGTTCGCGATAGGTTGCGATGTCGGAAAGCACCAGGGGCGTCGCCGACATGGCAGCTTCCAGCGCGGCCAGACCGAATGGCTCATAGATCGACGGCGACACGAAAATGCCGGCGCGCGCCATCAAGGAGCGCACCTCGTGAGACGGCAGTGCTCCCAGAGGAACAGCATAGCTGAAGCTGGTACGCCCGCCGTTCGGACCGTGCATCGAACCGGCGGCAAAGACGGGCCATTGCGTCAGCGACGCGGCCTGGTCGATCACCGCCGCATTCTTCCCCTCGTCCCACCAGCGGGCAGCGGCGAAGACGAGCGGTTGGCGCTTTTCGGCCTTCGGCACCGGACTGGCACTATTTCCCACCACACTCAGACGCGCGATCGGGCCGTAGCAGGTCTCAAGCATGTCGGCGTGGCTGCGGCTCGGCACGATGACTGCGTCGGCCCGATTGAAGCCACGCCTGTTGCGCTCCTTCTGCCAGGCCCATGCGCCATCCACTGCCTGTTTCCTGACGGCGTGGAACCATGTCGTCACGCAGGAATGGGAGACCGCCACGGCTGGGCACGGCGCATCGAATCCCGCCGCCTGCGTCGGAGCATTGAAATGGACTAGGTCGATGGCGTGGTCGCGCATGGGCGCAAGCAATTCTCGCGGTAACGCATCCAGGTCGCCGCCGTTGTGGGTCATCCAATCCGGCGGCGTGTTCAACCAGATCAGCCTGGTGAAAGCCTCTGCCTCCGCAGCCTGCTGCCTCGTCGGCTGGGGACCGAGCCCGGCAAGCACCACACTGTCGCCGCCGTTCACAAGTTCCCTTGCCAGATCAAGCGCATAGCGCCATACGCCGCCCACGGCATCGACGGTCATCAGGATGCGCCACGAGCGCGGCGTCAGTGTCCGCAACATGTCGCCTCCAGTTCCGCCAGCGGCCGGGGCCGCTTCTCCTGGATGTCACTGAATTTCTGGAAGGATGCGAGATAGTGGTCATGGGCGCGCTCCCAGGCAAGGTCGTCGGGTTCGCCCCAAAGCTCGCGATAGCTGGGCGAACTCGGATACGGATAAAGCGGAACAGGTTCATTGGCCCATACGCCGTGGTCGATCAGGTGGGTTCGCCAGTGCTCGACCAGGGCGGGATCATCCTCGACCACGCCGATCAGATTGGCTTGAACGAATGGAACGTGACGTCTAGCATCGACGAGCAGCGCGGCAAGTTCCTCGGTGCCCAGCCGGCAGCGCTTGGCCAGCATCGCCCGGCCTTCAACCGTCAGGCTTTCGAGCCCCGCTTCAATGGAGACGCAGCCTGCGGCGCCCAGCAATTCCAGCAGCTCGGGCTTCCACAGATCGATGCGGGTCTGTATGCCGAATTTCACATTGCGATCGACCAAGGCTTCCAGCAGCGCTTTTTGCGGCAGGAAGATTTCGTCGATGAAGTAGATGTACCCGACACCTTGGGCAATCAGCCGATCGATCTCCGCGACCACCGCTTGGTGGTTTCGACGGCGATAGGCATCACGGAAATCGATCTTGGCGCAGAAGCTGCAATTGTAGGGACAGCCGCGCGATGCCTCGACTTCCGCACCGAACCCGACCTGATTGTCATCGAACCTGTGATGGTGATGCGAATGGGCTGCGATCCAGTCCGCAGGCCATTCGAGGGGTGGATGATCGACAAACGAGCTGGCGTGGACGCCGCCGTTCGAAACCACCCTGGCATCCCGCAGATAAGCGGTTGAGGGCACTGCGCTCCAATCGTCGCGCCGGGCAAGTTGCTCGACGACTTCTTCGCATTCGCCGCGCACGACGATGTCGACGCCGAGCTTGCGCAAGGTTGGCGCCGGCGTGGCCGAGCCGTGCGGCCCGACGGCGACCGTGCGTCCACCGCGCCCGGCGAGAAGGTTGAGGAAATCGGCCGGCACGCGCAATTCCGGCGGTGCGCAGCGCCAGAACAGATAGGTCGGCGCGGTACTGACGACAGTCATTGCCGGGGCGAAATCGGCCACCCGCTCGCAAAGACCGGAATTGTCGAGCTTCTGCAACTGACCATCCAGCATCAGCACCTCATGTCCGGCGGCTTCGAGCAGGGCCTTCGAATAGCCGAGTTCCAGCGGCAGATGTGGTTGGCGGCAGCCGAAATAGATGCTGTCGTCGTAGGTCCAGAATGGGTTTACCAGAGCGATTTTCATGCGACGTACCTCACGGCTTCGGGGTGAGGCTCGAGCCGGTGGCGCTGCAGCCAGTCGGCTAGGTCGCGGACGCCTTCGCGCCATGAAACCTGGGCCATCCAGCCAAGCGCGGTTTTGATCTTGCGGGTGTCGGCGACGAAGAAGGGCTGGTCGCCGGTGCGTTCGCCATCATGGCGGATTGAAAGCTCATGGCCGGTCAGGCCACGGATCTCGCTCAACAGCGTGCGCAGGCTGAGCGCATTTTCCGGGCCGCCGCCAAGATTGAATGCCTGGCCTTTGGTCGTCTCGATGTGGTCGAGTACGGCCCTGTAGGCGGCGACGGCATCGGAAACATGCAGGATATCGCGCACTTGCCTGCCGTCACCGTAAATGGTGATGGGGCGTCCCGTCAGCGCGCTGAGCAGGAAGTGCGCGACCCAGCCCTGGTCCTCGGTTCCGAACTGGCGCGGTCCATAGATGCAACTCATCCGCAGCACCGCCGTCGGCATGCCGTAGGATTTGGCGTAGTCGAGCACATACTGGTCCGCCGCGCCCTTGGAGCAACCGTAGGGCGTGCAGAAGTCCAGGCCCCGAGCCTCATCGATGCCGTTCGCCTGGATGACGGTGTCGCAAGGCACATAGCGGTCGCCGTCCTCGCGGACCGCGACGTCGGGCAGGCTGCCATAGACCTTGTTGGTGCTGGCGAAGACAACAGGAATACACTCACCGCTCAGTCGCGCCGCCTCCAGTACGTTGAATGTTCCGCGAAGGTTGATGTCGAAATCCTCGCCCGGCTGGACCAGGCTTGTGGTGACGGCGGTTTGCGCGGCCAGATGGAAAATTGCCTTTGAACCCGTCAGAGCCGGCGCCAAGGCGTTGGCGTCCCGCACGTCGATGGTCTCCACCGTGAGGCGACTGGCGTGTTTTTGTGCCAGCCATTCAAGGTTCTGCTGGACGCCCGGACGGCTGAGATTGTCGATCACCAGCACCGGTTCGCCATCCGACAACAGGCTGTCGGCGAGGTTCGATCCTATGAAGCCGCTGCCGCCGACGATGGCGACCGGCGCGTCGCGTCGATTGCGTGTGTTCATGACACCAGCCCGCGTTCTTCGAGCTCGCGTTTCATGTCGGCGCCGCGGTCGACGGCGGACGTGTTACGCACCCAGGAAACGAAATCGCCGAGCGAATTCTCCAGTTGCCGCACCGGCTCGAAACCGAGCAGCTCACGGGCCTTGGAAATATCGGCGAAGCAGTTGCGGATATCGCCGGAGCGCGCTTTGCCGAGCAGTTCGGGCGAGCGGTTCGGTGTCCCCATGGCCTCGGCCAGCAATCGTGCGACTTCGCTGATCGCGTAGGCTCGGCCGCTGCCGATGTTGATGACATGACCCTTTGCCTGGCGTTGCTGCAGTGCAAGGCGAAAGGCGCGGGCGACGTCATGCACATGGACGAAATCGCGCTTCTGTTCGCCATCCTCGAAGATCATTGGCCGTTGGCCGTTGGCGAGACGCGAAGCGAAGTTGGCCAGCACGCCGGTATAGGGGTTCGACAATGCCTGGCCGGCGCCGAAGACATTGAACAGGCGCAACGCGACAGCATCGATGCCATAGGCCTCGCCGAAGATCAGCACAGCGCGTTCTTGTGCGTATTTTGTCAGCGCATAGATCGAGGCGAGATCGACCGGCTTTTCTTCGTCCGTCGGCAGCGGCGAGAGGGGGGCTCCCTCTGGCGACAGCGGATTCCATTGCCCGCTTTTGATGTCGCTCGCCTTGCGCCGGGCATTGTCGATGCGCCGGCCGTCTGGCGTTGCATAGAGCCCTTCGCCATAGACGCTCATCGACGAGGCGACGACGATCCGTTCGACCGGGTGCTTGATCAGTGCTTCAAGTAGCGTTGCGGTGCCGAGATCATTGGCGCCGACATAGCGCGCGATCTCGTACATCGATTGTCCGACGCCGACTTCCGCCGCCAGATGAATGACCGCGTCAACACCTTCCAGCGCACTGGCGACCGCCTCCCGGTCTCGGACATCACCCTTGATCAGTTCGGTCCCGGCGGGAAGCGCGACGGCTTCGCCTGCATGCACCTGCTCCAGCAGCGCATCGAGGATGCGAACCGAATAATCCTGCTCGACGAGTTCCTGTGCGACATGCCGGCCGATGAAGCCGCAGCCTCCTGTAACCAATATGCGTTTCACGACGACTCCTCAGACAAGTAACCTCGGCGCCCCGAACTTTTCGGCAAAAGGTTTGTTCCCTTGCTTCAACAAAGTTCCTTTGGCGGACTTCGTTGGGAGCCGGCATCGCGATCACGGCGCGGTGCTGGAACATTGACGCCCTTGTGCTGTTAGGGCGCCCGACAGCCCGCGTGTCCCATGGGGGCAACGCCGATCAAAGGAGATTTCAATGTCTCAGTCGCAAACGACCACCGACCACGACGAAATTCGCAAGTGGGCCGAGGAGCGGGACGGCCGGCCGGCAGTGGTGCGCACAAAAGGCGAGGGCGGCATCCTGCGGATCGACTTCGGTGAGCCTGAGGAAGCATTCGAGCCCATCGAATGGGACGAGTTCTTCCGGATATTCGACGAGAACGATCTGGCCTTTCTATATCAGGCCAAGACCGGGGAGGGGAAAGCCAGCCGTTTCAACAAATTCGTCGAGCGCGATCAGAAGGACTGATGACACAAGCCAAGCGGCTGATCTGTACGGCCCAGTTTTCGAGATGTGGTCAACAATGACGGCCCCGCGGCTTACCACTTCAGCCTGAGAGGGAGGGTAAAACTAATGCATCAGGTTTGCGCCGCGGGTTTTCGCCATCTCTCGCATGATGCCGTTGAGCCAGTTTTCAGTGGATTGACCAAGCTGTCTGCGGTCGACATCCCGGATCGCTTGCTCGAGCGTCCTCTCGACGAGCCGATCCGATGCGTCGACGTCTCCCAGCAAAAGGCGAGCCGCAAGTCGCAGTTTAGGCAAAAGCGCGAAGACATCGTCGGACGGGTCCGGCGTGGAACTCGCCCGCCCCGGTGCCTGCGGGGGAAAAAGTGCGTTGAACACCGCCTGGCTGCCCGAGGATTTCCGCAAATTGCTGGCGTAGCGGAGATGATCGGGAATGGCGATGTCGTCATCGCCACTGAAGAACACGAAGGGGATACCCCGGCGCATCAACTCATCGGCGATTGGAAACACACGTCGGCCATTGAGATTGACATCGAGGATTGCAGCTTCGGCCGTTTCGGTATGTTTGGATGCCTGTTCGACGGTTGCGGCGGGCCCGAGAATGATGGCGCCCATATTGCTGAAGAACCGCGCAAGATCTCCCGCCAGCGTCCATTCGTCTTCGACTATCAGAATATGCAGCCCCCGCAGGTCGCGCACATCGTCATCCTTTCTTGGAACGGAGGTTAGCATGCAGCGCATTCGCTTCCCGAATTCTGTCATCCAGGGCCGCCTGCAACCGCTTCGCAAGCATCAGCATGCGATCCGGGACGGGCCCCGCATCGGAATCTGCTAGCGATCCAGGCGCCCCTGACACCACTGGCGCTCGGAGTTTTATGTCAGCAGAGCGTTTCGTCATTGAACCACCATTGATATCGGGTTCAACGTCATCCCTGACGTCTTGTTCCATACGTCTTGCGCGCTATATGGTTGTGTCCTGTTCGATCCGGCCTTGAGGAGACTTCATGTCGGGTCGGCGAAAGGGGGACATGCCGTGACTGCCCGATCGACTAGATTTCCCATCGTTGGCATCGGCGCGTCCGCGGGTGGCATTCCCGCGATGGAAGGCTTGTTCAAAGGCGTTACCAGCCAGCCCGGCATGGCGTTCATCATCATCACGCATCTCAGCCCGAAGCGAGAAAGTCTGTTGCATGAAGTTGTCAGCCGCTACACCGAGATGCCTGTCGTTGTGGCCGAGGATGGCATAGCTGTTGTACCTGACCACGTCTACGTGATGCCACAAAACGTCACTCTGGCGATCGCCAACGGTGTGCTGCGCCTGCGGCGGCCCAACGGGCTTACCCAAGAGCGCAAACCCGTCGACATCTTCTTTAGTGCGCTCGCTGAAGACCAGGGCGAATATGCCGTGGGCGTCATTCTGTCGGGCGGTGATTCCGATGGAACGCTGGGCGCCAAGGCGATCAAGGAGCGGGGTGGCCTCACTGTCGCGCAAGCGCACGACGGCTACGGGCCGCGCAATCCCGATATGCCACAGAGCGCTATTGCCAGCGGGCTCGTCGACGTCGCTGTGCCCGCCGAGGAGATCGGGGCGAAGCTGGAGGCTTTCGCCCGCGGCTTCGACACGCTGGAAGGGCTGGCGGAAGAAGATGGCGACCATACGGCCGACATCGATAAGGTGCGAGAACAGATATACGCCATTCTGCGCAGCCACTCCGGCCACGACTTCTCGGGCTACAAGACCAAGACATTTCTGCGCCGCGTGAAGCGACGCATGCAGATCGCCCAGGTCCATTCCATCAGCGCCTATATAGACTGGCTGAAGAAAGATGCTCGCGAGGTGATGAACCTTTTTCGCGATCTGCTGATCAATGTCACCAACTTCTTTCGCGACCCCGATGCCTTCGAGTTGCTCGAGCGAAAGATCATACCGCAGTTGTTCGAAGGCAAGACCGCCAGCGACACCGTCAGGGTCTGGGTTCCCGGATGCGCCACGGGCGAGGAGGTGTTCTCTATCGGCATCCTGCTGCGCGAACACATGGAGAAGCTTACGGTCGTTCCGCGCGTCCAGATATTTGCCACCGACATAGACGAGCCTGCGCTGGCGGTGGCCCGGGCGGCACGCTATCCCGAAGCCTTGCTGCAAGGGCTTTCACCCGAACGCCGACAGCGGTTCTTCAACGGCGACGGAGAGAGCTATGTCATTAGCAACGAGATACGGGAACTGTGCATCTTCTCGCCGCACAGCGTCATTCGCGATCCGCCTTTCTCGCGCATGGATCTGGTCTCCTGCCGCAATCTGCTGATCTATTTCGGCCCGAGCATCCAGAGCCGTGTCATCCCTGTCTTTCACTATGCATTGAAGCCCGGCGGTTACCTGTTCCTCGGCACCTCCGAAAGCGTTGGGCAGCACGACAATCTGTTTGCCACTGTCGACAAGAAACATCGTCTCTTCCAGGCGCGCGAGCATGCCTCGCCGCATATCAGGCTGCCCGCCTTGATCGGTGAGAGCCGTTCCGGCGTCTTTCCCTCTGAAAGCGCCGGCTTAAGGAAGGGAGCCGCCGGTTATCCGCTGCGCCAGGCTGTCGAGGCGCAGGTGCTGGAGCGCTTCGCTCCGCCGCATGTCCTGGTCAACGCCGAGGGCGATGTCGTCTATTATTCGGCCAGGACCGGCAGATATCTCGAAGCGCCGCAAGGGATTCCCAGCCGGCAGTTGCTGACGATGGCTAGACGTGGGCTGCGACTGGACCTCCGCGCCGCGTTGCGGGAAGCGACGACGACGCGCCGCACAGTGGTGCGGGAAAACCTCATCGTAGAGGAAGACGACGAACGGGTCCAGCCGATCAGGCTCACGATCGAACCGCTCACCGAACGTGGCAATGGCGAGCCGCTTTATCTCGTCCTGTTCGAACCGTCGGGGCCGACCCAGGCCCGCTCAGAGGAAGACGGCGGCGGCCGTGACAGTGACAGCACCGCCGATCTCGAGCGGGAGCTGCGCGACACCAGGGAGCGCCTGCAATCGACGATCGAGGAATACGAGACCGCGCTGGAGGAGGTCAAATCGTCGAACGAGGAACTCGTCTCCGTCAATGAGGAGGCGCAGTCCACCAACGAGGAACTCGAAGCCTCGAAGGAGGAGATGCAGTCGCTCAACGAGGAACTCAACACGATCAACGCCGAGTTGACGGCCAAGATAGATGAGCTCGACCACGCCAACGGCGATCTGCGCAACCTGTTCGAAAGCACCGACATCGCGACCATTTTCCTCGACCGCAGCCTTGTGGTCCGTACCTTCACGCCGGCGGCGTCATCCTTCTTCAGCCTGCGTCCCTCCGATGTCGGCCGGCCGCTGACGGATCTGTCTAGCCAGCTCGACTACCCCGAGTTGAAGCAGCACATCGACAAGGTCTTCGAGACAGGCGAGATCCTGAATCACCATCTGGCACGCGATGCCAGGGGCCTGTTCCACATGGTCCGCATCAATCCCTATCGCGACAAGGGCAACAGGATCCAGGGCGTGGTGGTGACACTTGTCGATGTCACCACTCTGGCACAGGCGGAAGAGCATCAGCAGGTGCTCATCTCGGAACTCAACCACCGGGTCAAGAATATGCTTGCGGTGATCGCCAGCATTGCAAGCCGCACGCGGGAAAGTTCTGACACGAAGGAGGAGTTCGCGGATGCGCTGATCGGTCGCCTGCATGCCATGTCGCGGGCCTACGGCCTGCTGACCCGGGAGAGATGGAAGGAAGCCTCGGTCAGGGAAATGCTCCAGCAGGAGCTCGAACCATTCGGCATCGAGCGGATCGAACTCGATGGCAAGGATGTCAAACTAGGTCCGCAACAGGGGCTTTCCCTAAGTATGGCCATCCATGAACTGGCCACCAACGCGGCCAAGTATGGCGCTTTGTCAAAAACCGACGGCAAGGTCAGTGTGCAATGGTCGATCGACGATGACAGTTTCACATTTGGCTGGCGAGAAAAGGACGGCCCTCCTGTCAAGGCGCCGTTGGACAATGGCTTTGGGCTGACCTTGTTGCAGGGTGAAATTGATTACAGGCTGGGCGGCCATGTCGAGACCGCGTTCCACAAGGACGGCCTCAGCGTCCAGATTGCGTTTCCGGCAAACCACAAGGAGGCGCCGTGAGCGACGACAGGCCGCGCGTTCTGGTGGTCGAGGACGAATGGCTGATCGCCGAAGACGTCGCGTCTCGCCTGCGTGCGGCGGGTTATCCCGTGATCGGCCCGGTCTCGTCGGTCGCCGCGGCTCGTCAACTTATCGATGCAGGCAAAGTCGACGTGGCGCTGCTGGACATTCAATTGAACGGTGAAACAAGTCTGCCCGTGGCCGAAACACTGTTGGCTCGCGGTATCCCCTTCGCCTTCATGACCGGATTTGGGCCCCGTGACGTTCCCAAACCCTTCCGAAACTGCAAATTCGTGCCGAAGCCGGCAGGCGACGCTGCCCTTCTCAACACCCTGGCCGACCTGGCATCGCTTCGTCCCGACACGCATTCTCCGTGATTTCAGGCAGTGCTGGCCTCGATCGATCCGGTGTCTCCGGCCCGCCCGATTTAGGGTTCATTCGACTGTGAACACCTCAGGGACCGCGAAGTGGAACAACTCAAGTCCGTGCGAGTTCGGTAGCCGTGCAGCGTCATCGCTCCCCTCGTTTGATGCTGGACGATCGGGTCCCCCTCAGCCTGATCCGCTCGCGCTTTCTCTCGGAAAGCGCGAGCCTTTAATCATCTCGACGATCATGTTTTTGGACCGGGGTGGGAACAACGTACCGGTTCGGCAGTTCGGCGTGCAGGAGGAACAAAATGCAATTCGCCGAAGAAATCGCGCTCAGGCGCGTAAAAATGCTGGTCGAACAATATGTTGTAGCCAGGAGCAGGAGATATGATTTCGTCTCGACGGAACTTGCCTGCAAAGCCATCCGCCAGGTCGTACGAAGTCCGATTGAAGATGCCGAACTGGACCATCTGCTGGCCAGAAGCGCCGTCAAGCAAGGGCTTTCGGTGCGGTTCGACCGAATAGGTCATTGGCAGGCGGCTTCGCCCGAACTCCAGGAGAAGTCAGCATGAGAGCAGTGCTATTGATGTCGGCGGCATTGCTCGCCTTGGCGGGGTGCAACGATAATGCCGATCCAGCCAAGTCCAAGACGGACACTACGAACAGCCAACCGGTCGACAAGAATCCCACGACCGACACCAACCCGACACCGCAGACCAGCACCGGCGGCGAGCAGCAAGGTACGCAGCCAACCCAGCCGGCATCTCCAAAGCCAAGTGGCGGCTAGGCCAAGTGGCGGCTACGGCCGCTTCTGTGCCCAACGGCGCGGTCGCCGGACACGTCTCTCCGGCCGGAACCGAGGCCTCCGGCCTCAGCAAACAATTCTTACGGGAACGGACTTGACGGCCGGAACGTGGGCCTCCTTAGCGCGATGCCATAGGGGCACCAGGGGATTGAGTTCCGGATAATAGCCGGCGCAGTTGCCTTGCGGCACGGAATAGGGTGTCACACGAAGGCCGCGCACACGCCGCTCCACACCGTCATCGGCATGCGTTTCGAGATCGATCTGCTGCCCCGCGGTCAGTCCGAACCGCTGGATGTCGGCCTCATTCATCAGCAACACCATGCGTGTACCGTGGATGCCGCGCAACCTGTCATCATAACCGTAGACGGTCGTGTTGAACTGGTCGTTGGATCGCACTGTGATCAGCGTCAGCACCTTTTGGCCCGAGACATCGATATCGGGATCTGTCTCCAGCGTGGTGGGCGGCTTGAAATTGGCCTTCTTGTTCGGCGTTTCCCAAATTCGCTTCGATGCCTTGATGTCGCGATGGAAGCCTCCGGGTGTCAGGAACCGCTTGTTGAACTGGCGGAAATGCTGTGGAAAGCAGCGCTCGATCTCATCACGGATGCGAGAATAGTCGGCAATCCACTTGTCCCACGGGATCGAACTCATGTCTGGCACGGTGGCCTTGGCCAACTCCGCGACGATCTTCGGTTCCGAAAGCAGGTTTGGCGAAACCGGCGGGCGCGATCCAAAGGACCCATGGATGCAGGCGGTCGAATCCTCCATGGAAACGGTCTGATCGCCGCTTGCCTGGCGATCTCTTTCCAACCGGGACAGACAGGGCAACAGATAGGTCACTGCCCCCGGCAGGAGATGACTTCGGTTGAGCTTGGTCGCGATTTCGACATGCAGGCCAAGTCTGCGCCAGGCTTTCTCAACGAGGCCGGTTTCGGGCACGGCGCGGACGAAATTACCACCCAGGCCGACAAAGCCTTTCACCGAGCCGGCGATGACGCCTTCGCAAGTCTCGACCGTATCGAGGCCCTTCTCGCGCGGGGGCTCGAATGCATAGAACTCGGCGAATTTGTCGAGCGGAACGAGTTCAGGTTTTTCGGATATGCCGACGGTGCGCTGGCCCTGGACGTTGGAATGACCCCGCAGGGGCGAAATGCCGGCGCCGGGTTTTCCCATATTGCCCCGCATCAGCAGCAGATTGCACAACATCTGCACGTTTTCGGTGCCATGCCTGTGCTGTGTCAGACCCATGCCATAGTTGCCGATCACCGCATTGGACCGGCTGTAGACTTCGGCGACATGCTCCAGATCCGGTCGCGCAATGCCCGACCGGGCGACGATGTCATCCCACGCGGCAGCGCGCAGATAGGCCTCGAATTCGGCGAAACCATGCGTATGTTCCGCGATAAACCCGATATCGAGGATACGCGAGCTTCCCTGCTCGCGGGCCGCATCGTCGAGCGCGAGCACAGCCTTGGCGATGCCGGTCATGGCGGCGATATCGCCGCCGCCGCGGACCTGGAAGAAGTCGCTGGACATTTTCGTGCCGGGCCCCGGCGACAGCATGTCAACGGGATTCTGCGGGTTCTTGAAGCGCTGGAGCCCTCGCTCCGGCAAGGGGTTGAAGGTGAACACCGGCACATTGCGTTCACGGGCCTCCTGCAGTGGGTGCAACAGCCGCGGCGCCGTCACCCCGGTGTTGTGGCCGAAGAAGAACATCATGTCGCATTGCGAAAAGTCTTCGAGTTGTACGGTTCCAACCGGCGAGCCGATTGATCTGGGAAGCCCGACCGAGGTCGATTCGTGACACATGTTGGAAGAATCGGGCAGGTTCGACGAACCGTAGATGCGCGCGAACAGCTGATACATGAAGGAAGCCTCCAAAGAGGCCCGGCCGGACGTATAGAAAACCACCGATTTCGGATCGAGGCGCCGAAGTTCCATGCCGATCTCGGCGAAGGCTTCATTCCAGGACACCGGCTCGTAGCGGTCGGTGACGGCATTGTAGCGCAACGGATCGGTCAGTCGGCCCTGCTTTTCCAGCTCGCAATCCGGCCAATCGAGCAGTTCGGTGACGGAATGTCGTGCAAAGAAATCGGGGCCGCAGCGCAGCTTCGTCTGATCCCACAGCGTGGCCTTGGCGCCATTTTCGCAAAACTCGAAAGGCCGCGGCTCTGCCGGCTTGGCCCATGAGCATGAAACGCACATATAGCCGTCTGCCTTGTTCTGCTTGAGCAGAGTGCTCCATATCCCAGACATCAGAAGGCCTTCGCCATAGGCTTTACGGATCAAGGAAGACAGGGATCCCCACCCGCCCGTCGGGTGGTCGTATTTCTTGATTTCGACATGATCGGTAACGGCAGGTTTCATGGCAGAACCTCGCAAGTGCGACTACCAAACCTCGCCGCTCGTTGATTGTTCCCCGCTGCCGGGATGGGAACGTCGCTGGTTCAATCCAATCCCGCCAATCCCGGATCGCCCCACCGCTGGAGGCCAGGCCGGCAGGCGCCAGACCCGGTCCTCACTGAGGGCGCTTGCCTGTGGAACTATTTCCGTCATGGGCTGTTCGGCGATGGAAGGAGCCGCAAATGGAGCGACGCAACGCAATAATCTCGCTGGTGATAGCGGCGGTCATCATTGTCGGTTTCGTCGTCGGCTTTTTCTACGTTGACATGGGATGGCAGACCTCGCCGCTGAAACGCGCGCCGGAGCAGAACCAGGGCGGCAATGCCCCGGCGGATACCGCCCCGGCTGCCGGCGTCCAGAAAAATCCCAGGGAAAACACGGAAATGCCGGGGCAACAGTGATCGATGGCTGGCAGCAACAGGGGAGGGTGACCTGGCCGTGACGCTGTCGAACTGAGATCAACACAGCACCGATCTGGAGTGCGGATGATGGGCATCCTTTCCGATCTCGACAAGAAGCTGACGGACAATATGTACGAGCATGGCAGCGAACTCACCGATGCGGTTTCGGATCTGCCGGAAGCAGTTGTGGAAGCGGTCGAACGGCTGATGTTTTTCATCCAGCCCGACGCGCGCGACACAGTCAGAAGTCAGGTTCTCGGCCTCATTCACGAATACGGAATCCAAGACGCTTCGAGCGGGGATCGCCCCGATTGACGTTCAGCACCCCACTAGCAACCGAAACCTGATGAGATCGCCTTGTGCTCCGGATCGGGAGCCGCGGTTGTTGACGGACTCGTCGAGCGCTCTAGATCAGATTCACGCCGGCCGCGGTTTGTTGCGTCGGGGAGACTATTCTGTGGCGCACCAAACGCCTGATTTGATCGTTAGCCGCCGCTATCTCAGGCTCGATTGCCTGTGCCTGCTTTTGCTGATGCTCTCGGCATGCTCATCTTCCGATCAGATCGAGCAGCAATCACGAACCGTGGCGTCCGCATCGCAGACCGTGTTGATGGCGCTGGACGCCTGGGCGGCAGGGGCGGCGCCGACCGCATACACGGTGGACACGCTGCAATCGATCGGCAAGACGCTCGTAGATACGGGGGCGCAAATCCGGTCCGCCGAAACCAGTGAACCCACCGAGCAAGCTTCTCTGACAAAAGCAGTCAATGATTTGTCGGTCGCGGTGACGCGTGCCGAGGCCGGACTGCAGGCAGATGACCGGCTGGAAGTCCAAGACGCGCAACAGGATTTACGGCTGGCGTCGCGTGCGCTCGCTGCCGCCTACGCCAAGTATTTCGCGCCGAAGCCATGAAAAAGCTCATGGAAATATCCCTCGGCGTCGTCACCAGCGTCGGCGGCTTCCTCGAAGTTGGGTCCATGGCGACGGCGGCGCAGGCAGGCGCGATGTTTGGCTTCCAGTTGATCTGGGCGGTGGTGCTTGGCACCGTCTGCATCATCTTCCTTGTCGAAATGTCCGGCCGGTTCGCGGCCGTGAGCCATCACACGATCTCCGACGGCATCCGCGAAAGGTTCGGTTTCAACGTCTTTCTATGGCCGTTGCTTGCCGCCTTGCTGGTCAATTTCCTGGTGCTGTCCGCCGAGATCGGCGGCGTTGCCATCGCGCTCGAACTTGCCACGGGCATAGGCTTCCAGTGGTGGGCACTGCCGGTGGCTTTGCTGGCGTGGCTGCTGCTCTGGAAAGGCACGTTCGGCGTCATCGAGAAGGGCGTGTCGTTTCTCGGTCTGGTGACGCTGTGTTTCGTCGTCGGAGCGGTGATGCTGAGACCTGATTGGACGGCAGTCGCAAGGGGCGCCGTGCCTTCGCTGCCGGTCCACGATGCCGCCAATTACTGGTTCATGGCGGTCAGCATTCTGGGCGCCTCGATATCGCCCTACCTGTTCATGTTCTATTCCTCGGGGGCCATCGAGGACCGGT
Source organism: Mesorhizobium sp. WSM1293 (assembly GCF_000513875.1). Classification (NCBI taxonomy): domain Bacteria; kingdom Pseudomonadati; phylum Pseudomonadota; class Alphaproteobacteria; order Hyphomicrobiales; family Phyllobacteriaceae; genus Mesorhizobium; species Mesorhizobium sp. WSM1293. Next base: position 397,306 of record NZ_KI911319.1, on the reverse strand, counting down.
GGGACAAAAGCTATCTCGGCGCCAATCGGGCCATAGCGGGGTTGGGCATGACCTTCGGGGGCACCATCTCGATCGGCGTGTTGATCGTGGCCGCTCTCGTGCTCGCCACGCATGGCGTCACCCAGGTGGACGACTATCACCAATTGCCGTTGATGCTGATCCCCATATTCGGCTTCTGGGGCTTCGTGCTGTTTGTTGCTTCTCTCGCCATCGCCTGCTTCGGCGCCGCACTCGAGGTCGGGTTGCAACAGGCCTATCTTGTGGCCCAAGGGTTCGGCTGGAATTGGGGCGAGGATCGCAAGCCGCGCGACGATCCGGGTTTCAGCGCCACCTACACGATATCATTGCTGTTGGCGGCTATTCCCATCGCGCTTGGTCTTGACCCGCTGAGGCTCACCATCTTTTCCATGGCGCTGACGGCTGCCAGCCTTCCGCTGACCGTCGTTCCGTTCCTGTTTCTGCTGAACGACAAACGTTATGTCGGCGAGCATCGCAACGGCATTTTGTCAAATGCCGCCGTCATCTTCATCATCGCGCTTGGCTTCGTACTGGCGGTGGTGACCATCCCGCTGCAGATATTCGGAGGCACATGATGAAGTTGCTGCGTGATCTCCTGGACAAGCAGGTGGTCGACCGCGAGCAGGTCAAGATCGGCAAGGTCGACGGTTTGGTAGCGCAGTTGCGGCCTGGCAAGCCGCCTCAGATCATTGCCATCGAGCTCGGCTCCATCACCCTGGCGCGTCGCCTCGGCGCACGGCCCGGGCGCTGGATTGCGCGGCTCGCGGTCAAGCTGGGCGGCACGCAGCATGGCGAACCTCATCGGGTCGCCTGGCGCAAGGTGAAAGATATCGGCATCGATATCGAGTTCGACATCGATGTGCGAGAAACGTCGATCTTCGCCTGGCAGGACTGGTTGCGCGACCATATCATCGGGCGCATTCCGGGAGCTTGATGATGATCACGGTCAATCTCGAGCATCTGGCGGGGCGGCGCGTACTCTCGCAGCGCGGCAAGAATGTCGGTTATATCGAGGAGATCCGCGCCGAACGGGATGGTGACGATTTCGTCGTCACCGAATTCCACGTCGGGGTCTACGCTGCTTTCGAGCGTCTTTCGGCCTCGGCCATAGGCGTGGCGGTGCTGGATCTTTTCCGATTACGCCGCCGCGACGGTCTATACCGCATTCCTTGGGACAAGCTCGACATCTCCGATCCCGCGCGACCGCGGCTGCTGTGCCCAATGACCGAACTCTCAGGCATGAAGGACGCGCCAGACCTCCAGGAATAGGTCGTGGGTGCTGCATCGTCGGGATTAGTCTCAGCGCAGCATGCTTGCCGCGAGGAAGACCACGGCTGCTGTCAAAACGACAGCTGCAATCACCAACACCGGCCAGTTGCCGCCAGGCCGCAGTTCCGGCTCGCCTTCGACCGGACGCATGGCATTGGCAAAGCTGGCATCGTTTTCGAATTTTGGACGAGTGCGCGGCGGACTTGTCTCAGCGACCGGATTTTGTGTGTCCGCGGCCTCTGCGTCTGTCTCAAGCGGGGCAATGGCGGGATCGAACCCCGGCGTCTTGTCGTGCGTTGCTCCTGCCTGAACTTCGCCTCTGGCCGCGGCAGGCGTGAGACCTGAAATCTTAGCCATAATCTCTCCCCTTCGAACCGATCTCGGCAGTATCGCACTTGCAGGCGCCGGCGGAACCAAGCTTGCATGCACTGAGGCGACCCGCCACGGTCAGACTTGCTCGCTCAGCAGAATCCTGGCGTCCTTGGCCGCAACGATGAACGCCTGTCGTGCCGCCCTTGTCGGCTTTTCGCCTCGCATGACGGCAAGGCACGCTCTGATCGCGGCAAGACGCCTCTCGGATGTCGGCTTTGGCCAGTCCCGCAGCAGCACTTCGGCTGCGTCCGACACCGAAACCACAACCCTGTCGCGGTCTATCCGGCCAGGTTGAATGACAATCGGCTTTCTGAAATGTCCAGTACGCACATGCCTCTCCAGCGGGATGCACTCTATTCGACACGCGACTGCAAGACTGCGCGTCGCGACGCGCTTTAACTCCGCAACCGTCGATTTGTTCCAGAGCACCTGGCGTTTGAAACAACTAGCCGATGGCCATCCGTGCGCGCCCGTCCCAAGACTTACAACAGGTCCTTGCGAAGGAAGATGCGTGCGTGCCCTGGAATTCCGAATTCGACTTTGCCGAATTCCTCGAACCCATGCTGCATGTAGAATAGCGGCGCCTGGAAACTGCTTGTCTCGACCACGGCTTTTTTGCAGCCACGCTGGTTCATGGTGCCGGCGTTCCTGTCGCCTGTCACTTCTCCACATTTTCCGTCGATGTGGCAGATCTCACGCGACATAATCCGGCAGCCTCATGCGTGGATCGTGGTGCTGCCGGGCCTGCAGGCATGTCGTCTGGGTATCGGAACAAAGCGCATCTTGGCCTGTTAGGGCGACGCATCCCAGGCAAGGACAAAGCCGATGAAAACACGACAATTTTTCGCATCGCTCGCCGCTGCTTCCATTCTTCTCGCCGTGCCTGCTTTTGCTGCCGACAGCGCCCAGGCCTTCGTCGACAAGGCTGCCATCGGCGGCAAGTTCGAAGTCGACTCGAGCCAGATTGCCTTGGGCAAGATTCAGGACCAGAGCATCAAGGACTTCGCCCAGATGATGATCCGCGATCACGGCGCGGCCAATGCCAAGCTGGCAACGGTGGCCGGCGAACAAAAATTGAAAGTGCCGTCGGCGCTTGATGCCCAGCACCAGGGCGATCTCGACAAGCTCAAGAATGCGCAGGCACCGATCGATCCAGCCTATGTCGACATGCAGCGCAAGGCGCATGCCGACGCCGTCAAGCTGTTTGAAACCTATGCCAGCGGCGGCGACAACGACGGGCTCAAGACATTCGCCCAGCAAACGGTCGATACGCTGAAGACGCACCAGCAGATGATCGAAAAGATCGCAGCCGGGCAGGACGCCATCACGGGAGCGACAACACCGGCGGTGAAGACCGACAATACCCCCAATGCCGCCGCTCTCGTTCCCGGCGCAAACAGCTTCACCGAAGCCCAGGCCAAGAGCCGCATCGAGGGTGCAGGCTATACCAACGTGTCGAAGCTTACCAAGGACGACCAGGGCATCTGGCGGGGCCATGCCACCAAGGCAGGCGAAGGCCTCACCGTCGGCCTGGACTATCAGGGCAACGTCGTTGCCGCCAGCAAGTGAGCACGGATCAGGAGAAATCAATGAAAACGGTAACTGGACTGTTCGACAATTATGACGACGCGGCCGACGCGGTCCGCGAACTGGAAGCCACGGGCGTCCCGCATGCGAACATCAGCATCGTCGCCAACAACTCGGATGACTGGTACGAGGGCGACCGTTCGGAGGCTGCCGAGGATGCCGGGGCTGGCGCGGGGATTGGAGCCGTGATCGGCGGTGCCGGCGGATTGCTGACAGGGCTGGGGGTCATGGCCATCCCGGGCGTCGGACCTGTGGTCGCGGCGGGTTGGCTCGCCGCCACCGCGACAGGTGTCGTTGCCGGGGCGGTGGCAGGCGGTGCGGTCGGAGGCATTGTCGGCGCTCTGACGGAGTCCGGCGTGCCCGAGAACGATGCCCACGTGTATGCGGAGGGCGTACGCCGCGGCGGCACGTTGGTCACGGCCAGGGTGGACGATGAACTCATTGCAAATGCCGAGGAAATTCTGGGGCAATCCAGATCGGTCGATCTTGCCGAACGCCGCAGGGCTTACGAGGCTGGCGGCTGGACCGGCTTCGATGCCAATGCCGGCGAATATATCCCTGACGAGACCGATCGCGACAGCGCTCGGACGATCAATCGGCCTTGAACGAGGAGGTGTGGTCGCACGTACCGAACGACGAGGTTTCACGAAGTGTTACGGTTGGGAACATACCCGCAATTTTCCTAGCCTCTCAAGACGGTTTGCCGGCTGGCAGCTTGGCGTGACGGGCCATCGGCATACTGCCCGCTCAAAGGACCGTTACGGCCAATGAGGCTCGTGAGCGTGCATTTTTTGCTTTAAGATCTTGAATGTAAAAGTAATTCTCCGCGACGAGCTCTCGTAGCGCGGCGGCCCGCTAGCAAGGCCTCCTTTTCAAGTCGCCAGATCGCACATCTCTCGAAGCCACAGGCTCAGAGCAAAGGATGGGCAAGACTTACGATGTCCTCGACGTCCTGGCGGGTGCGCGCGAAGCGCTTGAGAACCAGCGGGTCATGACCTGGCACTATGTGAGCCGGGGAACTGGCGAGTTGTTGCATTCGCTCCACGCCGAAGATGACATCGCTTAGCCGATCGAAGACGGGAAACGGCGTCTGGCGTTCCATATTGGCGTAAAAATGGGCTGCATCGGACGCGATCACGACCGCGCCGTTCTCGGTTTCCACCCGCACCACCTGCAATCCGCGCGAGTGGCCGCCAACCCTGTGGAGCGTGATGCCTGGCGCGATCTGCGACTCCGGGTCGTGGAAGCAAACTTTTCCGGCAAAGACGCGCCGCACCATGGTGGTGACGTCTTCGGCCTCGAAGGGATGGCGCATGGCATGGTGGCACATGCAGCGGCCGGTCGCGAACTCCATCTCCGCATCCTGCAGGTGGAAGGTCGCGTTCGGAAACAGATGATGGTTCCCGCAATGGTCGTAATGCATGTGGGAGATGATGACGTCGCTGACATCCACATGGTTGATGCCGATTGCCGCCAAGCCGTCGTCGACGGGTCTGACGACACTGCGTCCGCGTTTGTCGCCGGTCGGCTTGTCGAAGCCGGTGTCGACGATGAAGGTGCGCTTCTGCCCGACGATCGCCCAGACGAAGTAGTCCAGCGGCATGGGAACGTCATGCGTATCGCCGCCGAGGAAATTCTCGCCCGAGCGGCGCTCGAAATGGCCGTAGCGAACGGCATGGATTTCATAGCGTTCGAATTGACCCATGATCAGCTCGCTTTGGCGACGTCTGGGGTCTGGGCTGAGCCGACCTCCACATGCGCCCATGTCTCAACCGTTTTGACCATACAGGTGAAATCGGAGTCCGGCCCGTAGAGCTGGTTCGTTACGCTCAGCAACTGGCGCACGGCACTGCCCACCACCATCGGCACGCCCATTGCCTCCGCCTCATCCACGCACAGCCGGACATCCTTGAAGGACAGGCCTGTGGCGAAACCGAAATCGAAGGTGCGCGGCAGGACGGATTTTGGGAACTTGTCCTCGGTGGCGCTGTTGCGGCCGCTCGAGGCATTGATGACGTCGATCATCACCTTGGGATCGAGGCCTGCCTTGACGCCCATTACGACCGCTTCGGAAGAGATCGCAAGTGCTGCCGCCGCAAGCAGGTTGTTGGCAAGCTTCATGGTCTGGGCGGAGCCCTGAACCTCGCCCATGAAGAATATCCGGCCGAAATTCTCGATCACCGGCCTTGCCGTTTCGAACGCAGGCTTCGGCCCCGAGACCATGACGGCGAGCGTGCCGTTGCGCGCGCCCTTCAATCCTCCACTGACGGGCGCGTCGATCATGGCGACGTTCCTTGCTGAAAGGCCTTCGGCAACCTTGGCGGCCATTCGCGGACCCGTCGTCGAGATGTCGACGAAGATGCGAACCGCCTTGCCCTCGGCGATGCCGCCTTCGCCGAGCACGACCTTTTCCAGGATCAGCGGGCTGGGCAGGCTGGCAAAGACGATCTCCGCAACATCGGCAACATCGCTCGCACCGGCGGCGGCTTTCGCGCCCGCACTGGTCAATTCCGCCACGGCTTTGCTGTCGACGTCGTAGACAGTCACTTCGTAACCAGCCTTGATGAGACGGGTCGCCATCGGCGTGCCCATTTTTCCGATGCCAACAAAGCCGATTTTCAGGGTCGACATGATCGCTCTCTCCTCTTTCAGGGCCGATGCCCATGCATGGCGTTTGGTCTCGATCTCCTGGATCGCATTCCGTCAGCTCGTTTCCACGGGGGGCATTTCGAGCGCCTGGCTTGTACGCGGCACGAGAAGTTCCGCTATGTCCACGGCCTTCAATCTGTCGGCGACGCCGAGCGCATCGATCGCGGCGGTGTACATCATCTTGTCCTTTGGGCAGGCGACGACGAAGTACGCGACGTCGCCCAGGCCCAGCGCTTCACGGATACGATTCTCGCTCGGCCGCTCGGTCACGCCGTCGTCGCCTTGCCAGATGCGGCCGCCGCCGGCGCCGCAACAAAAGGAGTTCTCGCGGCAGCGCGGCATGTCATGAAGCGTGTAGCCGGCAGCGCGGATCAGCTCGCGCGGCGCGTCGAAGCCGCCATTGTAGCGTCCAAGATAGCAGGGATCGTGATAGGTGACCCTGGCGCCGTCGGCGACATGCAGGTCGAGTTTTCCCGCCGCGATGAGTTCCGCCAGCAGCGCCGTATAGTGCAGCACCTCGAACGTCGCGCCGAAATGCTGATAGTCGTTCTTCAGCGCATTCAGGCTATGCGGATCGGTGGTCATGATCCGGTTGAAGCTGCACGCCTTGATCTCATCGATGTTGGACTGAGCGAGCGTCTCGAACAGACCTTCTTCGCCGGCACGCCGCACATCATTGCCGCTGTTGCGCTCGGCATCGAAGAGAATGCCGAAGTCGACACCGGCTGCGGTCAGCAGTTCGGCAACCTTGCGGGTGATTTCCTGAACGCGCGGATCGTAGGAGGCGTAGTCCCCGACGAACCACAGCACGTCGACGGGTTCCTCGCGCGCGTCCTTGACCGGAAAGCCGAGCTCCCTGGTCCAGCGGGCCCGCATCTTGGAAGGCTTGCCCATGGAATTGCCGAGACGGGTCAGGTTCGACAACGCCTCCTGCAGACCGGGGCCGACACGGCCTTCGTCGACCAGATGACGGCGCATGTCGATGATCTTGGGTAGATGCTCGATCTCGACCGGGCATGCCTCCATGCAGGCGCGGCAGGTGGTGCAAGCCCACAGCGTCTCCTCGGAAATCACGCCGCCGACCAGCGGGGCCGCCGAAGATCCCACGGCAAGCGCGTCGCGCATGTCGGTGATCAGCAACTTCGGGCTGAGCGGCAGACCGGCCGCATAGGCCGGACAGACCGCCTGGCAACGGCCGCATTCGGTGCAGGACAGAAGGTCGAGCTGCTGTTTCCAGTCGAACTGTCCCAGGCTGTCGATGCCCGGAGCCTCGCGCGCTTCCGGGACCGCGGGCGCCAGGCCGCGCGGTTCGAGGCTGCGGAAGTAGATGTTGGGCGCGGCAAGAAACATGTGCCGGTGTTTCGAACCGGGGATATAGACAAGGAACGCCAGAATGGCGCCGACATGAGCCCAGTAGAACAGCTCTTCGCCCTGATGTGCCGGTATGCCGGCACGATCGAGCAAGCCAGCCAGCGCCGATGCGACCGGCCGCCACGAGCCGTCTGCGCCACCGGCAATGCGTGCCGCCGCCTCAAGCAACAGGGACGCCACGATCAGGACGATCAACACATAGATGATTGCCGCATCACTGCCGCTCGAGCCGTCGAAGCGGGCAGGCCGCAGCACGTAACGCTGATAGAGTGCAAGTCCGACGCCGACCAGCATCAGCACCGAAAAGACATCCTGCAGAGCGGCAATCCAGGTTTCGCCACCGATGGGCGCAAGTGAGAACCCGGGAAACAGCCGCGAGCCGAAGGCATCGATCGTGGCGGTGAACAGCACGAAGAACGAAATAAAGATGATAGCGTGAAGCACGCCGGAAAGCGGCTTGCGGAGCATTTTCCGGTGCATGCCGATGGCGACCATCACGCCCTGGAGACGCAGCATCGGGCGGTCGAAGCGAGCCGCTGCCGGTGCATTGGCAAGAGCAAACGCGTAACGGCGCGAGCGCCAGGCCGTCAACGCGAGTGCTGTGATGACCAGGATCCAGAGTGGCAGGGTCGATGCCATCTCAACGGCCAGAGCCGGCCCGCAGCCTGTCGCTCAGATTGGCGACGAGATCGAACAGGTCACAGGTCGCACCGTAATGCGCGACATTGAAGATAGGCGCCTTCGGATCAGTGTTGACGGCAATGATGAGGTCGGCCTGCGACATGCCCTCGAGATGTTCGGGCGCACCGGACACTCCGAGCGCCAGATAAAGCTTCGGCTTCACCTTCTGGCCGGATTTGCCCACTTGGCGCAGCTTCGGCAGCCAGCCATTGTCGACGACAGGACGGCTGCCGGCGATCTCCGCCCCCAGCATCGTCGCCAGATTGCGCGCAAGGTCGATGCTTGCCTCGTCGCCGATGCCGCGGCCCACGCACACGATCCTCTCGGCTGTCGTCAGATCGACGTCGGCATAATCCGGCACGTCGATGGCCACCATTCTCACCTTGCCGCTGGCGAGCGTGGGTTCGGCATCGATCGTCTGCACGCTCGCGGCGGCGATCGGGCCTGGCGCTGCCTCCGCGAAGGCCCCTGGGTTGATCATCAGAATGGCGGGCAGTTGCACTTCGCAGTCGGCGAGTATCTTGCCGCCATACATCTGCGCGACAACCGTCAGGCTTTCACCGTGCCGCTTGATTTCATTGACATAGGAGATGAGCGGCCAGCCGGTTCGCGCTGCGATGTCGGCTGCCACGTCCAGCCCGTTTGCCGAATAGGGTACCAGGACCAGGCCGGGGCTCTCGGCGGTGACGACATCGCGCAAAAGCACCGCATATGTCTCTGCGGGAATAACATCCGATTTTGTGGCGCGGGCCACTATCAGGCGATCGGCGGCGCCGAAGAGGGAGGATGCGGCTTCCGCTTCACCGCCGGCGAAAAAGGCGACGACCTCGTCGCCGGCCTGGGCGAGCGAGCGCGCCGCGGCGATCATTTCGAGGGAGAAGGCTTCGATCTTGCTGGAGTGGCCTTCGGTACAGGCAATCAATTTCATGGCTTAGTTCCTCGCCAGGCCCTTGGCTGCCAGGATGCTGACCAGCCGATCCGCGACTGTCTCGGCATCGCCGCCGAGATTCTCGCCGGAGCCGCCCTGGACTGGCAGGTGTAATGTGATGATCTCGGCGGAACGCTCGAAGCCTGAGGATTCGGGCGCGGCGCGGCCGATGGGCGTCTTGGATGCTTCGCGAAGCTTGCTGCCGGAGACATAGCGTGGCGCCTTCGACGCTGTCTGAACGCCCAGCACCGCCGGCGTGGCCAACTCATAGGTGACGGCGACACCGGCGCCGCGCTCTTGCGTGACCCGAAGCACGGCGCCGTTCGCAACGATACGGTTGGTTCCCGACACATGCGGCCAGTCGAGCAGCGCGCCGACATAGGGCGCGAGCTGGCCGAAGACATCCTCGCTCGATTGAACGCCGCACAGAACCAGGTCGGCCCACTTTGCCCGCGCCATCGCCGCGATGGAAGCCGCGATCTCACGTGAGGAGATCATGGCGTCCTCCTCGGCCTGAAGCGCGACGACTTCGTCGGCGCCGCGTGCGGCAGCCATCTGCAGGACACGGTTGGCGCCTTCGCCAACGGCCACCGCCGTTACCTTCGCGCCGCCGGCTTCCTTGAGCAGGATTGCTTCCTCGAGGGCATGATCGTCGAAATCGTTGAGCTGAAAATCCAGCCATTCCCGATCGATGCTGCGGCCGTCCTCGGCGAGCTGCAGCTCGCCCGCGGAATCCGGGATCATGCGCAAGACAACAAGAATATTCACGGCCTCTCCTCCGACGGAACGCACCTCAAGCGCCCGGCACCGGCTGCTAGATAAGTCGTATTCCTTGCCGCCCCCAATGGCGAAAAAGGTAATAGCAGCTATTACAAGACGGCAGATTGACGATCGTGGGTAATCGACTGCTAATTTGCGTCAAATCGCTTTCAGTCGAATTTTTCTGAATTGGAGGTTGTCAGGAAAATAGTCGTGCGATTTGCCCGGGATAAAAACATCTATTGTTTGTTTATACTGTCTCGTGTGCGCGATATCTGAGGAGAATTTTAGGCGTTCTGTCGAGCGTTCAGGAGGAGGAACCAATGTCAATAAAGAGCATACTAGACCACAAGATCTCGCGTAAGAGCTTCATCCGCGGCATGCCGGCCGTGGCGGCAGCCATGGCCGCCGCACCGGCCATCCAGCTCGCCCAGACCAGCGCAGCCGTCGCTTCAGAGCCGGAAACGAGGCCCGGCTACTATGGCGCGCCGCGCACCTGGATGTGGAACCCTAATGCCAACACCATGGTCGACACCTCAAAATGGAAGAAGGCGGGTCCGTATACGATCGGGTTCTCCAATGCTTCGATTTCCAATGCTTGGCGCGTCGCCTTCCAGCATGGCGTCCTCTGGTCCGCCGGCCAGCATCGCGACGAGATCGCCCATCTTCTCGTCACCGACGCCAACGACGACCCCTCCAAGCAGATCGCGGATATCCAGGATCTGATCAGCCAGGGCGTCGACATTTTGCTCATTGCGGCCTCGACCGAGGACGCGCTCGATTCCGTCGTCGGACGCGCAACCGAACAAGGCATCCCCGTTGTCATGGTCGATCGCAAGGTGAAGACGCCGGCCAACTACATCAGCTACGTCACGGCATCCGACTGGGCATTGGGCCGTCTCGAGGCGCAGTGGTTGTGCGAGACACTGGGCGGCAAGGGCAACATCGTGATGCTGCCCGGCATCGCCGGGTCGAGCGTCGCGGAAATCCGCATCAAGGCGAACGAGGAAGTGTTCTCGAAATTTCCCGACATCAAGGTGCTGGAGAAGCAGTATTGCGATTGGAACCCGGCAACCGGCAAGTCGGTGATGGCAGCGCTGATCCAGAAGCACGGCAAGGCCATCAACGGCGTCCTGGCCGACAGTGCGCTTCAGGGCTACGGCGCGATCGAAGCGTTTCTTGACGCCGGCTACAAGGACGGCGAATTTCCACCGATGACCGGCGGCGACGTTGCCCGGATGTATCAGCTGGCCAACCAGCACAACATCAAGATGGTCGGCATCGACTATCCGACGTCGATGGGCATCACCGGCATCGAGACCGCGCTCGACGTGCTCAAGGGCATCTCGGTCCCGGACAAGGTCGAGGTGAGCTTCCAGGTCGTCACGTCGCCGGGTGCGGATACGATCTCGGTCAAGGGCGACAGGCATCTGCTCGACCATGTCAGCATGAGCGATCCGGGTGATCTGTCGCCAAGCAACGGGCTGCCCGCCGGCTATAATCCGAGTACATTCAATCCCGACTATCCGAAGTAAGCTTCCCAAGCGAGCCGGTGCGCGCCCATCCTGGACGCGCACCGGACGTGCATTGAACAGTTCGAGCACCGGATATGTCAGCGTCTGTTATTGAGCTCAGCCAGGTCGAGAAGGATTATCCTGGAGTCAAACCCCTGGACAAGGTCGATTTCGCCGTGCAGCCAGGCGAAATTCACGCCCTTCTCGGCGAGAATGGCGCAGGCAAGTCGACGCTGATCCGCGTTATGGGCGGCGTGACCAAACCGAATTCCGGGACCATGACCTATCTCGGCAAGCCGGTTTCCTGGCAGTCGCCGAAGGAAGCACGCGCTGCCGGCATCCACGTGATCCATCAAGAGCTTGCGCTTTTTCCCGAACTTTCGGTCGCCGAGAACATTCTGGTCGATACGCAGCCCCGCGGCAGGTTTGGTCTCATTTCGAACCGCGCCCGCCACGTCCGCGCCGCTGAAATCCTCGCACAACTCGGCGTGGATATTCCAACCCACGCCAGGATTGACGAATTGCCGCTTGCCGATCAGCAAATGGTCGAGATCGCGAAAGCCCTGGTCGGCAGGGTGCGGCTTCTCATCCTGGACGAGCCGACAGCGGTCATCGCTGGCCGCGAGGTCGATCTTTTGTTCGAGAACATGCGCAGGCTGCGCAACGAAGGCGTCGGCATCGTCTACGTCTCCCACAGGCTTGAGGAGATATTCGAAATCGCCGACACGGTGACCATACTCAAGGACGGCCAGCTCGTCGGCACCAGCCCGGTAAGCGCGCTCACGCGTGAAGAGATGATCACTCGAATGGTTGGTCGCCGGCTCAGCCAGATCTATCCGCCGCGGCGTACGGCACCGGCGGGCGGCCCGGATGTGCTCACAGTTCGCAATCTCAAGGCCGGTCCGCGCGTCCGCGACGTCAGCCTCAACGTCAAGGTTGGCGAAATCGTCGCCGTGGCCGGCATGGTCGGTTCGGGGCGCACGGAGGTTGCCGAGGCTATCTTCGGCACGCGCGCCGTCGAGAGCGGGGTGATCGAATTTGATGGCAAGCCATTCGAGACAATGCTTCCGAAGGGTTCGATAGGGCATGGGCTCGGTTTTCTAACCGAGAGCCGCAAGGACGACGGCCTGTTTCTCGGTCTGCCGATTTCCGCCAACATAGTGGCGCCCGACCTCGACGGCATAACGAAACATGGCCTGATCGACAGGAAGCAGGAACGTGCTGTGGCGATGCAGCAGATCCAGGATTTTTCGGTCGCGACGCCGTCGCCTGACGTGAAGATCGGCAATCTCTCTGGGGGAAACCAGCAGAAGGTGCTGTTCAGCCGCTGGTCGCGGATCGCCAGCAGGCTGCTTATCCTCGACGAACCGACGCGCGGGGTTGATATCGGGGCCAAGGTGGAGATTTACCGTATCGTGCGCCGCCTGGCGGATTCTGGCGTCGGTGTGCTGATGATCAGTTCAGAGCTGCCCGAAATCGTCGGTCTCTCCGACAGGGTCTTCGTCATGGCGCAAGGCCACGTCGTCGGCGAAATCAAAGGCGATGCACTCGGCGAGGAGGCGATCATGGATCTCGCCGTGCGATCTGTCGGGCACCGCGAGGCGGAAACGGATCAGCGAGCGGAGCCGGTCGGATGAGCGCGATCACGGTGGATCTTCGCCGCAACCGGCTGTTGCTTTCCTATCTGATCGTGGCAGTGCTGCTGGTACTGCTTGCCGTCGCCGGCGGCTTGTTGTCCGATCGGTTCCTGACCTGGCGCAACATCGGCAATCTGTTCCAGCAGCTCATCGTGCTGGGCATGGTCAGCCTGGGTCAGACGTTCGTCGTGCTGATGGGCGGCATCGATCTGGCGATCGGCTCGCTGGTCGGTGCGCTCACCGTCTTTCTGGCAAACTTCCTCGAATGGCGTCCGGATCTGGTCTGGCTTGCACTGCCGCTGGCATTGCTCGCCGCGACCGCTGCCGGCGCGCTCAACGGATTGCTGACGGTCGTGTTGCGCGTCCATCCCCTGATCGTCACGCTCGGCATGTCCTCGATCATCTTCGGCGCAACGCTGATGTACCGCAAGGAGCCCGGCGGCTCCGTACCGCGCGCCTTCGCGGATATTGCCTATGCAAAGGTCGGCGGTATTCCATTCAGCGCCATCGTGCTCGTGGCGATTTTCGCGCTCGCCGGGCTTTGGCTGCAGCGCACGCGTACGGGCCGCAGCATCTACTTCGTCGGCGGCGATCGGGAAGCGGCGCGGCTGAATGGGTTGCCGGTCGATCGTATCGTGGTGCTTGCCTACGCGCTGTCGGGCCTGTGCGCCGGCGTAGCGGCGATTTTCCTGACCGCCCGCACCGGCGTTGGCGACCCGCGCATCGGCGCCGCGCTGACGCTGCAGTCGGTCACGCCAGTCGTGGTCGGAGGCACTATTCTGGCCGGCGGCAGAGGCGGCGTGCTCGGTACTTTCCTCGGCGTGCTGCTCGTCACCATGCTCAACAGCCTGCTGAACTTCGTCAATGTCTCGTCCTACTACCAGTGGGTCATCCAGGGTCTCATCATCATCATCGCGGTCGGCATCCACACCACAAGGCGGAGATAGTGATGGCGCCTCTCGATACCCCGATGCCGCGATCGCAAGGCATGTCCATGGCGTCAGTCTTCGAGCGCTACGGACTGATGATCTTCCTGGCCGTGCTGATGATCGTTGCGGCTCTCGCTTCACCGACCTTTCTGCGGCCGGCCAACCTGGTCAATGTGCTGACGATCGCGGCACCGCTTGGCATGGTCGTGGTCGGCCAGACCTTTGTCATCCTGGTGCGCGGATTGGACCTGTCCGTGGCCTCGCTGATGGCGACAGTGGCCGTGCTGGCGACTGCTTTCAAAGCCACGACCAATGAGGCGATTCCGATGATCTTCATCGCCGCGATCGCCCTGTCGGCCGCGGTGGGTCTGGTGAATGGCTGGCTCGTCGCCAAGCGCAATGTCAGCCCGTTTCTGGCAACGCTGGCGATGATGATCATCCTGCAGGGCATCCGTTTCGCCTATACTGGCGGGGCGCCGATCAGCACCTTGCCGCCGGGCATGGGCTTTCTGGCCTCCGGACGGATTTTTGGCGTTCCCGTCAATCTGATCACCCTAGCATTTCTGGCGATCGCGTTCGGCATCGTGCTGCACCGGTCACGCCTCGGCCGTGAGATATTCATGGTCGGAAGCAATCCGAAGGCGGCGTTCCTCAACGGCGTCGCGCCCGATCGCGTGGTCATCCTCTGCTACGTCATCTGCTCGGTCTGCGCGGGAATAGGCGGACTGTTCCTGCTCGGTTATGTCGGCACCGTTTCGAACTGGGTCGGCCAAGGCTACGAACTGGACTCCATCGTTGCCGCCGTGATGGGCGGGGTCGCGCTTACCGGTGGGCGCGGCAACATCTTTGCGGCGCTGCTTGGCGTGGCCGTTCTGGTGGTGATCAACAATCTCGTGCTGCTGCTCGGATTTCCGATCGAGATGCAGCTCATCATCAAGGGTGTCATCATCATCGGCGCGGCGGCGTTTTACCGGACGCGGCTCGCCTGACCAGATGCTGCCGTTGGACCCAAAGGGAGGAAGAGAATGACCGTTGAAGTTCTGGCGGATCGCGGTGCACGGGCAAGGCGCGACGAGGAAGTGGATGTCGTGATCGTCGGGGCCGGCCCATCCGGCTCGGTCGCCGCACTTCATCTGGCGCGCGCCGGCATTTCCGTCGTCGTGCTCGAGCAGGGCGAATGGCCGGACTATGCCGACTATACCGGCGCGCGTCCGGAACACGAGCTTGTCAGCACCAAGCTCTGGCATCCCAATCCCAACGTCCGCGACAATCCCAACGACTATCCCGTCGACACGTCGACGACGGATATCAACCCGCTGATGTTTGCCGGCGTCGGTGGCAGCGCGACCCTCTACGGCGCGCAGTGGATGCATTTCCTGCCGTCCGACTTCCGCGTGCGGTCGATGGATGGCGTGGCCGAGGACTGGCCGTTTACCTATGAAGACCTGCTGCCCTACCAGCTCGAGATCGAACGCGAGGTGGGCGTCTCCGGTCTCGCTGGCGATCCGGCCTATCCGCCGCGTGGGGCCTATCCCTTTCCGGCGCTACCGATGGGCTCCGTCGGTCAGCGCGGTGCGCTGGGTATGGAGAAGATGGGCTGGCACTGGTGGCCGGGTAGCAATGCCATCCCGTCGGAGAAGTTCGGCGAACTCAATCCGTGCGTACGCCGTGGAACCTGTCTGACCGGCTGTCCGGAGGGCGCGAAATCCACGACCGACCGGTCGCATTGGCCGCTGGCACTGAAGGCCGGCGCGCGGCTCGTCACCCGTGCCCGCGTGAAAGAAATCGAGACGAACGAGCAGGGGCTGGCGACCGGTGTCGTCTATGTCGACGCGAACGGGCGCGACCGGCGCCAGCGCGCCAAGGTGGTCATCCTGTGCGCCAATGGCGTCGGCACGCCCCGACTGCTGCTGATGTCGGGAGGGTCCAGAACTCCAGACGGTCTCGCCAATTCCTCCGGCCTGGTCGGCAAGCGGCTGATGATGCATCCCTTCGCAAGCGTACTCGCATCCTATGAGGACCCGCTCGATTCCTGGCGCGGTCCCTTCGGCCAGCAGGTCTATTCGCTGGAGTTCTACGAGACCGATGAAAGCCGCGGCTTTGTACGCGGATCGAAATGGAATTGCATGCCGTCAGGCGGACCGGTCGGCGTGTCCGGCGCGACCGGGTCCAAAGTCTATGTCGCCGAAAGCGGCCGGTTCCAGGATTTCTGGGGGGCCAACCTGCATGAAAATGTGGCCCGCCGCTTCGGCCACTCGCTGATCTGGGGCATCGTCGGCGAAGATCTTCCGGAGGAGAGCAACCAGGTGGTGCTGTCGAAGGATCTGGTGGATTCCGATGGCCTGCCAGCGCCGCAGATCGTCTACAAGGTCAACGAGAATTCCAACCGGCTGCTCAAGTTCAACATTGACCGCTGCCTGGAATCGGTGCGCGCCGCCGGTGCCATCGAGACGCTGGTTTCGACGCCGGTGCGTGAATCGGGTTGGCATCTCATCGGCACCACCGTTATGGGCGACGATCCAAAGCGGTCGGTCGTCGATCAATGGGGCGCCTGCCACGATGTGCCGAACCTCTACGTCATGGACGCCTCGACCTTCCCGACCTCGGGCGCCACCAATCCGACAGCGACCATCATGGCCGTCGCGCTGCGCAATACACGCCGCATGATCGGCGAGCGCCGCAACCAGAAGGTGGCCTGACATGTCGAACGAGAGAACGTTCCTTGCGCTCGCAGACTTCCTGATCCCCGCGCATGGCAAGATGCCGAAGTTCAGCGACGTCTGCGGCTACGCCGATGTCGAGAAGTCGCTGGATTTTCGTGTTGATCTGAAGCCGGGCTTTGCGCGCGGCATCGCAGTCGATCCGGGCACCGGCGCTGAAGCTCGCCTAGAAAGCCTCAACAAGGAGGACGGCGAAGCCTTCTCGGCGACCACAACGATTGCCATAGCCACCTACTATATGAGCCCGCGCGTGCGCGAGCTGATCGGCTACCCCGGCCAGGAGAACGTCCCCTACGATTCCAAGGCGACGCAGATCTACCTGACCAACGGCTCGCTCGGCCACGTGATCGCGCGCGGCCGCAAGTACCGGCCGACTCCCGGCCTTTGATCTCCCAAGCAACTGGAAAGGACCATCCAATGGGCAAGGACGTATTCGATAAGGGTTTTGAAATCCGCAAATCGGTTCTGGGCGCCGAGTTCGTCGAGAAATCCTTCGCCAGCGCCGACGATTTCAATCGCCCGATGCAGGAACTCGTGACGGAATATTGCTGGGGCGCCGTTTGGGGCCGCGACACGCTCGACAAGAAGACGCGCAGCATGCTGAACCTCGCCATGCTTTCCGCGCTCAATCGTCCGCACGAGCTGAAGATACATGTGAAGGGCGCGCTGACCAACGGCGTGACCAAGGACGAGATCCGCGAAGTCCTTCTGCAGGTCGCGATCTATGCCGGCGTGCCGGCCGGCGTCGATGCCTTCCGGCTCGCTCGCGAAGCCATGCAGGAAGTCGGAGCATGACGACCCGTCCGCCGCTCGCCACGGAAAAGCTCTCGATGCTGATCGGCGGCCGCCCGGCCGCCGCGCAGTCGGGGGATTTTTTCGAATCCTTCGATCCCTTCACAGGCAAGGCCTGGGCGCTCGTTCCGCGCGCTGGCGTAGCCGATGTCGATGCGGCCGTTCAGGCAGCCGCGGCCGCCTTTCGCGGCGAGTGGCGCACGATGACCCCAAGCGCACGTGGGCAGATCATGACGCGCTTTGCCGATCTCGTGGCGGAGGAGGCCGAAAACCTGGCCGTTCTCGAAACCCGCGACAACGGCAAGCTGATCAATGAAATGCGGATGCAGTGCAAATACATTCCGCAATGGTTCCGCTTCTTTGGCGGCCTTGCCGACAAGATCGAGGGCCGTGTCATCCCGATCGATAAGCCCGGCGTGTTCAACTACACGCGCCGCGAGCCGCTCGGGGTTGTGGCCGCAATCACACCGTGGAACTCGCCCCTGATGCTGGCGACGTGGAAGCTTGCTCCAGCGCTCGCGGCCGGCAACACGATCGTCTGGAAACCGTCGGAATTCTCGTCGGTCTCGGCGTTGTTCTTCGGCCGGCTTTTCGAGAAAGCGGGCTTTCCCAAGGGCGTCGTCAACATCGTCACCGGCTTCGGCCATGAAATCGGTGACCGCCTCGTCACGCATCCAGATGTAGCGAAAGTGGCATTCACCGGTGGTGATGCAACCGGCCGCCGCGTCTATCAGGCTGCCGCCGGCGGGCTCAAGAAGGTCACGCTCGAGCTCGGCGGCAAATCCGCCAACATCGTCTTTGCTGACGCCAAGATGGAAGCCGCCATACCCGGTCTCGTTTCCGGCATCTTCGCCGCAACCGGCCAGACCTGCATCGCCGGCTCGCGCGCACTCGTGCAGCGCTCGGTCTACGACCAGGTGACGGAGAAGCTGGTCGCCTTCGCCAGGACCGCGAAGATCGGAGATCCGCTCGACCCCGAGACCCAGGTCGGTCCGATCACCACCCTGCCGCAGCGCGCCAAAGTGCTCGACTACATCGGTATCGCCAACGGTGAGGGCGCTGCGCAATTGCTCGGCGGCAAGATACCCGAGGACACATCGATCGCCGACGGCTGGTTCGTGGAGCCGACGATCTTCGGCAACGTGAAGTCGTCCATGCGCATCGCCCAGGAAGAGGTCTTCGGACCGGTGCTGTCGATCATTCCCTTCGATGACGAGGACGAGGCGGTGGCCATCGCCAACGACACCATCTACGGGCTTGCGGCCGGGATGTGGACGCAGGATCTGGGGCGCGCCATGCGCCTACCGGAACGGCTCGAGGCTGGCATGGTCTGGGTCAACATGTATCGCGCCACCAGTCCTCTCTCCCCGTTCGGCGGCTACAAGCAGTCGGGCATTGGCCGCGAGAACGGCCAGACCGCCATCTACGAATATCTTCAGGAAAAAAGCATCTGGATCGATGCCGGGAATTCCATTCCCGCGCCGTTCGTCCAGCGCTGATTGAAGAGACCGTTCGGAGGAAATCATGAACATACGTTTCGATGCCGTGCCACCACTCGATCCCAAAGTGGCGGCGTTCGTTGGTGGCAAGCATGCGATGCTGATCGGCAGCGCATGGCTGCCGGCGGCCTCCGGACAGGCGCTCGACGTCATCGACCCCTCGAATGGCCGGGTCATTGCGCAGGTGCCGTCCGGTGACGGCGCCGATGTCGATCTGGCGGTCAAGGCCGCTCGGACGGCGATCGACGGTCCATGGTCGAAAATGGTCCCGGCCGAGCGCGCCAGGCTGATCTGGAAACTCGCCGATCTGATCGATGCCAATGTCGGTATGCTGGCAACGCTCAATTCCTATGAAAGCGGCAAGCCGATCGGCGATTCCCGTAACGGCGAGGTGCCGTTCACGGCCGAGACGTTCCGCTACTATGCGGGGTGGGCCACCAAGATCAATGGCGAGACGATGACCGTCAACGCACCGGGTGACTGGCATGCCTACACCCGCCGCGAGCCGGTCGGCGTCGTTGGCCAGATCATCCCATGGAACTTCCCGCTCAGCATGCTCGCCTGGAAGGTGGCGCCGGCGCTGGCGGCCGGCTGCACCATCGTGCTCAAGCCGGCCGAGCAGACGCCGCTCGGCGCGCTCTATTTCGGCAAGCTGGTTCAGGACGCCGGCTTTCCGGAAGGCGTGGTCAACGTCCTGACCGGCTTTGGCGAAACGGTTGGCGCGGCGATGGCGGCCCATCCCGATATCGACAAGGTGGCTTTCACCGGTTCGACCGAAGTCGGCCGGTTGATCGCCCGCGCCGCGACCGGCAATCTCAAGAAGGTCAGCCTGGAACTGGGCGGCAAAGCGCCAACCATCGTGCTGGGCGATGCCGATATCGATATGGCGGTGGCGGGCGCCTCGAGCGCGGCATTTTTCAATGCCGGCCAGAGCTGCGGCGCTGGAACGCGTTTCTTCGTTCACAAGAAGATCTACGACAAGGTCATGTCCGGGATCGCGGCGCGTGCCGAAAAGCTGAAGCTCGGCGCAGGGCTCGATCCTGCGACCGAGCTCGGCCCCGTCGTCTCTCAGCAGCAGATGGAACGCATCACCCGACTGATTTCGGAAGGCAGGAGTGACGGCGCCGAGATCGTCACCGGCGGCACACGGGCCGGTGACACCGGCTATTTCGTCAAGCCGACGGTCATTTCCCGGACGCGGCCGGACATGTCGGTGATCCGCGAAGAGATATTCGGGCCGGTGGCCTGCGCGATGCCCTTCGACGACGAGGATCTGGACAAACTCGCCAAGGACGCCAACGACACGGAATATGGCCTTGCCGCATCGATCTGGACCAACAATCTGGGCGCCGCGCATCGGCTGGCCGCGATGATCAAATCCGGCACGGTCTGGGTGAACTGCCACAACGTCAATGACGTCACCATGCCGTTCGGCGGTTTCAAGCAGTCGGGCTGGGGGCGCGAACTTGGCGAGCAGGCGCTCCAGCTCTACACCGAGACCAAGACCGTCGCGATCCGGCTGCCATAGGCGAGGCGGTCGATGTCCTGCTACGAAATGATCGACGCGCGGTTTGGGGACCTGATCGATCCGGTCGCATTCCTCGAAACCATCCATACGGGAAATCGCTGGGCGGAGGGGCCGGTCTATTTCGCCGATCTTCGCTCCCTGATCTGGAGCGATATCCCCAACGACAGGATGCTGCGCTGGGACGAGGAGACAGGGGCGGTTTCGCTTTTCCGCGGCCATGTCTCCAACCCGAACGGCAATACACGCGACCGCAACGGCAGGCTGGTCACCTGCATGCAGGGGGAGCGCCGCGTTGTGCGCACCGAATGGGATGGTGCGATCACCGTGCTGGCTGATTCCTTCGATGGCAAGCCGTTGAATTCGCCGAACGATGTGGTCGTCAAATCCGACGGCAGCGTCTGGTTCACCGACCCCAACTACGGGATCATTTCAGACTATGTCGGGCGCAAGGGTCTGCAGGAGCAACCGGGCTGCCGCGTCTACAGGATCGATCCCGGCTCGGGAGCAATCACCGTCGTTGCCGATGATTTCTCCATGCCGAACGGGCTCGCCTTCTCGCTTGACGAGAAGCGTCTTTATATTTCGGACTCCGGCTTCCTCACCGACCGCAGCGCCCCGCATCATGTCAGGCAATTTGACGTTGACGGTGACAGATTGGTAAATTCCCGCATCTTCGCCGATATATCGCCTGGCATTCCGGATGGTTTTCGCCTTGATGTTACGGGCAATCTCTGGATCAGCGCATGGGATGGCGTACAGTGCCATACGCCCGAAGGTGAGCTCATCGGGAAAATTCAGGTGCCGGAAATGGTTGCGAACCTGGCCTTTGGTGGGCCGCGCAACAATCGGCTGTTCATCACGGCGACAACGTCTGTCTATGCCGTGTTCTTGAATGTCCGAGGCCAGAAGTACCCGTTCGGCATGTGACACGGACGCCACCGGGTCAGCCTGGAGGCTCTGCAGCAGCGGACGGTTGGGGTGAGAGTTGGACACGAAGCAGCTACAGGTATTCATCGCCGTCGGTGCGGCCGGCAGCTTCTCGAAAGCCGCGCTCGACCTCAACGTTACCCAGCCGATGGTCACGCGTCATGTTCGCGGACTTGAGGAGGAGCTCGGCGTCGAATTGTTCTATCGCAACGGCCGCGGTGTTGTGCTGACCGAGGCGGGCGTGCTCTTGAAGGCCCACGCCGACGAGATCGTCGAGCGGATGCGGCTGGCGCAGAATGCGGTCTCAAACCTCAAATCCTCGCCGAAGGGGAGGTTGGTGCTGGCCGTGCCGCCTTCGGTCGGCACCGTGCTGACGGTGCCGCTGGTCAAGAAGATCAAGAACGAGTTTCCCAATGTCGCGCTGCAAGTGATCGAAGGCTTCAGCGGCCATATCCTGGAATGGCTGATTGCTGGTCGCATCGATGCCGCAGTGCTCTACAATTCGCCGAACCATCCTTCCGTGCTGACCGAACCGCTGGCCGATGACGAGCTGTTTCTGATCGGACCGGTGTTGTCCGAGCGCGTGCTGCCGCGCGGGCCGGTCGGCCTCAACATTTTCGCCGAGCTGCCGATGATCCTGCCCAGCCGCCCACACGGGCTGCGGCGACTTATCGACAACACCTTGGCGGAGCATGGCATCTATCCGCGTGTCGAGATGGAACTGGAGGCAATGCCTTCAACCTTGCTTCTGGTCGAGGAGGGCACAGGATATACGGTTCTGCCCTATGCCTCCGTCCATCTCCTTGTTGAGGCTGGCCGCATCCAGGTCTGGCCATTCGACCCGCCGATTACCCGACAGCTGATCCTCGCGACCTCGTCGCAGCGACCGATGTCCTCGAACTTTCGCCCACTCTTCCGTGCGGTGCGCACGGAACTGCGGGACATCATTTCCACCCACATCTGGAAGCCGACAACTTATCCTGAATGAGTATGCGAAAAGACTGCATGGCTCCAAGTCGGCTGGCGGTTTGCACGCCCAAGGCTGGTCGCGAGCTCCGGTCTGGGCTAGCCGACCACATAAGTTTATTCGTTTTTGACCAATACGCGCCGGTGAATTCCTGTAATCTTCGGAACAACACCGGGACAACCGGGTCAACCAGAAAGGTCGGGGAATGAAATACGTCGTCGATACGATCGGCGGTCCCGCAGGCGGTGATGCCTGGCAAGCCGCTGTTACCGAAGCCTATTTTCCGCTCGACACCGAGTATCGGAACCGTCGCGAATTTTCAGGCACGCTGGAAACCTTCTCGCTTGGGCTCGTCAGCGTGTCTAAAATGCGCTGCGATGCCGTAAGCTATCGTCGCCACCGCCGCCACTTCCTCAACGAGCGTGACGCCAGCCTGCTCATCACGATCCCGGAGATGTCGGAGGTGAATTTCTCGCAAGGGTCGAGAACCGTCAATTGCAGGCCGGGGGGCTTTCTCGTCGAGCGGGGAGATGCGCCTTACGAATTCTGGCACGGCAAGCCAAACGCGCTGTGGGTCCTCAAGGTACCATCATCGAGCGTTCGGGCACGGATCGGATCCGCCGAACGGCTCAGTGCGCTCAGTTTCGACGCGACCCAAGGCATCGCCGCGCTCTTCCTCGACACGGTGCGAACCACGATCGGCCATCTCGATGAGATTACTGAAGTCGCTCGTGAGATGATGGGCAGGCACATCCTGGAAATGCTGTGCCTGTCGATCGTGAGCGACGATCGCGTGCTGGACAGCAGCATCTCGTCGATCCGGGCCGGCCATTTGCATCGTGCCGAGCAGTATATTCGCGACAACCTGAAGAATTCCGACCTCGGCCCGCAGGCGGTGGCTGATGCCTGCGGCATCTCCCTGCGTTACCTGCAGGTCCTTTTTCAGGACAGCAATCAGTCGATCAACGGCTTCATCCGCGACGCCCGGCTTGAACTTTGCGCCGAGGAGCTGATGTCGGTGACCAACATCAGCAGCGTAGCCGAGATCGCTTACCGCTGGGGCTTCGCCGACCAGTCCCAGTTCTGCAAGCACTACCGGACGCGGTTCGGCTGCGCACCGACGGATACCCGTCGCGAAGCAGCGAACCGGGCGGGCGGCTCTTCGGCCTCGCGAGAGCGCCACTAGTCCCGACGAAATCCGGGCCAATTCCACCATTCATGCAACGTCTCCCCGGCAAGGGGCGACGAAGGCGGGGCTTTGCCCGCAAGACCTTGCGAAGGAACTGTCATGAGCCGAATCAGAGTTGCCGTCGATGTCGGAGGGACTTTCACCGACATCTGCATCATGGACGAAGACAGCGGAGCGATCCGCATCGAAAAAACCGCCTCCACGCCTGACGATCCCATGCAGGCCATCATGAATGGCGTGGAGCAGGGGCGCATCGATCTTTCGGAGGTAACGATGTTCTCTCATGGTACGACGGTCGCCACCAATGCGCTGATCACCCGCCGTCTGCCGCGCACCGCAATGGTCTGCAGCGAGGGTTTTCGTGACGTTGTAGAGGTCCGTCGCGCCAACAAGGAAGATCTCTGGGACACCTACAAAGATGTCGCCAAGCCCTATATCCCGCGCCGCGACCGGCTGACCGTCCGGGAACGGGTCAGTGCCGAGGGCACGATCCTGGAAGCGTTGGACGAAGAGGCCGCGCGTCGTGTCGCGGAGATTCTCAAGAAACGGCAGGTCAAGTCGATCGCCGTCTGCTTCATGAACTCCTATGTCAACGGCGCCAACGAGCGCCGCATGCGTGAGATCCTGAAGGAGGCAATGCCGGATCTGCCGGTCTCGATCTCCTCGGAGGTGATGCCGGAAATCTTCGAGCACGAACGTTTTTCCACCACCATGGCGAACGCCGTCTGCGCCCCGGTCGTCGTCGACTACGTGTCGCGTCTCGGAGAAAAGCTTGCCGACGCCGGATACAAGCGAGATCTCCTGTTGCTGCACAGCGGTGGCGGGGTCATGACGCCCGCGAGCGTCAAGGATTTCTCAGCCCGGCTCGCGGGATCCGGCATCGCCGCCGGCGCCATAGCAAGCCGCTTCATCGGAAATCTCTGTGGCTTCCCGAACTCGATCGGCTTCGACATGGGCGGCACCAGCACCGACGTCTCGCTGGCCTGGAACGGGGAGTCGCGCATCACAAAGGACTGGTACATCGAATTCGGATATCCGATCCGCTTCCCCTCCATCGAGGTATTGACCATCGGTGCGGGCGGCGGGTCGTTGGCATGGCAGGACGAGGGCGGCAGCTTGCGCAACGGACCGCAGTCCGCTGGCGCCTTTCCAGGTCCGGCCTGCTACAAGAATGGCAACCGCATTGCCACCAACACCGATGCCAATGTGGTGCTCGGCCGTCTCGGCACCAGCCTTGCGGGCGGCAAGATCACGCTCGACCCCGCTCTGGCCGCCGAGGCGGTTCAGGAGACGGTGGCGGAACCCTTCGGCATGGAACTCCACCAGGCGGCCGAGGCGATCATCGCCGTCGCCAACGCCAATATGGGCAATGCCGTCCGGCTTCTCTCCATCAGCCGAGGCTACGACCCGCGCGACTTTGCGCTGGTCGCATTCGGCGGTGCTGGCGCTTTGCACGGAGCGGCCGTGGCCAAGGAGCTTTCGATTCCAACCGTGATCGTACCGCCCAACCCCGGCGTTACCTCCGCGCTCGGTTGCCTTCTCGTCGACGTGCAGCACGATTTCTCCGAAAGCTTCATGGCCGATGCTTCGACTGTCTCGCCCGCCGAGATGCAGGCAGCCTTTGTTCTGATGGAAAAACAGGCGGTTGAGCGTCTGGGCCATGAGGGCGTGGCGCAGGAAGACATGGCGCTGCAGCGCACGGTCGAGATGATGTACCAGGGCCAGTGGCGCTCGCTCGCGGTGTCAGCCCCGGCGCGCATCGAGAGCATCTGCCCGCTGATCGAGGCATTCCACAACGAACATGAACGCGAGTTCAACTACCGCCGCGAAGACGCGCCGGTATCGATCTTCCGCATCGCGGTCAAGGCGATCGGCATCGTCCCGAAAGCCGAGATACCGCGACACGAAGTCTTGCCTCATGTGCCCGAGCCGCTCGGCCGCCGCGGCGTCTGGTTCGACGGCGTATCTCATGACGCGGCTGTCTATGAACGCGATCAACTCAGCGCCGGCGCTGCCTTTGCGGGACCCGCCATCGTCGAACAGTTCGATTCCACCACCGTGGTTCCGCCGGGAATGAGCGCGACCGTCGACGGCTTCCTGAACATTCTCATCGTGACGAAAGGC
This sequence comes from Mesorhizobium sp. WSM1293, assembly GCF_000513875.1. Classification (NCBI taxonomy): domain Bacteria; kingdom Pseudomonadati; phylum Pseudomonadota; class Alphaproteobacteria; order Hyphomicrobiales; family Phyllobacteriaceae; genus Mesorhizobium; species Mesorhizobium sp. WSM1293. Next base: position 371,846 of record NZ_KI911319.1, on the reverse strand, counting down.
TGAGACATGACAAAGCTGATTGAAACGAGCCCTGGCCTCGATCCGGTAACGTTCGAGGTGCTGAAGAACTCCTTCATCACCACCGTCGACCAGATGGCCGAACAGATGCTTCGCACCTGCTATTCCTTCGTCATCTACAACCGAGACTTTTCGAACGCCCTGCACGACGCCGATGGCAACTCCGTCGCCCAGGGCAACTACGACATCGCGGTCCATGTCGGCACACTGCACAACACGTGTAAGGAAGTGATCCGGGTCTTCGAAGGCGATATGGCACCCGGCGATGTCTACGCAATCAACGATCCTTATGCCGGCGGTACGCATTTCAGCGACGTTCGGCTCGTCCGGCCGATCTTCGATGAAGACAAACTGATCGGCTTCTCCCAGTCGAACGGACACTGGTCGGATCTCGGCGGCTCGGTGCCGGGTTCCTTCGACGTCACCGCCCGCGACATGTTCCGCGAAGGGCTGCGGATCACGCCGCTGCGCCTTTTCCAGCGCGGCCGCTTCTGCTCCGACGTCGCCAACATGATCGCTGCCAACACGCGCGATCCCGCATCCATCATTGGCGACATTCATTCCCAGGCGCAAGCGACGCAGGCGGCCGAGCGCGAACTGCTGCGGCTGGTCAAGAAGTACGGACGCGGCCAGGTCATGCGCGGTATGGAGGAGGTTCAGGACTACGTCGAACGTGCCGTGCGAAAGCGTCTGGCGGAGCTGCCCGACGGCACCTGGGAGACGGTCGACTACATCGACCGGGATCTCGGTGCCGGCGAGGGCATGATCCCGATCCGCATCAAGATGACGATCAAGGGCGACACGATCCACTACGATTTTACGGGAAGCCACTCGACCATTGCCTCGATGTACAATTCCGCACCGGGCGCGACCTTCTCGGCCGTGGTCGCCGGCATGAAAACCTTCTTTCCGGACCTCCCGCTCAACAGCGGGTTTTACCGGATGATCGAGGTGACCGCGCCGAAGAACAGCATCGTCAGCGCGGAATGGCCGGTGGCGGTGACCGGGTTCCTGATGCCGTTTGAAAAGATCATGAACGCGATCTTCGAGATGTGGTCGAAGATCATGCCCGAACGCGCTATCGCCTGCGCCTTCAACCTCGAATATCTGCTGGCCGGGGGACGGGATGCGCGCAAACCCGAAAAGCCGATCTTCATGTTCTACGAATGGCTGCCTGGCGGCTGGGGCGGGCGCAACGGCAAGGATGGTGCCGATGTCACCACCGCCTGCTTCGGAACCGGGCTGATGTCGCAGCCGAACGAAGGCAACGAGCGGGTCAATCCCACTCGGACGCTCGAGTTCCAGATCAAGCAGGATTCAGCCGGGCCCGGCAAGTGGCGGGGCGGCGTCGGCGTGCAGAAGACCTCATTGCTGCTTGAGGCTGAAAATGCCGTCATGTCCTATATTTGCGACCGCGAGCGTGCTGTCGTCTGGGGTGTCGAAGGAGGCCTGCCGTCGATGCCCCACGGCTTGACCATGAAGCGCGCCGGAGAAGAGACCGAGATCTGGCTCGGCTCCGTATTCTCCGATTACTCCGTCCACACAGGCGACCAGTTCGCTCGTCCGACGGCCGGCGGCGGTGGTTTCGGCGATCCACTGCAGCGCGAGCCCCGCAAGGTGATGGAGGACGTGATCGACGACTACGTTTCCCTGGAGCGTGCCAGGACTGACTACGGTGTTGTGATCCGCGAAATCGACCGCGACCTGTGCCAGTACGAAATCGACGAGACGGCGACCGAAGCCTGCCGTGCCGACATCCGGGCGAAACGGAAGGGCTGGGCACGCATGGACCCCGAGGAGGTCGCGCGCAAATATCGCTCCGGCGAGATCGATACGCTCGATGCGGTTCGGCACTATGCCGTGATCCTCGACTGGGAGACTGGCGAACTACTTCCCAAAACCACCGCCCAGTTCCGGGAGAGTTTTGAGAAACGGACCGTCACCCACTGGGTTTGAGCGCCAGCGAGCGCGCCGCAATCTTGCGGGCGCTCGCGGGATGCCAGAGTTATCTGTTTTTTCGATACCATATTCAAAGAATTACTATTTCACAGGAACCTAAAGCTGGAGCAACAATGTCGCAGCGCCGCGAAGGTTGGCTGCTCCGAGGGGTATGACAGATGGCACCAGGCGTGGGACGATCGTTCACCGCGGCCAGCACACTTGAAGAGGCAATGGCAGCACGCCGGCAGGGCGCGGTGGTGCTTGCAGGCGGCACCTGGATGATGCGTGATCCCCAACGCGGGGTCGACCTTCCCGACGCGGTGGTCGCACTCGACCGAATACCGGCCTTGTCCAAGGTCGAAATCGACTCGGACCATGTCGTGATAGGTGCAGCTGTTACCCACGCAGTCCTTGGCCGCGCGTTGCATGGGGCAGCGGGCTTCGAAGGTCTGGTTGCCGCGGCGGAGAACGCGGCCAATCCCGGTATCCGAAGGGTCGCCACCGTGGGCGGCAACATTTGTGCCCTCGACTTTGCCGCCGCCGATCTCGCCCCTGCGCTTCTCGTCTGTGAGGCGACGGTGGAGCTGGAGACGTTCGAAGGCCCAAAACTCATCGGTATTTCGGATTTCCTCAAAGACAGGCATGCGCTGCTGGCAGAGGCGATTGTGACGAGAATTCATCTGCGCCGCGACCTTGTCGCAAGCGCGCATATCCGCCTGCCGCTTCGGAAGGCTGGCGACTACCCGGTCGCCGTCGTCTCGCTTGCGGTGGACAAGGACAAACGATGTCGCATCGCCGTCGGCTCGGTGGAGCCGGTAGCGCGGCGCTGGACGGCGCTCGAACAGGCGATGAGGGCAAGCCAGGCCTCCGCGCTCGATCCGGAGCGCGCTGCCGGGCTTGCACTGGAGCACAATGATTTTCAGGGCCGCGATGGCAGGGAAGCGGAGGGTTGGTACCGGCGCCAGGTTCTTCCGCCGCTGGTCAAGCGCGGTGTTGCCGCACTTCTCAAGACCGAGGGCCTGGCATGGTTGTGACATTCCAGCTGAATGGCGAGGACTGCAGCTTTCACGGCGATCCGATGACGCCGCTCGTCGACATCTTGCGGCGGGAACGATTCCTGACGGGGACCAAAGCCGTGTGCCGCGAAGGCTTCTGCGGCGCCTGCACGGTGCATGTCGACGACGAAGCGGTGCCGTCCTGCCTGAAGCCGATTGGCCTGGTCCAGGGATGCGCGGTCACGACCATCGATGGATTGAGTTCCGGAAACCAGGCGCTGCATCCGCTCCAGGCCAATCTAGAGGCCGCCGATGCCGTGCAATGCGGCATGTGTTTTCCGGGAATGGTTATGAGCCTTTCGGCGTTCGTGCGTGACAATCCGCATGCGAGCCGTCCCGAAATCAAGGCCGCGATGGTCGGCAACATCTGCCGCTGCACCGGATATGAGCGGATCGTCGACGCCGTGGCCGACTGCCTTGACCAAGCGCGGAAGGCTGGCCAGTCGGTGGGAGGCCTCCATGTCTGAGCTGTCCGCCACCGTGATGAATCTTCCCCGCCGCGATGCGCAGGACAAGCTGCGCGGGCGGACGAAATACACCAACGACCGGGTTCGCCCCGACATGTTGCATGCCGTGCTGCTGCGGTCGACCGTTTCCGCGGGGCGTATCCGCAAGCTCGACGTTTCGGCGGCACTTTGCTGTCCTGGCGTGCGCGCGGTGGCGACCGGCGCCGACGCGCCAGGCCTCTACGGCATCGGCATTGCCGACCATCCGCTCCTGGCCATCGACACCATCCGCTATCATGGCGAGCCAATCGCCGTCGTTGCCGCCGAAACGGAGAAGCAGGCGCGGGCGGCGCTTGCCGCCATCGTGCTTGAGATCGAGCCGCTGGCACCGGTGTCCACCATGGTCGAAGCGCTCCAGCCCGCAGCCCGTCTCGTCCACGAGGGCTGGCGCGGCTATGAGGTGATCACCGAGGGCGGCGCACGTGCCGGCAACATCGCATGGGAGGCAAAATCCAGCCGCGGCGACGTCGATGCGGCCTTCGCCCGTCCCGACATACGCATAGTCGAGAGCAGCTTTACCGTCGGCCGGCAGAGCCATGTGCCTTTCGAACCGCGCGTTGCCATCGGCTCCTGGGAGGACGGCCGGGCTCACATCCAGACCTCGACGCAGGTGCCTTGGACAGTTCGCAACGTCACCGGAAGGGTCATGCAGCTTGCGCCCGGGCGTGTGCGGGTCACCGTGCCGCCTGTCGGAGGCGGGTTCGGCCTGAAATTCGATGCGTCCATCGAGCCGATCACGGCACTTCTGGCGCGGATGACCGGGCGCACGGTGGTCCTGGAAAACACCCGGCAGGAAGAGATGGCAACCTGCCTCTGCCGCGAGAATGCGGAAATCCGCATTCGGTCCGCTGTCACTGCCGAAGGATACATCGCCGGACGCGAGGCGGTCGTGCTGATGGACTGCGGCGCGTATGGCGGCGAACAGGTTTTCCTGACAACGATGACGGCGCACACGCTGGGCGGCAATTACAGGGTTGGCGCAACGCGGCTCGTCAGCCGCGCCGTATACACCAACACACCACCCAACGGCGCTTTCCGAGCTTGCAACGGCGTCTACAACACCTTCGCGTTGGAGCGACACACCGACGAAATCTGCGATGCGCTAGGCTTCGACCCAATGGAGTTCCGGAAGAAAAATGTCCTGGGAGATGGCGATCTCGGTGCCACGGGGCAGGTTTTCGAGGCCGACGTGCTGGGTCCGATGCTCGATCGCATGGAGACACTGCGCGCCAGCACCGGTACATCAGAGGCCGAGGCCGACGGCAGGCTCTATGGAATTGCGACCACGGTCGGCACATGGTTCGTTTTCGTTGGGCCTTCGGCGGCGACGGTGAATTTGAACGCCGACGGCAGCGCAACGCTGGTCACCTCGGGTGTGGAGATCGGATCCGGCACGATGGTGCAATCCCTGCCGCAGATCGTGGCTGGGCAGCTCGGGCTTGCTCCCGACCAGGTGATCGTGCGCGAAGCCGATACGGATGCCGCCGGTCTCGATGTCGGCGTTGGCGGTGGGCGCACCACCGTGTCCATTGGTGCCGCGAGCATCGCCGCCTGCGCGGAAGTGCGGGAGAAGCTGCTGCGGACCGCCGGCGAGATGCTCCAGACCCGACCGGAAGACCTGGTGCTGCGGGACGGTCGTGTCGAGATCACGGGACGTCCCGGTTCCGGCATGTCGATCCCCGCTGTCGTCGCCCATGCGCAGGCAACCACCGGCCCGATCACCGGAAGCGGAGCCTTTGCCGCCAGGAACACTCCGGCAATGTCCGGCTGCGCGATGGGGCATTTCATCGATGCGCTCGACATTCCCGTCTTCGTCGTTCACGAGGCCGAGGTGGCGGTTGATCCGGACACCGGCCATGTCGAGGTGCTGGCCTATCGCGTAGTTCAAGATGTCGGCCGCGCGCTCAACCCGCGCGCCATCCTGGGCCAGATACAGGGCGGCGTGGTACAGGGGCTCGGCTATGCGTTGCACGAGGAGGTGACGCTCACCGCCGACGGACGCATCGCGCAGGACGATTTCGAGACTTATCGCCTGCCGCTGGCGCAGGATGTGGTTCCGGTCGCCGCCGACCTTTACGAGGGCGCGCCGTCGATGGGGCCTCTAGGCACCAAGGGTGCGGGCGAGGTCCCGATCCTGGCGGTGGGCGCGGCGATCGGCTGCGCTGTGGCACGCGCCATCGGCAAGCCGGTGCGGCAGCTGCCACTGACGCCGCCGCGCGTGCTTCGACTGCTGCATGAGCGCGAACCACCGCCGGAATTCCCGCACATGGCCCCCGGCTGGGCGTTGAACACTCTGGGCTGAGGCAAGTAAACCATGGTCACCCTGAACTGCGACATGGGCGAAAGCTACGGCAACTGGCGCTTCGGTGACGATGCCGGCATCATGCCTCATATCGATTGCGCCAACATCGCCTGCGGCTTCCACGCCTCCGATCCATGGACGATGCTGAAGACCGTGCGGCTCGCCCTTTCGCATGGCAAGCGGGTCGGCGCGCATCCCTCCCTTCCCGATCGTGAGGGGTTCGGCCGGCGCGAAATGAGACTTCAGCCGGAGGAACTGACAGCTGCCTTCCTCTATCAAATCGGTGCTCTGACAGGGATGCTGGCCGCCGAGGGCGGGCAACTCAGCCATGTCAAGCCGCATGGCATCATTTACGGCATGGCCGCGCACGACGTCGACACTGCCCGGGCAATTGCCGCGGCGGTCAAGCCGTTCGGCGTCCCTCTCTTCGGCATGGCGGGAACCTGTCACGAGACGGCGGCAGCCGAACTCGGCGTTGCCTTCGTGGGCGAGTTCTTTCCCGATCTTGCCTACGCTCCCGGCGGCAGCCTGATCATCCCGCGCGTCCAGTCGGCCATCGACCTGACGCTTGCCGAGCACCGCATGATGGGGGCGCTTACCCGACGCGAACTCGTCACGACAGACGGCACGATCCGCCCGGTCGACTTCGACACCGTCTGCATCCACTCCGATCCGCCGAATGCGCGCGACGTCGCCGCGCTGATGCGGCGGATCATCGACACTCATTCCAACGGCCTGCCATGATTCATTCTCCCGAATCGTGAAAGCTCCACGCAAGGAACTCGAGGACTATCTCGAACTCACTGCCCGAACCATTTCTCCAAGCCGCTGAGGACTTCCATGGATGCGCTTTCCAACTCTCTCGCCGCCGCCGACATCGCCACCACCATCCACCCCTACACCAACCTGCGTCAGCACGAAGAAACCGGGCCGCTGATCATCAGCCGCGGCGACGGCATCCGTGTGTATGACGAACGCGGCAAGGAATACATCGAAGGGCTGGCCGGGCTCTGGTCGGTGGGCGTCGGCTTTTCGGAAAAGCGGTTGGCCGACGCTGCCTATCAGCAAATGCTGAAGCTGCCCTACTACCACACCTTCTCCTCCAAGGCGCATGAGCCATCCATCCGGCTCGCGGAGAAACTCGTGGAGATGACGCCGGAAAACCTGACGCGTGTCTTCTTCACGTCGTCGGGCTCGGAAGCCAACGACACCATCGTCAAGATGATGTGGTTCATGAACAACGCGCTGGGCCGGCCAAAAAAGAAGAAATTCCTGGCACGGACCAAGGGCTATCACGGCATCACCGTCGCCTCCGGCAGCCTGACAGGCTTGCCGGTCAACCATCGCGACTTCGATCTGCCGGCCATTCCCGTTCGCCACCTGACCTGCCCGCACTTCTATCGCTTCGGCATGGCAGGCGAAGACGAAGCCGCCTTCACGGCGCGCCTGCTCGCCGAGCTGGAAGCGGTGATCGCCGAAGAAGGGGCTGACACCATCGCAGCCTTCATAGGAGAGCCGCTCATGGCAGCCGGCGGCGTTCTGCCACCGCCGGTCGGGTACTGGGAAGGCGTGGAGAAAATCTGCCGGGCAAATGATATCATTCTGATAGCGGACGAGGTGATCTGTGGTTTCGGGCGGCTTGGTACGCCCTTCGGCGCTCAGAAATACGGCTTCACGCCTGATATCATGACGGTCTCCAAGCAAATCACGTCGTCTTATATGCCGCTTGCCGCCGTCATTTTCTCCGATGCGATCTATCAGGCGATCGCCGACAACACCGCCACGATCGGCAATTTCGGCCACGGCTTCACGGCGTCAGGTCATCCGGTCGCGACGGCAGTGGGTCTCGAAAACCTGGCCATCTTCGAGGAGCGGGACCTGATCGGAAACGCGGCCCGCCTCGAGACGTCGTTCCAGGCCGGCATCCGCTCATTTGCCGATCACCCGCTTGTCGGCGAAGCGCGGGGCACCGGTCTTATCGGCGCCGTTGAGCTGGTGGCAGACAAGGCGACGAAACGCCCCTTCGCCAAGGTTGGGCGCGCAGGGGGTATCGCAGCAGGGATCGGCCACGAGGAAGGCCTCATCTTCCGCGCCATCGGCGATCAGCTCGCGCTCTGCCCGCCGATGATCTCGACAGAAGACGATGTGAAAGAAATCATGACGCGCATGGGCCGGACGCTTGAGCGCCTGACCGGTGCGGTTGCCAAGGAGGGACTCGAATGACCCGCATGAAAGCCGAACCGGTCGTCCATATCGACGACGAACGCTTTCGGGTCACCGAATGGCGCTTTGCCACCGGGGCCGAGACCGGCTGGCACATCCACGGACATGACTACGTCATCGTGCCGCTTACGGACGGCAAGCTCGGTCTCGAAGGTCCGGACGGCGCGCAGGCGCAAGCCGCTCTCACCCAAGGGGTGCCCTATTCGCGGCGGACGGGTGTGGCCCATAACGTCATCAATGCCGGCGATGCGCCGCTGGCCTTTCTGGAGGTCGAGGTCGTTGAGGCCGGCGACCTCGCAGCCAGGCGGCTCGCCGTGCTCGACCGGTTCCTCGCAGCCTGGAACGCCCGCGACGTGGGCGCGCTGATGGACTGCATGGCTGAGAATTGCGCTTTCCACGGCTCGGCTGGACCCGATGCCGAAGGGCGCAAGCATATGGGGCGTGACGCCGTGCGCGCCGCCTATGCAGCGCTGTTCGATGCTTTCCCGAAGGCCGCGTGGACCAAAGGACGGCACGTCGTGACGGGCGACACCGGGCTTTCATCATGGCGCTTCGTCGGCACCACGGCAGCGGGGCAGCAAATCGAAGTCGACGGCTGCGATATCTTCGCTTTCTCGGGGGAGCTCATAGCGCTCAAGGATTCCTACCGCAAAGCGCGAGGGTAGCGAAAATCTGAATTCATTGGGCAACGAGGGCGGTCCAAGCGGGCCGCCCTCGTTTTTTGTCTAAAGGCAAGATCCTCAAAACATGAAAGGGCCGGGCTTGCCCGGCCCATCTTCTTACTTGAGCAAGGCTTCCATCGGTACCGGCTCGGAAATCGTCCAGTTGCCTACAACACCCGGCTTGCCGGCCTTGGTCTCGACGATCAGGTACCGCGTCTGGTTCTGGTGATGCAGTTCCGGCGTGAAGGTACGAGGCCCGAACAGCGTCGGCTCGTTCTTCATCTTCTCCAGTTCCGCGACGACGGCGTCGGCATCGGTCGTGCCTGCACGCTCCACCGCCTTGGCCCAGACGTCGACCATGACGTAACCCGGAAAGACATACTGGCTCGAGGGATCGGCGCCTGTCTTCGCCTTGTAGGTGGCATTGAACTTCAGCACTTCCGGATTGGGATCGTCGCCATAGATCGATCCCTGAACGGGGACGTAGAAGTTCGTCAGATCGGGCACAGCGGATAGCCAATAGCTACCGTCGACGCCCGAGCCATTCAGGATCATGGAGTTGATGCCCGCGGCACGAAGCTGCTTGATGGCCGAGACAGCGCCCGGCATCATTGTGCAAAGCATGATCGCATCCGGCTCCTTCGGCAGAGACTTGATGCGGGTGATCTGCGCGGCGATGGAGGCGTCCTCGTTCTTGAAGGTGTCTTCACCGACAAGCTTCGCGCCTTGGGCTTCGAGCTTCGGCATCATCCAGTCGAAGCCGTCGCAGATGCCCTTGTTGTAGGCCGTCCAGGTATCGAGCAGACGGTAGAAGTCCTTTGCGCCTTTTTCCTTGAATGCCCACTCGGCCATGGTCGCGCCCTGCACGGGCGCCAGCACCGACGCGGAGAAGCTGTGCGGGCCGACACCCTGGATACCGGCCTTGACCGATTCCGCGCACAGGAAGAAGGAGATACGGCCCGCGTCCTCGGCCGCGAGCGCAGCCGGCGATCCGAAGTCGTAGTCGCACGAGACGACCACGAGATCCGCGCCCTGGTCGAGCACGGAGAGGCCCGCCTTGGCGCCTTCGGCCCGGTCGGACTTGGTGTCGGCCTTGACGACCTTGATCTGCTTTCCAAGCAGACCGCCAGCCGCATTGATCTCGTCGATGCGGATCAAGGCCGCCTCCTGCGCAGGCTTGTCATAGGCTTCCATGAAGCCCGACTCCGCAGTGGCGAAGCCGATGACGATGGTCTTGTCATCGGCCAGGGCCGGGTATGCTATGGACATCGAGGCCAGAGCGGTTGCGACAATTCTCATTTTGTATGTCATGCACGTCTCCTTTTTGTTTTCCGGTCGGGCTTGTGCCGCCGGTCACTTGTTGCGACTGCTGCGGGGTAAGGTGATCTCGCGGTTGCCCATGAGTCCGGATGGGCGAAGCGCGAGGATCACGATCATGATGACGCCGAGGGCTATTTCCTGAACCCCTTTCGGGAGGGCGAAAGTGGACTCGCCGAGCGATACGCCTGCCTCCAGCCAGCGCAGCGCCTGGATAAGGGCGGACAGCAGGACGACACCCACCACACCCCCCGACAGGCTGCCCATGCCGCCGACGACGAGCATGGAAAGGGTGATGAAGGTGAGACCGAGATAGAATGTGTCGGGTGTGACCACGCCGATGGAATGAGCCATGAGCGCACCGCCCAGCCCCATCACCGCGCCTGATATGACGAATGCCACCAATCTTTCCCTGGGAATGTCGATACCGGAAGCCGCGGCGGCGGTGGGCTCGTCGCGGGCAGCACGAAGGGCCAGGCCGGACCGGGAGATCGCGTGCGCCCAGGCGATGAAGATCGCGACCACGGCGCCGATGAGATACGGCCAGATCACGCGTACGATCGGAATGCCGACGACCGATGAGGTCGCTCCGGTCACGCTCTCCCAGTTGGAATAAATTGTGTTGATCATGGCGAGCATCGCGAAGGTCGCGATCGAAGCCGCGATGCCCGATAATCGCATCAGCACCCGCCCGAAGATGAGAGCGGCGAGGGCGGCGAACAATGCTGCCAGCGTAGCCGATTGCCAGTACGGCAATCGGGTCGCCAGCAGCCATTCGGGCAGTCCCGGCAGCGAACCGCGTTTCATCATCGGATTGATGGTGAGCCACGCGGCCGCGTAGGCGCCAAGGCAGGTGAAGCCGATATGCCCGAAGCTGAGAACGCCCGAATTCCCGATAAAGATGTATAGGCCCACGACGAGGATGACACGGACGAACACGTCGATCACCGTCTGGTTGAAGGGCCGCGATCCGGTCATCACCGTGATCAGCGCGATGGCCAGCAGCAGCAGAGAAAGCAGGACCGGTGTCAGGATTGTGCGGCGGGCAAGCGCGAAGCGGGCGGGCTTTCGCTCGGCAGCCGGGGCACCGGCAGCGGTAGAGTTGGTGAGGGAGGCGGCGACACCCATGAAATCAGATCCTTTCCTTGGTGCCGCGCGCGGCAATAAGACCCTGTGGGCGGAAGAGGAGGACGAGGATGACCGCTCCATAGACAAAGGCATCGCGGAATGGCCGGGCGTCGATGGGCAGCATGACTTGCATGATCACCGAGGCGGCACCCAGCAGGAAGCCGGCGAGCACGGCTCCCCCGAGGCTGCCGAGGCCGCCAATGACGGTGGCGATGAAGGCCATCAACATGATCGAGGCGCCCATCTGGATGTCCAGCGTGCCTGTCTGGGCGCCAAAGATCAGTGCAATGGCGGCGGCCAACGCGCCGGAGAGGGCGAACGCGCCCATGATAACCCGGTTCGCACGCACACCCAGCATTCGGGCCATCGAGAAGTTCTCGGCCGCCGCCCGCATCTCCAGGCCGAAGCGGGTTTGACGCAGGAACAGTGTCAGGCCGATCAGGATGACCATCGTGGCCACGATCGTTATGAGCTGGAGGAGGGGAAGCCTGGCACCAAGGATCTCCACCGGCTGGGACAGTTCGGGCAGCAGCGAGATCGATTTCGGCCGACTGGAGAAAAGCATGAGCAGGAAGTAGCGAATGACGAAACCGAGCGCGAAGGAGGCGATCATCATGGTTGCCGGATTTGCCTGACGGAACCGCCTGAAGACGACGATTTCGCACAGCACCGACAGCCCGGCCCCGCAGAGGAGCACGAATGGCAACAGCAGGTACCACGGCAATTGGCCGGCGAAGACGATGGCCATTGCGTCCGTAGACGGCCATAACAGGGCGAAGACGCAGAAGGCGATGACGTCGCCATGCGCGAAGTTCACGAGCCGCATGACGCCGAAGATGAGGGCAATGCCGAGCGCCCCGAGCGCATAGAGCGAACCAAGCGAGAGTGCGTCGAACAGGATCTGAAGCATCTCAATTGTCCTCGTAGCCGAAATAGGCAGCCTGGATCGCCTCGCCATTGCCGAGCGTCCGCGCGTCGCCATCGAGCACGATCTGTCCGCCACGCATCAGGATCATCCGCCCGCCCACCATCATCGCCCGGGCCGAGCTCTGCTCAACGATCAGGAGTGTGAGCTGGCGCTGCGCACGCAGCGCGATCAGCCGCTCGTAGACCTGGTCGTTGATGTTGGGGGCGAGGCCCAGCGAAGGCTCGTCGATGGCTACAAGCCGCGGATTGGTCATCAGCGCGCGGCCGATGACCAGCATTTGCTGCTGCCCGCCGGACAGCAATCCCGCCTGCCCGTGCCGCCTCTCTTTCAGCATCGGGAAGGTTGCGTAGACGGCTTCGAGTTCGTCGGCCGCTCGGCTGCGCCAGCCGCGTTCGCGGGCATGCATGCCGGTTCCGACCAGAAGGTTCTCTTCGGTCGTCAGCGAGCCGAAGACATCGCGCCCCTCCGGCACCATGGAGAATCCGAGCCGGGCGATGTTCTCCGGCGCCTGGCCGGTGATCTGATGACCAGCAAGGTCGATCCGGCCGCCCGCCACCGGCGTAACACCGGCGATCGCGCGCAGCAGCGAAGACTTCCCGGCTCCGTTCGGGCCGGTGATGAACAGGATTTCTCCCTCGTCCATGGAGAAGGAGACATTGCGGACCGCCGTGAGACGGCTGTAGCGGATGGTGATATCGGAAAGGGCGAGCAGGCTCATTCCATCGCCTCCAGCACAGGCAGGTCGGTGTTCGCGGCCGTGCCCATATAGGCGTGGCGCACCTTCTCGCTGTCGCGGATCGCGGCAGGCGGTCCTTCCTCGATGATCGCTCCGGAATCGAGCACGACGATATGCTGGCAAAGGCCGAGCACCAGCCCGACATTGTGCTCGATGAGCAGGACACCACAGCCGAGATCGCTGGCGATGTGTCTTATCAGGGCGGAAAGCTCCCGCGCCTCCAGTGCGCTCATGCCAGCCGCGGGCTCGTCGAGCAGGATGTATGCGGGCCGTCCCATCAGGGCGCGGCCAATGGCGACGCGGCGCTCGTCCGTGTATGGCAACGTTCCGGCGATGCGGGTACCCAGCGCACCGATGCCTATCCAGTCGAGCATCGCCTCCGCTTCGGCGATGGCAGCGCGCCGGCTCATTCCCAGGCCAACGCCCGTTACCTCCAAATTGTCCAGCACAGGCAGGTCGCGGAAGAGCCGCCCACCCTGAAAGGTGCGGGCGATGCCGCGCCGCCGGACCTGATGCGGCTTGAGACCCGTGAGTGCCGCCCCGTCGAGCTTGATAGTGCCTTCCGTCGGTGCCTGGAAGCCGGTCAGCACGTTGACGAGCGTGGTCTTGCCAGCGCCATTCGGGCCGATGAGGCCACTGATGCGGCCGGGCGTAATTTGGAGGTCTACCGATGACAGGGCCTTCAGCCCCGCAAACGATACCGAGACGTTCTCCGCGCTCAGATGACTCATGACCCTTTCCTTCTTTCTACCGACGGAAAGGCGCGAAGCATCCGGCCTTGCGGCCAGCCACGTTGCAAATGTCTTCCCCTGTCGGTTCCGGCGGTCTCTAGCGGACTGCTCGGGTGCCAAATTCACGCTGTTGCCCGGCGTCGTCTTGTCGTTTCGCGCACCGGATTTTGTCTTCCGCCACGCGCGGTCGGTTTTGGCCGGCCGATCTCCTCGCCTCCGGCTCCTCCGCCGGCATTTTCCCGGCTGACGTCAGCCGGCCAGATGCCCTTCAGCACGCGCCAGCGCGGCGCGCTGTTCGGTTCGCGCGGCAAGCGCGTCTTCCAGCGTCACCGGAACGAAGCGCGCCGGGGTGTGCGGCTGGAGTTGGGCGATAAGGTCCATGTCGGCCGATATCACCACGCCCAGCATCATATACCCGCCACCCGAAACCGCGTCCCGGTGAAGAACGATCGGCTCCGTGCCACTCGGCACCTGGACGGATCCGTAAGGATAGCAGGCATCGACGATGTTCGAGGGGTCGGAGCCCGCACCGAAAGGCTGCTCGCGCTCGACGAATTCCAGCGGCGTCCCGCCCCGGAAGCGATAGCCGATACGGTCGGCTTCGGGCGCGACCTTCCAGGTTTCCTCAAAGAACCGATTGCCGGCAGCCTCAGTGATCCGATGCCAGTATATGCCGGGAAGCATTCTGAGTTCCGCCGGGCTATTGCGCGCGCGGCGCAGATTTGCAGGCAGTGAAAGACCGGCTTTGCCGGAACCTTCGCCGAGGGGAAGCTCATCGCCCGCCTTCAGCGTGCGGCCCTGATGGCCGCCGAGTGCGCCCAGAATGTAAGTCGAGCGCGAACCGAGAACCACGGGTACGTCGATGCCGCCGGAGACGGCCAGATAAGCGCGCGCGCCGCCCTTGAGGAAGCCGAAGGAAAGCCGGTCACCGGCCTTCACCGGAAAACTTTCCCACGTCGACCGTTCCTCGCCATTGAGTTTGGGTGGGAGCTCTCCACCTGTGACGGCGACGACCGCGGATTGGGTGAATTCGAGTTCGGGACCCATGAAAGTGGCTTCGAGCACCGCGGCACCCGGATCGTTGCCGACAAGCAGGTTTGCGACGCGTGTCGCAAAGCGGTCCATGCCGCCGCCTTCTGGAATGCCGACATGATAGTGGCCGGGTCGGCCAAGGTCCTGCACGGAAGTGGAGAGGCCGGGAGAGATTACCTTAACGGCCATTGATAAGCTCCATCAGCTTTGCATTGGTGCCGTAAATGTCGCTGTTGAAATCCTTCAGGCTGAAGGTGCACTCGCGAACCGTCGGCTCCCACCGATTGGCTTCGATTTCCTCAAGCGTGGCGTCGTAGTCATCGCGGCCAATGGGCTTGAACTTGACGATGTCGCCTGGCTTGAACAGACACATGTCATCGGCGAGGTAGCGCACCTTCCTGGTCGGGTCGTAGATCGGGGCCGGGGTTATGCCATACATCTGGTAGCCGCCAGCGCCGCGTACCGAATAGATCGCTGCAAAGCAGCCGCCATGGCCAATGGTGAGCTTGGGAGTGTCGGTGCGTGGACGCAAGTATTTCGGCGCCTGAATCTGTTTCTTGCGCTCAACCATCTGGTACAGGAAGGGCAGTCCGGCGACGAAGCCGACCATCGATACGAACCAGGGCTGGCCGGAATAGGCCTCGATAAACTCTTCCACCGTGGCGTAGCCGTTGATGCGTGCCGAATATTCAAGATCGGTGGAGGAGGGGTCCTGATGGCGCTCGCGGAAGCGCAGGCAGGTTTCACGCGTCCATGGATCCTGGAAATAAACCGGCAGTTCGATGATCCGGGTCTTCAGCACCGGGTCCGACTTCGAGGCGGCCTCTTCCATCGACTTCAGTTCGCTGAGCAAATCCTGCGGCTTGACGATGTCGGGGTTGAAGCGAATCTGGAAGCTGGCGTTGGCTGGGCAGATCTCGGTGACGCCTCGGATGCCTGCCGTACGCACCGCATTGGTCATCGAAAGGCCGGTAAAGAAGGAGGTGAGCGACATTTCTTCGGACACCTCGCCGAAGATATGTTCGTCACCGCCGAAGTTGAATCGTATCGACATCGGTCCTCCTTAACCCGCCAATGCTGCGGCGTTTTCGATGAGCCAGCCTTCCAGCCAGCGGGTATGCACGTCTCCCGCCCGCATCGCCGGATCGGCGGCCAGCGCAAGAAACAGCGGCTTGGTGGTCTTGAGCCCGCCGATCTTCAACTCGTTGAGCGCGCGGATCAGGCGCACTATCGCCGCCTCGCGCGTCTCTGCATGCACGATCAGCTTGGCAAGCAGCGAGTCATAAAAGGGCGGCACCTGATAGCCTTGATAGAGCATCGAATCGAAGCGTACGCCCGGACCGCCGGGAATGCGAAGCTCGGCCACCTGCCCGGGGAATGGAGCGAACTCCTTCGCCGGGTCTTCGGCATTGAGCCGGACTTCGATCGCATGCCCTTTGACGGAGACATCGCTTTGCCGGATCCGCAGCTTCTCGCCGCCGGCGATGCGAAGCATCTCCGCAACGAGGTCGATGCCGGTGATCGCTTCGGTGACCGGGTGCTCGACCTGGATACGGGTGTTCATCTCGATGAAGTAAAAGCGGTCTGCTTCATCGTCGTAAAGATACTCTACCGTGCCGGCACCAGAGTATTTGACCGCCTTGGCCAAGGCGACCGCTGAAGCGCAGAGCTCTTCGCGCAGCCTGTCTGAAAGTGCGCGCGACGGCGCCTCCTCCCAAACCTTCTGGCGTCGCCGCTGCAGCGAGCACTCCCGCTCGTAGCAGTGGATGGCATCGCTTCCGTCTGCCAGCACCTGCACCTCGATATGGCGGGCCTTGCCGATCACCTTTTCCATGTAGAGACCACCATCGCCAAAGGCGGCGAGGGCTTCTGCCTCGGCCTGAGGAAAGGCTTGTTCGAACTCTGCGAACGAGTTCGCGATGCGGATGCCCCGCCCGCCGCCGCCTGCCGCCGCCTTGATCATCACCGGAAAACCGGTTGCGGTCAGCACCTCGTGGCCAGCCTCGAGGCCCTCGACCCGGCCAGCCGAGCCTGGCACGACGGGGACACCTGCAGCGGCAGCGGCCGATCGCGCCGAGACCTTGTCTCCCATCATCCGGATCGCATCTCCCGACGGGCCGACGAAGACCAATCCAGCGCCTGTGACCGCGTCGGAAAACGCGGCATTCTCGGCAAGGAACCCATAGCCTGGATGAACACTGTCGCAACCGGTGTCGCGGGCAGCCTTCAGAATTGCTTCGACATTGAGATAGGACTTCTTTGCCGCTGGTGGGCCGATGTTGACCGCTTCGTCCGCAAGCTGGACGTGGAGCGACTCGGCGTCTGCGGCCGAATACACCGCCACGGTGACGATCCCCAGATCTTGCGCGGCCCGGATGATCCTGACCGCTATCTCGCCCCGGTTGGCAACCAGAAGCTTTTTCAGCATCAGTCGAGATCCGCAATAGGTGCGCCGGCCATGATGGGGTCCTCATTGTCGGCAATGAAGCGGATGTTCGTACCGGCCGTCTCGGCCCTCACTTCGTGGAACGACTTCATCACTTCGATGAGACCGATTACGTCTCCGGCGGACACCGCGTCGCCATCCGCCTTGTAGGGCGGCTGGTCTGGCGAAGCGCTGCGATAGAAAGTGCCAGGAAGAGGTGAAAGAATCTGGGCCATAAAAAGCTCCGGAAAACTGCGGACAGACTAATTTGGAACCGCCCGCGCGGGCGGGTTCGGTCGAGTTCAGTGCCAAGGGGCGATTGCGGTGCGCACGGCCCTGGCTATTTCGATGGCGTTCGGCGTATCGGAATGCACGCAGATGGTTTCGCAGCGTACGGGAAAGAAACTGCCGTCCTCTGCCGTGCCCTCGCCCTCCCTGATGGCGCGCACGCACCGCTCGGCCATCTCTGCGGGGTCCTTGGCGTCATGAACGCGTGTCAAGATCAGCTTGCCGGAGGCATCGTAGTCGAGATCGGCATAGAACTCGGCGACGAATGGGATACCGCGCTCTTGATAGATCTTCTCATGCAGGGTGCCCGTCATGCCGAAGAGGGGTACGCCGAAAATCTCTGCCGCGTCGCACACGCCATGGGCGATTGCTTCCTGCTGCATGGCCATGAAGTAGAGGCTGCCATGCGGCTTGATGTGGTGGAGTTCCACACCCTCGGCCTTGAGGAAGCCGGCAAGCGCTCCCACCTGGTAAATGATGGTGTTCCTGACTTCTTCGCGGGTCATCCGCATCTCGCGCCGGCCGAAACCCTGAATGTCGGGCAATCCTGGATGGGCACCGATCTTTACGCCACTCGCCTTGGCGCTGCGGACGGCGGCGTGCATGTGATCCGGATCGGAGGCATGAAAACCACAGGCGACATTGGCAACGTCGATGATGGGCATCATGCCCATATCATCGCCAACCTTGTAGAGGCCAAAGCTTTCGCCCATGTCGCAGTTTAGCGTCACCGCCATCGCATTGTTACCCCTCGAAGCTGCCGTCTTTGCGGCGTTGCAGCATTTTTTGCGCATGCGAGGGCGTTTGTGAAATAGTAGTTTATTGATTGTCATATCAAAAAAACAGATAATGGTTCTGGGCCGGAGCGCACCATGACCATTACCTTGAAACAGCTTGATTATTTTATCGCGACCGCCGAGAGCGGACAGGTCAGTCATGCCGCGGTGGAACTCAACATCTCGCAATCGGCGGTCACTGCGGCGATAAAGACGCTTGAGGCTGACCTGGGCGTACGGCTTTTGGAGCGTAACCACGCCGGCGTAAGATTGACGATGGAGGGCGCGCGGTTTCTTGAACATGCGCGTGTTATCACCGGAGCCGTCGCTGCCGCCGTCCGAAGCCCGTTGCGCGATAGGAAAGGCCTGGCGGGCAAGCTGCGGCTGGGCATGACCTACACGGTCGTCGGCTACTACATGTCGCGCCACTACGCGCGGTTTCGAAAGACCTATCCCGAGATCGAGGTCGAGGTGCTGGAATTGCCCCGAGACGCTCTCGAAAGCGGCTTGATGTGCGGGGACATCGACATGGCCGTGATGCTGGTGTCCAACCTGGAGCACACCAAGGAGTTGGCGCAGGAGGTCTTGATGCGGTCGAACCGCCGGCTCTGGCTTTCGGCTGATCATCATCTGCTCGCGCGGCGGGAAATCAGCCTCGCCGATGTGGCGGCGGAAGATTATGTCATGCTGACGGTGGACGAGGCACGCACGACGGCCGCCCGTTACTGGGATGCCGCGGGCCTTTCGCTCCGCGCTGTCCTTACCACCAGTTCGGTCGAGGCCGTGCGGTCGCTCGTGGCTGCTGGAATGGGGGTCACTGTCCTGTCCGACATGGTTTACCGCCCCTGGTCCTTGGAGGGGCAGCGCATCGAAGTGCGCGGGCTTGTCGAGCCCATTCCCACTATGGATGTCGGCTTGGCCTGGGCGCGTGACAGATCAATCGAACCGGCAGCGGCGGCCTTCCGGGCCTTCATGTCCGTGACCATGGGCGGCGGCGGCTAACCGCCTGCCGCCCGGCAGGCGCTATGGCTCAGGCTCGCTGGTTGAGCAGCGGAGCATGCCGCGCGCGGGGGCTGATGCCTCGCATCATCAAGGGGGATTTCACCTTTGTCGCAAATAACGCCAAGGGCTTCAGAAAAATCTAAAGAGCCGGTTCACGCCGGCCTCGTCATCGTCGTCTGGCAGGTTGTTCCCGACAAACAGAAGGAACTCTTGGAGAGTTTTCTTGGTCACCACCTCGGGCCGGAACCGGAAAAGTCTCTCATCGGAGGGCGGTGACTTCACGGTTGCGGGCTACGATCTGTTCGTGGCGGAGGGGGGTCGTCGCGTCCATGAAGCCCTTGATCAGTGCGTCGCGAGCTCCGGGTGCGCGCGCCTTTTCCGCCGTGGACAGCGCATGCTGAAGATCAGGCAACGTCAGTTCCGTGCAGTAGGCGGGCGTGCCCGGTTGCTGGCGCCAGGAATTCGCGAGATCGCCGGCATCAAGTGCGTCGAAACCGGTCTCGTTCACCAGTTCGCGTGCGATCGCTTTGGCATGCACATCATCGCCTGCGACGGGGATCGCGATGCGTCCGGTCATTCCGGCCGCTGCGCCACTTTCTGCGAGCGTTTGGGCGAGGACTGCATTGAATGCCTTGACCACTGGCCGGCCGAGTTGTTCGCTGGACCACACGCTTTCCGGCTTGCCATCGTCAACCTCCGCGATATTCCCGTCGCGCATGGGATAATAATTGGAGGTGTCGATCACGACCACGTTGGCTGGTACATCGGCAAAGAGGCCGGCGACATCGGGGATCTTCGCAAATGGGATCGATAGAACGATCGCCTCGACATCCCTGGCTGCTTCGTGCGCGGCAACCGGGATCGCACCAACCTCCGTCGCTTTCTCGCCGATGTCCTCAGGCCCCTTCGAGCCCGCCAGCTTCACCGCGTGTCCGGCGGCTGACAGCTTTCGTGCAAGGGTGGTGCCGATATTTCCCGCGCCGATAATGCCGATCTTCATGCCGATTTCCTTCCAGATAATTGTGATTATGAGCTCAGCGCATGGTGCGCGGATCTATTCCGTATTGAGCGGACATCCAGAGGGTCGCGCAGGGCGGTGCTGCCGACGGAGCAGCCCGCCTCGAAACTCGTATAGCTCGCGGCATCTGCTGACGGCGCGCGCCAGGCGCCAGGCAGGTTGCGGTACCCGTTGCCCGGATGCATGCCGGTATCATCTGCCTGATCATCGTGTCCTCGTTTCGCTCGCTGATGCCGACCTGCTAGAATAGTCGACCGGGGGCTATATGGAGACTCTCTCCGATTCGGCTTTTAGATACGGAGAGTGTCTCCGGTATTCAAGGGTTCAAGGTCAGTATGTCGCAATTGTCGGTCGCGTCAGCCCTGCGCAGGGACGCGCAGCATAATCGGGCGCACATTCTCGAGGTGGCGCGACAAGCGTTCGGCAACGATAGTGTTGACGTTTCGATGGATTCTATTG
Organism: Mesorhizobium sp. WSM1293; assembly: GCF_000513875.1. Lineage (NCBI taxonomy): Bacteria > Pseudomonadati > Pseudomonadota > Alphaproteobacteria > Hyphomicrobiales > Phyllobacteriaceae > Mesorhizobium > Mesorhizobium sp. WSM1293. The sequence continues at coordinate 351,299 of NZ_KI911319.1, read as the reverse complement.
CGAAGCTGGCGGGCGTGGGAGCAGGGACGCTCTACCGCCATTTTCCAAACAAAGACGCCCTGCTGGCTGCGCTGTTAGTTCTTCATTATGAAGGCCTCGAGCATCGTCGCGTTGAAATCGAAGCCGGGGAGAGCGATGCAGGCCGCGCACTCGAACTCTGGGTTGAAGCTCTCGGCGACTGGATGCTGGCTTATGAGGGCTTGCCTGAACCGTTACGGGCGGCTTGCCGAGTAGAATCCCCGCTGACGCCGACCTGCCATGCTGTCATCGCGACGACGGAGCGAATCCTGAAGGCTGCACAGGACGAAGGGCTTGCACGACGGACGATGACCGGGCGCGACATCTTTTTCGGGGCACTGGCGATCGCTTGGGCGAGCGGCGCAACGGCAGCGGGCGAAGACACCCGCAACGTGCTTCGCGACATTCTGAAGAACGGGTGGATGGAACCGAAAACAGCACCGGGCGGCCGACCTTAGTCTGCCTATCCGACTGCGCAGCCTCTCGAATTTAATCACGCCCGCCGCTAGCGGGTGTGCATCAAACAAGTGCTCTCTGACAGGCGGCCGTTGGGCTTGGGAAGGAGCGGCGTGTGAGGGCGGCAATTGGTCGGCCGCCCGCAGCCGCTTGCACAACCGCGATAGCAAAACCTTGGCATGATGAGGAAGAAGAATATTGGACGAGCGGGGGTTTTCTGTACCTCTTGACCAAGCGTGAGCACTCGTCTTGGCGCTATGCTATCATTTCTGATCCCGCTTCCTGAAAACGGGGGATCCCGCAGAGCCTGAGGCAAGTCACCACTTCGTCCAGGATGATATCCAGTGCCTTGGCCACGCCGGGCTCGCCAGCCACGGCGCCGAACAGGGCGGCCCGGCCGATCGCCGCGACGGTGGCGCCGCGTGCCTTGGCCTTGACGATGTCCGTGCCCGTGCGGATACCGGAATCGATGAGGATCGGGATTTGGGCGCCAAGTGCCTGACGGATAGCGGGCAGGGCGTCGATGCTCGATACAGCACCGTCGAGCTGGCGGCCTCCATGGTTGGACACCCAGATGCCATCGGCACCAGCCGCCACCAGTCGCGACGCATCGCCCGGGTGCAGGACGCCCTTGACCAGCAGCCGGCCTTTCCACCAGTCGCGGATCTGGCGGAAATCGTCCCAGTCGAAACCTGCATGGAGGCTGCCGCCAACACGCGCGGCGATCGTCAGGCCGGCGCTGTTGTCATCGAGATAGCCGCGGACGTTCTCGAACTGGGGCAGACCGCCGCGCAGCAGGCGCAGCGACCAGCCAGGATGAAGCATGCCTTCCCAGAGATGCCGGGCCGAAGGCCGCAGTGGGATAGATATGCCGTTCCTAAGATCCTTTTCGCGCTTGCCACCGGCTTGCAGATCAACGGTCACCACCAGCGTCGAATAGCCAAATTCTTCCGCTCGCCTCACCAACTGGCGATTGAAGTCGAAATCCTTGAGCACATAAAGCTGGAACCACAGCGGCCCCTGTACGGCTCGCGCCATGCCTTCGATGCTGGCCGTAGCCATGGTGGAGAGCGTGTAGGGGATGCTGCGAGCGGTTGCCGCCCTCGCGATGGCAATGTCGGCTCCGGGCCTGATCAGCGCGCAGGAGCCCATCGGGCTGATCACCAGCGGTGTTGGCAAGGTCTCGGACCAGAGCGTCGTGGAAACGTTCGGATGCGAAACATCGGTAAGCACGCGCGGCAAAATTCTGATCTTTTCGAAATCGCTTCGATTGGCTTTGAGGGTGAGTTCTTGCCCCGCCCCGCCATCGATGAATTCGAAGACGGATTTCGGCAGACGACGACGGGCAAGCGTGCGAAAGTCCTCGACCGAAATCTGGCGATCGAGAGCGCCCATCTCAGGTCTGGACCCTGTGCCCGGCGATGAATATCCGGCGCATGAGCGTCTGGCCGACCTTGCCAGGTCCAACAAGATTTATCCTTGGCTTGGTCATATCAGTCGCGCCCGGCAGCGAGCCGGTCGCAGACCGAACGGGTTATCTCGCTGGTCGACGCCCTGCCTTTCAGATCGGCGCTCAGAAGCCCGTTGGCCAGGCAGTCCTCGGTCACGCGACGGATGCGCGCTGCGGCCTGGTTGAGTCTCTCGTCGCCGTGCTTGTGGCCGAGCCAGTCGAGCATCGAGGCTGCCGACAGGATCGTCCCATACGGATTGGCGATACCCTGGCCGGCAATGTCGGGCGCCGAGCCGTGCGCGGCCTGGAAGAAGCCGTTGGCCGCGCCGATCTCGGCTGAAGGCGCCATGCCCATCCCGCCCACCGTCGCGGCGGCGAGGTCGGACAGGATGTCGCCGAACATGTTCTCGCTGACAATGACGTTGAAATGGCCCGGTTTCACCACGAGATGCATCGCCATGGCGTCGACCAGCGCGTGCTCGGTCGCGATATCGGGATAGTCCTTCGCCACTTCGTCGAAGACGGAGCGAAAGAAGGCATAGCTGCGCAGCACGTTGGCCTTGTCGCAGCAGGTCACCCGGCGCACGCCGTCACGGGGCGCGCCGCCCGACTGGCGCGCCAGTTCGAAGGCCTTGCGTGCGATACGCTCGATGCCGGAGCGGGTCTGCACCAGCGTGTCGACCGCCACTTCGCCGCGCAACAGCGCGCCCGATCCCCGCGCGGCGTAAAGCCCTTCGCTGTTCTCGCGCAAGATGATGTAGTCGATATCGCCGGCCTTCACTCCGCTCAACGGGCTCGGCACGCCCTCGAAAAGCCTGACGGGGCGGATGTTGGCATAGAGATCGAGTTCGAAGCGCAGCCTCAGCGTGAAATCCAGGCCTGCTTCGGTCCCATCGGGATGGATGACGCCCGGCAAGCCGCCCGCACCATGCAGGATGGCGTCCGCCTCGCGGCAGGCCTGGAAGGTCGGCTCGGGAAAGCTCTGGCCGGTCTTCAGGAAATGCTCGGCTCCGGCCGGGTATTCGCTGAAGTGCAAGGGGCTGCCGGGACCGAGCGCTGCTTTCACCACTTGAACCGCTGCGGCGCAGACTTCCGGGCCGATGCCGTCGCCATGCACCACGGCGATTTCGTAGACAGGCTTCATCGCCAACTCCCAAATGGTCTAACGCTCAGATGCACTTGCCGCCATCGACGTTGAGGTCGACGCCGGTGATCATGCTGGCCTCGTCGGAGCACAGGAATGCCGCGGCGTTGCCCATGTCCGCCGGCGTAGACAGCCTGCCGATCGGAATGGTGGCGACGACGCGGGCGCGGTTCTCTTCGCCGGAGCCGATGAAAGTGGACAGAAGTGGCGTGTCGCCGGCAACCGGATTGATGGCGTTGACGCGGATGCCGAAGGGGGCGAGTTCCACGGCCATGGCCCGGGTGGCGGCAATCGCCCAGCCTTTGGAAGCATTGTACCACGTCAAATTCGGGCGCGGCGAGACGCCGCCGGTGGAGGCGACGTTGAGGATGGCGCCTGATTTGATGGATTTGAAATGCGCGACGACCGCACGGGCGCCATTGTAGATGGATCGCATGTTGACGTTGGCGATCCGGTCGAACATCTCTTCGTCCATCGTCTCGAGCGCCAAGGGCGGCTGGGCCACGCCGGCATTGTTGACCAGTATGTCGAGACCGCCAAAGGCCGAGCGGGCCAGGTCTGCCGCCGCTTCGAAGCTTCCGAGTGTCGAGACGTCGCCTGTGATTGGCCGCACATTTTCGCCGGCTTCGGCAGCAACGCGGGCCGCGGCGGCCTCATCACGGTCCATCAAAATGACCAGCGCACCTTCGGTGACGAATTTCCTGACGATGCCTTCGCCAAATCCCGAACCGCCGCCCGTGACGATAGCGACCTTGCCAGCAAGTCTCATATCTGTTCCTCCGTTGCCGGCACCATCGGGGAAGTCGCGTGCATTGCACAGTCCGATTATCTGAACGCCCTTTTAGCTTTCCTTGTTTGAGGTCAACCGGCGTGGGAGTCATAGTCGCCACGGAATTGTGAGGAGGAAGAGATGACGCTGAATTTCGACCCGCGGGCGAAGGCCACGGCGCTCTACCATGGCGAATTCCGGCCGATGTTCGTCGGCGGCAAGTGGGTTCCGGCACAATCCGGCCAGGAGATGCAGGCGCTCAACCCGGCGACTGGCGAAGTGTTGGCCACCGTGCCGCGTGGCTCGGCGGCCGACATCGATGCGGCGGTGGCCGCTGCGCGCACGGCCTTCGAAGGGCCGTGGTCAAAATTCTCGCCCTACGAGCGGCAGTGCGTGCTTCTGCGCATCGCCGATCTCTTCGAGACCCATTGGGAAGAACTCAGCGTTTCCGACACTCTCGACATGGGACTGCCGATCACGCGCACGCTCGCCAACCGGCGGCGCGTCATCGGCATGCTGCGCTTCTATGCGGGCATGGCGACCGCGCTGCATGGCGAATCCATAGACAATTCGATCCCCGGCGAGATCGTCTCGTTCACAAGGCGCGAGCCGGTAGGCGTTGTCGGCGCGATCATCCCCTGGAACGCTCCGACCGCAGCGTCGATCTGGAAGATCGCGCCGGCGCTCGCCACCGGCTGCACCATCGTGCTGAAGCCCTCGGAGGATGCTTCGTTGACGCCGCTGCTGATCGCCAGGCTGATGCAGGAGGCCGGCGTTCCCGACGGCGTCGTCAACGTCGTCACCGGCACCGGGACAGAGGCCGGGGCGCGGCTCGCTGAACATCCCGACGTCAACAAGATCGTCTTCACCGGCTCGACGCTGACCGGCCAGGCCATCGCGCGGGCGGGCGTGACCAACCTCAAGCGCGTTTCCCTGGAGCTCGGCGGCAAATCGCCGATCATCGTCTGCCGCGATGCCGACATCGACAAGGCGGTTCCGGTCGCCGCGATGGCTGTGTTCGTGCATTCGGGGCAGATCTGCATCGCCGGTTCGCGGCTTTTCGTGGCCCGCGAAATCCATGACGAATTCGTGCGCCGGGTCGCCGAGTTTGCCGCCAGGCTTCGCATCGGCCATGGCATCGAGGCGGAAACCGAAATCGGCCCGCTCATCAATGCCAGGCAGGCCGGCAAGGTGGTGGGCTATATCAAGGCCGGCCGCGACGAAGGCGCGGAACTGATGGCGGGCGGCTCGCGACTGACCGGCAGGCCCTACGACGGCGGCAATTTCATCGCGCCGACTGTCTTCGGCGCGGTGTCGGACAAGATGACCATCGCGCGTGAAGAGATCTTTGGTCCGGTGATTTCGGCGATGCCGTTCGACACGCTCGACGAAGCCGTGGCGCGGGCCAATGCGACGCCCTATGGCCTGGCGGCCGGCATTTTCACCAGTCATCTTGGCACCGCCCACAAGCTCGCCCGCCGCATCAAGGCCGGCTCGGTATGGGTCAACATGTACCACGCCATCGACCCGGCGGTGCCGTTCGGCGGGATGAAGATGTCCGGCTACGGCCGCGAGGGCGGCATCGAACATCTGCATGAATATCTGGAGACCAAGTCGATCTGGATCCAGACCGACTGAGGGTGCGCTGATATTCAGGAGAGGCCGGGCTGCCAATGGCGGCGTTCCCAACGCACCATTCTCGGCGCTCGTGCAAGGTGCCTGTCCGAAGGCGCGACGCTCAGTTTGCCAGTTCGCGCAAATTGGTTCGGATGAGGTTCATCAGCTGTTCGGAGAAGGAGTGGTGCACATAGCCCCGCGCGGTGATGATGCCGACCGAGCGGTGGGCGTCGCGATGGTCGATCGGCACCACCCGCATACGCTCGTCATTGCGCGAAATGGCGATGCCGGGCACCACGCAGACGCCAAGTCCCGAACACACCAGCGCCACCGCCGTCTGTGCGCTTTCGACCTCGTATTGCGGCTTGAACTCGATGCCTTCCGCCGCCGTCAGCCGATCGACAAGGCCGCGCACGGCGGTCTTGCGGCTGAGCAGGATGAGCGGATAGCGCAGTAGGTCCGAGAGCAGCAGCTTCCTTTCGCCACCGTATATTTCCGTGGGGATGCAGGCCATCAGCGGATCGTCGAGGATGGACTCGAACTGGAAGTCCGTCAGGTTTGGCAGTTCGGGGCCGATGTAGAACTCGACCTCCTGCTGTTGTAAAAGGCCAAGCGCGGCCTGTGGCGGGCTCTCGATGACCTCGACGATGCTGCGTGGATAGCGCAACTTGAATGTCGCCAGGATATCGCCCAGCCGGCTTGCCGCGAGCGTCGGGGCGCAGGCGATCTGCACTTTGCCCTTGCGCCGAGCGGCGACCTCCGTCAGGCGGTCGAGGCTGGTCTGCACCTGAGACATCACGTTGGCGATCTCCTCGAACAGGATCTGGCCTTCCGGCGTCAGGCTGGCACGCTGTGCGGTGCGGATGAACAGCGAGATACCGATCTGCTCCTCAAGGTCGCGAATCTGCATCGAGACCGCCGATGGCGAACGGTTGCTCTCCTCGGCAGCACGTCGGAAGCTGCCGTTTTCGGCGGCAAGCAGGAACGTCTGCAGAAGTTTGAGGTTGACGCTGGGCATATCCGCTCGGGCAGGGTGATCTGGCCCCTGACCTATTCAGACGCGGAACCGATTGCAAGGCAATAGGGCAGGCCAGACATTGGTCCTGGCTTGGCCGGCAAAAGTGTCTCTCTTGTCGAGCCGCTCAATGAACCGCGGCGAACATGACGCGTTCCTCGGTGGCCTCCGAAAGCATCATCTCCTCGACAACGCGGCCGCGCTTGACCACCAGAATGCGATCCGAAACGGCGAGAATTTCAGGCAGGTAGGACGAGATGACAACGACGGCCATGCCTTGCTCGGCGAGATCGCTGATGAGCTGGTGGATCTCGACGATGGCGCCGACGTCGACCCCGCGTGTCGGCTCGTCGAAGATCACCAGCCTCGGCTTCTGAATCAGCGATTTGGCGATCACGACCTTTTGCTGGTTACCGCCGGAGAGCTCGATCATCCGGGCTCGGTCGCTGGTCTGCCGCAGGCTCAGACGTTCGCCCCATTCGCGGGCAAGTTGCCTGGCTCGCGCCAGCGACACCATGGAGACGGGATTGGCGCCCTCGGTCAGTTCACCCATTTGCAGGTTCTCGCCCGCGGTCATGGTTTCGAAGAAACCGTCGACCTTGCGATCCTCGGTGACATAGACGATGCCGTCGCGCACCGCAGGCCTGGGCACCCGATAGCGCACCGACTTGCCGAGCAGGCGGATCTCGCCGCCGTGGAAGATGTTGCGCTTCAACAGTCCGGCGACGACCTTGGCCATTTCGGTGCGGCCGGCGCCGACAAGGCCGAACATGCCGGTGACCTGGCCTGAAAACACCGAGAAGGAAGAGTTGCGCACCAGACCGGCGCAGGACAGATTCTCGACCGAAAGCACCTTGTCGCCATAGGGGCGCGCCGTGCGCTTGACCTCGCCATGCAGCGTTTCGGTGAGCGTGCGGCCGACCATGGCCTGCACGATCGAGGCGCGGGTGAAACCCTTGGCCTCGCCGGACGCGACGATCTCGCCATCGCGCATGACCGTGATGCGGTTGGCGACGGCAAGCGCCTCTTCCAGCGCATGGGTGATGAAGATGACGGCGATGCCCTCCTTCACCAGCCGCTGCAAAAGTTTGAAGAAGTGGCTCTTCTCTTCAGGCGTCAGCGTCGCGGTCGGCTCGTCGAAGATGATGACGCGGGCCTTGTGGTGGACGGCGCGCGCGATCTCCACCATCTGCTTGTGCGCCGCGCCCAGCGTGCTGACCTGCGCGGACGGGTCGACCTGGAAGCCCATGCCGGCGAGGAACTGCCGCGCCTGAATGTAGAGGCCGCGCAACCGGTTGAACATCTTCTCTTCGCCGAGATAGAGATTCTGCGCTACGGTCATGGCCGGCACCAGGTTGGTTTCCTGGAACACCATGGCGATTCCGGCGCGCAGCGCTTCGGCGGGCGTGGCGAAGGACACATCCTTGCCGTCGAAGGTCATCTTGCCCTCGGTCAGCTTGAAGACACCGGCCATGACCTTGGTCAGCGTCGACTTGCCGGCGCCGTTTTCCCCGAGCAGCGCGTGGATTTCGCCTTTGCGCAGGTCGAAATTGACATTCTTGAAGGCCGGAATGCGCGCGAATGCCTTGGCGGCATCCCTGAGTTCAATGATGTTGGCGTCAGACATCGCTTAGCCTCGCTTGCCGCTGGCGGCGCTCGCCACGCGCACGATCCTCGATCCGCCGCGCGAGGCGACCAGCAGATCATCACCCAGCTCGCAGGCGCTCAGCGTCCCGTGCACCTTGCCGTCTGCGCGCGAATGGAAACTCGACAGCGGCTTCATGTTCTGGTCGCAAAGAACCACCAGCCCGTAGGACCTTGTCACCGCGTATGGCTTCAGCACGTTCATCTGCTTCAACTGGCTGCCTTGCATGGGCTCGCGATAGTCGCGCCATGAGCCGAGCGACGGCGCCATCCAGTAGGCCTCCGGGACTTCCGCCAGCATGCGCGTGCGGTAGGTCTCCTCGCGCAGGATGAACTCCACCAGTTGGTTGCGCACGGAATAGAAGGTCAGCCAATAGCCGGCGTTGAAGGCCGGGGCGATGCGGGCGGGGTAGGCCGGCAGATGCTCCAGCACGGGCAGCGTCGCCGTGGTGGCAAGGTCGATCGCCAGCACGCGGTGGCGCCAGGCCTCCGAAACGTAGATGCGGTTGGAGCCGGTGGTGGCGATGCCGGCCGGCCAGGCCAAGCCGTCCCTGACAAGCTCCAGCCGGCCGTTTTTTAGATCGAGCCGCCAGACCGAACCGGACACGCTCTTCTGCATCAGGTCGCGACGCCAACCGCTCGCCGGCACTGAGGCCGAACCGTTGGCCACCAGCAAGGTGTTGCTGTCGAGAAAGGTGAGAGCGGTGATGCAGGAGAGGCGCCGAGCCTCCTCACCCGTCGCCTCGCGCCCGTCATGCAGGCCGCCGTGGACGACGACACCCTTGCCGTCGATGGCCATCGCGGTCATGCCGCGGGCATGGGCGAGTGCGGTGATCTCGCCCGGAAATTCCTGCAAGGTTTCGGCATGGCCGTCGGCGCTAAAGCGCATCAGCCGGTTGGCGCTGCTTGCCAGAATGCCCTTTTCGGTGCGTACGAGATTGTCGGCCTCGGCGAGGCCGGCGAACGGCTCGGCTTCCTCCAGTCCTTGGTTGGGCAGCAACGGCCCGTCGAGCGTCGGCACGGTCACTGCCCACTCGCCACGGCCGAGAAAGCGGTCAAAAAGCTGGCTCAAACCGCTCATGGCTTTTTGCCCCAGTATGAATCCGAGCTGAACCAGTCGGGATCGACGCCTTTCAAGGGCAAGGTGCCCATGCGGTTGTTGAAGATGCCGCAGAGATAGAGGATGCCCTTGTGCTCGCGCATCGAGGTGATCATCGGATGCTTCTCGCCGGCCTGGTCCCACAGGCTTTCGAGGATCTGGCCGTTCTCGTCGAAGCGCAGCACGCAGCCGGTGTTGAGATTGGGCATCAGCCACGCGTCTTCCGATACGCGCCGCGCCATGCGACGGCGGAAGCTCGGCATTTCAAGCGAGAGATCCAAGGCCGGCGTGCGCATGCCCATCAGGGCCAGCCAGTAGGTACCGTCGGAGGCGCGGTTGATGTTGTCGGGATAGCCGGGCAAGCCCTCGATGACGCGCTCGACTTGGCCCTTCTTCGGGCCATCGAAATAGTAGCGGCTGATGCGGCAGGCCCAGCTTTCGGCGAACAGCACCGACTGGCCGTCGAAGGTCGTGCAGATGCCGTTGGGGAAGACGAGGTTCGACAGCAGTGTGCGTGTCGAACCGGATTTGGGATCATGGACGATGATGCGTCCGTTGCCGCGGCTTTCCAGCGCGTCGGCATACCAGTCATGCATTTCGAAGCGCACTGTCGCTTCCGAGAAGACGATACGGCCGTCCGGCAGGATGTCGCAGTCGTCGGCGAGCTTCATGGTCGAGTCGTCGACCACCGAGGTCAGTGAGCGGTTGGTTTCGGCGGTCAGCAGCTTTACGTCGCCGGCCGGCGAGACCTGATAGAGGCCCATGCCGGCGACGCAGATGACGAGATTGTCGTCGCGGTCGAAAGCCATGCCGAGCGGCGAGCCGCCAATATGTGCGAACACTTCGCTATCGGTGTAATGGGGCGGCTGGAAGCGCAGGATCTCGCCCTGGCGGCTGCCGGTGTAGAGACGGTCCTGCCGGTCGAAGATCACATCCTCCGCGCCATCGAGAACGCCGAGGCCGATGACGCCGACGTCCTTCAACCGGACATTCACCGCCATTGGCGCGCCGGGCGCGGTCGAGATCGCCTGCGGCATCTTGGCGAAGGTTGGCGAGATGTAGACGCTGCGCAGGATCTTGTGGCGGTTCTTCACCCAGCGAACGTCGAGAAGCACCGACAAAAGCAGCACGATGCCGAGGATCAGGAAATTGACCGGGCCGGGCACGGCCAGCGCAAGCAGACTGTTCGACAGGACAAGCACGAAGACGGTGCCCATCAGCGCCTTGGCGACCGAGCCGCGCCCGCCGCCTAGCGAGATGCCGCCGAGCACGGTCGCGGTCAACACCTGCAGTTCGAGACCGGTGCCGATGTCGGAAGCGGCACTGCCGATGCGGGCCGAGAAGAAGAAGCCGGAGAGCGCCACCAGTACCGAGCACAAGACATAGGCGCTGAACAAGATGAAGCGCACATTGATGCCGGCATTGTAGGCAGAGCGGCGCGCGCCGCCGACCGCGAACAGCCGCCAGCCATAGCGGGCGCGCGACAGCACGAGATGGATGATCAGCGCGATGACGACGAACACCACAAAGGATGTCGGCACGCCCCAGATTGTGCCGAAACCAAGGAAATCATAGGCCGGCGAATCCGGACCGCTGGTGACGATCCGCGTCGAGACCTGCGGGAAGACGATGTCGAAGGTCGAGCGGTAGATGATGAGCGTCACCAGCGTGGTGAGAAACGCCCGCATGCGCAGGAAGCCAACCAGGAAGCCGTTGATGGCGCCGCAGACGACGCCGAGGCCCAGGCACGCCAACAGGCCGGTACCAAAGCTCCACTGCTCGACATTCATCCCATAGAGCGTGACCAGCACGGCGAGCGCGAAGGTCGACCCGACAGACAGATCGATGCCGCCTGACACCATGACGATGGTCATGCCGAGCACCACAAGGCCAAGCTCGGCGGTCTGGCCGCTGAGATTGGTCAGCGTCGCCAGATCGAAGAAGCCCGGCACGATCGAGCCGAAGATCGCGCACAAAATGACCAGCGCCGTGAAGGGGATGACGCTGTCGATCCACTTCTTGGTCAGGATCTCCCCGACCACGTGGTCGGGGAGCAGGCGGTAGCGCCAGCGCACAAGGCTTTCAGCCATGCTCATCAAGGAAGTCCGTTACTTGAGCTCGTCCAGCTTCCAGCAATTCCTGCCGGTCGCATTGGCCTTGTCGACGCGGGTGATCGGGCCGAAGAAGATGGTCTTCTCGCTACCCGCCTGCCGGCTGGGCTGCTGCAGCAGCTCGGAAATCTGTTGTGCTGCGATCTCGGCCTGGATCGGGGCATTAAAGTTGAAGATCACGTCGAGCAGCCCGTTCTTGATGCTCTCGCAGCCCGTGGCGCTGCCCGCGCCATTGGTGACGATCGTCACCTGGTCCTGCTTGCCGGCGGCCACGACGGCGGCACCGGCGCCGACCTCGGCATTATCCCAGATGCCCATGATGCCGCACAGGTCCGGATGCTGCTGGAGGACCGTCTCGGTGATCTGGCGGGCCTTTTCGCTCATGTAATCGGCCGGCTGGTCGGAGACGAGCTGCAGCTCGGGATTGGCCTTCAGCACCTCGTCGATGCCGGTGCGCATGTAGATGTTGGCGGCACCCGTCTGGACGCCGGCGAGCCAGACCACCTTGTGCGAGACGGCATTGGGCCCGGTGCAGTGCTTGGCCAGTTCGCCCATTTCGAGACGGCCCATTTCGATCCAGTCGTTGCCGACATAACTGTCCGTCTGGGTGGCCGACTGCATGTTGACTTGCAGCACCTTGATGCCGGCCGCCTGCGCCTGTTTCAACAGGCGTGCGTAGGTCTGGACGTCGGGGTTCTGCACGATGATCAGGTCCGGCTTCTCGGCGATGGCGCCCTGCATGGCGCGAATGCCGGCATTGGTGTCGCCGGAGGGATCGCGCACTTCGAGGCTGAAGCCGTAGCGTGCCGCGTGACGTTGCCACACCACCACCCATGCCTGGTTGAGGTCCATGCCCTGCGAGATTGGCACGAAGATGACCTTCTTGCCCTTGAGCGCCTCGAGATAGGTAGAGCGGCCGACCTGATCAGTTTCCTGCGCCGTGGCGATTTTCGCCGCGCCCAGCAGCGCGAGCGCTGTCATGCCCGCGAGCAGGCAGTTCTTGAACAACTTCATGGTATCCTCCCAGATTTATGTCTCGGTTCTTGTTCAGATGTCGCCGCTTTGCGAGGTCTGCTCGTCGCGCGGATTGATGATGGCGTCGATCGCCAGCGCGCCCAGCAGGATCACGCTCTTGATCAGGTTCTGGCTGGTGTAGCTGAAGTTCAGGATCGTCATGCCGTTGGTCAGGATGCCGACCAGGATGGTGCCGACGATGACGTTGCGTACGCCGCCCTGGCCACCGGAGAGGCCGATGCCGCCCAGCACGACGACCAGCAGCACGTCGTAGATCAGGCTGGAATTGTAGAGGCGCGTGTCGATGCCGGTGACCAGCCCCAGCATGATGATGCCGGCGATATAGGCAATGAGGGCGCTGATGACATATTGCGTCACGATGATCGGGCGCGTCGGCAGCCCGGTCGTGCGGGCCGCGTTCGGGTTGTCGCCAGTAGCATAGACCAGCCGGCCGAAGCGGGTCTTCCTCAGGAAAAAGCCCATGAGCGCGGCCACCGCCGCGAAGATGATCACCGACATCGGGATGCCGAGGATGGTTCCGTTGCCGACGAATTTCAGCCAGCCGATATCGGAGGGGGCATAGAGCACGTCGGACGCAAAGACGATGCGGCCAGAGCCGTAGACCGAGGACGCGATGGCAAGGGTGGCGAAGATCGGCGGAATTTCGGCCACCGCCACCATGACGCCGGTGAACAGGCCGATGGCCGCGACCAGGATGGCCCCGAAGACGACGGCCAGCGTGAAGTCGACGCCCCAGGTGGAGATCCAAATACTGAAGGCGACGCCGACGACCATCACCGCCACCATGGTCAGGTCGATGCCGCGCCCAACGACGATGAGCCCCATGCCGACGGCCAGCGTGCCCAGGATCGAGACATTCTTGAGAATGGCAAGGATGTTGCCTTGGCTCAGGAAATTGTTGAGCGTCGCCGAGAACACCAGGAAGAGGACGGCCGAGATCGCGCCGACGACGAGTTCCTGGGACATTTTGATGCCCAAGCGCGCGGTGTCGGATTTGCCCGAACCAGCCAAGTCAGTTCCTCCCTCGCTGCCGGTTTGAACCAGCGGCGTGCCAAAGCGGCCTTGCCCCAGGGCTTTGCCGCGACGACGTTCCTCCACAGCCCTAAGCCGGCTGCTTGCGTAAAGACCATCGCGGCTCAGGGCGGCAGGGGCAATTTCGATTTTCTGATGCGCTGTGCAGTTCGTCAGTGTGGAAAAAGAGGATGAGGAATCGTCGGTTGTGTGCTCTGCCGGATTTCACCTGTCGCAAAGCTCAGCCCGATGCCGGCAGCGTGCCGCGATCCCCGTGACGGTACTTTCCTGAGTGACGGGAGTGTCAAGTAAGGCACAAGCGGGCCCTGCTCTCCCTGGGTTTCCGTCCTACAGGCCGTTTCCATCGATCATCGCCATCAGGCAATCGCCAGCTTGTGTGCCGCTGATGCCCAGATCACGCACGCTGTTCATGTGGTTTCGGTCATTCAGGCGGAGGTCGCTGACAGGGTGCCCCTGCGCGCGCAAGCGCTTTCCGAAGTCGGCGGCCTGCTGGTGAAAAGGTGACGTTTCCTGATCTCCGACGAGAATGGTCGCTGCCGTCTCCGGGTCATGCCACCGCGTCATTGGGGTGAAGGCAGCTGCCTCCTCATCAGTGATGCCGATTAACGGCTGGAGGAAGGAGGTCTGAAGGGGCTTGAGGTCGTAAAGGCCGCCTAGCAGCAGCGCCGCACGTATGCGCGACGGCATTGGCGCCTTTTCGAACAGGAATGTGGCCAGGTGCGCACCCGCCGAATGACCACTTACGCTTAGCCGGGCAGGGTCGCCGCCATGGGCGGCTATATTGTCCAGCACCCATTGTTTGGCACGCCGGATCTGGTCGACGATTGCCGCCATCCTGAATTCGGGCATCAGCGCATAATCGACGATGACCGCGATCGCCCCAGCTTTGGTGACTGTGTTCGCTACATAAGAATAGTCGCTTCTGGAGAACATGCGCCAGTAGCCACCATGGATGAAGATGTGCACGGGAAGATCCCTGCGCACACCGGGCGGAAAGAACAGGTCCAGCCTTTCGGCCTCGCCCTCGCCATAGGCGATACCCGCCGATATCGGCAGGGTCGCCCGGGTTTCGGCGCTGCGAGTCACTATGTCGGCCACGATATCGTCAAAATCGGCCACATGGTCGCGCGTGCGGAAAGGGTCCTTTGACATGACTGCCGGTTCAGAAGGTGACGGCAATATATTTAGCCTCCATGAACTCGGCGATGCCGTGGTGCTGGCCGCCTTCGCGGCCAAGGCCGCTCTGCTTGACGCCTCCGAATGGTGCGGCCGGATCCGACATCAGTCCCCGGTTGAGGCCGATCATGCCGGCCTCGATCCCCGACGCCACCCGCATGCCGCGCCCAACATCGCGTGTGTATATATAAGCGGCCAGGCCATATTCCGTGTTGTTAGCATGGGCGATGGCCTGGGCCTCGGTGTCGAAGCGTGTGATAGGTGCCACCGGGCCGAAAATCTCCTCGTGCGCCATCTCCGCATCCGGCGGCACCTCGGACAGCACTGTTGGCGGATAGAAGAATCCTTCTTCCTCCGAAATCGCCCCGCCGCAAAGCACCTTGGCTCCCCGGCCCACCGCGTCCTTGACCAGGCGATCGATCTTGTCGACAGCCTTTCTGGTGATCATCGGCCCGCACTCGGTGTCGGCATTCGGGCCCGCCCCCACCTTAAGTGCCGCCATGCGCTTGCGGAGCCCGTCGGCAAAAGCATCATAGATTCCCGATTGCACATAGAGGCGATTGGCGGCGGTGCAGGCTTCGCCGGCGTTGCGCATCTTGGCGATCATCGCGCCATCGAGGGCGGCGTCGAGATCGGCATCGTCGAAGACGACAAACGGGGCATTGCCGCCGAGTTCCATAGAACACGAAATGACATGCTTTGAAGCCTCGCCGAGCAAGGTTCGGCCGACACCCGTCGACCCCGTGAAGGACAGCTTCCTGACCCGCGGATCGGCAAGCATGGCCGAAGTCAGCGGCCCGGGACTGGTCGTGGTCAGCACGTTGACGACGCCGGCAGGCACGCCGGCTTCGCTGTAGAGTGCCGCCAGCGCATAGGCCGTCAGTGGTGTTTCGCTGGCCGGCTTCAGGACGACAGTGCAGCCTGCCGCCAGCGCCGGCGCGATCTTGCGGGTCGCCATCGCGGCCGGAAAATTCCACGGTGTGATCAGCACGCAAATTCCGATCGGCTCATAATCGACCACGATCCGGTTGGTGCCGGATGGCGCGGTGCCGAATTCACCGGTGATCCGGACCGCCTCTTCGGCATTCCAGCGGAAGAACTCGGCGGCATAAGCCACTTCGCCGCGCGCGTCGCGCAGCGCCTTGCCGTTCTCCAGCGAGATCAGCATGGCGAGCGTTTCGGAGCGTTCGACCATCAGTTCGAAACAGCGCCGAAGGATTTCCGAGCGTTTGCGCGGCGCAGTTTCCCGCCATCTCCTAGCTGCTTTGGCCGCCGCCTCGACGGCGGCGGTGGCGTCCTCGACCGTCGCATCGGGAACCGCCGCGATCACCGCCCCGGAGGAGGGATCGACGACATCGATGAGCCGACCGTCGGAGGACGACCGCCAAGTGCCGTCGATGTAGAGTCCGTGCGAAAAACCGCGCACGTCATAGCCATCCTGGTCGAGTTGCTGAGCGTTCAAATTCATCGCTTTGTTCCGTTTCTCACATAACGCAGGCGGCGAGGTCGCCGTCATGGGCGGCCTGGACGAGGCGTCGCATCGTGCCGAGATCGAACGCACGCGGATTGTTCTTGATCAGGCGGTCGATGCCGAGCGCTTGCTCGGCGGTCCAGTCAAGCTTATCGGCAGGGAGGCCCAGATCCGCCAGTGTCGGCGTAATACCGATCGCCGCGAACAATCGCCTGATCTCCTCGATCGTGGCGGCTGCCATCTCGTCGGCGGTTCGCGCCTTGGCCTCCAAGCCAAGTGCCGCGCCGATCTCTGCCATCTCGTGAGCGGCGACGCGGCTGTTATAGGTCATCACGTAAGGCATCATTGTGGCCACGCCCAAACCATGGGCGGTGTGGGTGAGGGCGCCTGCCGGGTATTGCACGGCATGCGCCGCCGCCGTGCCGGCGGTGCCGAACGCGCAGCCCGCCGCCAGAGCGCCCATCATGACATCGGCACGCGCGTCGGCATCCGTGCCGTCGCTGCAGGCTTTCTCCAGACTCCGGCCAAGCAGCTTTATCGCGAGCAACGCGAAATGGTCTGTCAGCGCAGTCTTGCCGATGAAGACATGCTGTTGCGGCAGATTGGGGTCTTCACCGCGCCGCATGGCGGTGAAGGCCTCAATCGCATGGGTCAAGGCGTCGGCGCCGGCGATCGCGGTCAGGCCAGGCGGACAGGTCATTGTCAGCTCGGGATCGCACAGAGCGACCGCGGCGATAAGGTGAGGGCTCGATATGCCGACCTTGAGCGTCCGGTCCGGGTCGGAAATCACCGCGACCGGCGTCACCTCGGAGCCGGTGCCGGCCGTGGTGGGTACGGCGATCAGCGGCAGTGTCTGACCCGGCACCTTGAACTCCCCGTAATAGTCCTGGAGCTTGCCGCCATGGCTGAGCAGCAGGGTGGCGCATTTGGCGAAATCGAGACAGCTGCCGCCGCCGATGCCGATCACCATATCCGGCCCGAACCCCTTCGCTTCCTCGACGCAGACGCCGACCGTATCGCGTGGCACGTCGGGCAGAACACGATCATGCACCAGGACCTCGATCGAGGCTGACTGAAGGGACTTGATGATGTCAGCGAATACCGTTGTGCCCGCGAAACGCTCGTCGGTGCAGACCAGCGCGCGTCGGCCGAACCGGGCGGCGACCGTCGGCAGCACATGGCGTTGCCCCTTCCCGAACAGGATTTCACGCGGCAACCGCAGGGCGGCGAAGAGGGTCATGATCGGTCCTTTGTCGGCGGCTGACTGGAGAGGCATTGAACTGGGCTTGGGATCGGATGGTCCAAGAGTGTGTCTCTCGCACTTAGAGCATATCCGCTTTAAAATCGTATAGGATATAGGATTGCATCCGTGGAACCATCGTGTTAGCAGTCCTCACTGTCAAGAGGCAAAATATGCAGACCGCAAACTTACCCGACCCAAGCGACGCCAGCATTGGAGCTGGTCGCATCCAGCGCGCCAACAGTCTCGTCGAAGATGTCTATGAAGCCATCTTCGCGCAGTTGATGGCGCTGAAGATCCCCCCCGGCTCGCGCATCACAGTCGACAGCTTGGTCAAGGAATTCAACGTCTCGCACACGCCGATCCGGGAAGCCCTCGGACGGCTCGAAGGCGAAGGCCTGGTGCTCAAGACGCATCTGATCGGTTATCGTGCCGCGCCCCAGATCACCCGGCGCCGTTTCGACGAATTATACGAGATGCGTCTGCTGCTCGAGCCGCATGGCGCCGCAAAGGCCGCCGCAACGATGGACGACGCCAAGCTCGATCTGTTGCTCGAAGCTGCCGGCGTGATGTCACGCCGCGAAGGCAAGGATGATCGCGTGCGCTATTCGAATTTCGCCAGGCAGGATGCGATCTTCCACGACAAGATCATGGAGTTTTCTCAAAACGAACTCATCCGCGAGACGTTGAGCCACCAGCACACGCACTTCCACATCTTCCGCCTGATGTTCCATGCGCGCGTGACCGAGGAGGCGCTTGACGAACACGAGGCGATCCTTGCCGCGTTCGGCTCGGCCGATCCCGATGCCGCCGAAAAGGCGATGCGCATCCATATAGAGCACTCGCGCGATCGCCTGCTCCCGGCATTCGATTGAGGTCGGAACGGATGTCCATTGCCGCGAATATCGCCGGGGAGGGCGGGAGCACGTTGTCCAGCGAAGCGCCTGGTTCGCTTGAACCGGTGCTGCGCGCCCAGGAATTGTCCAAGCAATACGGCCCAGTGACGGTGCTGTCGGACGTCACCCTGGACGTCCTGCCGGGAGAGATCCACGCCATCATTGGCGAGAACGGTGCCGGCAAGTCGACGTTGATGCGGCTGCTGTCCGGCTATGTCGAGCCAAGCCACGGCACGTTGTCGATGAACGGACACGCGGTGAAATTTGCCAAGCCTGCCCAAGCACAGGATGCCGGTATCGCTTTGGTTCATCAGGAGATCCTGCTCGCCGAGGGGCTCACGGTCACCGACAATCTGTTTCTCGGGCGAGAGCTTTCGCGTGGCCATGTCGTGGATGACCGCACCATGCGCCGGCTGGCAACCGAGAAACTGGCGCAGATCGGCTGCGCGGTCTCGCCAAGGGCACTGGTGCGCGACGTTTCGCTGGCAGACCGGCAGATGGTGCAGATCGCTCGCGCCCTGCTTGACGACCACAAGGTGGTTATCTTCGACGAGCCGACCGCCGTTCTGACCGGTGGCGAGGTCGAGCGCCTGCTGGAGATCGTCCTGCAACTGAAGGCTCACGGCACCGCCGTGCTCTATATCAGCCACCGGTTGGATGAGGTGCAGCGGGTCGCAGACAAAGTGACCGTTCTGCGCGACGGCAAGATGGTCGGCACCTATCCCGGCAAGACGCTGAGCCAGATGGACATGGCGCGGCTGATGGTCGGGCGCGAACTGGCAGCGCTCTATCCTGAGAGAACCGCAGCGCCTTCGGATGTACCGATGCTCAGCGTGAGGAACGCCTCCGTTCCCGGCTATGTGGAGGACGTGTCGTTCACGGTCCACAAGGGCGAGATCCTGGGGTTCGCCGGTATGGTCGGCGCAGGCCGAACCGAACTCTTCGAGGGCATTATCGGCTTGCGCCCGGCAGTTGCCAAGATCGAACTTGAGGGCAAGTCGGTCCATTTCCAATCGCCGCGCGCGGCGATCGACGCCGGCGTCGGTTACCTGACCGAGGATCGCAAGGGCAAGGGACTGCTGCTGCAAGAGCACCTGGCGCCTAACCTGACGCTGTCGGCGCTCGATGTGTTTCATCCCGGCCTCTCGATGGGTCGGCGCCGCGAAGCGCAAGCCCTGGAACAGGCCGTGGAGACATATGACATCAGGCTGAAGAGCCTCGGCGCCAAAGCGGCCCAGCTTTCCGGGGGCAATCAGCAGAAGCTGCTGCTGGCGAAGGTGCTGCTGACCGATCCTTCGGTGGTCATTATCGACGAGCCCACGCGTGGCATCGACATCGCCAACAAGGCGCAGATCTATGCCTTCATCCAGGAGCTTGTGGCCAAGGGCAAGGCCTGCATCGTCATCTCTTCGGAGATGCAGGAATTGATCGGCATCTGCGACCGCATCCTGGTGATGCGCGAAGGCCGCATCACCGGCGAGGTCAGTGGCGCCGAAATGACCGAAAGCAATGTGGCGGTACTGGCGACCAGTGGCCCCAAGCAAGGGCCAAAAGCCAAGGGAGGCACAAAATGGCTGTCATGAGCGAATCCGCATCCAGGCGTCGCCCCCTCGATCTCAACATCAGTTGGACCGATATCGGGCCTTTTCTTGCGCTGGCAGCTCTGCTGGTGGTCGGTTACCTCATCAACCCCGATTTCCTGTCCGCCACCAACCTCGCCAACGTCATCACCCGCAGCGCCTTCATTGCTATTATCGCGGTCGGCGCGACATTTGTGATCTCGTCGGGGGGGCTCGATCTTTCCGTCGGCTCGATGGCCGCCTTCATCACCGGCATCACCATCATGTTCATGAACGCGGTGGCGCCGCATGCCGGCATCTGGGCTATTCCCGCCGGTATGGCGGTTGCGATCCTGGTCGGCCTGGTGTGCGGGCTTGCCAACGGGCTCATCGTCACGGTCGGCAGGATCGAACCGTTTATCGCCACGCTGGGCACGATGGGGATTTTCCGGGCGCTGATAACCTATCTGACCGATGGCGGCACGATACCGATCGACAGGTCGTTGCGCGAGGCCTACCGGCCTGTCTATTTCGGCACGGTCGGCGGGATCCCGGTTCCAATCCTCATATCCATCGCAGTCGCCGCGGTCGCATCCTTCATCCTTTACAAGATGAAATATGGGCGCAAATGTGCGGCGGTCGGCGCCAATGAGGATGTCGCCCGTTATTCCGGCATCTCGGTGATCAGGACACGGACCGTGGCCTATATCGTCCAGGGTGTCTGTGTGGCGATTGCCGCGATCTGCTACGTGCCGCGCCTGGGCGCCGCAACGCCGACAACCGGACAGCTTTGGGAACTGCAGGTCATCACCGCCGTGGTGATTGGCGGCACCGCATTGCGCGGCGGCAAGGGCCATGTGTGGGGGACAGTCGCCGGCGCCGTCATCCTGGAACTCATCGCCAATCTCATGGTGCTCTCGGACTTCGTCTCCGAATACCTCGTTGCCGCTGTTCAGGGCGTCATCATCATCATCGCCATGCTCATCCAGCGGTTTTCGAATTCGAAATAGCGCCGCGTCCGGACCACGCGGATTAACGTTCTTGTAGGTCCAAGGGAGAAGACAATGTTCAGTAGAAAATGGATTGCGGCAGCGACACTTGGCGCGCTGCTGCTGGCCGGCCAGGCCATGGCGCAAGACAAGAAGGTCATCGCGGTTTCGATACCGGCCGCTGACCACGGTTGGACAGCGGGCATCGTCTACCACGCACAAGCGGCGGCCAAGGAAATCAACGCCGCGTTCCCGAACGTCGAAGTGGTCGTGAAGACGTCGCCGTCCGCGGCGGAGCAGGTCAGCGCGCTTGAGGACCTGTCGGCCAGCCGCAAGCTGGATGCTCTGGTGATCCTGCCTTACAGCTCGGAAGAGCTGACCCAGCCGGTCAAGGCTATCAAGGACATGGGCACGTTCATCACCGTCGTAGATCGCGGTCTGACTGACGCCTCCGTCCAGGATCTCTACCTCGCCGGCGACAATATCGCGGTTGGCACCAACACCGCCAAGTTCATGATCGACAAGCTTGGCGGCAAGGGCGACGTCGTTGTGTTGCGCGGCATTCCGACCGTCATCGACGACGAGCGCATCAAGGGCTTCCAGGACACGATCAAAGGCACTGATCTGAAAGTCCTCGACATCCAGTACGCGCATTGGAACAGCGACGAAGCCTTCAAGCTGATGCAGGACTATCTGGCCAAGTACCCGCATATCGATGCGGTGTGGGCCAACGACGACGACATGCTGCTTGGCGTGCTCGAGGCGGTCAAGCAGTCGGCGCGGACCGACATCAAGCTTGCGCTCGGTGGCAACGGCATGAAGGACATCGTCAAGAAAGTGATCGACGGCGACGCCATGACGCCGGTCGAGACGCCATACCCGCCGTCGATGATCAAGACCGCGATCTACATGACAGTCGCCAACCTGATCGGCCAGGCACCCGTCCGTGGCACCGTCAAGCTCGACGCGCCGTTGATCACCCAGGCCAACGCCAAGGAATATTACTTTCCGGATTCGCCATTCTGACCCTATCCGATTTCACAGAAAGGCAGGCGCAGTCTGCGTCTTGCCTAGCTCAAAACACTGAGAGGAAGAGCCATGCCAGGCAAAAAGATACTGATGCTGACCGGTGAGTTCACCGAAGAATACGAAATCTTTGTCTATCAGCAAGCGATGGAAGCCGTCGGTCACACCATCCACGTGGTATGCCCGGACAAGAACGCCGGAGATCTGATCAAGACCTCGCTACACGACTTCGAGGGCGACCAGACCTACACCGAAAAGCTCGGCCATTATGCGCTGATCAACAAGACTTTCTCGGAAGCCGAGAGGCAGCTCGATCAGTATCATGCCGTCTACTGCGCGGGCGGCCGCGGCCCGGAATACATCCGCACCGACAAGCGCGTGCAGGCGATCGTGCGCCATTTCCACGAGGCCAAGAAGCCAATCTTCACCATCTGCCACGGCGTGCAGATCCTGATCGCTGTCGACGGCGTGGTGCGCGGCAAGAAGGTCGCGGCACTCGGCGCCTGCGAGCCGGAGGTGACACTGGCGGGTGGCACCTATATCGACCTGTCGCCGACCGAGGCCTATGTGGACGGGACAATGGTTTCGGCCAAAGGTTGGACGGCGCTTGCTGCGTTCATCCGCGAATGTCTGAAGGTGCTGGGAACGGAAATCCGCCACGCATAAACTTCTGGAACCGACGCATTCGCCAAGGGATGCGTCGGTTCCCTTCAACAGCGCTTCCATATCCATCAATTCGGTCGGGATCGCGGCTCCCGAGCTACGATATAGGCGAGAGACTTAAGTATTGCCGCCTGTTGCGCCGCTTTTCGTCCTGCCTGTTCCACTGGTGCTGTTCGACAGGGTTGGCGCGCGGCGTTGTTTCAGCATCCGGATAGGCCGTGTCGTCGACCGTGCGGCCCCGTCGTCCCCCCGAGGCCACCTCGCTCCGGGCTTGCTCATTCGGATTGCAAGCTGCTGACATCAGTCAACGCCTGCAACGGCGCTACGCCACCGGAAATCGGGGTGCGCTTGAGTTCAGGCCCGCGTCAGTAAATCTGGTATCGCGGACAATCCAATAATCTCCCGGCGTCCGGGGCTGGTCATCGGCCTGACGAAAAGAACGGCGTCCAGGAACGATTTCGGCCGGCTGTCGTTGCCTGACATTAGGTATCCCTTATGGACTTTGCGAAATGCCGCTGTGTCAGAATCTATGCCCTCTCGAAATGACGTTCAAATGTCCGCGCTGCGGATTGGCTTTGCTGAAACCCGGGCGCTGGTTCCAGGTTGCATCCAAATATCGCTGCGAGGGCTGTCACAGCGAAATCCGGATTACGTATCCCGACAAGATTGCACTTTTCCAGAAGTATGCGGATTCGCAGGGCGAGGTCCATCTCCCCCAAAGCATAGCTCAATCCTGACCAGTCGTTCAGCGGCTAGGCCACGGTCCTGCCAGGAGGGCAGGCGATCTGAAGGCTGACTTCCGGCGGTAGGGTTGCCTGTAGCATGGAACGAAATCCGTTCCCTGCGGTTGGAGTTGTCCAGCTACACGCGATTGAACCGGCCTTGCCCTACAGTCAGGAGCAGTGATGCAAACATACCTGGTGGAACAAATGGAGGGGGATGACGTGGTCACGGCGAGTAACGTCAATGCGTCCAGCCCGTTCACGGCGGCGACTATGTCAACGGGACGCCAGGTTACCCTGCGGACTTGGGAAAACAATTGGGTTCGTGTAACGGATGAGCTTGGAGGGGAAGTGTTCGCATACTGCTTCGTTTCAAGCACTGGCAAAGCGGATAGCAGCGCGCAGCCCGACACCTCTGTAAGGTAAGGTAGTCCCGCAGCCCGGGCGGGCGCAGGCTGGCCCCTTCATCTTCGAATAATTCAAGCGATTAAGACCGTCTCACGCATCATCCGAATGATTGATGAAAAGATCATGCCGCGGAGCGATAAGCGGCAACAATCCTAGCGTGGGGCCCTTATGTCTCTGGCGCATTTAGAATCTTCGAGGGCGATTCAAACGGTGCAGGCTGACTACCAAGCGGTGGTCCCTTGCCGATGGCTAAAAGCTCCCGATCATGCTCTTGACCATGGCGGGCCTGTTCTACGTCTGCATCAACGGATGGGAACTGACTTCGCCGACGTTCCTGTCTTTGATCACCTGAGGGAGATCGCCGGGCGTTATTCCGAAAAATTAGCCGCCAGCGACGGCACCAATCGACTGACCTATTGCGAGCTTTTACGGGCGGTCGAGGCATTGGCCGGCTGGATTGAAGCCGTCGTTCCCGACGGAAATGCGGTTGGAATACTTCAGGCCAACTCGGTCTGGTACACCGTTGCGATGCTGGCCAGCATGGCATCCGGTCGGCCGTCAGTGCCGCTTAACGTGCGAGATCCGGACTCGCGCATCAACGAAATCGTCGCCGACGCGAGGCTCTCCGCCATAATTGGCGACAAAGGCCTCCACGGCCTTGATCTGCCCCAGCACGTTGCCTGGATCGATATGGCGCAATCATTGCAGGCAACGCCCCATCCAGCCGCACACCGTGTGGTTTCTGTCGATGCACCGGCAATCGTGCTTTATACCTCCGGCAGCACGGGCCGCCCCAAGGGGATTGTCAACAGCCAGCGGAACTTGCTGTGCCGAGTGCAGCAATATGTCGATGCGTGCCACATCAATGCACAGGATGTATTCCTGCCTCTGACCGGCCCGGCAACCATCGCCGGCTGTCGGGAAATTCTTGCCGCTCTGCTCACGGGTGCCACGTTGCAGCTTGTGGAGGTTGAAGCCGTCGGCCTGCGCGCGGTTCGCGGCCGCATGCAATCCGAAGGCGTGACGATCACCTATCTGGTGCCGGCATTGCTTCGCGCTCTCTTGGCGGATGAACCCGCGGACGCCTTTGGTTCGCTCAGAGTTGCCCGAATTGGAGGCGAGAAGGTATCTTCGGCCGACATCCGCCTCGTGCGCAAGGCTGTCCCGCCAAATTGCCTGGTGCAGATCGGCTATTCATCGACGGAAACGACGGGATCGCAGTGGTTCTTGCCGCACGATTGGCCGGAATTCGATTCTTCGGCTCCCGTCGGCTGGCTGCTTCCGGGAATCAGCTTCGCAGTGGTCGATGAAGAGGGTTACCCGGTTCAGCCCGGCAAGATCGGAGAACTGTTGATCAGAAGCCCGTATGTCGCGCTTGGACATTGGGAAAACGGGGCCGTTGTTCCGTTTGAAGTAGACCCCGACGACCAGACGCTTCGCATCTTTGCGACGGGCGATCTTGTGCAAATCGGGAGTGACGGCCTGCTGCGGATCATAGGCCGCAAAGGGCGCCAGATAAAGGTCAATGGGCGGCGCGTTGAGCCGGCCGAACTCGAACGGGTTCTGCGTGGCGCGCCGTCGGTGAAGGATGCCGTGGTTATCGTCACCCCGGCGAATGAACTGGTTGCATTCGCCGTACCGCACAGCGGAGCGGGAGCCAGTTTTTGCGACGAGCTGCGCCAACTTGCCAGGACAAAATTGCCGCCGGCGCTTTGCCCGTTGCGACTCCATGCAAGCGCCGAGATACCGCGACTGCCCAGCGGAAAGATCGATATGACAACGCTGGCTGCAATTGACCTTTCGGTTCGGGAAACCACGCCCCCACCGCAAATACCCCATGCGGGACATGAAGTTCCTGCTCATCAGATCGTACGGCGTGCCTGGACCAAGGTCCTCAAGACGCGGGTCGCCCTGGGCTGTTGGGACGAAGCGGGGGGAGATTCGCTGAAGCTGCTGCACTGCGTCATGGAAATCGAAAGCGCGATCGGGCAGGAGCTCGGATTGGAAGCCTTCACGGTTGGAATGAGCTTCGATGAGATGGTTGCAGCGGTCATTTCTGCTCAAGGAGGCGGCGAGCACGCGCCCGCTTGGAAACACGAGCCTCCGCTGCTTTTCCTTTTCCCCGGGTCGGTCGGCTATGGTCCGAGCCTTGCTTCGTTCGCATCGGCAATAAGCAAGGTCGCCAGGGTGTCTCCCATCAGATATCCGGCCCTGGGCATGATCCTGCAAGGTCAGAACACTGTCGCCGCAATGGTCGAAGCTGCAATCGATCATATCAACCGCGTGCAGCCGACCGGCTGTGTTCGCCTGCTTGGTCACTCGCTCGGAGGAGCGGTCGCTTTTGAGGTTGCCGCGCGTCTGCTTGATCAAGGGCGAGCTGTAGCGTTCACGGGCATACTGGATACCAGCCTGGTTGGCGAACGCAGCAAGCGTTGGGAGACGATTACCCGGACATTTCACCGGATCCGAACCAATCGTATATCGGCTAGTCGAGTGGCATGCCGCGCGCTTGCCAAGGTCGCGGTCAAAATGCACTGCGAATCCCGGCTTGCCAGCTTCCTCGACCGCTATGCCGAGGGTCAATTCAACCCGACGAGCTTCAGAACCAAACTGGAACTGCAGGAAGTTCTGCGCGCGCGCGCCTTCTTCCAGTGGCTCACAGAACCCAGGCCGATACTGCCGATCACCGGCACCTTGTTCCGTTGCGCGCGGCCCGGAATGCCGCTTGCACTTGGGTGGGATCGGGCATTCGTCCATCTGGACGTCATTCCGATCGCCGGCACTCACATCGACATGGTCGTGGAGCCTCATCTGACCATCAATCGCCCGCTCATCGAAAACGCTGTGACTGAGACCTACTCTTCAATCGAGTCACAGAAACGGGAGGCAGTGTCATCGACCTGATCGGGGAATTCAGCAGCGATGTGCTGGCGCTCGATGCCCGGCTGGAGATCGATCGCATCGTCGAGACCTTGCGCGAACAGGTTCTCGGCACACAACGGCGCCGCGGAGTGGTTGTCGGGCTCTCCGGAGGCATCGACAGTTCGGTCGTCGCAACGGTCTGCGCACGCGCATTCGGCAGGGACAAGGTACTGGGCCTGTTCATGCCGGAGCGCGATTCATCCGGCGACTCGTTGAGGCTTGGCCGCAGCGTCGCCGGGCAGCTTGGCATCGACACAATCCTTGAGGATATCCAGCCGGCGCTCGAGGGCATCGGCGCCTACGCCCGACAGATGGAGGCCATCCGAACTGCCGTCCCTGGATATGGCGAAGGCTGGAAATGCAAGCTGGTCATGGCATCGGTGCTGGAGAGCAGCGGCCTTAATATCACGCGCCTCACCGTCGAGGATCCGGACGGAAAGATCGACACCGTGCGTCTTTCGCCGGCGGCTTACCTGCAGATCGTCGCTGCAACCAACTACAAGCAGCGGGTTCGCAAGATGACTGAATACTATCATGCGGACCGCCTCAACTATGCAGTGGCAGGCACGCCAAACCGGCTCGAATATGACCAAGGCTTCTTCGTCAAGCAGGGCGACGGCGTCGCCGACGTGATGCCGATCGTCCATCTCTACAAGACCCAGGTTTATCAGCTGGCGGAATATCTCGGGATTGACGAGGAGGTCCGAATGAGGCCGCCGACCACGGACACGTTTTCCATGGCGCAAACCCAGGAGGAGTTCTACTTCGCCTTGCCCTATCAGCTGATGGATTTGTGCCTCTACGGCATGAATCACGGAATTTCGGCCGGCGTGGTTGCCGCCGCCGCCGGCCTGACGGCCGAGCAGGTCGAGAAGGTCTATAAGGATATCGTCAGCAAACGCCGCGCCGCCCGCTACCTTCACGCACGGCCGCAGCTGTCCGCTGCGATGGACAGGGATTGACCCATGTGCGGCATCGCCGGAATTGTGGCGCTGAACGCGGCTGCGGAGCCTCCTTCACGAGCCGCGCTTCTACGAATGGCAGCCGCGCTCTCCCATCGAGGCCCGGACGAGAGCGGCGTTTACCGCGACAGGCGGGCGGGGCTGGCGCATACCCGTCTGTCGGTCATCGATCTCTCGACCGGACAGCAGCCCCTCGCGGACACCGGCGATACCACCTGGATCGTGTTCAACGGCGAGATCTTCAACTACGTCGAGCTGCGTGAACAACTCATGGCGCTGGGGCATCGTTTCCGCACCCGCAGCGATACCGAGGTCATCGTGCACGCCTACCGCGCCTGGGGCGTGGCCGCGTTCGAGAGGCTAAACGGGCAGTGGGCACTCGCCATCTGGGATTCGCTGACAGGCCGTCTCGTCCTGTCGCGCGACCGGTTCGGCATCTGCCCGCTGCATTTGTGCGAACATGCTGGCCGCCTTCACTTCGCCAGCGAAGTGAAGGCCATTTTCGCAGCCGACCCGGCGATACCGCGGGCCTTCGATCCGGCTGGGATAGACCAGACTTTCACACTGTGGACGGTCGTACCGCCGCAAGGCGTATTTCAGGGAGTGAAGGAACTTACCCCCGGCCATGTACGCATCTACGACAATGGCAGCGTTCGTGAGCACGCTTTCTGGAAACCTTGTTATCCCGAGACCGCGGACCAGGCCCACGGCACCTTCACCGGCTCACTGGACGATGCGGTGGACGAAGTGCGTAGCGCCTTGCAGGCCGCGACGGCGCTTAGAATGGTCAAGGCGGATGTGCCGGTTGGCTGCTATCTTTCCGGCGGGCTCGACAGCTCACTTGTCGCCATGCTCGGTAGGCGCTTCGCCGGCGCGCCATTCCAGACCTTCTCGTTGCGTTTTGCTGACGCCGAATATGATGAAACCCGTTACCAGCGGCTGGTTGCAAGTGCGAGCGGCGGCGAGCACCACGAGGTGATGGTTTCGCGCGGTGATATTGCCGAGGTTTTCCCAGATGTGATCCGTCACGCCGAGCGTCCGATTCTCAGGACCGCGCCGGCGCCGTTGTTCCTTCTCTCGAGACTGGTGCGCGAACATGGCATCAAGGTCGTCCTGACCGGCGAGGGCGCCGACGAGATGTTTGCCGGCTACGACCTGTTCCGTGAAGGCAAGGTCCGCCGTTTCTGGGGGCGGCAGCCCGCATCCGCCCGGCGCGCGCGACTGCTGGAACGCCTCTACCCCTATCTGAGCCGGTCGCCGGTCAAGCAGCAGGCGATGGCGCGCCAGTTCTTTGGACACGATATCCATGCATTTGGCGCGCCCGGCTTCGCGCATGACACCCGCTGGCGCACCACCAGCGCCATCAAACGGCTGTTCTCGGCCGGCATGCATGCCGAAGCGGCGCGTCACGACGTGGTGGCGGACCTGCTTGGCCGCCTGCCCGAAGAGTTTCCACGATGGGGTCCTCTCGCGCAGGACCAGTACCTTGAGATCAGGACACTGATGTCGGGCTACCTGCTCTCCTCGCAGGGTGACAGGATGCTGATGGCCCATTCTGTCGAGGGGCGCTTCCCGTTCCTGGACGACAGGCTCGTGGCCTTGGCGAATTCGCTCCCGCCCGACTACAAGCTGCGCATTCTGGATGAGAAGCACGTGCTGAAGCGTGTGGCGAAATCGATCGTGCCCGTGGAAGTCGTGGCCCGCAAGAAGCAACCCTACCGGGCGCCCAACGCACTTTGCTTCACGGGCGATGGCGCACCCGCCTATGTCCGCGAAGCACTCTCCGAGACTGCCCTGCGCGCGGCGAATGTCTTTGATCCGAACTCGGTCGCGCGCCTGCTGGACAAATGCGCTGCCAAGACCGGCGATGGGGATCTGTCCAACTCGGACAACATGGCATTGGTCGGCGTGCTGTCGACGCAGCTCCTCCATCAGCAGTTTGTCGCAAGCCGCCCATCGAGCGCGCATGCGGTCGACCTCAGGATAGATGTCGATCACCTGCACAGGGAAGAGGTGCTGGTATGATGCATGGCGCCGTACCTCTGCTGCACGATTACCTCAGTCATTCGGCCGAGCGGCTCGGCGGCAAGATAGCGCTGGTGTGCGGCGAGCACCGGCTCACCTATGACGAGCTTGAGACACGCTCCAGCGCGGTCGCCCGTCATCTCGTCACGTCCGGGGTCGCCCCCGGTGACCGCGTTATGATCTTCGCCGACAACACCGTCGAGACCGTGGTCAGCTTCTGGGCGGTTCTCAAGGCGAGCGCCGTTGTGTGCGTCGTCAATCCGCTCACTAAGAGCGACAAGCTGGGGTATTTGCTCAACGATTGCCTTCCGGCAGCATTGATCACCGACAAACATTTGCAGCCGGTCTTTGCTGAGCCGGCGCGTAACTGTCCGTCGCTGCGGCGGCTCATCGTCTCCGGTCAGGTGGACGACGCCGAGCTCCGGGGATTGCCGCATGCCGTGCGCTGGGATGAGGCGGCTGCCGGCCACGGCAAAGCGCCGGCCCGCCGCCGCATCGATATCGATCTCGCAGCCATCATCTACACGTCGGGCTCGACCGGCGAACCCAAAGGCGTGATGCTGACACACAGGAACATGATGGCAGCCTGCACGTCTATCGCCTCGTACCTTGAGCTTGGCGAAGACGACGTGATCCTCAATGTCTTGCCCCTGGCCTTCGACTACGGCCTCTATCAGATGATAATGGCATTCCGTACCGGGGCGCGGTTGGTCCTCGAGCGCTCGTTTGCCTTCCCCGCACAGATACTTGCGATCATCGAAAGGGAGAGAGTTACAGGCTTTCCCGGCGTGCCGACCATCTTTGCCGCGCTGTCGGATCTCAGGACGCTGAAGGCAAATGATTTTGCAAGCATAAGGTATGTCACGAACACGGCGGCAGCCCTGCCGCTTAAGCACATTCGCCTGCTCCAGGAACTGTTTGCCGCCGCCCGCATCTATTCGATGTACGGCCTGACCGAATGCAAACGCTGCACCTATCTTCCGCCGGACGATCTTGCCCGAAAACCGTTGAGCGTGGGGATCGCCATCCCGAACACCGAAATGTGGATTGTCGATGAGGATGACCGAAGGGTTGGTCCCAATGTCGTCGGCCAGTTGGTTATCCGCGGGGCAACGGTCATGAAGGGCTACTGGGGTAAGCCGGAGGCTACCGCGAAGAAGCTCAAGCCAGGTCCTTTGCCCGGCGAGCAGGTTCTGTACACCGGCGACTACTGCCGAATGGACGAGGAAGGCTACCTCTATTTTGTCGGCCGCAGCGATGAGATCATAAAATCGCGGGGAGAAAAGGTGGCGCCTAGGGAAGTCGAAAACGTGCTGATGGAAATCCCGGGAGTACGGGAAGCCGCGGTTGTCGGAGTACCCGACGACCTGCTGGGGCAAGCAGTGAAGGCCTTTGTCGTCATGGAGCAAGGAACGATCATGGGCGAAAAGCAGCTGCGGATGGAATGTCAGAAGCGATTGGAAAACTTCATGATTCCGAAGTCCATCCAAATTGTGTCCAGTCTGCCGATGACGGACACGGGCAAGCTCAAGAAAATGGCGCTGTCATAAAGCAATTTACGGAAATTATTTGGATCGGAGGCCAATTCAATGCTGAGCACGAACAACAGAATTGACACCTACAGCGATCAAATCCGCGCCTTTCTGGCGTCAAACTTCTACGTAGCCGACCCGCGTGCGCTGGAAGTTGAAACGTCGTTGCTCGATCAGGGCATCATAGACTCGACTGGAGTGCTTGAAGTTATCGGATTCGTCGAGGAGACATTCGGCATCACTGTCGAGGACAGTGAACTTCTGCCGGAGAATTTCGATTCCATCCAGGGAATTGCACGTTACGTGGTCAGCAAGGAAAACTGATCGCCGGGCTACGGCTTGAGGGCGTCGTCCCAACCGGGCGCGCAAACCCATGGCGCGGCTCACGCTGGCGCTTTGGCCCGTGCACAAACCACCCTGGCTTCACCGGCTTTGTTCGCAACCGTGCGAATGC
The DNA here is from genome assembly GCF_000513875.1 of Mesorhizobium sp. WSM1293. Classification (NCBI taxonomy): domain Bacteria; kingdom Pseudomonadati; phylum Pseudomonadota; class Alphaproteobacteria; order Hyphomicrobiales; family Phyllobacteriaceae; genus Mesorhizobium; species Mesorhizobium sp. WSM1293. The sequence goes on along the minus strand of NZ_KI911319.1, from coordinate 319,864 downwards.
CCTCATAGGCTTTGGAACGCTCAACCAAACTCATGACCTGCCGGTCCTGGCCAAGCCCGACCTCGAAAAGCAGCATGCCACCTTGCCGCAGATAATGCTGCGCCTCCTTGATCACCCGCATATGAATGCTCAGGCCGTAAGGCCCGGCAGCGAACGCCTCACGGGGTTCAAGTTCCATCAGATGCGCGCGGTCGTTTTCGAGCCGCTTCTCCGAGATGTAAGGCGGGTTGCAGACAACCAGATCGATCGTACCTTCGAGCTCCAGACCCGAGAAGGAATTGAAGAGGTCGCCCTGTAGCACCGAAATGCGTCCGGCCAGGCCAAGATGGGCAACGTTCCGGCAGGTGGTTTCGACGCAGCTGTCAGTGAGATCGCTCGCCCAGACGCGCGCGGTGGGGACCTTGTATCCAATGGCGCAGGCGAGATTGCCCGCCCCGCAGCACATGTCCACGACACGCGGTACCGGCCTGTTAAGTTCACGAAGCACATTGAGGGCGGTGCTGCCGAGCAGTTCCGTCTCCGGGCGAGGGACGAGCACGCCGGGCGCGACAACCAACTTCAGCCCCATGAAGTCGGTGCGGCCGGTGCTGTAGGCGCTGGCGACATCTATTTCACCAATCACGGCAAACCCGCTTTCTTGATTTCCCCATGTTGATTTCTCAGGCGCCCGGTCTTCATGACGTGGGCGAGCCATCAGCAACGTCGTTCCCGGCTCGGTTCACGTCCGCGCAACTACTGGATCGCCGCGCTCTGCAGTTCGCTGCTGAACCTCACCTCGATGGTGTCTCCAGGCGCAACCTCGGTGTCCTGGTCGACCGGTCGACCTCTCGACGCGTCGCCGGCCCCGCCGGTTATTGTGATCCGCGCCTGAAAGGTTTCGCCGGCGACGGGCAGTGGAAGCGCGGACGCCCCTGATGGCTGAAGCTTCTGGCTGGCTGCGTGGAGCCTTGCAGTGGTCTCGGCGAGGCGAAGGTCGGTGTCCCTCAATTCGTTCAGAAGGCCGATCCTTCTTTGATTTTCATTGCGTTCCTGCTGCCTGACGGAGTCTTCCTGCTGGCGCCGCGTTCTCATCAGTTCGACCGAGGTCTCGAGCGCCCGGCTCGACGACATCAGCACGGCACGTCTGACGTCGGCGAGCCTGCTGTTGGTCAGGTTGCCCGATTCGAACGATTTGGTGACCCGCGCAAGATCGTCTTCATCCTGTTTCACCGCGGCCGCTTCCGTCTGCTCGCGCTTGAGCAGAACCTCGACCTGAGCCTCGGCATCCTTGGCGGTCTTGTCGAGATAGCTTTGCTCCTGCTGAAAATTGTTCAGCGAAATCTTGAGGCCCTCCGCTTCCGCCTGCGCGACCGCCGATATCAATGCATTCGACAGGGGCGAGCCTTGCGGCGGTTGCATGTCAAATTCTGCCTGGTTCTGAAGTTCGGCGCGGATGCGCGCGCCATGAAAGTAGTCTCTGATGTAGTCCCCCCAGATCGACTCGTAGTCGCGTCGCAGATCAACGGGATCAGGTCCGCTTTGGCTTGCCCGAGACCGCAGGAGACTAAAACCGCCGGCGACGGCAATTGCCTGTCGGACAGTCATGAGTGGCCGGTAAGTCTGCTGCCCTGGTGTCAGCACATCGCCAGTCACATAGATCGGACGGTACTCCGCGATCACGGCCGTGACGTCGCTCGGCTTGATGACGATCATTTGCTCCCGTCCATCAGGTAGGCGCTGATGGACTATCTTGGTTGGCAGCACCGCCTCCATGCGCGTCTGCAATTCTGCCGGCGTCAGCCCGCCAACCGGGATCATCCCGAACTCGGGCAGCGCGATCGAGCCATCCATTTGCACGATCGCGCGTTGCGTTCGCTCCGCTATGGAGGCTATTCCTATCTCCACCGTATCGCCGGGCGACAGCTTATAGGCCACCGGCGCTTCAGCCGCGGCTGCGATATCCAGGGCCAGGCAGCCGGCAAGGGCTGCAAAGAGAATTCGGCTAACGAAGGCCATCGATGGCAATCTCCCTTTAATTCAGGCCCGGCTGCTGCGGCCAATCGAGATGGGCGACGAATTCGTAGACCGGCCCACCAGGCACCCCCCAATTGCTCGACCAGATCACTTGCGACCCATCAGGGGAGGGTGAGGCATGTGTCTCGCTCCAATAGTCGAACGGAGCGTTTCGCGTCTGCACGATGCGTCGGACCTCCTGACGACCGTCGACACGCAGCGCGATCACTTCGCGCGTGTATGGCGCCCAGTCCGGGTGGCTCCGAACCTCATCGGGATTGCCCCCGTAACTTATAAATGCCCATTCGGGCCTGTCCAAAGCACGCAGCGACGTATGCTCGGCCTCACCGTACTTCGTGAGCGACGTGACCTTTCCATCGGACAGCCGACGCTTGATCACCTGATATTTGTCCGGAGCGGATTTGCTGGTTCCGACGTAAATTTCGCTGCCATCCGCATCGAGAGTCAAATCGCCATGGCCGGGCCGATGATGATCCTTCCACGTTTGGCGCAGGGTGCCGTCGACTGCGAAAATGGCTCGCTGTTCGGTGCCGTCGACCAGATTTTGGAAACACAGGATGTTCTCTCCGAGCGGAGAAATGGTGCAGGAACTGGTCGTTCCGGCAACCTGGGCGAGATCGATGTCCGGGTATTTCAGACGCCGGTCGATGTCGTATGCGAAGACGACAGCAGCTCCATCATTGCGGGTCGCGCGTACGGCAATGCGGTTGCCGTCACGACTAGGATTTCCCTTGGACGGGCCGAATTCGAGATCCCGATATTTCGTTGCGGCATACACTATGTCCTCACGATTGGTGCGGGGCGCCCAGGTCGATATCTTTTGACCATCGACACAGATCATCATCTCCGCGTTTCGAGGGCGCCATTCGCACTCACCCGACTTGTTGCGATGAAACAAAGGGAGGTAGGTTTTCCCGTCGAGGAAACACATGCCGTTGCAGCCGTTCATGAGGACGAGGAGGCTCTGATCCGCATTCCAGGCTTGCGCGCTCGAGTAGCGATGACTGCAATATATTTTGCCGCAGACAATTCCGCTGCCAAGCGCTCCGGGCTGAGTGATCCGAGTAAAGCGGATCCCTGTCGCCGGATCAGTTGCAGGTTTCAGATAAGCGGGCAGATCCATTGCCGGCTCCGTGCCTGCCGCACCGCTCGGCCGGTTTCCGGCTGTGTGCAGCGCCAGCAGCGCGGCCATCAACAGCAAAGCTGGTATGAGCCGCGGAAAGGTCATGTCATGTAGCTCATTTCGCGTCGGACGCGGCCTTCGCTGAGGCGCGAGCGCCACCACTCGATGGTCTTTTCCAGACCATCACGCAAGCTCGTATGTGCCCGCCATCCGACTTTACTTTCAAGGTTCGAGGAATCGGCGAGCAACGCGCGAACCTCGGAGTTTTGCGGCCGCATCCGGCTTTCATCTCGACGAACTGGTTTCCTGGTGCCACTCAACTCGAGCACCAACTCCAAAACGTCCGAGACACTGACGGCGCGCTGGCTGCCTGCATTGTAGGCATGGCCAAATTCAAGCTCGGCCGCCCCTGCCGCCACAAATGCCGCAGCAGTGTCCTCCACAAAGGTAAGGTCGCGGATAGGGCTGGTGTCTCCGACCATGATCGCCGGACAGTTCTCGTCCAGAGCCTGCCTTATGATGGTCGGCACGATGGCCCGCTCGCTCTGGCGCGGCCCGTATGTATTGAACGGTCGCAGGATGACCACCGGCACATCGAAGGACCTGGCATAGGACGCCGCCATCATGTCTGCGCCGATCTTGGACGCAGAGTAGGGGGACTGTCCCTGCAGTGGGTGGGATTCGTCGATCGGCATGGTCAGAGCGGTGCCATAAACCTCGCTCGTGGACGTATGCACAATGCGTTCGGTCTCCCAGTGGCGTGCCGCTTCGAGGACATTCACGGTGCCCAGCACATTGGTTTCCACATAGGATTGGGCAGCCGCGTAGGAGTAGGGAATCGCAATCAGCGCAGCCAGGTGAAACACCGCCGCCTGGCCGCGCACGATCCGGTTGATGAACGCGCTGTCACGAACATCCCCGCGAATGCATTGCAGCTGGCCTCGAACGTGGTCGGGTAAATCGTCCAGCCAGCCATGGCTGTCGAACGAGTTGTAGAGGGCCAGTGCCGTTACATCGGCGCCTTCGTGCACCAGCGCTTCCGTGAGGTGGGATCCGATAAATCCATCCGCACCCGTGACCAGGACCTTCCTGCCGTGATAGCTCACGACTGCGCACTCCTTTGATCGTGTGAGCTGTCAAACTGGCGAACGAACAACAATCCATTCATGCCAAACTCTCCTCACTTTCCAACTCTACCCACTTGCCGCGGGAGGCAGGGACACGCCGAAAACCGCCCTGAAGCCTCGCATTATCCAGACGAGGTCCGATGCAATCGTGCGCCGCGGATAGTAGGCGAGGTCGATCGTTGCCTTGGCCGGGAACAGGACCTCTCGATAAAACAGGAGCGGATCAAGGGAGGGCGGGTAAAAACAGGCTTCGTGACGGAATAGAACCTGGGTCGGGCCGAGCAGGCCGGGCTTCCACTGCAGGACGGCTTCATTGCCGCCGCGGAAACAATCGGCGAAGGCAAGGCTTTCCGGCCGCGGGCCGACAATTGCCATGTCTCCCGTAAAAACGTTCCACAGTTGCGGCAACTCATCAAGTTTCGTTGCCGCGAGAAAACGGCCTAACCGCGTCATCCGGCTGTCATCGTTCATGGTCAGCGCAAGGCCGAAAGGATCGGCTGTTGTCTTGAATTTGCGGAACTTGTACATGCGAAACGGTTTTGCGCCGGCACCCAGGCGCGTCTGTGCGAAAAGCACGGGCCAACCACCCTCGACAAAGAGTGCGACAGCAATCAGTAGCATCAGCGGAGCGAGTGCCATTCCCGCTGCTGCGGCGAGGATGATATCCATCGCGCGCCTGGCAATTCCGTGGCTGGTGCCAGCTACGGCGGGCCGATGCATCGTCACGTCGAGTGCGTTCATGCCGCGGCTCCCGCGCGCCCGCTGCTTTCAATCGCGGTGGCCAACGCAACAACCACCGACTCGATCGCACTTGCCGTAATTTGCGGGTGTAGTGGAATCGTCAACTCCCGCTGCGCGAAATCCTCGGTCTTCGGCAGATGGGTTTCAGTGAACATTTGGCGATAGAGCGTCATCTGGTGCACGGGCGTATAGTGGATTGTGGTCTGTATTCCCTTCGTTCGCAGATGGTCGATCACCGTTTGCCGGTCGACGTCATGTGGCAGGAGGACAGGCATGATGTGATAGGCCGAGGTCCGCGGTTTGCAGAACGGAACTGTCACAGCCGAGCAATAGTCTGCGATCAGACGTCGATAGAGGACGACCAATATGCGCCGGATTTCATTCCATTCCTGCAGGTTCTGAAGCTGGACCAAGCCAATGGCGGCGCGCAATTCATCCATGCGGTAATTGAACCCGAGCATCGTCACATCGTATTGCGGCGTGCGGCTGTTCAGCCGCTGATGTGTGCCGCTGGTCATCCCATGTCCGCGAGCCTGGCGGATCGCTTCACGGAGCTGTGCATCCCGGGCGATTACGGCCCCACCTTCCGCGGTGGTCATGTTCTTGTTGCCGTAGAAGCTAAAGGCCGCGGCCGCACCGTAAGTCCCCACCTCCTTAAGGCCGGGAGCATGCGCGGCATCCTCGACGATATGCAGTCCTCGCACACGGGCAAATCTCTGCCATTCTTCCCGGTCGGCGAGGTAGCCGGCAAAGTGGACGAGAATGACGGCCTTGGTGCGTCCGGTGCACTTGGCTTCCGCGTCGCTTAGGGACATCAGTGGCACTTCGGCCGACTCTATGTCGACGAATACCGGTGTTGCTCCTACGTAGAGCACTGCATTCGCGGTCGCCACGAAGGTCAGCGAGGGAACCAGAACTTCGTCTCCGGGACCGATCCCAAGTGCATGGAGAATGAGATGCAGGGCGGCGGTGCAAGAGCTGACGGCAACGCAATCGACCGCATCATGCACGGCCGCGAAGGCCTCTTCAAAGGCTCGTACCTGGTCCCCCATCGTCAGCCACCCACTGTCGACAACTTTGGCCAAGGCCGCCTTTTCCGGAAAGCCAAGAATAGGAGCGCTGACCAAGAGCATTACGACCTCCTCATGTTGGCGTGGTCGAGCGTTCAGCCCTCAAGCGGCCGCTGCCGAGACCTCGATCGATGCGGACTGCTCTTCCCAGGCAATGGTTTGTGCGTTTTGAAAATCTTCAACGCGTCCGATATCCAGCCAAAGCCCGTCATGTTTGTAGACGTGCACATTTGTGCCGTTTTGCATCATCTGCAGCATGAGATCGTCGAATCCGAAGGCGATGCCGTCAGGTATAAAACGAAAAACGTCTGGATTCATGCAATATATCCCCATGCTTACCAGATGGGATAGCGTCGGTTTTTCACGAAATACTTGAACGGTATTGTCGACCTCGTCGATGACGCCGAAGTCCATCTTGATGACGCGGGATGCGGTGGCTATGGTGACTGGATCCGTGTGTGTGCGATGTGATGCCACAAACCGGCTGAGACTGAGATCGGTAAGTACGTCCCCATTGAGAACAATGAACGGCTCGTCCAGTTCCTCCCTGATCAGGGAGAGTGGGCCAATGGTGCCGAGAGGTTCCAGTTCCTGGGTGTAGCGTATCCTTAGATTCCACTGGGATCCGTCCCCGCATACGGTGCGGATCAAGTGCCCCAGATAGCCGGTCGTGACGTAGACTTCCTGAATGCCGTTCCGCCGCAGCCACTTCAAAAGCAATTCAAGAACCGGTCGAGCACCGATCGGCATGAGAGGCTTGGGCAATATGGATGTGAAAGGCCGAAGGCGTGTTCCCATTCCACCGCACTGAATGACCGCTTTCATCTCGTCCTCCTATTGATACGACTGTCGCGGTGTGATGGGTCCAACCCACCCGGCCGGAAGGTACGCCAGTGTTGGTTTTGCCTCTCCGGAGTGCAGCGATGGTAAGTGGCGCTTGAGAAGGCGTCGTCGTGCATTTGAATGGCACTTTCCCGGCCTTTTGATTCAATATTCCAGTTGGCAGCGCATGGGCGCGGCAGGGCGATCAGAGCTGGGAACTGTTCACATGTCCGGCGCCGGCAACGACCTTCTCGGAAGGGCATCGCTACCGTTCGTACGAAAAAAACACTTCAACATCTGGCCCTGAAATGTGTGCGATTGTAAGCTATATTAGAAGGTTGAAATGTGCCGATGGGCGGCGGCGAGCGTCGACATACGGGGGATCAGCGGGCGGCTGATCTGTGTTGGGTCACCGTACAGTCCATCCAAAGGGAGGTTTCGGCAGCTAGGGACACATGCGGGCTGCCAAAAGGTGGGTGGTTCATGTATCGTATTATCATCGCCGATGATCACGGCTTGTATCGTCGTGGGCTGCGACTGGCTTTGATGGCCGGCATTCCAGACTTGGAAATATTCGAAGCGGCGTGTTTTGATACCGTCATAAGCTTGCTTGAAGATCAGGCGCCTGTTGATCTCGCCATCATCGACCTGAACATGCCGGGACTGTCCGGTCAGGACGACCTTCGCGACGTCTTACCGGCTCATCCCGACACACGGTTTGCAATTGTCTCAGGGACCGATTCACGCGCCGAGATTCTAACTGCCCTCTCGATTGGACTTCATGGCTATATCGTAAAGTCCCAAACGGACGAGGAGGTGGTCCTGGCGGTGAACGAAATCCTGGCTGGCCGCATTTACGTTCCGGCACTTCTTTCACAAAGGTCCAAGGAGTCGGTGCGCCTTCCATCCGAGGCTCCCACGCAAATGCCCCACAGGACCATCAGCGTCAACAATCTGGGCAGGCTTACGTCCAGACAGAAGGAAGTCCTCAGGTTGATGGCTGAAGGTTACTCGAACAAAGAGATTGCCCGCTCTCTTGAAATTGCAGAAGCGACGACGAAGATTCATGCGGCTGCCGTCCTGCGCGAACTTGGGGCACGAAATCGGACGGAAGCCGCGGTTTTGCTGAAGACATGGGCCGCCAGGGACATCAACTAGCGCCGATTGCTTTTGGCGGCAGCCGGACCGAATATTTCAGTCCGTGATCCAGCATCTCAAGCTTGGAAGAGTGGCCCACGATAGGCTCACCGCCGGCTCCGATAATCAACGACCCAAAACCACGCCGAGCCGAGGTGGAGACCCGGCGCTCTCCCGATTCCGACCATTCAAACACTATGTCGGCGCCGGGCTCCTGGGCCACGAATTGCCACACCACCTCGATCCGTCCTGCCGGAGTGCCGAGAGCCCCATGCTTCACGGAATTGGTCGTAAGCTCGTGAACGATCATTGCGAAGCTCTCAGCCGAACCCTCAGCCATTTTTATTTCGGGTCCACTGATCGAAATGTCATGCGTCCCCATATAGGGCTGCAATTCCTGAACGATGAGGTCACGCAGGGAAGCCGACAGGCTGCCATCGCGTGAAAGAAGCAGATGCGTCGCCTGGAGTGCGCCGATCTTTTCGATCAGTGTCTGCTTATAGCTGGCGATATCATTGTCGGGGGCACCAACCATATTCACAAGCGCCGTGATCACCGGAAACAGATTGTTGAGCCTATGGCGCTGTTCAAGCATGGCCCGCTCTCGCTTCTTCGCCGCAGCCCGCAGCAGAATGGTTATGCGCCGATCGGTGAGATCCGCGGCGACTCCTATTCGCTGTGCACGACCGTCGCGCAATTCGTCCCGTCCCCGAAGAGCAATCCAGCGAATATGTCCGCCAGTTCGCCTGATGCGGATCTCAGCGTCATAGTCGGCGCCTGATGCAAGCTCTCCCGGGGCCATCAGATTAGGCAAGTCGGCCGGGTGAACGACCGCAGTCAATTCCTGCAATGGACGGCTCGGCGCGGGTGCCAGCCCCATCATTTCCCAGAACGCGGCTGAGCCCTTCACGGACCCGCTCTCGAAATCTATGCGCCATGTTCCCAACCGGCTTGACGATAGCGCCAGGTCCAACCATTCCTTCTGAGCCCGGAGTGCCTCGCGGGCGGTTCGCTCTCCCGATATGTCGTCCACCACTACAAAAATGCTTTGAGGGAGAGCATCGGCTGGCACGGCCAAAGACAGGGCCAATCTTGTCCACAAAATCGTGCCGTCTCTTCTCAGGAGACGGATCTCCGAGCCGAACGAAGTCGTGTCTTTCAGGCGAGTCAACGCTTCCGCCAAGGTGTGGTTGTCGTCGGGGTGGACCAGTGCGCTGAGCGGCAGACTTGAAAGCTCCTCCTCGACATACCCTGTCATCTCACAAAGACGCTTGTTGGACCGTTGCAACTCTCCGTTCTCACTCATGTTGGCAAAGCCAATGGCGGCACGTTCGAATGCCCAGCGATAACTGTTTTCGGTTGCTTCCAAGGCCGCGAGTCTAGCCTCCGCAACCTGCAAAAGGGTGCGGTAGTCCTGCCTCTGCCGGTGGAAAGTCAGGGCGATCATCCCCCCTGCAACCAGCAGCAGAATGGCTTGAACCCATAGGCCGACATGCATTGGATGGTGCAGGACATCCCGCGTCAACAAGCCGACGGCAACCATCACAAATGTTGCCGCAAGAGCGATCATGCGATCTTCGAGATATGAGATGGCAATAATGGCGGGAACAAACTCAAAAAAGCCGATGTCGTATGCCACAGAGGTCGGCAGCGCTGTCTCGACTGCAAGTGTCGCTATCAGGAGCGACATCGAGGCAAGGCGGGTCAGCAACTTGCCTGAGCTGTTCGGATGCAAACTGAGCGAATGCAAACGCATGTGCCAGACTATAACCTTCTGACTAGTCCGTCGAGATTAGACCGAAAAGCGTACAGACTAGTCCGACCGCAGGATTGTTCCCCGGGATTGTAGCGCGCATTTTGTCCGATGTCGGGGGCGGATCGGACCGCTACTCTCCAAGCGACCTGACTGACATGTTTAAGGCACCTCCTTTTGACTGGGAGGCGTTGCCGTTTTGCGGGAGGTAAGAAAATGGCACTGGTTGGTAGGCAAGATGATGGAATTCTTGGTCGCCAATATGGAAGTTTCGGGGGAAAGCCTGTCTCCGCCTTGAGAACGCAAGGTGAGCATGCTTCCGCTTGGCATCAAGCACCACAACGGTTCGACAGCGTTGCTGTCGAGCCACGGCAGAGCAGCCTTGCATCTGTTGTGAGAATGCTTGATCGCATCGGTTGTGGCTACCTGATCCTGAACAGCGACAGGAAGGTCATGGAGTGGAATTCAGCCGCTCAAAACACCTTGGAGCGCGAAGGCGAGGCAGCCGATACGGCCAGCAAGGTATTTGCTGCGCTGAGACGGCTGATCGCAAACGTGCCGGGCAATTTTTCTCCTGGCACGCTTTCATGGGTGGTGATCCGAGGCATGGGCGACAGGCCCCTGATATTGAACGAGAAGGGCATAGCAACGCCTGACGCGACAAGCATCGTGGCGCTGCTGGATCGTGAAAACAGGTCCGGGCCAAATCCCCAGACGCTGCAAAGAATGTTTGGTCTGACGAGTGCCGAAACGCAGCTCGCACTGCGCTTGGCGCAGGGCGATGCCCCTTTGGAAATAGCCCGCAAGCGGCGCTTGAGCCGGACCACGATAAGGTCGCAGCTGGCGTCGCTGTTCGCCAAGACCGAAACACGGCGACAGGCGGAACTGGTAGCTCTTCTTGGGCGCATATGCGTTTTGCCGTGAGGCAAACGCCTTTACCATGCGCGCGCACAACAGGCTTGTGCGCGCAATCTGTCGCTGATGTGCTTGTCGGCCAGCCTCACCTTACCGCCGTCGCGTGCGCACCCGTCCCAATCTTGGGCGGATTGCAAACACGTGATTAAGCACGTGCCAGCCCGCCACCTTCATGACCGAAGGCCGGAAGATCTGTATCCCATCCAGGAATGTGGTCAACCAGGACTGCTGGTGGAACCGCATGGGAATACGAGCAACCCGCAGCGCCCGCAGCAATGTCTCGGGAGGCGGGAGATGGTTGCGGTCTTTGATGAGATTCCAGTTAAGCTGCTTGACGGCGAGGGTCACTTCGTCGACCTCGCGGAAACTCTTTGACGTGGTAATGCTTGGATGGCTCGTTGCATCATAAAAGGTAAGCGGATCGCTTATCGCCACCATGTCCCCATGGCTGGCTAGATCGACGAAGAACAGTTGATCCACTCCGGCCGGAATCTCTTTGTGCGTGCGCATCAAGCAGCCGGCACGAATGACGTCGCTGTTGATCAACAATGTGGATGGAATGATCCCCAGGCAACGTGTCGCGCGCACCAGATAGAGGTCCATCAGGCACTGCTGGCTGGAATAAAGGGAGATCGCTTCCTGCTCCTTGGGGACTTGGCGAAATCTCACTCGCTTGTCCTCGATTATGTTTGCGGCTGACGTCATGAAGGCGACCGACGGGTGCTGTTTGGCAACTTCGGCGAATGTCCTGAGTGCACCTGGCGCAAGCCAGTCATCGTCGTGCAGCAACTTGATCCACCGTCCAGAGCAAGCCAGCATAGCGTTGTTGGTGTTCTCCACCTGACCGCGACCTCGGCTGTTCTCGATGATGCGGATGCGAGGTTCGCTTCGTGCATAGTCGGTCACGATAGCCCAGGTCTCGCCCTCCGGTCCCTCGTCGTCGCTCACGACCAACTCCCAATCGGAGTAATCCTGGCCCAGGACGCTGTCGATCGCCCTGCGGATCGTATCGGGCCGGCGAAAGGTTGGTATCCCGACAGAGATAAAAGGGCGTGACCATGAGACATCGGCACGGTCATGCTGGGTGACCGCAACTGCCGCTTGAAGATTGTCAACCGACGACGAATTCATGGTGTTTTTTCCTCGAGACATTCATGTTGGATGCACGTTGCAGCGCCTGCTGGTTGAGGGTCGTGGGTCAACAAATACAGCGATGCTGCCATTTTCAGAGCGAAACCCGACGCGCCGCCGGCGGCCATGAAATAGATGACGGTGACTGGCTGCCAGCCCGCCTGGGCGCCGGCGAGCAGCGGGCCAAACACGAGAACTGCTCGTGCGAGATCGATGACCAGTCTTGTTCCTTGCCGACGTAGCAGAGCGGGAACGTCGCTAAGCGGAGTCGACAACGCTTGTGCCGCGCCCATCAGCGCCAGTGCGGTCATGATTTCTGCGGTGGGCATCCAAGGCTCGCCCAGGAGCGGAACGACCACATAGGGCGCGGCGAGTCCAAGCAGCAATATCGGCACCGCGGTAAAGCCGGCAGCCAGCAGGAGAAGCCCGCGTGCCACGCCAAGCAGGTGTCCACGATTGTTGTTCTGGTTTGCTTCGGCGACAAAAACATTGCTGAGCGGTGAAGCGATCAGCGTCACTGGACCGGTAACCAGGCGCGTTGCTACGCCCAAATATCCGGCAAATGCGGTGCCGAACAGCCCACCGACAAGAACTGCCGGAAGATTGTTGATCGCTATGCTCGCGAGTGTTGCGGGGATATCGAACAGAGGAAATTTGTATTCCCGCCGGGCCTTTTCGAACACCGCACGCCAAGGTGCCCGGGCGATGCCGCGCAAATCCTCCCAGCTCGTCACCCGATAACCGATATACCCGATAAAGACGAACTGGCTCAAAATATGGGCATGGATCATCGCTTCGCCGCCAAGGTTGGCAATGCCGAAAACCAATTGCAGTGCAGCCATGCTCGCCGGCAGGATCAGCCGCCCAAGGGCAAAGTCGCGCAAAAGCCCGGCACGCAGGCTCCAGCAGTTCATGGCTTCGACCAGACCTGCGCCTCCCATTCCGATCGGAATGAGCCAGGCAAGCGAGCCGAGGCGGTTGGGAGCAAGGTTCGACAGCATCTGTCCGGCCGAAAAGGCCAGGACGGTGGTCACGAACACAGCCAAAAGGATAAGCTTGACCGTCACATAGGCCTGGGCGCTCCCCTTAACCCCATAGAGTGACGCCTCGAAGCGCAATGCTGCGACCCCGGCGAGTATGTTCACGATCGACAGATAAATCGTAAAGATGCCGAAATCCGCAGGCGAATAGAGCCGCGCCAAGACCGGAATCGCAGCAAGAAGGGTGAGTTGGCCGACAATTGCCATCGCCGACACTTCACCAGCTGCACGAATGATCGAACCGATCGTGCTCGGCCGAACAGCGATGATGGCTGTGTCGGCCGCGGGAACCATCTTGGGTCTCAGAAGGTCGCTCAGTGCCATCGGTTCGCGCTTCCGAGGGAGGCAAATATCGGGGATTGCCGCAGCCTACGATGCACACCGAACCTTGCCATCATTCACCTGAATGACGCGCTCTGCGGACAGGCTGCACCCTGAATCGTCCGGGCCGCTCCCTGGATGAACCGCCCCCGGATCGTCCGCGGCCCAAGGACGAGCCTGTGCTTGGTCATGCTATCTGCTCGCGCAAGAGGTCGGCGCTATCCTCGAGCCGATATCCGGCATGTTTTTTCAAGTTCACTTGCGTGAGGACGCTGCCGACGGGTACCGCAAGAGAACCGTTGCCCTGAAGGAGTTCCAGCACCCCGCGAGCGAGGGTACGTGGCGTTTTCCTCCATCGGACGGCAAAAAGCACCGCATCAGCCCATCCAGCCAGAAATTTGGCTTCCGGCCGCCCGAGCGCCGACGGCAGGTTTATGATGACGATGCGATAGGTCAAGTGCAGATCCGCCATCACTTTGCCCCCATCCTCGCAGGACAACACTGCCAGCAGATCGTCCGACGGAGCAGCGGTCATCACGTCGATGCCGATTTCATGCAGACTGGCCACGGCGTTTTCCAGGTTGCTGCGATTGCAGACATAGTCAGCGAAGGAATGGCGGCTCTTGCGCTCGCTGAACTGATGCAGGAACTCGAGCGTGAGTTGAACGCCCTTGCGTTCAAGATCGATCAAGAGAACACGGCCGCCCATCCGCGTGCCGGCCAGCGCCAGACTCCATGCGAGCTCGGTCCCCCCATCCTCCGGGACGCTGGAGGTGACAAGCGCCGTGTACGACGAACGAGCCCTCAGCGCATTGGGCGCCGCAGCAATCAGCAACGACGTCACGGCGCGGCTATAGGCGGAGCTGCGCTCGCCCAGGACAAGGGTTCGCAGTCGTTTGGCATGCACCCTGCCTGCTTCGGGAATCTGCCCCATACATGGAACCTTGAGCACCGCCTCCGCCTCGGTCTCACCGCGGAAAGTCCGATCGAAGTGATTGCGCATCGTGACGAAAATCGCGCCCAGTATAGCGAACACAATCATCCCGGGCGGAACAAGGAAGATGGCGGGCAAGGTCTGCGGGATGGTCGGCGGCCATGCCGCCGATAGGATGGAAATTCCAGCCGAGGGAACTCCGATACGCCGCGTCAGATCCTGTTGCCGGCCAAGAAGTTCGTTGTATCGCTGGGTCAGCAAACTGACCTGCGGCTCGAGAACCCGCAACCCGGAAAGCCGGCTGGCGGTGTCGGCCATGACCGCATCCAAAATGGCCTTCCGGCTCTCAAGAGTGGCGATCTGGGCACGGAAAATGTTTGCGTCCGCAGCAATCTTGTCGATGCCTTGTTCGACCTTGCTTTCGGTCAGGTTTCTGAGTTCTTGGTCCGCAGGCGCGCGAGCCTGTCGAGCCGCGAGATCGGCAAGTTCAGGCCCGCCAATGGCTTCGGCCACGGAGACGAAAGAAGCCCCCTGCGCTCGAAGCTCCTGAACATGTCGCAGCCGAGTTTCCACAGCGGCGAGATCTGCGTTTGACATTGACAATTGCTGGCTGAGGTCGGCCCGTTCCCTGGCTGCATTGTCCGCCGAGCCTTGGTCGATGGCTCCGTGGCTCAACCGATATTTCTCAAGGCGGTCGGCCGCTGCCTGCAGATCGTTTTGCAGCCTGGGCAGGCTGGTGGTGATCGCATCGAGTTCTTGCTGGTCGGATGCCTGCCTTCTCCTTATCAGATTGTCGACATAGACCTGAGCGAATGTGTTGGCCACGAGCGCCGCCCGCGCGGGACTGTCATCGGCGAAAGCGACGGAGACTACTCTCGATCGCAGCTCCTGCCCGACCCGCATTCCTTGCCGCAAGGCTCTCAATTCGGAGGCATCCTCGGCCTGTGAATCGCTGATTGTTTTGTCCGCTCCTGGCCACAGTCGGTCCAGTAGACCACCGGCAAGCGAGCGTGTCCTCGGGGGAGGGATGGCAGACGGCTCAAGCCGGGAATTCCCTCTAGCGGAATTGTCCTGTCCGGTTTCAGCCGCACCTGTCTTGCGCAGTGCCGCCATGACGCGGCGCAGATGGTCTTGCGACGATAGCATCGTGATGTGGTCATCTATGCTTGAATCAACGAGGTCCTGCGAAGACGGGGCGCCGACGGGCAGTGAACCGCGCGATGGGGCGTCGATGATAAGCTGAGTAGTTGCTTCGTAGAGAACCGGGCGAAGACTTCCCAGCAACCCCGCCAGCAGCCCGCCCAACACAGCGAAGACAACAATAGACCATTTTCGCCTTGCCAGAATCACGAAGAGTTGGCGCGACGCGGTGGGCGGCTCGACATATTCGCGCAATGACCGCACGTGCACTCTGCTTTCGAGAACCTGTGCTGGTGGTTGATTGATCCGTGGCAGCTGGATCGGGCTGATTGCGGAACCTACCATTTTATACTCCTGCCAGATCGGGTTCATGAATTGGGCCGGTTTGCTGTGTTTGCCGGTTGGCCTTGCTCCGCCAGGCCTGGAACATCAATGCGGACCACAATTCGCGCGAGCGGTTCTGGCCATCAATGTGATCGCGCCAGCAGGCGTCGATCTTCGCAGCGTCCAATACGTCACTGCTTTCTGCTCGCATGTCGGCGAGAAGATCGCTGGCCCAGTTGCGCAGCGGACCCCGCAGCCATGCTGCGATAGGGACATCGAAGCCCTGTTTCGGACGCTCGATCAGGTGCTGCGGGAGATAGCGGCGTAGCAATTGACGAAGGATCCATTTGCCGGCGCCATCACGAACTTTCATGTTGGATGGCAGCCGCCAGGAGAATTCGACAACGCGGTGGTCAAGCAGAGGACACCGGCCCTCAAGGCTGTTGGCCATAGTGGCACGGTCCAGCTTCACCAAGATATCGCCAGGCAAGTACCCCGCCATGTCATCGCACAGAAGACGGGAGAGCAGGTCGTCAAGCGGCGGACCGCCGTGGCAGTGGATTGGTTCGGTGGGCCGCTGACGTCCCAGGTTTTCAGCCTGTGGCCGCGCCAGCCGCTGAAACAATTCGTCTTCATTCGATGCCGCGAGCAGCCGGGCGAGACGTTCCATCCGGTCGCTCCGGATAAAATGCCTCGCGCTCGCAGAGAGTGGCAGTTTGCCGATGACATCGTCGCGTCCGGCGCGTGCGAAAAAACCTGCCCCTGCCGCCAAGGTTCGGCGCAGTTGTCGGGGCAGGCGCAGGTGTCGTTTCAACCGCTCCGCCATGAAGTGGCGGCCGTATCCTGCGAAGCATTCGTCACCGCCGTCGCCCGACAGCGCTACGGTGACGTGCTGACGAGCGAGCCTGGCAACGAGCAAGGTCGGTATCTGCGATTCATCGGCGAAGGGTTCATCCCAGACCTGCGGCAACTCGGGAATGACGTCACGTGCGGCGCTGGGCGAGAGGTGAAGTTCGGAGTGGTCGGTGCCCAGATGACGGGCAACGGCCGCTGCGTATGGAGCTTCATCAAAGCCGCCCTCTGCGAACGAGATCGTGAAACTGCGAACCGGCTTGCAGGATTGAGCCTGCATCAGGGCGATCACGGCTGAGCTGTCGATCCCGCCCGACAGGAAGCCACCCAGAGGGACGTCGGCGATCATGCGTTCCCGCACGGCCAGCCGAAGCCGGTTGTCCAGTTCGTCAACCAGATCTTCGTCGGTGCCGGTAGCGGGGTTCCGTCGCCCATCGGCTGCAACGTCAGCCAGTGACCACCAGCGGTGAATGCGTTGGGAAAGACGGTCCGCGCTGCGGTCTTCGGCATAATTCGCCGCGGTGACGGAAAGGACGGAACCAGGCGGCAGTTTGAACACGCCTCGCCAGATACAGAGATGGTCCGGCACCCATCCCGTTGAAAGCATTGCCGCCGCGGCATCAAGATCAAGGTCGGGAGAGAAGCCCGGAAAGGTGTTGATCGCCTTCAGCTCAGAGGCGAAGACCAATGCGTCTCGGGTCGAAGCAACATAGAGGGGCTTTTTGCCCATCCTGTCACGGGCCAGATAAAGGCTTCTTGTCTTCAGATCCCACAATGCGAACACGAACATTCCGGCAAAGCGTTTGAGGGCGGTCTCAAGCCCCCAATGCTCGATTGCGCTGAGCATCACTTCGGTGTCGCTGGCGCCTTGAAAGGTTTGGCCCGCACCCTCGAGTTCGCAACGCAAATCGCGAAAATTGTATATCTCACCGTTGAAGGTGATCACGTACCGGCCGCTGGCAGAATGCATCGGCTGGTGCCCGGCGGCTGACAGGTCGACAATTGCCAATCGCCTGTGGCCCAATGCGATTCCAGCCTCGCGATCGGCCCAGAGCCCTTCGCCATCCGGGCCCCGGTGACGCAGCGATGCGGTCATCCGCCCGATCGCTTGGAGCGGCTTTATGTCTGTGGCATCGGAAGCCAATAGAATTCCGGCGATCCCACACATTTAGGGCACCCTGGGCTCGGCAAGTTGCTGCCGAAGTGCGGTCGGATTTCCGGCAACGAGGCAGAAAGCCAGCGAAAACCACACGATCGGATGGCGGATGATCAGGTGAGGCATGCTGAAGATTATCGTCGACGCACCGAGCACCAGCAGCGCGTCGAATCCCGCTCGCCAGGCAAGCGACATTGCGGCTCCCACGATCCAGACCAATGCCATCACCGCAAGCAATCCGCCCTGCAGGTAAAGGTCAAGAACGGTATTATGGGCCTCGAAAGGTCGCTGCAGAAATTGACGGTCGGCGACGGGCGGGCGCTCGAGGTGAGGCCCAGGGCCCAATCCCAGCGACCCGGATTTCAACCCCGTTTCCACCGCGTCCTGCCACAGATAGAGCCGGAGTTCGAACGTTTCGAGTGTCGCTTCCCCACCCTGGTCCTTGGTAAGGCTCTTGGCAAAATGGGCGACGCTGGCCTCTTCGGTGAGCGCGTAGGGCGTCATCGCCAGCGCTAAAGGCAAGGAACCCGCCAACAGCACAATTGCTGCCAAGCGGGGCAGGCTGGCGCGACCGCTTGTTGCGATCCATGCACGAAGCCGCAATCCGAGAAAGACGAGGCAGCTCAGGATACTGGTGTAGAGATAGGTGTCGCTCTTCGTCAGCCGGCCGACATAAAAGGTCAGGATCAGGCTGGAGAATGCGAGCAAACGGCGCCATGGGTTGCGGGTGGTCGTGGCAAGGTGCAAAGCCAGGGGGCCAAAAAGCGCGCAATAGAGCGCAAGTTGGTTCGGGTTCTCGGACCAGCCACGGAATCTGTCCCAAAACCAGGGGTCGACGCCGGGCTGGTGGGCTACCCCAAATGCCAATCCCAGCTGAATTACGAAGCTTCCATTGGCGATGGCGATCACCCACCAGGCACTGCGGCGAAGGTGACGATCGGCGTCGGGCTCCGCGGCCGCCAGGCATGTGAAGCCGGCCAGCAGCATGTAGGCCATCAGGTCATGTACCAGCCCGGTCAAGTAAAGGACGGTGGTCAGGTAGCCGACGATCGTGCCGATTCCCAAAGCCAGCGACAAGATCAGCCAGAAGCTCGCCAGTTGGACAAAAGCGGGTGTGACCTGGAGACGACCCCCGGCGAATATTCGTCCAATCGCCAGAACGATCCAGATCGCGATGAACAATTCGCCATAGCCGAGCGGCAATCCCGGAACGGCCAGTTGCGTCGCGTAGGACATCGCAACTCCCAGGGCGAGCAAGGCGTCCCGGATCATTGACGTGCTCCGCCCCGGTGATCTGCGAGGGTGCCCTCAAGTGCGACAGCAGGGAGCGGTCGCGGAAGCCCCGCGCGGAGTGTGTTTTCGTACAGGTCGCAGTACTGATCGACCACCAACGGCAGGGCAAATCGCTCCCGCACAAGTTCAGCGGAACGGACGCCCATTGCCTTTGCCCCAGCGCGGTCGGACAGCAAGTCTATTGTTCGCGAGGCAAGGGCATCGGCGTCATGCGGTGCAACCAGGTAGCCATTCCACCCGTCTTCGACGACGTCTCTGCAGCCTGGCATCCTGGAAGCCACGATTGGCAGTCCCGAAAGCCCCGCTTCCAGCAACACACGCGGTACTCCTTCGCGATACTGGGTGGGAAAGGCGAATACATCGGCCATGCCGAGGAGATCAGCGACATCGCGTCGTGGACCCAAAGCCAGCACATGAGATGCGTGCCGGTCGATCTCGGACTTGTCGATTGCGAATGAGCCTTCGGATTCTCGCGGGCCGACAAGCACAAATCGTGCTGCTGGTCTTTCGGCCACGACGCGAGGAACCGCCTCGAGGAGGGTTCCCACACCCTTCTGACGGGTCAAGCGGCCGACAAAGATCACCACTTCGGCGGACTGGAGGCCGAGTTCCCTACGCATCTTCGTTGCCGAGGACCCGAGATGGCGCACCGTTGCGAACGCATCGACATCGATTCCGGAACTGCGTATCAGTCGCGAGCTTCCGCGACCGGTCAGCCGAAAGCGCTCGAAGAACAGTTGGTCATCACGATTTTGGAAAACGGTCGCCGCCGTCCACGAAGACGCGAGCCATTGCAGCGCGCAATAGACCGGACGCAGGGCCAAAGCGCGAGGCGCCAGAGATGAGAACGTCCAGCCCAGCCCGTTGATGGTGCGAATAACCGGAACTGTTCCCCGCATGGAAAGGGGCGTCAACAGATTTGGCTTGGTGTCGAAACTCTGGATGATGTCGGGCCGAAGCTCCCGCATCAATCGGCGCATCGTTCCGAGAGCACGCCATTCCCCGCCGCCAGATGCAAACCGGTCGAAGGAGAACCTGTGATGCGAAATGTCATGCCTTAAAAACGGTACGGGAGAACCGCTCGAGACCGCCGTAACGCGAAAGCCTTTCTCTCGCAGCGCGATGAGGAAGGGAACTCTCAAGGCGTGATCCTCGCCTCCCACGCAGACCAGATGTGGGTTCATCTGCCTCTCCCCAGCGCACACGGCGGGCAATCGAGTAACTGACGCTCTCGATGCTGCCACGGCCCGGTTTCATCACCTATGAGCGCATCCCGCCCGAGTGCACGCTATGGGGAGGCCGGGTTCCTGTCCTCGTCCGTTTGAATGACACCATGATGTTTGGAAAGGGGTAGGACCAGTGAGGCGAGATTCCCTCGCAGTGGGGAGCGCTAATGTCCCTCCTGCCTTGCCGATGCAGTCTCACCGGGACGCCCCCACGGCATTGCCTGAAGTGGGCACGATGAGTGGCTGGAGTAAGGCGTGGCGGACCTGAACTCCGCGGCTCGCTGATGGGCGCGAAGTTCGGACGCTCGGCCCAAACGACTGTCGGCGAGGCCCCAAGACCTCGCCGACCTTTTAAGGCATTCGTCGCTGGAGCGTCAGGTGACCAGGAAAGACGATGCGGTAATCGACAGATGCGGAGAGAGGCTCGCGAAATGGATCTGGTTTGCGCCTCCGACGCCGTCGCTGTCGAAAGAAAGAGCTCCGGTCGAACTGTTGTAGATAATGTGATCGGAACTGTCATGCGCCGCTTTGCCGGCAAAGAAAGCGTCCGACGAGAGGCCCCCCTGATCGAGACCGGCAAAGATGGAATGGTCGAGGTGGATCTTGTCCTGGGCTTTGTTGAAATCAGTGATCGTGTCGACGTTTCCAGAACCAAGGGCGGTACTGAACACGAAGGCATCTCTGCCCCCGTGCCCGGTCAGCGTATCGGCCCCGCCGCCACCGTCGATCTTGTTGTTACCGGCATTGCCGTGAATGGTCTGTCCGAATTCGTTGCCGGTCAGATTGATGGCGGCCTTGCCGGACGTCTTGGTGGTTGCGAGTTGCTCGATGTGCGAGCCAGCCGAAAGAGCGAAGCTCACCGAGGCAAGAACCTTGTCGAGGCCGCTTCCTCTCTGCTCCACCACCTTGTCGTGGGCATTGTCGACGTAATAGGTGTCATTGCCGCCATAGCCGGTCATCTTGTCGGCGCCACCGCCGCCATTGATCTTGTTGGCACCGCCATTTCCATAGATGGCTTGACCGAATTCGTTGCCGGTCAGGTTGATGGACGCCCTGCCACCCGAATTGGCGGTGGAGAGCTGCTCGACATGTGATCCCGCCGTAAGAGCGTAACTCACCGAGGCCGCGACCTTGTCGAAGCCCCCGTTTGGCGCTTCCATGACCTTGTCATGAGCATTGTTGACGAGATATTTGTCATTGCCCCTGGTTGCGTGGAAAACGTCTGCGCCGCGCGTGCCATGGAAGACATGATCGCTGCCCGACGGGGCCGGCGCGGTGGGAGCAGGGGTGCCGACGTGAGTAGGAGGTGTGGTCGGTGTGCCGACCGGATCACTGACCGGGGGCGTGACAGGATCACTAACCGGGGGCGAGACCGGGGCATGGGTGCCCTCGAGATTGTGCTGGAGGAAAAAGGCTTTCAGTTCCGAGGCGCTTTCAAGCGCGGTGTCGCCATTCTGCGTTCCCCATTTATAGGTATAGTCAAAGGCCGGCGACGGAACCAGTGCGGCCCAACGATCAATCATGGCCTGCTCCTGGGCAGCGGTGGGCATGACAAACTTGCCGCCAGCGCTGGTTTCCCAGTTGCCACCACCGAACGCCTGGTAAAGCGGGACGATCTTGTCAATCGGGATGCCTGCTTCACCGGCAGCCGCAACCATCTTGTCGATATGGGTGTAGTCGGGAGCCGAAGTGTTGTTGATGGGGTAATAGCCGATACCGTAGAAATCGATGCCCGTATTCGCCGGATTGTAAGCGGCGTGGGCCGGGTCGTTCGGGTTCATGTAGCTCGGGGAGCCATCCGTGCCCAAGTTCATCATCGTGATGAAGGTCTTGGCGCCGGGAACATGAGAATGAATCCAGTCGGATTCCGCCTTTAGGTTTGCAGCGGTTGCGTAGCTGCCCCACTTGCCTGTCGGATCAGGCTCGTCGCTAAGGTAAAACCCGAACACATTTGGATTACCTATGAAGGGAGTGACTTTATCAATGAAAGACGAAGTTACTCCGTCGTGCTCACCGAGATAAACCAAGCCTTTCATGCCATCCGGCAAGGCATTGACTTGCGAAACGTACTGAACATCAGCCAGATTGAATCCGGCGGTTGCGATCTCGGCGGCTGATCCACCGGACGCGTAGTGGAGTGTCATCCAAAAATCCTTTGGTTGATTCGGTTATGCCCCACGTCTGCTTAGTTGACGGCGCATATTAGGCCCAAATCAAATACGACACCCGCTGGATAGAATCTTTGATCACCGACAGGATTGCTGCAGAGCAGGAGATGTTCCGCTTCGGTCAACCGAAGTCTTTTAAAACAGTGCCGCAACAACGACATAAGCCCCTCTCATCCGGCTCATTGTTGAGCCGCGTGATTGGGAAATATCCGCCTTTCCCGACCGGGTTATCCCCAACTAGGGGAAAGCCAATTGGGGGTGCCTCGGCACATGAACCGAGGCTTGCGCTGACGCCCTCGCGGCTCACCCGCCAACTTGACGGTCGAAAGATCGTGCCGCTTGCGGCGTGAAGCGGCCACCTATCGCTGCTTTAGGAGCACTTTCTGCCTTGATCCTATTTAAAAAATCGATGGCCCAACTCTCGTTTGAAATATGATCCGACCCAGCGCATGGAGAAAAAGTCATCTCTCCAAAATATATGTCACCGTTAATGCTGTACAAATCAACCCTGACAAACTCAACATCCCTAGATATCATTTCCGCGATCTCGATCATTTTTTCGAGATTTTCCGGCCTTTCTACGTTTTCTGGCAGGTCATAACCATACATGACATCAATCTGCTTAAAATCAGGAAGAGAAAAGACAGCCCTTTTATGATCAACAAATCTACCGACGTCGACCTGAAGATAAATTGCCTTGCCGCGAACGCAAAAGAATTTGTAGTCACTTAATTCACCACCAGTAGAAATGTTCTCTTCGACAATTAATTTCTTTTCCATTTTATAATATTGTGTCTCTCGCCCAATATTGAAGTACGACCTCTTAGAGAAATTTAAGAATCCCTCTATGGTTTTCCTATTGAGCGGTTTGTCGAGGAATATAATTTTTCCAGAGGAATGGGTCGGCTTCATCACGAAATGACGTCCGAGAAAAGGCTGGATCCAAAGTAAAATGTCATCTGCCGTCGTATTTCTATCTATCTTGAATACAGAGATCGTCTTTGGGATTTTAAGGCCTGCGATTCCACTAGCTATGTATTTAGCATAATGCTTATCAACGCAAATCTTCTCAAGGTATCCCCATCTATTTCGTATCATTCTGTCAAATATAAAATCATTTATCGTAGCCGATTGACTGGAAACCCGTCTTGGGAACCTATTGTTCCCGTTAAAGAATCCCGCTGCTGCTATGGGGTAGTTCAGAACGTAGAAATTCGGGGTTATCAAGCTGACCCTATATATCGTTTCCCAGACAGCTCTTCTTAATTTCTGATACTTCTTTTCCACGCAACACCCCACTACGCGGATAACGCACCGGCTAACGCGGCGTCCGCTCTGATAACGACGATGGCGAAGGCGCGATCCGCCTCCTTGGGCAGGTTGGCAGCCGTCACAGATGGGGCCGGTCGAACCCGTCGGCCAGCGCCCCGAGGTGAACGAGCCCTCCAGTCGCCATCCCTGCGCATGCGTTAAACCACAATACGTCAGGCTCGATCACCGTCCTCCTCCGTTTGAATGACGATCCGGCGTGCCGGCCTGACGGTCGTCAATTTGCCGCCTCTGGAAGTCTGGGAGACTGATGGTCTGCTCGGGTGATTGGTGTATCGGGGTGAGATCAAATACAGAATACAGAACGACAAAAGGTTTGATTGATCTAAGTTGTTGCTCCGCATCAGGTATTTTGTGTCAACGACCGTGGCGTCTTTGAAAGTGTGTGGAAGCAAGGACATAAGCCCCTTTTGCGTGTTCCATTCTGGACTGCGTTACTAGCGTGAATTGCCGTTTTTTGGGGGAGTTATCCCCAGCCTGTGCACGCTGCGGGTCGCGTTTCGTTGGTCCTGCGCCACGAATCCGCTGCATTTTCCTCAAAGTCGACGTATGTAAGCAGAGCGTAATAAGGGGGCGACGGATAGCGGCTGCTATGCGCACCAAGAAAGGTTTGAGCCATCACAATTTACGGAAGTAACGGCGCGGCAGTGTCGCGCGAACGACCGCTGGTCATGAAAACATCGGGGGCCGGTTCTCCCGAGCTGCGTTCCGCCATTCTCGCCTGCATGCCTGGGCTGCTTGGCGTGGCGCTGTTTTCGGCAGTGATAAACATTCTCGCCCTGACCGGTTCGGTTTATATGTTGCAGATCTACGATCGCGTTCTGCCGTCGCAGAGCGTTCCCACCCTGGTGGGGTTCACGATCGGCATGCTGGGCTTGTATGCGGTCTACGGGCTCCTGGATTTCGTGCGGCTTCGCGTGCTGGTCCGCATCGGCAGTCTTCTCTATAGAAATTTGCAGGAAAAGGTGTTCTCCATCTCCCTGTCCTTGCCGCTCAAGGCAGGACGTGATGCGGGCCGTCTGCAGCCTTTGCACGATCTTGACCGACTGCGCGGCTTTCTTTCCGGAACGGGACCGACGGTCATCTTCGACGCTCCGTGGATCCCTTTTTATCTGGTGATCATTTATTTGCTCCATCCTTTGCTCGGCTTGTTGGCAACCGTCGGCGCGATCGCCGTGGTCCTCCTGACGGCGGTTGCGGAAGTCTTTAGCCGTGGTCCGGCCGCGCGCGCCTCCGAAGACTTGTCGTCGCAACGGGCGCTTGCCGACTCCGCCCGGCGCAACGCCGAGGTTGTTCATGCAATGGGGCTTTCTGGTCGACTGGCTCGACGCTGGAGCGACGTCAGCCGCGCATATCTTGGTCAGCAGGAGCGCCTCTCGGATGTCGTCGGTGGCGCCAGTTCCTTCTCGAAGGCGCTTCGCATGGGTCTGCAATCCGGCGTTCTGGGGCTCGGTGCCTACCTGGTCATCGGCGGTGAAGCTTCTCCTGGGGTGATTATCGCATCTTCCATATTGCTCGGCCGGGCCTTGGCCCCAGTTGACGCGGCGATTGCAAACTGGAGAGGTCTTCTATCGACCCGGCGCAGCTATAGCGAGCTGGCAGCTGTCATGGCTGCATTTGGCAGTCAGGACGATCCGATGGAATTGCCTCGTCCACAGGCACGATTTGCCGTCGAGCAACTGACAGTCGCGCCGCCCGGCCTGACAAGACCGACCGTTGTAAATGTAAGTTTCCACCTGTCGAGGGGGGCTGGAATGGCCGTCGTCGGCCCGAGCGGCTCCGGCAAGACGACGCTGGCCCGTTCGTTGGTCGGGGTGTGGAAGCCGCTCCATGGCTCGGTGAGATTGGACGGCGCCTCTCTCGATCAATGGAACTCGGAACATCTCGGCGCCCATATCGGCTACATGCCGCAGGATGTGGAGTTGTTTGACGGCACGGTAGCAGACAACATTTCGAGGTTCCGAGGCAAGACGGATCCAAAAGGCGTCCTTGCGGCGGCAAGAGCCGCCGGCGTCGAGAAAATGATCATGCAACTCCCTCAGGGATTTCAGACCCGCATCGGGGAGGGGGGAGCAGCCCTGTCGGCAGGGCAGAGGCAACTCGTGGGTCTCGCCCGAGCACTTTATGGCGAGCCGTTCCTTGTCGTGCTCGACGAACCGAACTCGAACCTCGACGTGGATGGGGACGCTGCCCTGGCCGGCGCCATACGGGCAGTGCGTCAGCGCGGGGGCATCGTCATTGTCGTTGCCCATCGTCCCTCGGCACTCGCCAACATCGATCAGGTGCTGGTTATGTCGAATGGGACGGTTCATGCCTTCGGCTCGCGCGAGGAGGTCTTGGCGAACGTGCTCCGACCTTCACCGCCTGTTTCACCTCGGCCATCTTCTTTGGCGCCGATACCGGGGGTTGCCGGGCATGCATGAGGCTCTGCTCGAAACATTCGTCACCTTCTCGTCCTATGCCCGGACCCTTCGTGGCAGCAAAGGGCCTGCCGTGAGCTCGCCAGATCTGCCGGACGGTATACGGGCCAACCTGATATTCGGCTTGGTGATTACAGGTCTGCTGGTCCTCGGCGGCGGCCTGTGGCTGGGATTGACCAAGATCGCCGGCGCCGTGGTTGCACCGGCCACCGTGGTGGTAGAAAGCAACGTCAAGAAGGTCCAGCATCAAACCGGAGGAACAGTGGGCGGAATCTTCGCGCAGGACGGAGATCATGTACGAGCCGGCGACGTGCTGGTCAGGCTGGATGACACGCTGACACGCGCGAACCTGCAAATCATCAGCGAGGATCTCGATCGCGCGACCGTTCGCCTCGCCCGGCTGGAGGCCGAGCGCACGGGCTTGGCGGAAATGCAGCTGCCGGTCGACCTGAAGGCGCGAATGAACCAACCGGAGCTGGCTGCGCTCGTCAACGGCGAACGCGCTCTCTTTGAAACGCGCGCTTCGGCTTTGGCTGGACAGAAGGCGCAGTTGAGAAGCCAATCCCAGCAACTTGAACGTCAGATCGACGGTCTTAAAGCGCAACAGAGCGCGGTGGATGAATCGGTTGCCCTGCTGAGCAAGGATTTCGCCGACGTTGATTCCCTCTACGCCAAAAAACTCGTCTCCAAGGAGAGGGTAAGCAACATCAAGTTGGATGCCACCCGGGCCAGGGGAGAATCGGGGCGCCTCGCTGCAGCAGTAGCTGAAGCCCAGGCGCGCATCAGCGAAACGGGGTTGCAGATGCTGCAGCTGGATGACCAAAGGCGCACCGACGTGACGACCGAACTCCGCGAGACGGAAGCCAAGCAGACCGAACTCAACGAACGGAAGATTGTGGCGCAGGATGAACTGACCAAGACAACGATCCGCGCGCCACAGTCCGGAACGATACAGGAATCGGCTGTCCATACCGTCGGCGGCGTTATCGCGCCTGGCGAGATGCTTATGACCATCGTACCTGATACCGACGATCTTGTGGTGGACGCGCTGATCCCTCCGTCGCGGGTCGACGACGTCCGGCCTGGGCAGCCGGTGTCGATCCGTTTTCCGGCGTTCGACGTGGGAACCACTCCGGTCTGCCAAGGGTCAGTGAAACACATCTCGGCAGATCTGATTAAAGACCCGCAACGTCAGCTTTCCTATTTTTCGGCGCGTATCAAGGTTGAAAGCAAATCAAGCTGCCTGACCGAAGCGAAGGTGCTGAGGCCAGGTATGCCCGCCGAGGTTCATATCCGCACCGACGAACGCAATGTCTGGTCTTATCTGTTGAAACCCTTTGCGGATCAGATGTCCAAAGCGTTTACGCAGTGATGGCGAGGTGGAGGAGGGCGTGACCAATAGGATATCGGGATTTCTGGCGGCCCGACGGCTTTTGGGGGCGGGCGGCCGTCGAGCCTAACCGGCGACGCGGGGATGAAGCGCCTCCGGCTGGAGGAAACATGCGCGTTCTGTGACGCTACCGCATCATTCGAATAGCAGGCTGGATTACCGCCCCCAGACGACGGCATTCTCATGCCGTTTGATGATGTGCTTCAGGTTTTCGAAGGCGGTCGTGACGTGGCCCGCGAAGCGCTCTGCCGCCGGTGAGCGTGGTCCGCTGACCCGGCGAAGGATACCGAGTGAGCGGCTGGGCTGCGGGATTTCGTAGGGCAGCACCGTAACCCGGCTCTCCTTGCGCTGCGCGAAGACTACGGAGAATGGCAGCACGGCCAACGCATCGGTTTCGGCAAGGAAGTTGATCACGCTCATCAGCGAGCCTCCCGAATAGCGGATGTTCAGGTCCGACATGCCGATGCTCATCAGGATCATCTGCAGGTCCGACATCAGCGGAGAGCCGGGCAGGGGAGCCACCCAGGGAAAGCTGGTCAGGTCATGCGCCCTGAGGCGGCGATTTCGCAGCAGGGGATGATCGGGCCGGCAAGGCCGGAGCTTCGTCCCGCATCGGATGCATGTCTCAGCGTACGTCAGACATTTCCACAAAATATATCACATGTTGACGTTAATTTAACAGGCTACTATGGTCTGTTTCCCGCGTCGGATGCGGCGCTTTGGTATCACCGTTGCTCGTTGATTGTCGTCATGTCCGTCGTCCCTATCCCAACCTGCAGGATTGCCTTGCAGCGCCCTTCACCAGTTGCTGAAAACGGCGGCGCCCATGCCCAGTTTGCTCGGAATCGATAACGGTCTCACGGTCACCAAGGCGGTGATCTTCGATGCCGATGGCACGCAGTTGTCGGTGGCGCGTCGGCGGGTTCCGCAATCGATGCCCCATGCGCGCTGGGTGGAGCGCGACATGGCCGGCCTCTGGCAAGCGACCGCCGACGCAATCAAGGAGGCGATCGCGCTATGTGGCCGCCCGGCGGACGACATCAGGGCGGTGGCGGCAACCGCGCATGGCGACGGTCTCTATTTGCTCGACAAGGATCGTCGGCCGCTGGGGCCTGGAATCCTGTCGCTCGATAGCCGCGCCGGCAAGATTGTCGAGCGATGGTCGGCGGACCGGGTCTTCGAAGAGGCGCTGGCGCGAACAGGCCAGGCGCCCCACGTCTCGGCGCCGTCGGCGCTGCTCGCCTGGATCAGGGAGCACGAACCGGCCCGCTATGGGCGTATCGGGCATATACTGGCCTGCAAGGACTGGCTGCGCTTTTGCCTGACCGGCACGATCGGCACCGACCGTACCGAGGCCAGCACCTCATTCACGGATTTCAGCACCCAGGATTACGCGCCGGAAGCGATGCGCATCTTCGGGCTGGACGATCTTTTCGACGCGCTGCCGCCGATGGCGCACTCCGCCGCGATCGTCGGCCATGTCACCGCCGAGGCAGCCGAAATGACCGGCCTTGCCAAGGGAACACCGGTCGTGTGCGGACTGCATGACGTGACTGCCTCCGCGCTTGGCATGGGCGGCCATGAGGAGGGCGTGCTCGCCATCGTCGCCGGAACCTATTCCATCAACGAAGTCGTCTCTTCGCAACCACGCGTCGACCCGCGTTGGCTCTGTCGCAACGCCATCGACGCAGGCCGCTGGAACAACATGGCGATCTCGCCGGCGTCGACCGCGAACTACGACTGGTTTCTCGACACGTTCTGCCGCTCGGAGCAGGAAAAGGCATCGGTCGATGGTGGCTCGATCCACGAGCTTCTGGCAGCAGAGATCGACGCGGCGCTGAAGAAGCCCTCGACCATCCTGTTTCACCCCTATCTATTCGGCTCCCCTTTTGGCGATGTCGCCAGCGGCAGCTTTGTCGGCCTGCACGGCTGGCATAATCGCGGCGATATACTCAAGGCGGTTCTGGAGGGCATTGCCTTCAATCATCGCACCCATGTGGAAGCCTTGCGCGACGGCTTTGCCATCAGCGAGATCCGCCTGACCGGCGGCGGTTCGCGCAATCCGGCCTTCGTTCAGATGTTTGCCGACGTGCTGAACGCCCCGGTCATCGTCACCTCGACCGACGAGGCCGCGGCCTTTGGCGCTGCCCTTTGCGCGGGGGCGGCGGTTGGCATCTTCGCGACGCCGCAACAGGGCGCCAGGCAGGTCGGGGTGACGGCGCGCCAATACGAGCCTGACCAAGCCTCGAGTGCTGTGTTCAACGAGCGCTTTTCCCTCTATGGCCGCATAGCCGGTGCGCTCGAACCGCATTGGCCCGACATCGAGAAGCTGGGCCGGTCAGAGACTGGGGGAACCGCATGATCAAGGCCGACGAACGACGCGAAGAGATCGCCGACTATGTGATCAAGCTCGGCCAGGTGCGCATCGACGATCTGGTCGAGCATTTCGGCGTGTCGCGCATGACCATCCACCGGCACATCGACCGGCTGGCGCAGCAGGGCGTGCTGCGCAAGCTGCACGGTGCGGTGACGGTTCAGCCTTCCGGCCTCTACGAAAGCGCCTTCCGCTACCGTGTGACGGTCAACCGGGCCGAGAAGGATGCGCTGGCGCGGGCAGCACTCGATTATGTCGAAGCCGGCCAGGTGGTGATGCTGGACGATTCCTCGACGGCAAACGCCGTCGCGGCACTGCTGCTCGACGTCAAGCCGCTGACCGTCATCACCAACTCCGTAGCGACGGCATCACTGCTGATCAATGTCGACGAACTCGACTTCATCTGTCTCGGCGGCCAGTACCACGGCACCTACAACGCCTATATCGGTATCGTCTGCGAGAACGCCGTGGCGCAGCTGCGCGCCAATGTGCTGATCTGCTCGGCTTCGGCCATCACCGGAACCACGGCCTTCATCCAGGATCCCAATGTCGTGCGGGTCAAGCAGGCGATGATGGCCGCATCGGCCAAGCGTATCCTTCTGATCGACCATGCCAAGTTCGACAGGATCGCGCTGCATGTCTTCGACGATCTGATCAGCTTCGATGTCGTGCTGGCGACCGAAGGCCTGGGCGATGCGCGGGCGCAAGCTCTCGAACGGGCCGGCGTGAAGCTGCGCATCGTCAAGACGAAAGCGTCATGAGCTCAAGCGAAGCAACATTTACGGAAAATCCCGCCGGGCGTTTGGCCGCCATGGCCGGAACCGGCGAGGTCGACGTCGTCATTCTTGGCGCCGGCATTAACGGGGCAGGGCTGTTTCGCGACCTGTGCGCGCAAGGCGTCAGCTGTCTGATCGTCGACAAGGCGGATTTCGGCTCGGGCACCAGTGCCGCGCCATCGCGGCTCATTCACGGTGGCCTGAAATATCTCGAAACCGGCGAGTTCGGGCTGGTCGCACAGTCGACACTTGAACGCAATCTGCTTTTGAAGAACGCGCCGCACTATGTCAGCCCGCTGCCGACCGTCATCCCGATCTTTTCCTGGAGCAAGGGCATGTTGGCGGCATTGCGGACGCTGTTCGGCTCGACCAGCGCACCGCGCAGCCGCGGCGCCATCCTGATCAAGATCGGCCTGATGATCTATGATTTCTACGGCTCGCGAAACCAGGTCATGCCGCGCCACCGCATGGTCGGGCGGCGCCAGGCGCTCAGCGGGATGCCGGCGCTCAATCCTTCGATCGTCGCCACCGGCACCTACTACGACGCCAAGATAAGCCACCCCGAAAGGCTCGTGCTTGAACTGATCCTCGATGGGCGGCAGGCAAACGCGGCCTCGGCCAGCGCGAACTATACGGCGCTGGTCAAGTCCGCCGATGGGGTACTGACCTTCCAGCCGGAAAACGGCGCGGCCTTTTCGGTGCGGCCGAAGCTGGTGGTCAACGCCGCCGGTCCGTGGATCGACGATGTCAACGAATTGCTTGGCGCGCCGTCGAAGATGATCGGCGGCACCAAGGGCTCGCACGTCCTGCTCAAGCATGACGAACTGGTCAAAAGCCTGGCCGGGCGCATGCTCTATTTCGAAGCCGATGACGGCCGCATCTGCCTCATCTACGATTATCTCGGCCTGGCGCTGGTCGGCTCCACCGACATCAAGGCCGACAATCCCGACGCGGTGCGCTGCGAGCCCGACGAAGTCGAGTACCTGCTCGACAGCGTGCGGACTCTGCTGCCGGGAATGGCGTTCGAGCCCGACCAGATCGTCTATGCCTATAGCGGCATCAGGCCGCTGCCGGCCTCCGATGCATCGCTGCCCGGGCTGATCAGCCGTGACCACTCCGCGCCGGTCACCGAGCCGGATCGGAACAGACCTTTCGCGGTCATCTCGCTGGTCGGCGGCAAGTGGACGACCTTTCGCGGTTTCGCCGAGGAAGTCGCCGACACCGTGCTCGGCCGCCTGCAGCGCAGCCGCAAGGTGACGACGCAAGCCATGCCGATCGGCGGCGGCAGGGATTTCCCGACCAATGCCGCAGCGCGAGCAAGTTGGCTGGCTCTGGCTCGCTCGAAGACGGGCGCTGAGGAACGGCGTCTCGATGCGCTGCTGTCGCGATACGGCACCAGAGCCACGCAGATCGCCACGCATGGGTCGGGCGATGAGGGTCGGCTGCCGGATTCAGAAAGCTACAGCAAATCGGAAATCGACTACATCGTCCGCAACGAGTTCGTCGAACATCTGGCCGATATCGTCATGCGCCGCAGCACCTTGGCGATATCAGGCTCCCTGACAGGCCGCGACCTGCAGGCGATCGCGGCGATTGCCGGACAGGCGCTGGGCTGGAGCGCCGGGCGCCTTGCAAGGGAAGTCGAGGCCGCAATTGTGGAACTCGAGGACCGGAACCTGATGCGGCTGGGCTGATCAGTCCGTCACCGATGCTCTTCACAAGGCAATCCGGTCGGTTTGCCTATGGATGCACCGCATCCGCAAATCGCCCAACTCACAGGCAGATTGGGATTTTGCCGATATTAGATATTATCCCTGAAAAACAGCTAGTTAGAAAAAAACCTGGATAGCCGACGGCCGTGCAATTCTGCCGGCTTAAGCCTGAGATAACACAGATTGACGTTAAATTAACATCATCGTATGATCGAGTAACATGCTCACCTCCTAATAGGTCGATGTTGCCCGCCGAATGCCGGCAGACCGGCGTTTCGGGAAGGGCGAGACCTGTGAATTCCCCGTATGTGCATGCGCCCCAACCCGGCGGGGGATTGACAGCAATGCAGGGATGTGAAAATTTTTGCATACAAAGATAATAATATCATCTCAGGGAGGAGATGGCTTGAAATCCGGCGGAACCGCTAACCGCGATCATGAGTCCAGCCTCGCCACCCGCGCGGCCTGGCTTCACTATGCCGGGGGTCTGACGCAGGCCCAGGTGGCCAAGCGGCTCGGCCTGACCAGCCTCAAGGCGCATCGGCTCATCACGCGGGCCACCCAGGATGGCCTGGTCAGG
The DNA here is from genome assembly GCF_000513875.1 of Mesorhizobium sp. WSM1293. Taxonomy (NCBI): domain Bacteria; kingdom Pseudomonadati; phylum Pseudomonadota; class Alphaproteobacteria; order Hyphomicrobiales; family Phyllobacteriaceae; genus Mesorhizobium; species Mesorhizobium sp. WSM1293. The sequence goes on along the minus strand of NZ_KI911319.1, from coordinate 286,997 downwards.
GTGATCATCGACGGCGACGTCGGCGAATGCATCGACCTCGAGCAGCAGCTGATCAATGCTTACGGGCTCGATTACTGCGAGGTCGTTCCGGATCTCGATCAGGACGAGCTGCCGCTGAAGGCGCTTGGCATCGCCGGCGCTCAGTTTCTGAAGCGGGAGATCGATCGCGGCGAGGACATGCTGATCGGCGTCGGCCACGGCCGTACCCTTGCCGCAAGCGTCGAGTATCTGACGCGCACCGCCGCCGCCCATATCCGTTTCGTCTCGCTGCTTGGCGGTGTGACGCGCAAGTTCGCGGCCAACCCGCACGACGTCATGCATCGGCTGGCCGAGCGGACCGGCGCGCAGGCCTATGTGATGCCGGTGCCTTTTGTCGCCAACACCGCGGAGGACCGTGAGGTGCTGCTTGGGCAGCGCGGCATCAGCGATGTCTTCGACCTCGCAAGCCGGTCCGACCTGATGTTCGTCGGCATAGGGACCGCCGAGCGGGAAGCTTCGCTGGTCGCCACCGGCATGATCGAACATTCCGAAATCGATGAGGTCAAACGCGATGGCGGCGTCGGCGAGCTGCTCGCCCACTTCTTCGACGACCAGGGACGCCCAGTGGAAACGGCGCTGTCGGAAAGAATCCTGGCACTCCCGCGGGACCAGTTGAAGGGCCGCCGGATCGTCGCCGTCGCCGGCGGCAAAGTGAAAATACGCGCTATCAAAGCGGTGCTCGAAAGCCGCTATCTGAGCGGCCTGATCACCGACGAATCCACCGCTCGTGCCCTTGTCGAACAGAACAAACCCAATGGCGCGAAGCGCCATATGAACGGAGGATCGCCAAATGCGTGACAAGCGCGAATCAGCCTTGCTGGCGGTTGCGTCATGAGCGCGAAAGCCGCCACCGCATCGACCAGGCCTGCCTCGCCCGCCCTGCGTCGGGCACTTGCCAGCGCCGCGGTTGTCGTCCTGCTCGGCGCCATGGCGCTCGATACCAAGGTGGTCAGGATAGGGTCGGCAGGCGACGTTCGCAGCGCCGTGTTTTCCGCCGCTGACTACGGCAAGTCGGAATTTCCCAAGGTGCAGGCCGATGTCGAGGCACGCGCCGCCGACGCGGTGACGGTGGCGACGGCGATTGCCAAGGACAGGGCAACGGCGGAAAAGGAATACGGTGTGCCTGCGGGCGTCGGACCGGTCATTTCAGTCAAGTTCACCGGCGTCGTCGGCGAAGGAAAATCTGGCATCTACAAGGTCGCCGTCGACGGCGTGCCAGATACGTTGATGATCCGCGTGCAGACGGGACCGGCAATCAACGGGACGGAACTGCGTGACGCCACGGGCAAGATCACATTCGGCCAGTTCACCAACCAGATTGAGTACCAGGACGCCGGTTCGGCGCTGAACAATGAGATGAAGAAGGAAGTCCTGGCCAAGGTCGATACGAGCACCTTGACCGGCAAGACCATATCGGTGGTCGGCGCATTCAAGCTGGTCAACCCGAAGAGCTGGCTCGTCACCCCCGTGAGGCTGGACGTCAAATGAAACCGGCTGCCGACACCGGACCCGCGACTGGCGACGCCGTGCTTTCGGCGCGCAACATCGTCATGTCGTATGGCGGCGTCCATGCGCTCAAGGGCGTCAATTTCGACATCCATCGCGGCAAGGTCACCACGCTGTTCGGAGAGAATGGCGCCGGCAAGTCGACGCTGATGAAGATCCTCTCCGGCGTGGTCACGCCGACATCCGGCGACATCGTGCTCGACGGCAATCTCGTCAGCTTTTCTTCGTCCTCGGACGCGCGCGATCGCGGCATCTCGATCATCCACCAGGAACTCAGCCTGGCGCCCAACCTCAGCGTTCGCGACAACATCTTCATGGGCCGCGAACTGCGCACCAGGACCGGCCTCGACTTCGCCGAGGAGCAACGCCAGGCGCGCGCTCTGATGGCTGACCTCGAAGAGGACATCGATCCGATGACCCTGGTCGAGGATCTGCGCCTCGGCCAACAGCAGATCGTCGAGATCGCCCGGGCACTGTCGGTCGATTCGCGCATCCTCATCATGGACGAGCCGACCTCCGCGCTCAGCGCAACCGAGGTGGAAGTTCTGTTCAAGGTGATCCGCGATCTGACCAGCCGCGGCGTCTCCATCGTCTACATATCGCATCACCTCGAAGAGGCGCTGCAGATCACCGACTATGCCGTTGTCCTGCGCGATGGCGCGATTACCGCGACGGCCGAAGCTCGGGATATCGATCTCGAATGGATCGTGCGCAACATGGTCGGCGAGAATTTCGATCTCGGCTCGCCGCCGACCGGCCATGAATTCGGCGAAGTCGCCCTATCGATCGAGGATGTCAGCGTCGTCGACACTTCGGGCTCAGGTTATTCCGTCGTCGATCACCTGTCGCTGGACGTGCGAGCAGGCGAGATCGTCTGCATCTACGGGCTGATGGGTGCCGGGCGCACGGAATTGCTGGAGGCCGTCGCCGGACGAGTGCCGATGGCGGGCGGGCGGGCGCTGCTGGAAGGCGAGGACGTCTCGGGGCTGAGCATTGCCCAGCGTATCTCCAGAGGGCTTGTGCTGGTCCCCGAGGACCGGCAACGCGACGGGCTGGTGCAGACGATGACCGTCGGTCGTAATCTTTCGCTCGCCAGCATCGAAGCGTTCGCCAGGGGCCTGTTTCTGTCTCGTTCCAGAGAGCGAGAGCTGGTCGAAGACTCGATCCGCAAGGTGACCGTCAAGACCGCTGGCGGCAACGCCATGATCGGATCGCTGTCGGGCGGCAATCAGCAGAAGGTCGTCATCGGCAAGATGCTGACGACCAATCCCAAGGTTATCCTTCTCGACGAGCCGAGCCGCGGCATCGATGTCGGCGCCAAGGCCGAAGTCTTCCGCTTGCTGAGCGAACGCGCTGCGCAGGGCCTTGCCGTCGTCTTCTCGACCTCTGAGGTCAACGAATGCCTCAGCATTGCCCACCGCATCGTCGTCATGCGCCGCGGCAGGATTTCAGCCGAATTCGGCGCCAATGCCACCAAAGAGCAGATCATGGCCGCCTCGGGCGAAGCCGTGGTCGCCTGATCACCAGGAATTTCGGAGCCCACCATGACCGATGTCAGCCAGGCCAGAAAACAGTCCAGTCCAAGCGCGAGCGAAGGCTTCGATCTCGCCAAGCTGCTGCTCGAGGGCCGCGCTTTCTTTGCCCTGATCGTCATCATCGTCGTCTTTTCGATCCTGTCGCCCTACTACCTCTCGGTGGCGAATTTCCTGACCATGGCCTCGCATGTCGCCATCTTCGGAATCCTCGCGATCGGCATGCTGCTTGTCATCCTCAATGGCGGCATCGATCTGTCGGTGGGGTCGACGCTGGGCTTGGCCGGCGTCGTTGCCGGCTTCCTGATGCAAGGGGTGACGCTGAGCTGGCTGGGCGTCGTTCTCTATCCGCCGGTGTGGGTGGTCGCGGTGCTGGCCTGCATGCTGGGCGCCGTCGTCGGGCTGATCAACGGCGTGCTCATCGCGCGCTTCAAGGTTCCGGCGTTCGTGGCCACGCTCGGCGTCATGTACATGGCGCGCGGCCTGGCGCTGCTGATGACCAGCGGCCTGACCTACAACAATCTCGGCGGCAAGCCGGAGCTCGGAAACACCGGCTTCGATGCGCTTGGCTTCAACCGCTTGTTCGGCGTGCCGACGGGCGTCGTGGTTCTCGTGGTCATCGCGCTCATTGGCAGCATCGTCCTGAACCGCACCGCTTTCGGGCGCTGGCTCTACGCCTCGGGCGGTAATGAACGCGCGGCCGAACTCTCCGGCGTTCCGGTCAAGACAGTGCAGATTTCCGTCTATGTGCTGTCAGGCATCTGTGCCGCCATTGCCGGCCTGATCCTGTCCTCGCAGTTGACGTCGGCTGGACCGACCGCCGGCACCACCTACGAACTGACGGCCATTGCGGCCGTCGTCATCGGCGGCGCGGCACTGACCGGCGGCCGCGGCAACATCCGCGGAACCCTGCTCGGGGCCTTCGTCATCGGCTTCCTGTCCGACGGTCTGGTGATCATCGGCATCTCATCCTACTGGCAGACAGTGTTCACCGGCGCGGTCATCGTGCTCGCCGTGCTCCTCAATGCCGTTCAGTATCGCCGCCGCAGCAAGCTCCCAAGCGCGACAGGTGGCCAACCGACTTCTCAGAAACGGGGGAAGGCCGAACCGGCCAATCCTGCCCAAGGGAAGACTGCCAGGTGAACTGGCAGCAACACGCGTAATCATTGGAGGAATGTACATGAAAACCATGCTGAAAAGTCTGCTCGCGGCCGCGATGGTCGTTGGGTTCACGGCCGCCGCGTCAGCCGCGGGCCTGATCTCGATCATCGTCAACGATCCGGCCAATCCCTACTGGCTGACCGAGGGCAACGTCGCCAAGGCCGAGGCCGAGAAGCTTGGCTATACGGCCAATGTCGGCGCCCACAAGGGCGATACCAATACGGAAAGCAATTTGATCGACACCGCCATCACCAACAAGTCGGTGGCGATCATTCTCGATCCGGCCAACGCCGACGGCTCTGTCGGTGCGGTGAAGAAGGCGATTGCAGCCAACATCCCGGTGTTCCTCGTCAATGCCGAGATCAACCAGGAAGGCCTCGCCAAGGGGCAGCTCGTTTCCAACAACGCGCAGGGCGCTGCTCTCGGTGCCCAGCAGTGGGTGCAGGCCGTCGGTGAAAAGGGCAAATATGTCGAACTGCTCGGCGCCCCGTCGGACAACAATGCCGCCACGCGCTCGAACGGTTACGCGACTGTGCTGAGCCAGTACCCGGATCTCGAAAAGGCTGCTTCGCAGGTCGCCAACTGGGATCGTACCCAGGGCCACGACAAGATGCAGAGCATGCTGCAAGCCAATCCCGACATCATCGCCGTGATCAGCGGCAATGACGAAATGGCTCTCGGCGCGGTTGCGGCGCTGAAGGAAGCTGGCAAGCTCGCCGGCATCAAGGTCGGTGGCTTCGACGGCTCCCCGGACGCGGTTGCGGCGATCAAGTCCGGTGAACTGCAGTACACCGTGCTGCAGCCGGTCGCCATCTTCTCGGCCAAGGCCGTGCAGCAGGCGGACTCGTTTATCAAGACGGGTGCCACCGGTGCGGCGACCGAGAAGCAGCTGTTCGATTGCCTTCTCATCACCAAGGACAATGTCGACAAGTACACCGCACCCTTCGTGCTGTCTGAGTAATACCTGCACAGGGGGTGTCCTTGCGGACACCCCCTGCCTCTTCTACGAAATGACTGCCCTCGTGAACTGCCTTCGCAACCAATCGGAATTTGCGGCATGAAAGACCTGCTGATCGGCATCGACGCGGGAACGTCGGTGATCAAATCGATCGCTTTCGATCTGTCCGGGCGGCAGCTCGCCATGACGTCGGTGCCCAATAGCTTCGTCACGCTGGAAGGCGGCGGCGCCGAGCAGGACCTCGACCGGACCTGGCGCGACATGGCGCGGACCGTTCGCGATCTCGCGGCCAAGATTCCCGACCTCGCGCAACGAATCGCGGCGGTGGCCATCACCGGGCAAGGCGACGGAACCTGGCTGATCGATAGCGACGGCTTGCCTGTCTCGCGCGCCTGGCTGTGGCTCGATGCCCGCGCCGGACATTTGGTGGACGAGATGCGCGCCGATCCCCGGGATCGCAGGCGGTTCGAACTGACCGGCACGGGGCTGAATTCCTGCCAGCAAGGCGCCCAGCTTGCCTTCATGAAAAAGAATCATCCCGACATGCTGGAGCGGGCGGCCACCGCACTGCATTGCAAGGATTGGCTCTACTTCAAAATGACGGGCGAGCGCGCCAGCGATCCCTCCGAGGGAACCTTCACCTTCGGCGATTTTCGGTCGCGCACCTATTCCGACGAAGCCCTCGACATCCTGGATCTGACGACGCATCGCCGCCTGTTGCCTCCCATGCTCGAAGGCACCACCGACCATCATCCGCTATCGCGATCGGCGGCGGCGGAGACCGGCCTGCTCGAAGGCACGCCGGTGGTGCTGGGCTACGTCGACATGGTCATGACGGCGCTCGGAGCCGGCCTCTATGATCCCTCGGGCAATGTCGGCTGCACGGTCATCGGCTCGACCGGCATACACACGCGCTTCGCAGCCACTCCCGACGATGTCGTGCTGAACGCAGATGGCTCCGGCTACACGATCGCCATGCCTATTCCGGGCGCCTTTGCACAATTGCAATCCAACATGGCGGCGACGCTCAACATTGACTGGGTGCTTGGCCTTGCGCGCGACGTGCTCGCCACGGCTGGCGGCAAACCTTCTCATGACGAGTTGCTGAAGGCCCTCGACGCTTGGGTGGAAGCATCGGAGCCGGGATCGCTGATCTACCAGCCTTACATATCGCTAGCCGGCGAAAGAGGGCCGTTCGTCGACCCTGACGCACGCGCCGGCTTCATCGGCCTTTCGGTCAAGCATGGCTTTGGCGATCTGGCACGCGGCGTGCTCGAGGGGTTGGCCTTCGCCGCTCGCGATTGCTACCAGGCGATGGGCGCCGTGCCGAGTGAGATCCGCCTGTCGGGCGGCGCAGCGCGCAGTCCGTCTCTACGTCGCATCATCGCGGCGGCGACAAGGGCGCAGGTGCGCACCAGCAGCCGTCAGGAAGCCGGCGCGGCGGGTGCCGCGATGATGGCCGCGGTCGGGCTCGGCGTCTACGGCTCCATGGAAGACTGCGCCGCCGAATGGGTGACGCCGCTTCTCGGCGACTGCGATGCCTATGACGAGGCGCTTTCGCAAACATACGATGCGCTCTTCCCTTCCTTCGTTGCGGCGCGCCAGGCGCTTCGGCCGGTGTGGAAGGGCATGGCGCACCGCACAGGAGCAAGATCTTGAGCTATACAACAGATGTCGTCGATCTCTTCGTGATCGGCGGCGGCGTCAATGGAGCCGGCATAGCGCGTGATGCTGCAGGTCGTGGCCTGTCCGTCATCCTGTGCGAAAAAGACGATCTCGCGCAAGGCACCAGCTCGCGCTCCGGCAAGCTGGTGCATGGCGGCCTGCGCTACCTCGAATATTATGAGTTCAGGCTGGTTCGCGAAGCGCTGACCGAACGCGAGGTGCTGCTCGAGGCGGCGCCGCACATCATCTGGCCGATGCGCTTCGTTCTACCGCACAGCCCGCAGGATAGGCCGGCATGGCTGGTCCGGCTCGGGCTGTTTCTCTACGACCACCTTGGCGGCCGCAAACGGCTGCCTGGGACAAGAACGCTGAACCTGAGGACCTCGCCTGAAGGCGCGCCGATCAAGGACGAATTCAAGCGCGGTTTCGAATATTCCGACTGCTGGGTCGACGATGCGCGCCTGGTGCTGCTCAATGCGCTCGATGCAAGGCAGCGAGGCGCCAGAGTGCTCACGCGCACCGCCTGTGTCGCGGCGCGCCGTGAAGGCGGACTGTGGTCGATCGACATGCAGGATGGCCGCACGGGCGCCGTCACGAAAGTCCGCGCGCGCGCTCTGATCAACGCAGCAGGTCCCTGGGTCAACGACATTGTCAGCCGCGTCGCCGGGCAGAATTCGACGCGCAATGTCCGGCTTGTAAAAGGCAGCCATATCGTCGTGCCCAAATTCTGGGAGGGGCGGCAGGCCTATCTCATCCAGAACAACGACAAGCGGGTGATCTTCGTCAACCCGTACGAGAACGATCTGGCGCTGATCGGCACGACCGACATTCCCTACGAAGGCAGGCCCGAGGAAGTGGTCGCCGAGGCCAGCGAAGTCGACTACCTGATCAAGGTGGTCAATCGCTATTTCAAGCGGCAGCTGACGCCACAGGACGTGGTCTACAGCTTCTCCGGTGTGCGTCCGCTCTATGACGACAATGCCGACAATCCAAGCGCGGTGACGCGCGACTATATTTTCGAACTCGACGCCTCCAACGGCAACGCACCGCTGCTTTCGGTGTTCGGCGGCAAGATCACCACCTTCCGCAAGCTGTCGGAACACGCGCTGGAAAAGATCCAGCCATTCTTTCCGACGATGAAGAAAGCCTGGACGGCCAAAGTTCCCTTGCCGGGGGGCGACCTGCCCAATGCGGACTTCGAGCAGTTTCTGAGCGATCTGCATGTCGAATTTTCATGGCTCAGCCCGTCGTTGGTGAAGCACTACGCTCGAAGCTACGGCACCCGCGCCAGGCAATTGCTCGCCGGCGCGCAAAGCGAGGCTGATCTCGGCCGACGCTTCGGTCCCGATCTGTATGAACGGGAGGCAAAGTTCCTGGTCGAGACCGAATGGGCTGGCACATCAGCCGATATACTGGAACGCCGCACAAAGCATGGCCTGCATATCAATGCGGCCGAGCGGAAAGCATTCGAAGATTGGTTCGGTAACATCATGGCGACGGCGGACTGATGGCCTTCACGCTTTCCCTCAACACCAATCCTCTGGTCAATCGCTTCGCCGATCCAGACGATTTGATCGACGCGATTGCTTATGGCATCGGCATTCGCGACGTGCAGTTGACGCATGAATTCGTCAATCCGGGCTGGCCGGCGGCCACGATTGCCAAATTCCTGCGCCTGTTCAACAGCGCGCTTTCGCGGACCGGTGTCAGGATCACCTCCGGCATGACCGGACCTTATGGCCGGCTCAACCATTTCGGCCACCCGGACGCCGACGTCCGGCGCTACTATGTCGACTGGTTCAAGACCTTCGCCGACATTTCCGCCGAACTCGGCGCGCCAGGCATGGGCACGCAGTTCGCCATCTTCACCTACAAGGACTTTGACGATCCGCAACGGCGGGCAGCACTTCTCGATATCGCGCTCGAATGCTGGCGCGAGGTTGCCGAACACGCCAGGGCGGCGGGGCTGACATACCTGTTCTGGGAGCCGATGTCGGTCGGCCGCGAGTTCGGCCACACGATCGAAAGCTGCGTCACGCTGCAAGGCGCCATCGACGCGGCGAAGCTGCCCATACCGATGAAGATGATGGTCGATATCGACCATGGCGACGTGACCTCACCCAACCCTGCCGACACCGATCCCTACGCCTGGGCGAAAGCGTTTCCATTGCAATCTCCGATCATCCACATCAAGCAGTCTTCCATGAACAAGGGCGGCCATTGGCCGTTCACGGCCGCCTACAACAAGGATGGCCGCATAGTGCCGCAGAAGTTGCTGGACGCGGTTCGGCAGGGTGGCGGAACTGACAACGAAATTTGCCTTGAACTTTCCTTCAGGGAGAGGGAACCAGTCGACCATCAGGTTATCGAGATGATCCGCGAGTCGGTGGATTTCTGGGCGCCTTACGTCGACAGTGGCCGCGACAGTCTCAAGCCTCGGACTTGAGCGAATACGTCGCCCGGAAGCCGGCTTCGGCCGCAAGAGTATCGAAGGAGAAAAACAATGGCCCCATATTGGGTCGGCACGAGCTGGAAGATGAACAAGACGCTTGCCGAGGCGTTGCTGTTCGCCGATGCGTTGGCCGCCTTCGTGCCTGGTTTCGATCAGGCGATACAGCCTTTCGTCATTCCGCCGTTCACCGCCGCGCGCCAGGTCAAGGCGGCACTGGCCAACACCCGCGTGAAGGTAGGTGCCCAGAACATGCATTGGGCCGATGCCGGTGCCTGGACGGGAGAGATTTCGCCAGTGATGTTGAAAGACTGCGGGCTGGATGTAATCGAACTCGGCCATAGCGAGCGCCGCGAGCATTTCGGCGAGACGGATGCGACTGTCGGACTGAAAACGGCGGCTGCTGTCAGGCACGGTTTCGTGCCACTGATCTGCGTCGGCGAGACGCTGGACGAGCGTGAATCAGGCCGCGCCGAGGCGGTGCTGACGGCACAGGTTCTCGGCGCGCTGCAGGAGCTGAGCGGCGATCAACCGAAGGCGGAAATCCTCTTTGCCTACGAGCCTGTCTGGGCGATCGGGGAGAAGGGCATTCCTGCAAGCGCCGACTATGCCGACAAGCAGCAGGCGCTGATCAAGCAGGTAGCCGCTGACCGGCTGCCGGCTGCCCCGCCTGTGCTTTACGGCGGCAGCGTCAACCCCGGCAACGCGGCCGAACTTATCGGCCAGCCGCATATTGATGGCCTGTTCATCGGCCGCTCGGCGTGGCAAGCGGAAGGCTATATCGACATTCTGAAAAAGGCGTCGGCCGCCATCGCGCGCTAACCGCGCGAGCAATTCCGGGAAAGTGTGAAGCGGTTTTCCGTCCGGAATTGCGTCAAATCAAAGAGACAGAGACAAAAGCAAAGGAGTTCATCATCATGAAGATCGCACTCGGAGCCGACAGCGCCGGCAAGCCGCTGCTCGATGTCATCGCCAAGCATCTCGCCACCAAGCCGGAGTTGCAGGTCGTCGACCTGAGCCAGGCCGGCTTCTACGCCGATATCGCCGCCTCGGTCGGCCACGAAATTCTCGACGGCAACTACGACCGGGCCATCCTGTTTTGTGGCACCGGCATCGGCGTCAGCATCTCTGCCAACAAGGTGCCGGGCATTCGCGCCGCGTTGACCCACGATACCTATTCCGCGGAGCGCGCCGCCAAGTCCAACAACGCCCAGATCATCACCATGGGCGCCCGCGTCATCGGTCCCGAACTGGCGAAATCGATCGCCGACGCATGGCTTGCCTCCGAGTTTGATCCGAATGGCCCATCTGCCGCGAACGTGCAGGCCGTCGACAAGCTCGACGCCAAGCGCTGAAAGACGCGGCAAGTCCGCTGATGATCAGTCGGTCAAGGCGGTCCGCATCGCCTCGATCACGGTGACGGCGGACGCAGCGCCCGGATCCATATGGCCAAGCGAACGTTCGCCGAGGCGTGATGCCCGGCCCTTGGTGGCCACCATCGCTTTGGTCGCTTCCGCGCCTGTCTCTGCCGCCTGGGCGGCGGCCTTGAGACTGGCGGCCAGATCCTTGCCTGAGGCCAGCGCTTCGCCCGCCGCTTGCCCCGCCGGCGCCCATGCATCGATCATCGTCTTTTCGCCAAGCTCTGCCTTGCCGCGATCCTGAATGCCCTTGGCCATGGCCTGGAACAGGGCGACCACATCCGCGTCGTCGAGCGCCGTCTTGCCCTTGACGGCTGCCGCGGCGCGCATGAGCGCGGTCGCATAGAGCGGACCGGAGGAGGCGCCGACCGCATTCAGGAACGACTTTGCCGCCGTGTTCAGCAAGGTGGTCGGATCGGTCGCCGCGGTGTCCAGTCCGGCCACCGCATCGCGCGCAGCGGAAAATCCAAGCTCCATCGCGATGCCGTGGTCGGCGTCACCGATAACCCCGTCAAGCGCGCACAGCCTGTCCCTGTCTGCTGACATGGAGTTTGCGATCGCCGCGAACATCGTGACAAGGCGGGCAGTATCGATTGTCGTCATGTCTTAGTCCTTGCCACAGAGTGGGTTTAGCCGGCGCGAAACATGGCGCAGTCGCAGGGGTGGTCCAGCATCGTCTGCAACTCGCCGTCCAGCCGATGCAGCGTGATCGAGGCCCCGGCCATTTCGAGCGAGGTGCAGTAATTGCCGACCCAGCTTGCGTGGATGGACACACCGATCTCATCAAGCCTCTGCTTCACGCGCCGGTTCATGATGTAGAGTTCCATCAGCGGCGTTGAGCCCAGCGAATTGACGAGCACCGCGACCTTGTCGCCGCGCGCCGGCGCCATCTCGTCGAGGATCCTGTCCAGCATCTCGTCGGTGATCTCATCGGCTGTTTTCAACTTTTCGCGTGCGATGCCGGGCTCGCCGTGGATGCCCATGCCGATCTCCATCTCGTCCGGCCCGATCTCGAAATTTGGCCGGCGGGTCTGCGGCAGCGAACAGGGCGACAGCGCCACGCCCATGGTGAAGGTGTGGTCGTTGGCCTTGCCGGCGATGCGCTCGCATTCGTCGAACGACAACATCCGGTCGCAGGCGGCGCCGGCCGCCTTGAAGATGAAGAAATTGCCGGCGACGCCGCGCCTCTTGTGCCGCTGGTCGCGCGGTGCCGAGGCAACGTCGTCGGTGCTCAGCACCGTGCGCACCTCGATGTCGTCCATCGCCGCCATCTCGGCCGCCATGTCGAAATTCATCACGTCGCCGGCATAATTGCCGTACATGAACAGCACGCCGGCGCCGCCGCTGACCGCCTTGGCGCATTCGAGGATCGGATCTGGAGGCGGCGAGGCAAAGACATTGCCGATGGCCGCAGCGTCAGCCAAGCCCTTGCCGACGAAGCCGAGAAAGCTCGGCTCGTGGCCCGAGCCGCCGCCGATGACCAGGCCCACCTTGCCCTGGCGCGGCCCGTCGCGGGCGACGATGGAGCGTGGACTGCCGTCCACGCTTTTGAGATGGCGGGGATGCGCTGCCAGGATGCCTTCCAGCATCTCGTCGACGGCGCGGTTGCCATCGTTGATGATCTTCTTGGTCTGCACCCGGCATCCTCCCGACTTCGGCATTTTCGCAGATAATACCGGGTGTTACCGGGATTTCCACCCGGCAAGGCGTATTTCGCGCGCTGAGATGTTCCCACGGCCAACACCTGGACGCAGGCGCTGGCTGTTTCAACCGCCGAGGCCGTCGCGGATCGCTGAGAAATAGCGATCGGTCCCGACCTGGCCGCCCTTGAGCGCGACCTCCAGTCCGTCGATCGCCTTGACGCGCGAGTGGGCAACGCAAAGCGGGGAACCCGGCGAAGCGGGCAGCGGCATGCGAATTGTCAGGGCATCGACGCCCGTCTCGCCGAGTGCGTGGCTCGACGTGTCGCCGCCTGCAATGACCACGCGACGCAGGCTCTGTTCCACCGTCAGGTTGCGAAGGATTTCTCCGAGGCCGCGGCCAAGCCTGTGGCGGGCGCCTTCCTCCCGGTCGATTTCGGCGCCCCTGTCGGCAGTGGGGCCAAGCGCGGTGTAGAGGATGACGCTGCGCCCGGCTTGCAGACTGGCACGGCCGCTTGCCGTTGCGCGCGTGATCGCCTGCTGCGAGGCCTCCGAAACCAGTTCGACCGGATCGACCTCGATGCCGTCGAAACCGTCGGTCAGGGCATGCCGGATCTGTCGTTCGGTGGTCGGCGAGCAACTGCCCGACACGACGGCTATCCGCTCGGCAGCGCCCGGCGGTGTGAAGCCTGGCCCAGCGCTGACGACGCCATTCGACGTCCATTCGGCCAGCAGCGCATATTCGACACCGGACGAGCCGACGACAAAAGAACCGCCGGGCTTGCGAACGCGCCACAGTTCCTTGCCGGCCAAAACCTGCGTCTCCAGACTGTCGACATCGACAAGCACGATGGCGGTGCCGTTTCCGGTCAGGCGATCGAACGCCGCCGACCGCGATGCCGACTGCAGCGTCGCAAGATCGACCAGCCCGGAGCTCAGCGCCGTCTGCCGCGACAGATGGATCAGCAGATCGGACTCATCCATTGGCGTCGTCGGGTGACGGCTCATCACCGGGTGGCGATCAATGCGGAAATATTGGTCGCGATAGGCCGCGAACAGATGGCCGAAAGCGGTATAGCGCTTGAGCTGCGGCGCGCCGACCAGCAGCGGCACGCTATCCTGCGCGAACACCGAGCGGCCGACCTCGATGGCTCGGCCGATGCTGCCGATCGTCGGGCTGGAATCGAAGGTCGAGCAGACCTTGTAGTGGCAAATCTCGGCGTTAAGCGTCTTCAGCCAGGCGAAGGCATCGCGCAGATGCGTGTCCATCCATTGCGGCGTCTCACTGCGGCTGGTGCCGGCCAGCCCTATCGCCCGGCAATGGCCAAACCGGGACAGCAGGGCCGCGTCCGGCTGGCGCATGAACAGCACGGTCGGCACGCCACCGAGCTCGAGCGCCTCCATGACATCGGTCGAGCCGGTCAGGTCGTCGCCATAATAGCTGAGAAGCAGGTCCTGCATCGTCTCAGGCTGCCTTGCCGTCGCCGAATTTTTCGATCGACCGCGCCAGTTCGGGATGGTTCAAGGCGAAGTCGGCCAGCGGAATGCCATCGACCGCCGCTTGCCAGGCTTGCTGCACGGCACGTACGCCGGCGCCCGGTCCGTCCGGATGGCTGACGATGCCGCCGCCGCAGAGATAGAGAAGATCCACGGTCCGGCCGGTCCGTGCATATGTCTCGGGCGCCTGACCGCCCCACTGGCCGGAACCTGCCACCGGTAATGCGCAGTCCCCAGGCGAAAAGATCGGCGTCGTCACCGCCTTGAAGGATTCGACGAAAGAGTCATCCGGCTCCCAGTATTTCGAGGCGATGCCGTTGATCTGGAACTGGTCGACGCCGAGCAGTCGCCAGAATTGCTGCCAGACCTTGAAGTCCATGCCGAGGCCGGGGTGACGGGTGAGGATGTCCCAGCCGTTGCGATGAGCATGCAGCACCAGGCCGGAGCGTTTTCTCAGGAATGCCATGCCGCCAAAGCCGATCGAATTGATGTTGATAACAGCACAATTGCCGCCGGCCTTCGCCACCAGATCGTGGTTGCGCATCATCTCGTCGGGATCGGCGTGCGAAATGCCGAAGGCATACATCACCTTCTTGCCGGTCTTCTGCTCGTGATCGAGGATCAGCGGCATGATTGCCTTCACCCGTTCCGACAGGGGCGAATAGGCCGGGCTCATCAGCTTCTCGTCATCCTTGATGAAGTCGACGCCGGCGGCGATCAGTTCCGCCACCATTGCCGCCGTCTCGTGCGGCCGCAATCCTAGCGCCGGCTTGACGATCGTGCCGATGATCGGGCGGTCAGTCACATTGGTCAGCCGGCGGCTGCCGGCGACCCCGAACTGTGGGCCAGGATGTACGCCGCAAAAATCCTCCGGCAGCTTCATGTCGATGACACGAATCCCGGTGAGGCCCTTGATCGAATAGGTGCCGCCGATGGCAATCGTCATCAGCGCCGAAAGGTCGGTGCCGATGGCATCGAACGGAAAGGCGATGTCGACATCGGCGCGCCTGAACGGCCCCTTACCGTCATTGGGAAGCGACGGCCGCTCGGCATCGGGCAGAGGCCGAATCGCCAGCACACGCGCCGCCACCCGGGCCTTCAGTTCCTCGGTCTCGCCGGGCAGCGCTACGAAGGTGCCGGTCGACTGATCGCTGGCGATCTTGGCCGCCAGCGCTTCGATGCTTCCAGGCGTTTCGATGCGGTAGGTGAGGGTGATCATGGTCCGCTGTCTCAAGCCGAGGCGTTCGAAAAAGGTTCACTGGCGTTCAAATCTGGTATAATGAGTACATAAGTATTGCAAGTCATATCCGGCAGCGGGATCGACAGACGGCAATTCCGGGAATTGTGGCGGCAGTGTTAGATAGGGCCGGGTCAAGGGAGTGATTCGCGGCGATGAACCGTTCGGAACCGATTGTCCGGCGCAAGCTTTCCGATGAGGTCTTCTTGCGACTGAAGCGCCTGATCACCAGCGGCGAGCTGATGCCAGGCGACGACATGCCCTCGGAGCGCGAGCTGATGGAGCGCTTCGAGGTCGGCCGCCCCGCGATCCGCGAGGCGATGCAGGCGCTGAGCAATATGGGGCTGGTTGCGATCTCGCATGGCGAACGCGCCAAGGTGCTGCAACTCACCGCCAAGTCGATCATCAAGCAGGTCGACGGCGCCGCCAAGATCATCCTGTCGTCATCGAAAGACACGCTGGAGCACCTGAAGACCGCGCGCATCTTCTTCGAGCGTGGTATGGTCAGGGAAGCCGCCGAAAAGGCCACCGCCGAGGATGTGCTGCGGCTGCGGGCCACCGTTGCCGAACAGCGCGGCTTTCGCGGCGCTTCCGAAGCCTTCATCTCCGCCGACATGAAGTTCCATACACAGATCGCCGCGATCTCCGGCAACCCGATCTATGTCGCCGTCAGCGAGGCGATGCTCGGCTGGCTGAAGGAATACCACACCGAAATGCTGATCTGGACCGGCAAGGAAAAGTTCACGCTCACCGAGCACGAAGAGATCATAGGCCGCATTGAACTGAAGGATGCAGACGGCGCCGAGAAGGCGATGATCAAGCATCTAGAACGCTCGCGCGCGCTCTACGTGATGAACTCCGAAAAATAACGTCAGTCGATCCGGAGGATCTCGTAAGGCGTCATCACGAGATGGCCTCGGCCAAAAGCTGAAATGTCGACCTGCACGTCGTCCGCCGTCAGGTTCGCCAGCCACACGACAGTGTCGCCCGAGGCGGAGCGTCCAGCCAGCGCCAGCACCTTGGTCTCATCGCTCGTCCTTGCCGCCACATGCGCAAGGCCGGCCAGTTCGCAAAGCCCCTTGATGGCTCTGAAGAGCGGCCGGGGCGATCCTTCCGCGACGGGTTCTCCGGATGACGCCAGTACGCCGAACGGTCCGGTGAAGCTGGAGAGCGTGAGCTGTTCCAGCCCAGCGGCTGCGACGCGCGTGGCATAGCCGACCGTCCAAGCCGCCGCGAACTGGCCGGCATGGCGCGGATCGCTGTCGGCCATGGCAATGCGCTGTCCCCCGGGATTGGGTTTGGTCGCTCCGCCATAAGGGTTCTGGCGCATGGCAATCGTCGATGGTCCGATCCGGTAGGGTTTTGCCCCGAAGATCGCCCGTGCCGATTGGGTGATGAAAGGCAGCGCCTCCAGCGACTGCATGATGCTGAGATCGTCGGCGGCATGCACGATCGGGCAAGTGCAGTGGGTGACGAAATCGAGCTGGTCTGCCGGCACGCGCTTGCGGTTGAGTTCGGTGAAATAGCTGAACATGCCGCCGCCGAGGCGGATACCGGGGAATGCCCGCCGCGCTGCCGCATAAACGTCGTCGAGCGGCGGGCATTCCGGCCACGCGCTGCCCGGCGGCGTCGACTGCCGATCGACCGACGGCGACACGGCAATGGCCGAGAGTTTTAGCCCGGCCTGACACACCAGGGCCGCGACGGCTGACAGCTCGGCATTGAGATCGCCCGCGCCGTCAACAACGCATTCGAGTGTGGTGCCGGCTGGATAGGCGGCGGCAAGTTTTGCAAAGGATTGCAACGCGGCCAGCCCGTGGCCGCGCGTCGGATCGTAGTGGAGGATCAGTTGCTGTGGGCCGAGTTCCGCCAATGTCGGAAGGTTTGCGAGCGCTGCCTCGACCTCATCCGGATAGATGATCACGCCGATATCCGGCAGCTTCTGCCCAGCCTCGCCGAGCTCGACACGAACCGGCTCGGTGGTTGCAGCGGCTGCCGGCATTTTCCCTTCGCCGGTGATGCACAGGCTGACCGTCTGGCTTACAGTCTGGCCGACCGGCAGCACATAGGGCCATGGCAGCGCCAGCGGCCGGACATAGGTCTTGTAGGACGCGTCCGACCAGTTGCGCTGGTCCTCCATCTCGAAAGTGTCGCCCTCCATCCGGCATTCGGCGACGATGCCCGGCTGAACCACATGGGTGATCGCGCGCAGATGCTTGAAAGGCTGCCAGGGATCGATCAACAGCGGCAGCTTCGTGGCGACCACGCTGCCGTCGGTATGCTCGACCGTCACCGGGCTGCCGGCGAGACCGGCGATCGGATGCAGGATGCAAAAACCGCAGCGATTGGCCTCGAAATCGCTCTCGGGCAGTGCGCTGACGTCGAAGGCCAGATAGCCATCAGAGGAGCCTTTGATCGTGGCGCGAAAGGCGAGCCGACTTGCGTCCGGCCCGGTGCAGCTTGCCGTATAGCTGACCAAGAAAGCGTCGGCGCCCTGGTCGACGACAAGCTCAGTCAGTTCAGGCTCGTAAGTACCCCAGTCGCGGTCGCGCACGATGTAGGCGATGGCGCGCAGCACTTCGGTGCCGCCATGCCGAATGGTGCGCAGATTGCCGTTGACGAAGTCGGCGCTGAGCGCGCCTGCGCTGAGCCTGACCGGCTCGGCCTCGACCACGCGCGTGCCGTAAAGGAGGAAGGTATCGGCGGTCATTTCAGCGAGGCGTCGAGTTGCACCGGTTGCCGGCTCGCGGCCCCAGCATAGGCGGCCTCGACCAGCGCGAACGTCTTGAGATTGTCCGCGCCCGAGGTCGCCGGTTGTACGCCCTTTGCCAGGCAGTCTACCCAGTGCTGCTGGATGGCGACGACGCTTTCCTGGATGTTGTGCCAGGGCCGCGACGCCCAGGCCAGCAGCGGCGGCGAGACGTCGGTGACGGCCGTGCCGCTCTTGCCGGTGACGGTCAGCCGGTATCCCTGCGCCAGCCGGATCGTGCCGTCGCTGCCATCGATCTCGATCAGCGTTTCGGGAAACGGCTCGGTGGCGAGCTTCGTCGCGTAGCTGCAGTCGACCACGGAGGTTGCGCCGCTCTTGTGGTCCATCAGCATGGTCGCCACATCCTCGCCCGCAATGGCGGGATTGATGCGGGCGATTCGTGTCGTGATGGTCGAGACGTCGCCGAGCAGGAAACGGGCGATATCGAGGATATGGATACCGAGGTCCTCGATGATGAAGCGCTTTCCCGTTGCCAGATAGGGCTGACCGGAAAACACGTCATAGGCCGAGCGGAAGGAGATACGCCCGAAGAAGGGCGTGCCGATCTCGCCGCTATCGAGCACGGTCCGCACCGCCTGGATAGGTGACTGCCAGCGAAAATTCTCATGCACCATCAGCGGAACGCCGGCTTCCGCGCATGCCTTGACCATCGCCTTTGCGTCGGCAAGCGTCGGCGCGAACGGCTTTTGGCAGATCACCGGAACGCGGTGGGCGGCCGCCATTTCGACAAGCGGACGATGGCTGGGCGCGGTGGTGGCGATATCGACGAAGTCCAGGCTTTCGCCGGCAAATAGTTCCGCCGCATCGGTATAGCGCTTCGCAATGCCGAACTGGTCACCGACGATCCGCAACCGTTCCGGGTCACGGTCGCAGATGGCGATGATCGAGGCGCCCGCTATGTCGCGCCAGGCATGCATCTGGTTGACGGCAAAGAAGCCGCAGCCGATCAGCGCTCCCCGCAGTTCCGCCATGCTCAGCCTGCCTTTGCCATCTGCATCAAGGTGACACGTTGCTGAAGCCGGCGCTGTGCCTGGTCGACGACGACGGCGACGATGATGACGAGGCCCTTGATCACCATCTGCCAGAACGAACTCACGCCCATCATCACCAACCCGTCCGAAAGAATGCCGATGACGAAGGCGCCGACGATGGTGCCGCCGATCGTGCCGCGGCCGCCCGACATCGAGGTGCCGCCGAGCACTGCCGCCGCAATGGCGTTGAGCTCGAAGCTTTCGCCCGTCGCCGGATGCGAGGCCATCAGCTCGGACGAGATGATCAGGCCGACGATCGCCGCGCAGAAACCGGAGAACATATAGACGAACATCTTGACCATGTTGACCCGGACGCCCGAAATCCGCGACGCCCGTTCATTGCCGCCGACGGCGAAGATATGGCGACCGAGTGGCGTGTACTTGGCGAGATAGGCGGCTCCCAGTGCAACGACGATGAGGATCCAGATCGCCACCGGCAAGCCGAGCAGCCGGCCTGCACCGAGGAAGCCGAAGCCGGTGGTGCCAAGCTCCGGCTTGCCGACGAGGTTGGGAAAGGTGCGGCCATCCGACGACAGCAGCGCCAGGCCGCGCGCGACATAGAGCACGCCGAGCGTGGCGATGAACGGCGCGACGTTTAGCCTGGTGATCAGCAAGCCGTTGACGGCGCCGATCAATATGCCGACGGCAAGCGTGATCAGCGCGATCTCAAAGACGTTGAAATAGATGGTGTAGCCGATCTGCAGGTCGATGCCGTTGAGCACGAGATACCCGGCCACCATACCGCACAGGCCGACGATCGAACCGACCGAAAGGTCGATGCCACCGGTGATAATGACGAAGGTCATGCCCATCGCCAGGAACGCATTCAGCGCCACGTGCTTCGACATCAGGATCAGATTGGCGGTCGACAGGAAATTAGGCGCCGCGATCGAAAAGAAGATCAAGACGGCGATCAGCGCGATGAAGGTTCTCGCCTTCATCAGCGTCAGCAGCAGCGAGCCGCTCGAGACGGAGGGGACAGCCGCCTTGGCCGGGATGTCAGTCATGGGCGGTTTTCTCCGTGTGCGGGGTCGGCCCGTGGCCAAGTGCCGAGGCGGAGACAAGGGCTGCCTCCGTCGCCTCGGAGCGATCGAACATGCCCGTCAGTTTTCCGTTGCTCATCACCGCAATGCGGTCGGACAGCGCCATCACCTCATCGAGATCCGAGGTGGCGAAGAGAATGCCCAATCCATCGCGCGACAGTTTGCGCATGGTGCGGAAGACGTCGGCCTTGGCGCCGACATCGATGCCTCGGCTGGGTTCGTCCATCAACAGCACCTTGGGCCCGGTGAGCAGCGCCTTGCCGATCACCACCTTCTGCTGGTTGCCGCCCGACAGCGACGACACCTCTTGCGCCGGGTCGGCGACCCTGATCGCCAACTCCCGCACCACCTGCGTCACCGCCTGCCTTTCGTCGGCGCCACGGATGTGGAACAGGCGGGCAAAGCGCGACAGGCTGGCCAGCGTCAAATTGCTGGCGACCGAAAGGATCGAGACAAGCCCTTCGCGCTGGCGATCCTCGGGGATCAGCGCCAGCCCGCGCCGGATGCGCCGCGTCGTATCGCGCTCCTTGACCTTTCTACCGCCAATGAAGATGTCGCCGGTAGAATGGCCGTGGCGGCCCATGATGCAGTCGAACAGTTCGCTGCGCCCGGCGCCCATCAAGCCGTATATGCCGAGGATCTCGCCGGCACGCAGCGACAACGAGACATGGTCAACGGCAAGTCCGCCGGTGGCACGAGGCAGGCAGATCTCCTCGGCACGAAAAATCTCTTCGCCCGGAAGATGGCCGTCGGCCTTGGCGAAGTCCTTGGCGTCGGAGCCGATCATCTGGCGAACGATCCACTGCGTGTCGACGTTCTTCATCTCTTCCTGGCCGGTGATGCGGCCGTCACGCAGCACGGTGATGTAGTCGCCGATGCGGATCAGCTCTTCGAGCCGGTGCGAAATGTAGACGATCGCCACGCCGCGCGCCTTGAGGTCGGCGATCACCTTAAACAGGATCTCGACTTCCGCAGCACTCAGCGCCGAGGTCGGTTCGTCCATGATCAGGATGCGCGCGTCGAGCGAAACCGCCTTGGCGATCTCGACCAGTTGCTGCTGGCCGATACGCAGATCCTCGACCAGCATGTCGGGCCGGATGCCGGCCTGCAGGCGTTCCAGAAATTCCGCAGCGCGGTTTTCCTGTTGCGCGTGGTCGATTTTGCCGAAGCGGTTGGTGATTTCCCGGGTGGCGAAAATATTCTCGGCGACGCTCATATTGCCGAACAGGTTCAGCTCCTGGAACACCATGCCGATGCCACGGTTCACCGCGTCACCGGATGACGAGAAGGAAACCTCTTCGCCTTCCAGCAGGATGCGGCCGGCGGTCGGCCGTTCGACACCGGCGATGATCTTCATCAGCGTCGACTTGCCGGCGCCGTTTTCGCCGACCAGCACGTTGACCGCGCCCTTGCGCACCTCGAAATTGGCGCGCTTGACCGCAACGGTGCCGGAATAGACCTTGGAGACGTCCTCGAGCTTCAGAATGATTTCGCGCTCCGCGATCGCGCTCATGGCTTCGGCCCGATCTCTGCCTCCGCCGGCGTCACCAGCGGCAGGTCCTGGCCGCTCCCCAGCGTATAGGCGCCGAGCACCTTGGCACTGCGGCCTTCCAGCGCCTCGCGCGGCAGCTTGGAAAGCACCGTCTTGTCGGCATAAGCGTTGAAAGCCTTGCCGAACTGGGCGAAGTCGATCTGGTTGGTGAAGTCGTTGAACTGGATGAAGTCCAGGCTGTCGCGCAGCGCGGTACCGCGCACCGCCGGTCCGATCTGCACCCGTGCATCGGCTTTGCCGTCGCCGTCGACATCGACGTCGACCGTTGCCGCACGCGACTGTGTGTTGGCCGCGATAATCTTGCCTTCCAGCCGAACCGCGAAAGTCCAAGGCGAATTCGCCTGCTTGTTCGGATTGCCGTATTTGGCGCCGGCAGCCGCTGGGTCGGTTGTCGCCAGTGTGTGAACCTGCGCAAACGGTCCGGCTTTCTGCTGGAGATAGGGCACGACCTTTGCCGCCCATATCTCTTCGACCATCTTGTCTGGATTGAAGGTGGCAGCGTTGTTGCCGTCGTCCGATTTCGTCGGCAGGATCTTGCAGGCGGTCAGGCTGATGCCGACCATCACGGTAAGGATCGGCCAGTTCGGCTTGGTGTTCAGCATGGCGGCCTGTCGTTCAGCATCGTGGGCGGCCCACGGAAAATGGCGGCGAGGGGCGATCCTGGGTTCGCCCCTCGCTATTCAAATCACGCTGGCTCAGTTCGTCAGCGCGAAGGTCTCCAGCTTGGCGGCATTGTCGCCATTGACCAGAACGCAGTCCATCAATTGCTTTTCCTTGGCCGGCGACTTCTTGTTCTTGATGAAGTCGTTGGCCTGCTCGACCGCCATCTGCGCCTGCGCGAAGGCGGGCTGCAGCACCGTTGCCTTGATGCCGCCCGAGGTGATGGAGTCGCGAACATCGTTCGATCCGTCGAAGCCGACGACGATGACATCCTTGCGGTTCGCCGCGGCAAGTGCCGCATAGGCGCCCATCGCCATCGTATCGTTGCCGGAGATCACGCCCTTGATGTCGGGGTTGGCCTGCAGGATCGATTCCATCTTGGAATAAGCTTCCGTCTGGCTCCAGTTGGCCGACTGCTGGGCGACCATCTTCAGGTCCGGATAGTCGTCGATGACGTCGTGATAGCCCTTGGAACGAATGCCGGCATTGGTGTCGGATTCCTTGCCGACCAGCTCGACGAAATTGCCCTTCTCGCCCATCAGCTTGACGAATTCCTGCGCGCCGAGCTGGGCGCCCTGGTAGTTGTTGGAGACGATCTGCGCGACGGCGACGCCGGTGGCGTTGATCTCGCGGTCGATCAGGAAGGACGGAATGCCTGCGTCCTTGGCTTTCTGTACCGCGGCGACGGTGGCGTCGGCGCCGGCATTGTCGAGGATGATCGCCTTGGCGCCGCGGCCGATCGCGGTGTCGATCAGCTCGGACTGCTTGTTGGCGTCGTCGTCATGGACCAGCACCAGCGCCTCGTAGCCGAGTTCCTTGGCCTTGGCTTCGGCGCCGACGGCTTCCGCCTTGAAGAACGGATTGTCGTGCGAGGGCGTGATGATGGCGATGAGATCCGCCGCGTAGGCGGGCACGGCCGTGCCAAGCGCCAGCATGCCGGCGAAAGCCGCAAGCGTCATTCTGCGTGTAAGTTTCATGAAGTCCTCCCGTTTGAAAAATTGCCTTGGTTACCCAAAGCATCTGTCGGCATCCGAATTCGTCAGGCGGCGCGGGCGGCGGATTGCTTCCGGGCTAAAGAGCCGTTTGCCGGCTTCCCCTCCACGGATCGTTGCTCCCCAGCCATCCTCCACTCGCCCAGGCATCGTACTCCTGCGAAAACCCTGTCGATCCGAGCCATGAACAGCTAAGCCAACTGGTATGATGAGTTAACCACGAATTCAGGTGATATGTACCTGATGAGCTACGATGCCGAGCGTCGCAACGGTACGGCGACGTCGCGGCGCTGCGGCA
This sequence comes from Mesorhizobium sp. WSM1293, assembly GCF_000513875.1. Lineage (NCBI taxonomy): Bacteria > Pseudomonadati > Pseudomonadota > Alphaproteobacteria > Hyphomicrobiales > Phyllobacteriaceae > Mesorhizobium > Mesorhizobium sp. WSM1293. The sequence goes on along the minus strand of NZ_KI911319.1, from coordinate 263,549 downwards.
GCGCCTCTCCTCTTCAGGTGATACGCTGAATGCTGGCGGCGATCTCTTCCGGCTCGAACACGCGCTTCCAGTCGTCCCGCATCAGCACCGGCTTGCCGAACTCGATCGCCTTGTTGCAGGCATCCGAGAAAACGCCCTTGGTCTCGCCGAAAATGACGGCGCCCAGCACGTTCATATGGCCGAGCAGGAAGTCGAGCGCCGCCTGCTGGTCGACGCCGCGTGCCACGACCTCGTCGACGGCTTCCTTCATGACCACCAGCAACGAGGCGCACACCGTCTCCGAAAGCCCGGGTTCCAGCAGCGCCATCTGTTCGACGCTGACGCGGTGCGAACGCATGACCGGCGCCCAGATGATCTTCGCGATCGCCTCGCCCTTGGCGTAATCCTCTTCCGGCCCCTGCATCAAGGCGCTGACCATATGCTGCTTGGCCTTGACGCCGCCGAAATAGTCCTTCTTTGCCGCCATGTCTGTTTCGTCGTTGAAGATCGGCGGATGGCAGGGGTGGGTGACGAAATAGGTGAGGTCCGGTCGATTCGGCAGGTGGCCGGCGAAGGGTGCCGCCGCGTCGAGCACCACCACCATGGTGCCCGGCGCCAGCTTGCTCTCGATGCTGCTCGCCACCTTGCCGATATGCGTGTCGGGAACGGCCAGGATCACCACATCGGCGCCCTTGAGCGCTTCGTCGGCGCTGACCGCATCGAAACCCAGCCCGGTCTTCAGGCGCTCCTTGCCGGCATCGCTGACCTCGACATGGCGTATTGTGTAGGGCGACCCGCGAAAATTGGTCGACAGGCGGTAGCCCATTTTCCCACCGGCACCGAACAGCGCAATCGTTGTCATTTGGTCACTACTCCTGATCTCAGCGGACGGTATCGCCCGTCGTCAACTGATCAACTGGTATAATCACGCTACCAGATTTTGGCAATCCGATAATGACCATGCGATGCGTTCGCCGCGTCATCGGCTGCCGCCGGCAAGCTCCAGCACGAGAACAATGGATGGCGCGCTCGGGATATGACCTCTAGATCACCAGAAGAAGCCCGCGCTTGCCCGCTGAGTGCGCATGAGCGCTGCTCTGCCATCCCCAGAAATAGGAGGCATGTGATAAGGGTCGGAGGTCGGGCCGGGCGCTACTTCAAAAGATCGACCAGCATGTCGAAAGCCGCATCGATATCGCCGCGAACCGCCGCCTGAACTGCCTGCTCGTCCCGGTCGCGCAGGGCCGCAAACATCTGTTGATGGTATGTGTTCGCGGTCGAGTAGGATCCATGCAGCATATTGAAATAGGGGCTGATCTGCAGCCATAGATCCTTGATGATCTTGAGCAGGGTTTCGGATCCCGCTGCTCGGTAGATTGCGAAGTGGAAGGTATAATTCGCCCTGAGATAGGCCTTTACGTCGTTCGCGCCATTCGCGCGTTCCAGTGAGTCCAGATCGCGCGCGAAAATCGCAAGGTCCGCATCACTGCGGTTCTGTGAGGCCCAGCCGGCGGCGATGGCCTCTATCTCAAAACGTACATTGCGCAAATCAGTGAGCCGCTCGCGGCTGAGCGCCGGAATACCGATGGAGCGCCCGGATACTACTGTCAGCGCGTTGGCTGCCGTCAGGCGCCGCAGCGCTTCCCTGACCGGCATCGGACTGACGCCAAAGGCGTCGGCGAGGCTCTGAACCGTGACCATCTCGCCCGGCACGATGCTGCCGTCGAGGATCAACTCGGTGACCTGGTTGTAGACCCGGTCCTGCAGAGTTTCCTTGGACAGTGGAATGATCTCGACACCAGGCTTCCTGAACGCCGATCCAGCCATCTCCGGTCAACCTTCCCGCCCATGGGCGACACTATTGCTTGTGCCGGAATGCAAGGTTCGTGGTGCCACGTCAAGCGGCCGACATAGCCCGTTTTGATATAAACGATTTCATCATTGATATTTGATCAAATCATGATACGGTCGCTGGCATCGAATGACAAGGGTTTACGTTTTGTGCCCTTGGGAGGCATTCGGTCGTTCTGTTTGGGAGGAGTTCCACATGGGTATCGGATCGAAAGTCCGGCGGCTCGCGCTGCTGGCCGGCATGGCTGCGTGCGCCTTCGGCCTGTCCGCCGCGCAGGCCGCCGAGAAGCACAAGATCTTTCTCAGCATGAGCTACATCGGCAATGATTGGCAGGCGGAGGCGGCCAACATGGTCAAGGCCATGGCCGCTCATAAGAGCCTGGCCGACAAGGTCGACCTGCAGGTCCAGGTCGCTGGCCCCAACGCGCAACGCCAGATTCAGCAGATCAACGCAATGGTGCAAAGCGGCGCCGAAGCCATCGTCGTGTATCCGATCTCGCCGACCGCGCTCAACCAGGTCGTCAAGAATGCCTGCGACAAGGGTGTGAAGGTCTTTGCGTACGACGCCGAGATCACCGAGCCTTGCGCCTACAACGTCCACATAGACCAGCTGGAAGCGGGCAGGGTGACCGCCGAATGGCTGGTCAAGAAGCTCAACGGCAAGGGCAACATCATCGCCATCACGGGCGTCCCGGGAACATCCGTTGACGATCAGCGGACAAAGGCCGCCAAGGAAGTCTTCGCCAAGTATCCTGATATCAAGATCGTCGGCGAGGCTGTCGGCATGTGGAGCCAGGCGGTCGCCCGCACCGAACTTTCGAAAATCCTGGCCACCCGCAATTGGGACGACATCAACGGACTGTGGATGCAGGTCGGCTGCTTCACCGCCAACTCGATGCAGCTCGAGGCTGGCAAGAAGACCAGCGAACTCCTGCCTTGCGCCGGCGAAGGTTCCAATGGCGGCCGCATCCAGATGCTGCCGGAGGGCACCGAAGTCGAAGGTGCCGCTCCTCCTTATGCACCGGCGGGCGCACAACGCATTTCCTATGCCTCGCCGCCTTATTCGGGTGCGCTGGCGCTGAAGCTTGCCGTCGAGGCGATCGAAGGCAAGGACGTGCCGAAGACCACCATCCTGCCGCTGCCGGTCGTTACCAATGAGACGATCAAGCTGTGCGACGAAGGCACATGGGCGGAGATGAAGGCCGGCTGCAACGCCTTCAAGCCGTCGCTGGTCTCCAATCCGGGCTGGTTTGCCTCGATCTTCTCGGACCAGACACCCGAGGTCGGCCTTAATGCTGCCCTCGTCGGACAACCGGAGAACTAAGCCTCCCAAGGCCCGTGTGACGATGCACGGACAACTGTCCGTGCGTCGTCAATCCATGCCAAGCCGGCGATCGAGGACAATGACAGAACACTCCGAGCTCCCCGCCGTCGAGATCGACGGCATCAGCAAGGCGTTCGGCCCGACCGTCGCGCTGGACGGCGTGTCGTTTGCGATTGCGCCCGGCAGCGTCCATGCCCTGCTCGGTGAAAACGGAGCCGGTAAGTCGACACTGGTGAAGCTGCTGTCCGGGCTGGTCCGGCCGAGCCAAGGCCATGTTCGTGTCTTCGGCAAGGAGATCGCTTACGGCGCACCGCGCGCAGCACATGCGCTCGGCATGCAGACAGCATTCCAGGAGATGACCCTGGTGCGCGATCTCTCCGTGCTCGACAACATGCTGCTGCCTTACGCCCCCGTCGGCATCTCCGGCCTGATCCGCCGCGGTGCCGCCCGCAAGGCCGTCCGCCGCCATATCGAAGATCTCGGTTTTTCCGTCGATCTCGATGCCGAGGTGAGCGAGCTCGAGCTTTCGGTGCGCCAGAAGATCGAGATCGCGCGCGCCGTCTACCGCAAGCCGCGCATCCTTTTGCTCGACGAACCGACCTCGACGCTCGCCGGACGCGACGTCGACTGGCTGGGCGACATCATCGCCAGGCTGAAGACCGCGGGTACAACCATCGTCTTCATCACCCACCGCATGCGCGAGGTCCGCGCTTTTTGCGACACGCTGACGATCCTGAGAAACGGCCGCCACATCGTCACCGCGCCGGTCGCCGATGTCTCGGATGCCGACGTCATCGAAAAGATCATCGGCCGCAGCATCGAGCAGACCTTTCCGCCCAAGCCGGACAGCGCCCAGGCCTTCGGTCCGTCGGTTCTGGGCGTGCGCGACCTCAAGGTGGGACGCAAGCTCGACGGCGCCGGCTTCGATCTGCGCAAGGGCGAAATCCTCGGCGTCGCCGGGTTGCAAGGCATGGGCCAGCAGGATCTGTTCCTGGCCTGCTTTGGCATGGCCGAGATCGAGCGCGGCCACATCCTCGTCGACGGCCGCAAGGTCTGGCTCGGTTCGCCGGCCGATGCCTTGCGCCCCAACATGGCCATCGGCCTGGTGCCGGAAGACCGCAAATCCGAAGGCCTGTTCCTGAAATTGTCGGGCAGCCAGAACGCCACGCTGCCGGTGATATCGCGCTTCACACGGCTAGGCCTTGTCGACGCGCAAGCCGAGACCCGCTCCGTCGAGGCGGCATTCGCCACTGTCGAGGTCGACCGCCGCGCGCTGTGGACGCGGGCCGGTGCGTTTTCCGGCGGCAACCAGCAGAAGATCGCCATCGCCAAGTGGCTGGTGGCGCAGAGCCGCATCCTGCTGTTGTTCGATCCCACCCGAGGCATCGACGTCGGCACCAAGCACGAGCTTTATGTGATGATGCGAAACTACGTGGCTTCGGGCGGTTCGATCCTGCTGCACTCGACGGAGATCCCCGAACTCGTTCACCAATGCGACAGGGTGCTGGTCCTCTATGACGGGCGCATCGCCGCCGAACTCGAAGGCGACGCCATCACCGAACCGGCCATCATGCGCCCGGCGCTCGGCCATGCCGGGGAAGCCGCCGCATGAGCAGCGCAGCAGCCTCATCCCTTGTTCCCGGCGGCTTCGGACTGCGCCGTGCGCTGATGCGCAATCGCGGCGCGCTGATCGCCGCGGCCGTCCTGGCGATCCTGCTCTTCGTCGTCGACTGGATCAGCGCCGGGCCGCTGACCTATTTCGATGTGTCGTTCCTGTCGAGCGGCGGCGCCACCTCGGCGCTCGCGGCGGTCGGCCAGACGATCGTGATCCTGTCGGGCGGCTTCGACCTGTCCGCCGGCGCGGTGATATCGCTGGTCAATGCCGTGCTGGCATCGAGCATGGATCCGATGGCGCCAGGCGCAAGCATCCTCCTGTGGACGGCCGTCGGCATCGGCGTCGGCATGGCGGTGGGCGCCTTCAACGGCTTCTTCATCGCGGTGCTGCGCATGCAGCCGATCGTGGTGACGCTGTCCACCATGTTCATCCTGCAAGGCGTCACGCTGCTGGTGATGGACAAGCCCGGCGGCTTCGTGTCGCCCGATCTCGGCACCTTCTATCTCGGCGACGCGATCGCCGGCTGGCTGCCGATGCCGCTGGTGGTGATCGGTGTCGTCCTGCTCGCCTGGTTCTGGCTGAAGGGAACCCGCTTCGGCACAGCACTCTACGCGCTTGGCAGCGATCCGGAGTCGGCCGCTTCCGTCGGCATCAATGTCGTTCTGGTGCGCTTTGCCGTCTATGTCATCGCCGGCGGCTGCTATGGCCTTGCCGGCGTGTTCATCAGCGGCCAGACCGGCAGCGGCGATCCGCTGGTCGGCAATCCGCTGCTCTTGTCGATGTTCGCGGCGGTCGTCGTCGGCGGCACGCGCCTCGGTGGCGGGCAGGGCGGCCCGGTGGGCTCTGTCTTCGGCGCCTTTATCCTGATGATCGTGGTGAACATCCTGCTGGTGCTCAACGTATCGGCCTATTATGCGACCATTGCCGAAGGCACCATTCTGGTGCTGGCGGCACTTGCCGGCTCGATCTCGCATGCATCGGTGCTTGCCGTGCAATTGCGCGCCGCGCGTGCCCGGTTTGCCGCCTGGCGCGCCGGCATATTGCCCTCGCAGCTCGAGCGCGTGGACCGGCGTCTCAAGATCGCCGAGCCAGCCCATGCCCAGCGCAGTCCGGCATCGCCGCGCCCTGCCTTCCATCTGCGCAATGCGGAAACGCTGCGCTATGCGCTGCCGGCCTATGTCTGCCTGCTGCTCATCGTGCTCGTCACCCAGATCTGGCTCGGCCGCGCCATCCTCAATCCGGGATACTGGAATTCGCTGCTGGTGCTATCCTCCTTCCTAGCCGTCCTGGCGCTCGGGCAGGGGACCGTCATCCTGACCGGAGGCCTCGATCTCTCCGTGCCGTGGACGATCGGCATCTCCGGCATCATCCTGGCGGGCATGGTCAACGGCTCCGACGCCGCCCTTGTCTACGCCTTGCCGGTCGTCCTGGTGATGGCCTGCGCCATCGGCTTCGCCAATGGTTTCGGCATCGTCTATCTCGGCATCTCGCCGATCGTCATGACGCTCGCCACCAACGGCATTCTGCAAGGCTGTGCGCTGCTCTATTCGCAGGGAACGCCGGCCGGGTTTTCCTCGCCGATGCTGCGCTGGGTCATGACGGCCAAGCTCGCCGGCCTGCTGACTCCAATCGTGCTGCTGATGGTCGTCTTTGTCGTCGCGGCGGTACTCCTGCTTGGCCGCACCCCGTTCGGAAGGCGCGTCTACGGCATCGGCAACGGGCTGCGCGCGGCGCGCTTGTCGGGCATCGGCGTCGAGCGCACGCTCATCCTGGTCTACATGCTTTCGGCCGTCTGCGCGGCTGTTGTCGGCGTCATGCTGACCGGCTTTTCGGGTCAGGCGAGCCTCGGCATGGGCGACGACTATCTCTTGCCGTCGATCGCCGTGGTGGTGGTCGGCGGCGCGCTGATCACCGGCGGGCGCGGCCACTATCTCGGCATGCTCGGCGGCGTGTTGTTGCTGACGGCACTGCAGATGCTGCTCGCCGGCACCACGCTTCCCTATGCCACGAGGGCAATTCTTTACGGACTGGTCGTTCTGGGCGCCGTCATGGCGCTGCGCGAACGGCGGCTGCAATGAGAAGGACAGGACCATGAGCACAAGGGCGCCGGCATCGGCAGACGAATTTTTGACCGGACTGAAAGGCCAGCGCGTGCTGGTGACGGCGGGCGCAGGCGGCATCGGGTTTGCCATAGCCGACACGCTGTCACGCCTCGGCGCCCGCATCGTCGTCTGCGACGTTTCCGACGAGGCGCTGGCCGCTGCTCCCAGCAAGATCGACCTGGTCGCGGCGGTCAAGGCCGACGTCTCGCGCGACGAGGACGTCGACCGTCTGTTCGAGGCGGTCGAGAAAAAACTCGGCGGGCTCGATGCGCTGATCAACAATGCCGGCATTGCCGGGCCGACCGGCGGTGTCGACGAGATCGATCCGGCGGACTGGCGGCGCTGCATCGACATCTGCCTGACCGGCCAGTTCCTGTGCGCTCGGCGCGCGGTGCCGCTGATCAAGGCGGCGGGCGGCGGTTCGATCGTCTCGATGTCGTCGGCCGCCGGCCGCCATGGCTACGCCTTCCGCACACCCTATTCGGCGGCCAAGTTCGGTGTCATCGGTTTCACGCAAAGCTTGGCCAAAGAGCTCGGGCCGCACGCCATCAGGGTCAACGCCATCCTGCCCGGCATCATCGAGGGCCCCCGCATCGAAGGTGTTATCTCGGCGCGCGCCAAGCAGGTCGGTATCAGCCACAAGGAGATGACCGGACGCTATCTCCAGAACATCTCGCTGCGTCGCATGACCAGCCCCTATGATGTCGCGTCGATGGTCGCCTTCCTGCTCTCCGATGCGGGGATCAACATTTCCGGCCAGTCGCTCGGCGTCGACGGCAACGTCGAAACACTTTGAGGAACAAACCATGGCCAATGTCGCGATCGTCGGAAGCGGGTTCATCGGGCGGGCCTGGGCGATCAGCTTCGCCCGCGCCGGCCATGACGTGCGGATGTGGGACCAGTCGCCCACTGCCACAGGTGGAGCCCGCGACTACATTGCCGGCGTGCTCGGCGATCTCGCCGCGAACGATCTTCTGCGGGGACAGCAAGCCGGTGAGGTTCTTGACCGTATCTCCGTTGTCGCCGAGCTTGAAGAGGCGTTGGCAGGTGCCGTGCATATCCAGGAGAACACGCCCGAGAATCTCGAGGTGAAGCGCAAGGTGTTCTCCTTGATCGACACGCTTGCCGATCCGCGAACAGTCATCGCCAGTTCCACCTCGGCGCTGTTGCCGTCGAAATTCACCGACCATCTGCAAGGGCGGCAGCGCTGCCTGGTCGTGCATCCGATCAACCCGCCCTATCTCATTCCGGCGGCCGAAATCGTGCCGGCGCCGTGGACCTCGGCCGAGACGGTCGAGAGAACCCGCGCCTTCCTCGTCGACGCCGGCCACGCGCCACTGGTCATGCAGCACGAGCTTGACGGCTTCATCATGAATCGCCTGCAAGGCGCATTGCTTGAGGAAGCTTTCCGGCTTGTCGCCGATGGCTACGCCAGTGTCGAGGATGTCGACATCGGCATCCGCGACGGGCTGGCGCTGCGCTGGTCGTTCATGGGGCCGTTCGAGACCATCGATCTCAATGCACCCGGCGGCGTGCGCGACTATGTCGAGCGCTATCAGGGCATCTATTCCAACATCTTTCCCCAGACGCAGCGGCGCGTCGACTGGGCCGGCAAGGTCATCGACACGGTCGAGGCTGATCGCCGCAAGCGACTGCCACAGCAAAGCCTAGGCGACCGGCAGGTGTGGCGTGACCGCCGGCTCATGGCGCTCGCCGCCCACAAGAGAAAATCGGATCAGGAGTTTGGAGAATGACGCAAACCAGTCGCAAGCCGGGACCTGCACGGACCAGGGGCAAGGTCATCATCACCTGCGCGGTGACGGGCGCCATCCACACGCCGACCATGTCGCCCTATCTGCCGATCACGCCCGACCAGATCGCTTCGGAGGCGATCGCGGCGGCGGAAGCCGGTGCCGCGATCCTGCATCTGCATGCCCGCGATCCGGAAACCGGCAAGCCCGACCAGACGCCGGAGGCCTTCGCCCGCTTCCTGCCGCGCGTCAAGCAAGGCACCAACGCCGCCATCAACATCACCACCGGTGGCAGCCCCTACATGAAGGTCGAGGAGCGCGTGCGCCCGGCCGCCCAGTTCAAGCCGGAAGTAGCCTCGCTCAACATGGGCTCGATCAATTTCGGGCTCTATCACCTGGCCGACAAATACGAGACCTTCAAGTTCGATTGGGAAAAGCCGCATCTGGAAGCGACGCGCGACCTCGTCTTCCGCAACTCATTCAAGGACATCGAGTACATTCTGGCGACCTGCTACGACAACGGCACGCGCTTCGAGTTCGAGTGCTACGACATCGCCCATCTGTACAACCTTTCCCACTTCGCCGACCGTGGGCTGGTGAAGCCGCCTTTCTTCGTGCAGTCGGTGTTCGGGCTGCTCGGCGGCATCGGCACGCATCCAGAAGACGTCGCCCATATGAAGCGCACTGCCGACCGGCTGTTTGGCGACCAGTTCCGGTGGTCGGTGCTGGGCGCCGGCGCCAGCCAACTGCGCATCGCCGCGCAATCGGCGGCCCTTGGCGGCAACATCCGCGTCGGGCTGGAGGACAGTCTGTGGGCGGGCAAGGGCAAGCTTGCCAAATCGAACGCCGAGCAGGTCTTGCTGGCCCGCAAGATCATCGAAGGGCTCGGCATGGAGGTGGCGACGCCCGACGAGGCACGCGAAATCCTGTCATTGAAAGGCGGGGACAAGGTCGCTTTCTGAGGCGGCCCGAGCAATCGCCGCGAGACGCAAAACGGAGGAGGACGGCATGAAGATCGAAGTCGTGGTGGACGTGAAGACCACACTGGGCGAAGGACCGCTGTGGGACGTCGAACAGGAACGACTCTACTGGATCGACAGCTTCGACGGGCGCGTGTTTCGGGCGACCGCCGACGGGCGCGAGATCCGGTCATGGGACGTGCCGATGAAGATCGGCTCAATGGCGCTGCGCAAGGACGGCGGCGGCGCTGTCGTCTCGCTGCAGCGCGGCTTCCATCTGCTCGATTTCGCCACCGGCGAGGTGACGCTGATCCACGATCCCGAGCCGGACAAGCCGATGAACCGGCTCAACGACGGCAAGGTCGACCGGCGCGGCCGTTTCTTCGCCGGCTCCATGGATACGATGGAAGAGGGGCCGTCCGGCGGTCTCTACAGGCTCGATCCGGATTTTTCCGTCACCCGGATCGATTCCGGCATCATCTGCTCCAACGGTCCATGCTGGAGCCCCGACGACCGCACCTTCTATTTCGCCGATACCTGGACCGGCGAGATATGGGCCTACGACTACGATATCGCCACCGGTGCCGCCACCAACAGGCGTACCTTCGTGCGCGTCGACACCAGCCGAGGCGGTGCGGCGGACGGCTCGACCGTCGATGCCGAGGGCTATCTCTGGAATGCGCTGGTCTATGACGGAAGGCTGGTGCGCTACGCGCCCGATGGCAGCATCGATCGCATCATCGACATGCCGGTCAAGAAGATCACCAGCGTCATGTTCGGCGGACCGAAGCTCGACACCCTCTACGTCACCTCGATGGCCAAGCCGCCGCTGCCGCGTTTTCCCGGCGACGGCGTTTTGCGCGGCAGCCTGTTCGCCATATCAGGCCTTGGCGTTAGGGGCGTTGCGGAACCGCGCTTCGGCGGCTGACGCCAGGCAAGCGAAGCGCCGGTAAAATACGCAGATCAGGCCTTGGCGCAGGAATTCGGGCAAGTCTGGCAATTGATGCCGAACGTGTGCATATACAGGCATACATATATCCATGCAGAGGGGTTTCCGTTAGGCTGAGCGCCCCGCGTCAAACGGGAGCATCGATTGCCAGGATTTGCGGAAAGCGTGATGCAGGGGCCGCGAACCGTGGCCGAACAGGTCGCCAATGTCCTGCGCGAAGCGATTGCCAGTGGCACCATCAAGGCGGGCACTTCGCTGCGCCAGGACGAATTGGCCGAGCAGTTTGGCTTCAGCCGCATGCCCATTCGTGACGCCCTTCGCCAATTGGAAGCCGAAGGCATTGTTTCCATCCATCCGACAAAAGGCGCGCAGGTCGCCCGGATGGACAGCGCCGAGATCAGTGAAATCTATGCACTGCGCGAATTGCTCGAATGCGAGGCGTTGCGGCTTTCGCTTCCCAATCTCGCCGGTGACAGGCTCGACGAGGCGGAACAGGTTCTCGATCAGATCGACGCGGAGCGCAATGTCGGCCGATGGGGCGCGCTGAACCGTGCCTTTCATCTGGCTCTCTACGATGCCTGCGGCAACAATCGATTGCTGGCCTTAATCGAGGCGCACCACAATGCCGCCGATCGCTACGTCCGCATCCTGCTGTCGAACCTGGACTATCGCAGCCGCTCGCAGACGGAGCACCGCGATCTGCTGGCCGCCTGCCGGTGGCGCGACGGCGACAGGGCCATAGGCATTCTGAGGCAGCATCTTCGCGAGGGAAGCGAGACGCTGGTCAGCGCGATCAGGGAAGATGGCCTGTCGCGAAAATCCTGACGACATGGCTTGAGTTGCCTCTGCGCACGATCACTGCCACATATTGCAACATCGCTACTCGATCCGAGGATCATCATGTCCCCCGACAGCAGCCTGCCGGCGCGCGCCCTTGCTCCACGTCGCCACGAAGAGATCCTGCGGCGGCTGGGCGCCCAGGGGTCTGTCAGTGTCGCCGAACTGGCCGGGTTCTTCGATGTCTCGCGCGAAACCATCCGCCGTGATTTGAAGCTGCTGTCGGATAAGGGACGGCTCGGCATCGTCCATGGCGGCGCCGCCCGCTTCGAGCCGAGCGAACCGGCAATGAGCTTGCGCAGCCACGAAAATGCCGGAGGCAAGGCCGCGATCGGCAGGCTGGCCGCCGGTCTTGTAAAGGACGGCATGGTGGTGTTCCTCGATTCCGGCACCACCACATTGGCCGTCGCACAAGCCATGGCCGACCTGCGCGATCTCACCATCTGCACGGCGAGCCTGAAGATCGCGCTTCTGCTGTGCCACGTCTCAGGCATGCGCGTGCATGTGCTGGGTGGCGAAGTCGATCCCGGCGAGGAAGCAGCCTCCGGCATCGACATGCTCGAAGCCATGTCGCGCTTTCGCGTCGACATCGCGTTCCTCGGTGGTGGCGCGCTGTCGCCCGACGGCGAGGTGACCGATTTCACCCGCGCCGGCGCCGAACAGCGCAGCCGCATGATCGCGCTTGCCGCCAAAACCTACTTCGTTCTCGACAGCAGCAAGTTCGCAAAGCTGACGCCGCTCAGGATTCCGAATTTTCAACGCGCCGCCGGCGTGATCGTCGACGCGAAACCGCAGGCTGACATCGCTGAAGCGCTTGCGCGCAAAGGGCCTGAGCTGATGATTGCCTCTTTGATGTGATATTTTGTGGTATTTTGTGTTGATATTTGGAATTCGGCTGCTATGATCCAACCGGTGTCAAAACGGCAGGATGTCCCATGGCAAACGAATTCCCTACGCAAGCGCGCGTCGTCATCGTCGGCGGCGGTATCATTGGCTGCTCGGTCGCCTATCATCTGACGAAGCTCGGTTGGACCGATGTCGTGCTGCTCGAACAGGGGCAACTCAGCGGTGGCACCACCTGGCACGCCGCAGGGCTTGTCGGCCAGTTGCGCAGTCATTCCAACATGACCAGCCTGATCAAATACTCCACGCAGCTCTATGGCGAGCTGGAGGCCGAGACCGGGCTCGCCACCGGTTGGAAGAATTGCGGCTCGCTATCGGTGGCGCGGACCGCCGACCGCATGACGGTGCTGAAGCGCACGGCCGCATCGGCTCGCGCCCAAGGCGTCGAGATCGACGTGATTTCGCCGAAGGAGGCGGCCGATCTATGGCCGGTCATGGCGACCGACGATCTGGTCGGCGCCGTCTGGCTGCCGGGCGACGGCAAGGCCAATCCGACCGATCTCACGCAATCGCTGGCCAAGGGTGCGCGCAATCGCGGCGCGAAAATTTTCGAGCGGGTCAAGGTCACCGGCATCAGCATGAAGAACGGCGTCGCCTGCGGTGTCGAGACGGACCGCGGCAACATTGCCGCCGAGATCGTCGTCAATTGCGCCGGCCAGTGGGCGCGCAAGGTCGGGCTGATGTGCGGCGTCTCGGTGCCGCTGCATTCGGCCGAGCACATGTACATCGTTACCGGCAGGATCGAGGGCGTGCATCCGGACCTGCCGGTCATGCGCGACCCCGACGGGTTCATCTATTTCAAGGAAGAGGTCGGCGGCCTGGTCATGGGTGGCTTTGAGCCGCACGCCAAGCCGTGGGGCATGAATGGCATTCCCGAAAATTTCGAGTTCGCGCTGTTGCCGGACGATTGGGATCAGTTCGAGATTTTGATGGAAAACGCGCTGGTCCGCGTGCCGCAATTGGCCGAGGCCGAGGTCAAGAAATTCTACAACGGTCCCGAAAGCTTCACGCCGGACAACAATTTTCTCCTCGGCGAGGCGCCGGAACTGAAGAATTTCTATGTCGGCGCCGGCTTCAACTCCATGGGCATCGCCAGCGCCGGCGGCGCGGGCAGGGCGCTGGCGGAATGGATCGTCAACAGCGCGCCGACCATGGATTTGTGGCCGGTCGACATCAGGCGTTTCGCCTCCTTCAACAACAATCCGCGCTGGCTGCATGACCGTGTCAAGGAAACGCTCGGCTTGCATTACGCCATGCCGTGGCCGAACCGTGAACTGGACACGGCGCGGCCGTTCCGCCGCTCGCCGCTCTACGACCGGCTCACCGCCAAAGGTGCCTGCTTCGGTTCCAAGATGGGCTGGGAGCGGGCCAACTGGTTCGCGGCACCAGGAGAGAAGACCGAGAACGACTATGCCTTCGGCCGCCAGAACTGGCACGAGGCGGTCAAGCGCGAGATGAAGGCGACACGCGAAGCCGTCGCCGTCTTCGACCAGACCTCTTTCGCCAAGCTCCTCGTGCAGGGCCGCGATGCCTGCGCCGTGCTCAACTGGATCTGCGCCGGAAATATCGACGTACCGGACGGTACGTCTGTTTACACGGGCGTGCTCAATGCACGCGGTGGCTATGAGAGCGATCTCACCGTTATGCGGCTCGGCGCGGAGAAATTCCTCATCGTCACCGGGTCCGCACAAGCTGTCCACGATGCCGACTGGATCGTCAAAAACATTCCGTCCGACGCGCATGCAATCGTGACCGACGTCACCTCGTCCTACGCGGTGCTGGCGTTGATGGGACCGCGATCACGCGATCTGCTGGGCAAACTCTCCTCGGCCGATCTTTCCAACGCCGGCTTTCCCTTCGCCACCATCCGCGAGATCGATATCGGCTATGCCACCGCCTATGCCAACCGTATGACCTATGTCGGCGAACTGGGCTGGGAACTGATCGTGCCGACAGAATTCGCCGTCGGCGTCTATGAGGCGTTGCATGAGGCGGGCCGTGAATTCGGTCTGCTGGACGCCGGCTATTACGCACTCGATGCCTTGCGCATCGAAAAGGGTTTTCGCGCCTGGGGCAGGGAGTTGACGCCTGATATCGACCCCTGGCAGGCCGGGCTTGGCTTCGCCGTGGCGATGGACAAGCCAGGTGACTTTATCGGCCGCGACGCGCTGGTTGAGACGAAGCCATCGGCAGCACCGGCAAGACGCGTCGTGCTGTTCACGCTCGATGATGCCGAGCCGATGTTGTGGGGCGGCGAACTGATCCTGCGCGACGGCAAGCCGGTCGGCGAAGTCCGCTCGGCCGCCTACGGCCACACGCTTGGCCGCTCGGTGGCGCTCGGCCTGATCGAGAACGAGGCGGGCGTCGACGCTGCATTTCTCACCGGTGGTCGTTTCGAGATCGACCTTGCCGGCGTTCGCCATGCCGCGACAGCACATCTGCGCAGCCCCTACGATCCGAAGTCGGAGCGGGTGAAGGCTGATGCGGTGGAGATCAGGGCCGCCGCTTAATCCGCTGACATCGAGCGCGCCATATCCAGGAAAGCCCGCACCAGTTTGCCGCCGCTGCGTTCACGCAGGCAGATCAACGCCTCGTCCATCAGGGTCTCGGGAGCATCGATGGTGATCGGCACCAGCCGCGAATCCTGGCCGAATTCGGCCGCCGAGACAAAGCCGATGCCGGCGCCCGAGGCGACGATCTCGCGGACGGCTTCGCGGCCCTCGGCTTCGATCGCCGGCCTCAATTCGATTTTCGAGGCGGCTGCGAGATCTTCGAGTTTCTGACGCGTCTTCGATCCACGCTCGCGCATGACCAGTGATTCCTGCGCGAGCTGCTTGAGGGTGAGCGACTTTTTCGCGGCCAGCGGGTGGTCGACGGATGCAAACGCGATGATCGGCGTCGAGTTGAGTTTCAGCACCTCGAAATCGCGCCCCGTCGGCACCTCGCCCAGCACGCCGATATCGGCATCGTAGCTGTAGAGGCTGCTGATCACCGTCTCGGTGTTGCCGGCGCGCACCGAAACCTGCACGCCGGGGTAGCGGGCCCGGAAGCTGCCGAGAATATGAAGCAGATGATGTGCGGCATCGGCGACGATGCGCAGCGTGCCGGAACGCAGGGCGCGGGACTC
Organism: Mesorhizobium sp. WSM1293; assembly: GCF_000513875.1. NCBI lineage: Bacteria > Pseudomonadati > Pseudomonadota > Alphaproteobacteria > Hyphomicrobiales > Phyllobacteriaceae > Mesorhizobium > Mesorhizobium sp. WSM1293. The sequence continues at coordinate 248,152 of NZ_KI911319.1, read as the reverse complement.
CGTCAGGAGTTCGAGCGCCTGTTGCTCGGTATCGAACATGCGGTGGGTTATTTCGAGCAATTTCTGGCCCGAATGGGTCAGCGTGACCTGCTTCTTGTTCCGGTTGAACAGCAGCACATCGTACTCTTCCTCGAGCTTGCGCACCTGGTCCGAGATCGCCGGCTGGGTCAGGAAGAGCGCCTCGGCGGCGCGAGAAAAGCCACCGCAGATGGCCACCTGGTGAAAGGCTCGCAACTGGACGTAGCGCATTTCCCGTGCCTCCGACACTTCTGAAATCACCACATCTTATCATAAGGACCGCTTAGGAAAAGATCGAAAGGAACGATTTGACTTATGTTTTGCCGACCCTCAGCCTGAGCATGGGTCGACATCCCTGCCGGCCGTTGGCACCGGAGGCGTCGCCATGCAATTTTCCATCATCCTGCTGCATCTGGCGGGTGCGGTCATGCTGCTGCTCTGGGCCGTGCATATGGTGCGCACGGGTGTCGAGCGGGCCTGCGGGCCCGCTTTGCGTGATGCCCTGAGGCAAGCCCGGGGTGAGCGGATCAAATCGGCCGGCGTCGGCACCGTGCTTGCCGTGCTGCTGCAGAGCTCGACCGCCGTCGCTATCCTGGCGGCCGGGTTTGCCGCCAGCGGCATGGTTTCGGTGTCGGCCGGGCTGGCGATCCTGCTGGGCGCCGATCTCGGTTCCGCCCTGGTCGTGCAGGTGCTGTCGTTCGACCTCAGCTGGCTTGTGCCGGCGCTGATCCTGGTCGGCGGCGCGATGGCCCTGAAGTTCGAAGTGGCTGGCATCAGGCATAGCGGGCGAATCCTGATGGGGGTCGCCTTCGTCCTGTTGTCGCTGCATATGATCGGCGAGGCGACCGCACCGATGCGGCAGAGCACCTTGCTGCCACTGGTGATCTCCTATCTGCGCGCGGACTATTTCACCGCCTTTGCCGCCGCTGCCCTGTTCACATGGCTGATCCACTCCAGCGTCGCGGCGATCCTGCTGTTCGTCACGCTTGCCGCGCAAGGCGTCTTGCCGGTCGAGGTCGGTCTGTTCTTCATCCTCGGCGCCAATTGCGGCGGCGCGCTGATCGCGGTTTGGCTGACGCGCGGCGAAGCCGTCGAGGCGCGCCGTATCCCGCTCGGCAATCTGATCTTTCGCGGCACGGCGGCGCTGGCGGCTTTGTTCGCGCTTCAGGCCGTGACCTTCCCGGCGCATCTGTTCGGCGCAACCGAAGGCCGCCAGCTGGTCAACCTGCACCTTGCCTTCAATCTGGTGCTGGTCATCTGCTGCTTGCCGTTCACCGGCATGATGGAGCGGCTGGTCGCCTTGTTGATCGCAGACAGGCCGGTGGCAAAGGCCGGAGAGGGTGGAGACCTGATGTCGCGCCGCACCAGCGCGCTCGACCGCACCGTCATGCGCACACCCGGTCTTGCGCTAGCCAGTGCCACCCGCGAGCTGCTGCGCATGGGCGAAGTCGTCGAGGTGATGCTGCGCCCAGTGATGGATTTCTTCGACGCCGGCACCGGCGACCAGATACGCCAGGCTCAAAAACTCGATGAGGAGGTCAACCGCGCCCATACCGAAATCAAGCTCTACATTGCCGAAGTCAATCGCGGCAGCATGAGCGTGGCCGAAGCGCAGCGCGGCATCGAGCTCACCGACTTCGCCATCAATCTCGAACGCGCCGGCGACATCGTCGCCAAGAACCTGCTCGTGCTCACCCAGGAGCTGCGTGACAAGAACCTGCGCTTCTCACGCGACGGCTGGAGCGAACTGGCCGGGCTTCACAACCGTGTCATGGCCAACATGCAGCTTGCACTCAATGTGCTGGTGTCGAGCGATCTCGATTCGGCGCGGCAACTCGTCGTCGAGAAGGAGCGGATGCGCAGACTGGAACGCACGAGCCACGACCGTCACCTCAAGCGCCTGCAATCGGGAATGCCGCAGAGCATCGACACCAGCGACATCCACCTGGAGGCCGTGCGGGCGCTGAAGGAGATCAACTCGCTGATGGCCTCGGTCGCTTATCCCTTGCTGACGCAGAGCGGTGATCTGCTGGAAAGCCGGCTGGCGAGAGGGGCTGCGGAAGTGAGGGCTCCTGCACTGGCCTGAGGACGGATTCCCGCCCGGCAGGTCATTACTAAAATCGATACATCGATACAAAATAACGATTTTACAAATAGATCATTCAGGCCAAGAATAAGGCCACATCGAACGCAGATCGAGCGGAGGACAACATGCTCGCCGAGACGAAATTTGCCGCGGAGCCGCTGGCCAGCCCGGCGCTGGGCGAGCCGTATCTTCTGACCCCGGGGCCGCTCACCACGGCCTATTCGGTCAAGCAGGCGATGTTGCGCGACTGGGGATCGTGGGACGGCGACTTCCGCGCCATGACATCGGATATGCGTCGCCGGCTGCTGGCGCTGACCGGGGACAGGAACGATGAGTTCGACTGCGTGCCGATGCAAGGCAGCGGTTCTTTCTGCGTCGAAGCGATGCTGGGGTCGTTCGTGCCCAGGGACGGCAAGGTTCTTGTGCTGGCCAACGGCGCCTACGGCCTGCGCGCCGCGCAGACCATGCAGTATCTCGGCCGCGCCTATACGCTGATCGACAAGGGCGACTATCTGCCCCCGCGCGGCGACGAGGTGGCAGCGGCCCTCGCGGCCGACCCTGATATCACCCATGTCATCGCCATCCATTGCGAGACCAGTTCCGGCATCCTCAACCCGGTCGCTGAAATTGCCGAAGCCGTCCATGCCAAGGGTCGCAAGCTGCTGGTCGATTCCATGAGTGCGTTCGGCGCCGTGGCGCTCGACGTCAACGAAATCCGCTATGAGGCGATGGTCTCGTCCGCCAACAAGTGCATCGAGGGCGTTCCGGGTTTTGGCTTCATCATCGCCCGCAAGAGCGAACTGGACGCCGCCAAAGGCAGGAGCCATTCGCTGTCGCTCGATGTCCACGCTCAGTGGGCGCACCTGAACAAGACCGGCCAGTGGCGCTACACGCCGCCGACGCATGTCGTGGCCGCCTTCCTCGAAGCACTGCGCCAGCATGAGGCCGAAGGCGGCGTCGCCGGCCGTGGCGCCCGCTATACGAGGAACCGCGACGTCATGGTGGCCGGCATGCGCGACCTCGGTTTCGAGACACTGCTCCGGGATCGCTGGCTGTCGCCGATCATCGTCACCTTCTTCAACCCGGCTCATGCCAGTTTCGCGTTCGACCGTTTCTACGACCTGATGAAGGACAAGGGCTTCATCATCTATCCGGGCAAGCTGACCGCCGTGGATTCGTTCCGCGTCGGCTGCATCGGCCAGATGGACGAACATGTCATGCGCCGCGTCGTCGAGGCGGCAGCGTTCTCGCTTCATGAAATGGGCGTCGACACCGCCGCCCCACCCGCCGCGGCACTTGCCGAACGCGCCAAACTCGCCGCCTGAAGCGGCCGACTTCGAGGATATCAGATGAACCAGATGTCTCCTGTCACCGTGTCGGTCAACGGCCGCACCTATGCCTGGCCGCGCGTGCCGGCGATCGCCATCTGCCTTGACGGCTGCGAGCCGGCCTATCTCGACGAAGCGATAAAGGCCGGGCTGATGCCGGCTCTGGTCAGGATCAAGCAGAAGGGCACGGTGCGCTTTGCGCACTCTGTCATTCCGAGCTTCACCAACCCCAACAATCTGTCGATCGCCACCGGCCGGCCGCCGTCGGTGCATGGCATCTGCGGCAACTATCTCTATGAGCGCGAGACCGGCAAGGAAGTGATGATGAACGACCCGCGCTTCCTGCGCGCGTCGACCATCTTCCAGGCCTTCTACGATGCCGGCGCCAAGGTCGCCGTGGTCACCGCCAAGGACAAGCTGCGTGCCTTGCTTGGCAAGGGCCTTGCCTTCGATGAAGGCCGCGCGCTGTGCTTCTCGGCTGAAAAATCCGACACCACCAGCAAGGCCGAGCACGGCATCGACAATGCCTCGAAGCATTTCGGGCTGCCGGTGCCGGAGGTCTATTCGGCCGAACTGTCGGAATTCGTCTTCGCCGCCGGCGTCCAGCTGCTGAAGGAATTCCGCCCCGACATCATGTATCTGACGACCACCGACTATGTGCAGCACAAATATGCGCCCGGCGTGCCGCAGGCCAATGCCTTCTACGAAATGTTCGACAAGTACCTGACCGACCTCGATGCGCTGGGTGCTGCCATCGTCGTCACCGCCGACCATGGCATGAAACCGAAGCACAAGGCCGACGGCTCGCCCGACGTGGTCTATGTCCAGGATATTCTCGACGACTGGCTGGGCAAGGACGCCGCCCGCGTCATCCTGCCGATCACCGACCCCTATGTCGTGCATCATGGCGCGCTGGGTTCCTTCGCCACCGCCTATCTGCCTGATGGCGCCGACCAGGCCGATATCATGGCCAGGCTGGCCAAGATCGACGGCATCATGCTGGTCGTCGACAGCCCGACCGCCTGCGAGCGCTTCGAACTGCCGGCCGATCGCATCGGCGACATCGTGCTGATCTCGACCGAGAACAAGACGATCGGCACTTCGGAACATCGCCATGACCTGGCGGCTCTGAACGAACCGCTACGGTCGCATGGCGGGCTGACCGAGCAGGAGGTGCCGTTCATCGTCAACCGCGTGCTGCCGGAATTGCCGAACGAGCCGACGCTGCGCAATTTCGATGCCTTCTATTACGCGACGATGGCGGCGGCGCTGGCGGGCTGAGCCAATGTCGACCCCCACTCCGCCTCGCTACGCTCGGCACCTCTCCCCCGATCGACGGGGGAGAGGAAAGGCGCCAGGGTTAGCCGCGGCTTAGCCTGGAAACGTTGAGGCACTGACCTCGCCTGATTTCCTCTCCCCCGTCGATCGGGGGAGAGGTGGCCCGAAGGGCCGGAGTGGGGGTCGATCCTCCGCGCAACAAGAATCTGCTGGAGCAGAACCCATGACCAAGCTCGACCCCGCCATCAAAGTTCGCCACGAGCCGATGCGCATCGCCGGCAGACGAGTCGATGCCGACGGCGTCGTCGAGGTGCGCTACCCCTGGAACGACACCGTCATCGGCACCGTTCCGGCCGGCCGCGCCGATCACGCCCGCCAGGCGTTCGAGATCGCCGCCGGCTACAAATCGAAGCTGACCCGCTACGAGCGCCAGCAGATCCTGTTTCGCACGGCGCAAGCGCTGGCCTCGCGCCGCGAAGAAATCTCCGATCTCATCACGCTCGAGCTCGGCATCTCCAAGACGGACTCGCTCTATGAGGTCGGCCGCGCCTATGACGTGTTCACGCTGTCGGCACAGATGTGCATCCAGGATGACGGCCAGATCTTCTCCTGCGACCTCACCCCGCACGGCAAGGCGCGCAAGATCTTCACCACCCGCGAGCCGTTGAAGGCGATCTCGGCGATCACGCCGTTCAATCATCCGCTCAACATGGTCTCGCACAAGGTGGCGCCGGCGATCGCCACCAACAATTGCGTGGTGGTCAAGCCGACCGAACTGACGCCGATGACGGCGCTTCTCTTGGCCGACATTCTCTATGAAGCCGGTTTGCCGCCTGAAATGCTGTCGGTGGTGACCGGCTGGCCGGCCGATATCGGCAACGAGATGATCACCAACGACAACATCGACCTGATCACCTTCACCGGCGGCGTGCCGGTCGGCAAGATGATCGCCCGCACCGCCGGCTACAAGCGCCAGGTGCTGGAGCTCGGCGGCAACGACCCGCTGATCATTCTCAACGATCTATCGGACGAGGATCTGGCAAAGGCGGCGGACTTGGCAGTGGCCGGAGCGACAAAAAACTCCGGCCAGCGCTGCACCGCGGTCAAGCGCATCCTCGTCCAGGAAAGTGTCGCCGACCGCTTCGTGCCGCTGGTGCTGGAGCGGGCGAAGAAGATCCGCTTCGGCGATCCGATGGACCGCGCGACCGACCTTGGCACCGTCGTGCACGAGAAGGCGGCGGCGCTGTTCGAAGCCCGCGTCCACATGGCTGCCGAGCAAGGCGCCGACATCCTCTACAATCCGGGTCGTCAGGGCGCGTTGCTGCCGCCAATCGTCGTCGATCGCGTGCCGCATACATCCGAGCTGGTCATGGAAGAAACCTTCGGGCCGATCATCCCGATCGTGCGTGCGCCGGACGATGACGAGGCGTTGATTGCGCTCTCCAACTCGACCGCCTTCGGCCTGTCGTCGGGCGTCTGCACCAACTCTTTTCCGCGCATGCAGAAATACATCGCCGGCCTTCAGGTCGGCACCGTCAACATCTGGGAAGTGCCGGGCTATCGCATCGAGATGTCGCCCTTCGGCGGCATCAAGGATTCGGGCAATGGCTACAAGGAAGGCGTCATCGAAGCGATGAAGAGCTACACCAATGTGAAGACATTTTCGCTGCCCTGGTCCTGACCGGACGGCATAGACGGATAGAACAATCGAGGGAGCGTTCGCCGCTCCCTCATTCGCATTTCGGAGACCATGATGGCCGCGATATCTGAACTTGTGCACACCGAAGGCGATTCCAACACCACAGCGGCTCGCGGTCGCTGGGATGCCGGGCAGGGCGATCCGCGGATCCGCGGCCTGCTCGATCGCGACGCGGCCGCCTTCATGCACCAGAGCCTGTCCAGCCCCTGTTTGTCGACGATCGCCAAGGCGCAAGGCATCTGGATCGAGGACACCGCCGGTCGCCGCTTCATGGATTTCCACGGCAACAGCGTCCATCACCTCGGCTATGGCCACCCGAGGCTTGTGGCCGCCATCAAGAAGCAGCTCGATGAGCTCTGCTTTGCGCCGCGCCGCTTCACCTGTGAGCCCGCCGTCGAACTGGCCGAGAAGCTGGCGGCATTGGCGCCCGGCAATCTCGGCAAAGTGCTGTTCACCACCGGCGGCTCGGACGCCATCGAGGTCGCGCTGAAGATCGCCCGCGCCGCGACCGGCCGCTTCAAGACGGTGTCGTTCTGGGATGCGTTCCATGGCGCCGGCTTCGGCGCAGCAAGCGTTGGTGGCGAGGCGACCTTCCGCTCGCACATATCAGGCCCGATGATGACCGGCACCGAGCACGTCGCGCCTTGGGACGGCTATCGCTGCCCCTATGGCCACGATTCCCTGGAAGCATCGGGCCTCGCCTGCGCCAACATGATTGCCTACGTCCTTGGCCGCGAGCAGGACGTGGCGGCGGTCGTCGCCGAACCGATGCGGGCGACGCCAAACCCGCCGCCGCCGGGCTTCTGGAAGCGGGTGCGCGAGGCCTGCGACCGGCACGGCACGCTCTTGATCTTCGACGAGATCCCGACCGGCCTTGGCAAGACCGGCAAATTCTTCGCGCACGAGCATGATGATGTGACGCCTGACATCGTCGTCCTCGGCAAGTCGCTCGGCGGCGGCGTCCTGCCGATCGCCGCCATCATCGCGCGCCGCGATCTCGACGTCACCGGTGGCTTCGCGATCGGCCACTACACCCACGAGAAGAACCCGGTGACGACCCGCGCCGCATTGACGACGATCGACATCATCCTGGAGGAAGGGCTGGTCGAGCGCGCGGCCGAACTCGGTCGGCACATGCTAGGGCGCATGCAGCACCTGATGGCGCGCTCGCCCCATGTCGGCGACGTCAGGGGCAGGGGACTGATGGTCGGCGTCGAGCTCGTCGAGGATCGCGATACGCGCCAGCCGGCACGCGATCTCGCCGAGCGCGTCTTCTATGCTTGCCTTGAACAGGGGCTGAGCTTCAAGATCAGCCAAGGCAACGTGTTGACGCTGTCGCCGCCGCTGGTCATTTCGAAAACCGACCTCGACGGCGCGCTCGACATCGTCGAGCGCACGGTGCTGGCGGCCTGACCGTGAAGGCCGTGCGCACCGACCGCGAACTCGAATGTCCCGGCATCGACGCCGGCTTGCGGGCGAGGGGGGTCGAACTGGTGACGCTGCCGGACGGCATCCCCGAAGCTGATCTCATGCAGGCCGTTGCGGACGCCGATCTTTTGCTGATGTGCTACACGCCGATCACCGCACGGGTGATCGAGGCGGCTCCCAGATTGAACGGCATTGTCAAATATGGCGTCGGCGTCGATGCCATCGACATCCCCGCCGCGATGCGGCGTGGCATTCCCGTTGTCAACGTGCCGGATTATGCTGAGGAAACCGTCGCCGAAGGCGCCTTCGCGCTGATGATCGCGCTGGCCAAGCGGCTGCCCTCCATCACCGCGGCGGTGTCACGTGATGGTTGGATCTGGCCCGAGCAACGCTGGCTGGGGCGCGACATGTCCGGCGCCACGCTTGGGCTCGTCGGCTGCGGCAAGATCGGCCGCAGCATGGCGCGCATGGCAGGCCAAGGATTTCACGCGCGCGTTCTCGGCTTCGATCCCGGTGTCGATGTCGCAACCATGCGCACCGCCGGCATCGAGAAGGTAGAAGACCTCCACGTCATGCTGCGCGCCTGCGATTTCGTTTCCCTCCACTGCGTGCTGAACGACAGGACGCGCGGCTTGATTGGTGAAGCCGAGCTCGCTTGCCTGAAGCCTTCCGCTATCATCGTCAACGTCTCGCGCGGCGCGCTGATCGACGAGGCCGCCCTTGTCGAGGCGATCATCTCGGGGCGCATCGGCGGCGCCGGGCTCGACGTCTATTCGGTCGAGCCGCTGGCCAAATCGGGCCATCCGATGAGCGCGCTGTTCGGCCGCGACAACGTCATCCTGTTTCCGCATCTCACCTTCTTCACGCAGGGGGCCATGCGCCGGCTCGAAGACGACACGCTCGCGCGCTGCTTCGAAATTCTCGAAGGCCGGCCGGTTACCGTTCGTTCGTTCGACCCGCGGCTGCGGGCGCAGACATCTGGGGTTTCATTCGGCTGACCATCACCATCTCTGCAGCCAATCGCGGGCCTTCCGCGAGGCCGGAATCGAAGCCAGGCCAGCGTTGCGACAGTTCCATGACAACTATCAGGTAAAATTTGCCTCTCATAAAATAAATAGATTTTACTTATCGATCGTCAGTCCCCAAAGTCGGCACAACGACGAGATCGAACGGTGCCGCATAAAGGCTCCGGCCTACAGGCGAGATCGTCACAGTGCATCGCAGAATGTGCCATCAATCACAGGGGAACTGAGCATGAAATCGCAAAAGGCAACCATAGCTATGGCCTTCGCCGCGTCGCTGTTGGCGTCGTCGGCTCTTGTCGGACCGGCACTCGCCGACGGCGTCGTCACCATCTATTCCGCCGACGGCCTGCATGACGGCAATGGCAGCTGGTTCGAGACCGAATTCGCCGCCTTCACCAAGGCCACCGGCATCACCGTGCAGTATATCGAGGCAGGTTCCGGCGGCGTCGTCGAGCGTGTCGCCAAGGAAAAGTCGAATCCGCAGGCCGACGTGCTGGTGACCTTGCCGCCCTTCGTGCAGCGGGCCGCGGCTGACGGCCTGCTGCAGGACTACAAGCCGGAAGCCGCCGACCAGATCGATGGCGGCACAGACAAGTACCGGCCGCTGGTCAACAACTATATGAACTTCATCTACAACAGTGCCGTCCTTCCGGAAGCGCCAAAGGCCTACAACGACCTGCTCGACCCGAAGTTCAAGGGCAAGATCCAGTATTCTACCCCCGGCCAGGCCGGTGACGGCACCGCCGTCATGCTGCAGATCATCCACGCCTTCGGCAGCGAGGATGCCGGCTTCGAGTTCATGAAGAAGCTGCAGGACAACAATGTCGGCCCCTCCGCTTCGACCGGCAAGCTGACCGCGCTGGTCAACAAGGGTGAGCTGCATGTCGCCAATGGCGATCTGCAGATGAACATGTCGCAGATGGCCGACAATCCCAATATCAAGGTGTTCTGGCCGGCTGGACCTGACGGTGTGCGCTCCACCTTCGCGCTGCCCTATGAAATCGGGCTGGTCACCGGCGCACCCAACGCAGACAACGGCAAGAAACTGATCGACTTCCTGCTCTCCAAGGAAGCCCAGTCGAGCATCAGTTCCGTTGCGCTCGGCATGCCGGCTCGCAAGGACGTCAAGCCGGATGACGCCAACTTCGCCAAGGCGCAGGAGGCGATGAAAGGCGTGACCATCTGGTCGCCGAACTGGGACGACGCGCTGAGCAAGCTGCCCGATTATGTCAAGCGCTGGAACGAAGCGACCGGAAGTTGATCCGCAAGGGAAACCCGGAGGACCACGCCATGTCGGCCGCAGCCTTTACTGGTACCAGTGTCATGGACATCGACGCCGCGAAGGTTCGCGGCGCCGGCTCCAATGTCCATTTCGACAAGGTCAGCGTTGCCTATGGCGCGCATGTCGTCCTGCATCCGCTGACCCTGGATATCGCACCTGGCGAGATCCTGGCGATGATCGGCCCATCCGGCTCCGGCAAGACGACGGCCTTGCGCGCCGTGGCCGGCTTCGTGCGACCCGCCAGCGGGCGGATCCGCATCGGCGCCACCGATGTGACCGATCTGCCGCCCTACGAGCGCGGCCTCGGCATGGTGGTGCAGAACTACGCGCTGTTTCCACATATGCGGGTCGAGGACAACGTTGCCTTCGGCCTCAGAGCACAGGGCGCCGACAAGGCGCTGATCGGCGAGCGGATCAAGGATGCGCTCGGCACTGTCGGCATGTCGGCCTATGCCCGGCGCTATCCGCGCGAGCTTTCGGGCGGCCAGCAGCAGCGCGTGGCGATTGCGCGTGCCTTGGCCGTGCGGCCGCGCGTGCTCCTGCTCGACGAGCCGCTCTCGGCGCTCGACGCCCAGATCCGCCGCAACATGGTCGAGGAGATTGCGCGGCTGCACCGCAGCCTGCCCGGCCTGACGATCCTCTATGTCACCCACGACCAGACCGAGGCACTGACGCTTGCCGACAAGATCGCCATCATGCGCGACGGCAGGGTCTGTTCGCATGGACCGACGACCGAACTCTACCGCCGCCCGCCAAACCGTTTTACGGCCGAGTTCCTCGGCCGCGCCAATCTTCTTCCGGTAACGGTTGCCGAGGTCGTCGGGCCGAAGGGATTTGCCACGGCAAGGCATGGTGACGCGCTGCTGACCGGCGCCGGCCGCAACGAGAAGGCCGGCGACAAGAGCCTGCTCTGTATCAGGCCGCAGCATCTCAGCCTGACCGCCGACAGCGACCATACCAACCGCATCGTGGGCACGCTCCAGGAAGTGCACTGGCAGGGCGAACTGACCCATCTCGTGCTCGACGTCGACGGCACGCCGGTGCGTGTCTCGGCGACCAGGCTGCCGATCGCCTTGCCCGAACCCGGCGCCAAGGTGCCGCTGTTCTTCGCGCCCGCCGACACCTCGCTTCTCCCGGAAGACGCCGGTGTCTGAGGCGGTCGCCATCCCTGCGCCGGCGATGAAGCTCTCGTCGGGTAAATTGTGGATAGTGCCACCGGCGGCCCTGCTGGCGCTGCTGTTCTTCTATCCGTTGGCACTGATTGCCCGCCAGGCCTTCCTCGACGACAGTGGCGTCACCAATGTCGCCGAAGTCATCCGCGTGCTGCATTCGCGCTTCTTCCTCAACGCGCTGATCAACACGGTGTCGATCTCGGTCGCGGCGACGGCCGGATGCCTGGTCGTCGGCCTCGTGCTGGCGCTGATTCTGGCCTTCGTGCCGGTCCCCGGCAGCGGCTTCATCGCCCGGCTGATCGATACCTTCATCGCGCTGCCGACATTCCTGGTGACGCTTGCCTTCACCTTCCTCTACGGCTCCGCCGGCATGCTTAATGCCGGGCTGATGGAGACCTTTTCGCTGCCGCTGCCGCCCGTCGATTTCCTCTATTCCGCGTGGGGTGTGATCCTGGCCGAGGTCACTGTCTACACACCCTTCATCCTGCGGCCGCTGCTCGCCGCCTTTTCGCTGGTCGACCGAGGCCAGATCGAAGCGGCGAGCGTGCTCGGCGCGCGGCCGTTTCGCATCGTTCGCCAGGTCATCCTGCCGGCGGCAATCCCGGCACTCATCGCCGGCGGCAGCCTGTGCCTGCTGTTGACTGTCAACGAATTCGGCATCGTGCTGTTCATCGGCGCCAAGGGCGTCATCACCCTGCCGCTGCTGATCTACGGCAAGGCGATCCAGGAATCGGCCTATCAGGTCGCCTGTATCATCGCCGTCGTCAACATCGCGCTGTCACTCGGCCTGTTTGGCCTCTACCGTTTCGCCGCCGGCCGGTTGGGAGCCTAGCCTATGCTGGTCTGGTCACGCTCCGGTCGTCTTGTCCTGTGGGTGCTCTTCGCACTGATCTTCGGCGTGCTGTTCCTGGCGCCGCTCGCGGTCATCCTCCTGTCCAGCCTCGCCGACCAGTGGAACGGCGTGCTGCCCAACGGCCTGACGACGGAGCACTACACCGATGTCATTTCCGGTGCCGCCGGCAGAGCGGTCAAGGCCAGCCTGGTCACCGGCTTCCTGGCCAGCGCGCTGGCGCTGGTCAGCGGCACCTGGGCGGCCCTGTCGCTGCGCCTCCAGGGCCATGCCTTGCGGCGGCTGCTCGGCCTTTTGTTCTTCATCCCAAGCGCGGTCCCTTCGGTGTCTGTCGGCCTTGGCCTGCTGGTTGCCTTCAGCCATCCGCCGCTGCTGCTCAACGGCACGATCGCGATCGTCATGATCGCGCATTTCGTGCTGATCTCGGCTTTCACCTTCGGCAATGTCTCGGCTGGACTGGCGCGGCTGTCGCCCGACTTCGAGCAGGTGGCATCGAGCCTCGGCGCTCGCCCGGCCTACCGGCTTTGGCACGTCACACTGCCCTTGCTCGCACCCTATCTGGTCGCCGCCTTCGGTCTCAGTTTCGCGCTGTCGATGGGGGAACTCGGCGCCACCGTCATGGTCTACCCGCCGGGTTGGGTGACGCTGCCGGTCTCGATCTTCAGCCTTACCGATCGCGGCGACATCTTTGCCGGTGCGGCACTGACAATGATCCTGGTCGTGGCGACGCTGGTTCTCTTGCTCGGGCTGGAGCGCATTACCAAGCGCGCTACCGGCTCGTAGGACTTTCCCGAGTCTCAGCCCTGCGCCGGCCTGCGTTCGACGATGTAGATGTGGTCTGCCGCCAGCACCACGTCGCCGCGCTGGTTGATCACCTCGCACCGCTCGATCACCCGTCCTGAACCCGGCCGCTTGGGATCGTCTTCCTTGACCGCGATGGTGGTGCGCGTGCGGATTGTGTCGCCGATGAACACCGGCTTGATGAAGCGCAGCCGGTCGTAGCCGTAGGAAAAGGCGACAGGGTTAACGACGCTCGCGGTCAGCCCGATGCCGACCGAGAACACCAGCGTGCCATGCGCGATGCGCTGGCCGAATGGCGTCGTCTTCATGTACTCGGCGTCCATGTGGTGCGGAAAGAAATCGCCGGTGTGGCCGGCATGGACGATGAAGTCGGTCTCGGTGATGGTGCGGCCGCTTGTTAGGCGCGACGCGCCAATCTCGTAATCCTCGAAATACTGGATCTGTTCCATCAGGGTCTTTCCGCAATCGGCGTCGCCGGTGCCGCGCTCGACTGATACGCCGCCTCGACCAGCGCCATAGTGCTCCAGGCATCTTCGACGGGGCTTATCAGCGTATCATCTTCTCCGGTCGCAAAGCGCTGGACATTGGCCATGCGGCCGACGAAGGCATCGGGAAACCACTCGCCGGCCAAAGGCACGGCGATCCAGTCCGTTCCGCCCTTCGGATAGATCTCCAATACATCCGGTTCGCCTGTGGGATAATCGAGGTTGAGACCCAGCTTGAGATAGGCGGCACCCTCTGTGCCGCAGATGCGGAACTCGCAGGCCTGATGCCGGCGACCGAATTTGTGGTCGTGGTTGATCGACAGCGCGCAACGCACGGTGTCGCCATAGTCGAGAATGGCGCTGGTGCGTGTCTGCGCCACCTTATGGTTGGGATGGCCGAGCGTCTTGGCGTGCACGCCTCTGGGGTCGCCGAGCAACTGCCGGATCAGGTCGAGATAGTGGATCGAATGCATGGCGATCTCGACGCGCGGTGCCTTGAGCAGGAATTCCCAAAGCTCCCATGGTGTCGCCAGCGCCAGCCAGGCGTCGAAGTCGACGATCTCGCCGAGCCAGCCCTTGCCGATGGCATCCTTCAGCGCCAGCATCATTGGCGCGAAGCGCAATTGGAAATTCACCGCCGCGTGCAGCCTCCTGGCGCGGCAGATTTCGAGGATCGCGGTCGCCTCGGCAAGATTGCTGCCCATCGGCTTCTGGATCAGCGCCACCGCGCCGTCAGGCAAGGACTTCAGCACATCGGCATGATGCGACGGCGGGGTGGCAAGGTCGAAGATCGCGCCCTCGACAGCAGTCGCTTCTTCGACCGAGCCAAAGGCCGTCACGCCCCATTGGCTGGCCAGCTTTTCAGCCCTGACATGATCAGGATCATAAAGCCCGGCAACCGGAAAGCCGGCCTTCCGGTAGGCTGGGAAATGCGCGTCGCCGACGATCGATCCCGCGCCGAAGGTGACGATCGGCCGGGGTCTTGAGGGTTTTGGCCAGGATTGAACGAGCAAGGCAGGGTCGAAGCCGCCTTCAGTCATGATGGAAGACCTCATCCATCTCGGCCCACCACTCGCCCTCCTTGCGGGTCGCCAGCGGCTCCTGGCAGGGCATGCAGACGGCCCACCATTCCTGCGTCTTCGGGTCGGCCGCCATCTTGGCCATGTCGGCGGCATAGTCGGTGCCGTGGTATTCAAAATAGGAAAACAGCAGGTTCTCCGGCCGCTTCAGGTAGATCGAATAGTTCTTGATGTTGCAGGCCGAGATCATGGTCAGCACGCCGGGCCAGACGGCGGCATGGAGCCGAACATACTCATCGACCTTTTCCGGCTTCAGCCCCAAAACCATACCCATCCGCTGCATATCAGTTCCCCTATTTGGTGATCGCCGTGGTGAATTCGGCGATGCTCATGGCCTTGACCGCGTCCCAGTCCCAATCGATGCCGATGCCCGGTTCGTCGGGCGCCAGCGCCTGGCCATCTTCGATGCGCATGCGCTTGCCGGTCAACTGGTCGAGCTGCGGAATGTACTCGACATATCGACCGTTCTGAACAGCGCAGGTCAGGCTGACATGCAGTTCCATCAGGAAATGCGGGCAGACCGGAATGTCGAAGGCCTCTGCCGCGTGCGCGATCTTGAGCCATGGCGTGATGCCGCCGATGCGGCCGACATCGACCTGCACGATCGAACAGCCGCCTTTCTGCATGTATTCGCGGAAATGGCGGATCGAGTAGAGCGACTCGCCGATGGCGATCGGCGTCGGCGTCGAGTTCGACAATCGCACATGCCCGTCGATGTCGTCTGCCGGCAGCGGTTCCTCGATCCAGGCGAGGTCGAGCTCACGCAGCCTCGCAGCGCGCCGGATCGCTTCGTCGACCGAAAACCCCTGATTGGCGTCGGTCATGATCTCGTAGCCGTCGCCGACCGCCTTGCGCACCGCCGACAGGCGGGCAAGATCCTCCGACCCGTGCGGCCTGCCGATCTTGACTTTCGAGCCGCGAAATCCCTTCGCCTTGGCGGCCAGCGCATCGTCGACCAGCGCCTGCGTCTCGATGTGCAGCCAACCGCCTTCGGTGGTGTAAAGCGGACAACGATCCTTGGCGCCGCCGGCCAGTTTCCACAAAGGCAGGTTTTGCTTCTTGGCCCGCAGATCCCAGAGTGCTGTATCGATGGCGGCGATCGCGATGGCGGTGATGGCACCGATGGTCGTGGCATGGGTGGCGAATTCGAGATCGTGCCAGATCGCCTCGATCATGTCGGGATCGCGGCCGATCAGGCGCGGCACCAGATGGTCCGAGAGCAGCCGCATCACCGACGAACCGCCGGTGCCGATCGTGTAGCTGTAACCGGTGCCGACCGCACCGTCGGAATCGGTGATCGTGACGATCGGCGTTTCCTGGCTGACGAAGCTCTGGATCGCGTCGGTGCGCTTGACCTTGGGCACAAGGTCCACCATGCAAAGGTCGACTTTCTCGATTCTGGCCATGCCGATCAGCTCCGCAATGTCTTTCCGGTCTCAGTGGCAAACAGATGCGCCTGCGACATGTCGAGGCTCATGGCGACCCGCTCGCCCGGCCGCAGTGGCCTCGGGTTCAGCATGCGCGACACCCAGTCCGTGCCGTTGAATTCAACGAACACCAGCGTCTCGTTGCCGAGCGGTTCGGTGACCGTGATCGGCAGCTCGATCTGGTGGACATCGGCCGCGCCACCGGAACTGATGCCATGGCCGGTCGGGTAGATGTCGTCCGGCCGCAGCCCGAACACGACCTTGTCGCCGGTCGCGACATTGGCCTTGAACTGGCCGGGCAGCGGCAGCTTCTCGCCGCTGGCGAAAACCATCTGGCCGTCATCGATCGTCGCCTCGTGCAGATTCATCGGCGGTGAGCCGATGAAGCCGGCGACGAAGCGCGTCGCCGGCCGCCGGAACACCTCGTCGGGCGTGCCGACCTGTTCGATATGACCGTCGCGCATGATGACGATGCGATCGGCAAGCGTCATCGCCTCGACCTGGTCGTGGGTGACGTAGATCACTGTCGACTGCACCTTGG
Organism: Mesorhizobium sp. WSM1293; assembly: GCF_000513875.1. NCBI lineage: Bacteria > Pseudomonadati > Pseudomonadota > Alphaproteobacteria > Hyphomicrobiales > Phyllobacteriaceae > Mesorhizobium > Mesorhizobium sp. WSM1293. The sequence continues at coordinate 231,653 of NZ_KI911319.1, read as the reverse complement.
CATGCAGCTTCTTGATCTCGGTGCGCATCTGCGTGCGCAATTTGGCGTCGAGATTGGAAAGCGGTTCGTCGAACAGAAACACATCGGGGTCGCGCACGATGGCGCGGCCCATCGCGACGCGCTGGCGCTGACCGCCGGACAGTTGCGACGGGCGGCGGTCGAGCAACGTGTCGAGGCCGAGGATGGCCGAGGCCTCGGCGACGCGGCGGTCCATGTCTTCTTTGGCGGCGCCGGCGATCTTCAGGGAGAAGCCGAGATTCTCGCGCACCGTCATGTGCGGATAGAGCGCATAGGATTGGAACACCATCGAGATGTTGCGCGAGCGTGGCGGCAAATCGTTGACGATGCGTCCGCCGATCTCGATCGAGCCGGCGCTGATTTCCTCCAGCCCGGCGATCATGCGCAGCGTCGTCGACTTGCCGCAGCCGGACGGGCCGACCAGCGCAATGAACTCGCGGTCGGCAATGTCGAGATCGATGCCGTGCACGATCCCAATAGTGCCGTAGCGCTTGGTCAGCTTGGTGAGGGTAACGGTTGCCATGGGATCAGCCTTTCACCGCGCCGGAGGTCAGGCCGCCGACAAGGTGTTTCTGGACTATGTAGGTGAGGGTGAGCGCCGGGATGATCATCACCACGGCCAGCGCGCACATGCCGCGCCAATCGATGGTGAACTCGGCCGTGTAGTCGAGCAGGCCGACCGGCAGCGTCTTGGCGCTCACCGAGCGGGTCAGCTGCGAGGCCAGCGCGAACTCGTTCCAGCAGGTCAGGAAGGCGAAGATCGCGGCCGACGCAATGCCCGGTCCGGCGAGCGGAAACTCGACCTGCCAGAACGCCTGCCAGCGGGTGCAGCCATCGATCTGCGCTGCTTCCGCGAGGTCCTTGGGCACCTGGCGGAAGAAGCCGTCGATCAGCCAGATGGTGAACGGCACGTTGAGCGCGACATAGGCGAGGATCAGCCCGAAATGGGTGTCGATGATGCCGAGCCGCACATAGAGGAAGAACAGCGGCAGCGAGAGCGCGATGCCCGGCACGGTGCGCGTCAGCATCAGGCCGAGGAAGACGCTCGATTTACCGCGAAAACGATAGCGGGCGAACGCATAGCCGCCTGCCATGCCGATGGCCACCGCAATCACCGTCGAGGTCACCGAGATGATCAGCGAGTTGCGGAAATATTCAATCACCGGGATGCCGCCCTTGCCGATGCCTGAGAACATCGCGACATAGGCGTCGAACGAAATCTCCTGTGGGATCCACACCGGTGGCTTTGCCATGATCTCGACCGTCGGCCGCAGCGACGACAGCACGATCCACAGGCCCGGCAGGCAGATGGTCAGCATCGCCAGGAACAGGCCGATGCGATAGATGATGCCGAGCAGCCGGCGCTTCAGGCGGGCGGAAGAATTCTCGTCCATCTTCACCACTCCGCACCGATCTGCGTGCGCGCCGCGGCGAGCTTGTTGAAGAAGTAGACGGTGAAGGCGATCGACAGCAGGATCGAAAAATAGGCCATGGCGTTGGCCATGCCCATGCGCCCGTCGCTGTAGGCGGTGCGGGCCACCAAGGTCCATAGCAGTTCGGTGCGGCCCGCCGGTCCGCCATCGGTCATGATCTTGACGATGTCATAGGCGCGCGCCACGTCGAGCGAACGGATGGTCATGGCGATGTAGGCGAAGGGCATGACGAATGGCCACGTCACATAGCGGAATGTCTGCCACGGCGTGCAGCCGTCGACCCGCGCCGCCTCGATCGGCTCCTTGGGCATGGCGAGCAGACCGGCGAGGATCAGGATGGCGAAGATCGCCGTCGACGACCAGATCTCGGCGATCGAGATGGCGATGAAGGCGAGATGGCCCTCGATCAGCCACGGTATGGCGTCTCGCGTGATGCCGAGCGACTGCAGCGCATTGTTCACCAGGCCGATATTGTCGTTGAACATGAACTTGAATTGGAAGCCGACCAGGATCGGCGAGAACATCATCGGAAACATCATCAGCGTGCGCAGGATGCGCTGGCCGCGCGTCGCCTTCTCGACGAGCATGGCGAGGCCGAGCCCGAGCAGCATTTCGAGATTGAGCGCGATGGTCAGCAGCAGAACCGTGCGGCCGAAGGCCCACCAGAAGTCGGTGTTGGACAGGATCGAAAGATAGTTCCGGATGCCGATGAAGACGTAGAACGTTTCGGGCCGCGTCAGGCGGAACGGGGTGAAGCTCGAATAGAGCGACAGAAGCAGCGGCACCACCACCACCGCCGCCAGCACGATCATGGCCGGAAGCAGCAGCAGGAATGGCGCGGATGGCTTGAAGCCCTTCATCAGAATCCTTGAGTGTTTGTATTTGGACGGCGGTGCGTTGGCTGGGCGCGAAGGGTTAGCGTAAACCGCTGGCATCCCGCGCAACGCGATCGCCTCCCCCATTGCTGATGGGGGAGGCAGCCCTGGGAGCCGTTGCTAGAGCTTGCCGGCGTCCTGGAGGATTTGTGTCGCCTTGGCGGCGGCTTCATCCAGTGCCTGCTTCGAGGTCTTGTCGCCGAGGATCGCCGCCTGCAGCTCGGGATAGACGGCGTTCGAGATCTCGATCCATTCAGGCGTCTGCGGCACGGCGAAGGCGTGCTTGGCCTCTTCCTGGAAAGCGGTAAGAACCTCCTTCTTGTAAGGATCGTTTTCGGCCTGCTTCAAATCCCAGTCCCAGACCGCGGTGCGGGTCGGCAGCGGGCCGGCGGCGGCCTCGAGTTTCTGGCTGTCCTCGTTGGTCAGCCACCAAACCAGGGAAGCCGCGGCCTCCTTGTTCGGGCAGTTCTCGGTCACCGAGAAGCCATGGAAGCCGGACCAGCCGGTGCGCTTGCCGGACGAACCCTTCGGCGCGACTTTGACGCCGACATTGCCGGCGACCTTCGACGACTTCGGATCGTTGAAGAAGCCGGCCCAGCCCGGCCAATCCAGGTTGATGGCGACAGTGCCGGACGCAAAGCCCTGGCCGAGATCGTCCCAGAGATAGTTGGTGGTGCCGGCCGGCACGGCCTTGGCCTTGTAGAGGTTGACGAACCAGTCGAGCGCCCGGATGCCGGCCTCGGAGTTGAAGACCGGCTTGCCGTCCTTATCGAGATATTCGCCGCCCTCGGCGACGACCATCTCGTAGAAGCGGCCGTTGATCGCCTCTTCCTTGCCGGCGAACTGGGTGCCGTAGAAATTGGGCGGGTTGGCGAAGAACTCGGCCTGGTCGGTGACTTCCTTCCAGGTGTCCGGCGGCACCAGGTCATAGCCGTATTTCGCCTTGAACTTGGTCTTGTTGTCGGCGTTCTCGTACAGGCTCTTCTGGTAGTAGAGCGCCGAAACGTCGAACTGCGCACGCGGCAGCATCTCCAGCTTGCCGTCGATGGTTGCCGCCTTGATCGTCGACGGCACGAAGGCGTCGATCTCTTCCTTCGGCAGCAACTTGCTGAGGTCGGTGTAGAGGCCGGTATATTGCGGCGCGAAGGAGGAATGGTTCCAGCCGACGCACCAGTTGTTGCTGCCCGAGGCGATGTCCGACTTGAGCTCCTTGTCGATGTCGAAGCCGTTCTTCTTGGTCAGGATGTTGACCTTGGCGCCAGTCGCCTTCTCCCATTCCGGGATCCGTTCGTAGAGCTTTTCATATTGCTGGCCGCCGATCAGCTTCACGTCGACGGTCACGCCTTCGAACTTGCCGGGCAGGTCGCCGGCAAGAGCAGCGCCTGCACCTGACGCGAGCAACAATGCGCCGGCGCACACGCCGGAAAGCAGTCTGTTCATTGGTATCCTCCCTTGGCGCCGCCTTCGCGGCGACCGCAACTCGTCTGATGACAAGAAGTGCTACATTCATATACAAACAAAACATTCATAGACACGTCAAGGCGAAATTTGTTTCCGCCGCGCACGTTCCTGCGTATATGAAGGGCGAAATTCACTGGAGGATGAGCCCATGGACGACAGCGAAGACGAGCGCTATCGCGCGCCGGCGCTCGACAAGGGGCTCGATATCCTTGAACTGCTGGCGGGCGTCGACGGTGGCCTGACCCAGGCCGAAATCGCCAAGAAACTCGACCGCAGTCCCAACGAATTCTATCGCATGCTGGACCGGCTGGTGCGGCGTGGCTACGTCACGCGCCTCGACGGCGACCGCTATTCGCTGACGCTCAAGCTGTTCGGCCTGGCACAGCTGCACGCGCCGGTACGGCGGCTGGTCTCCTATGCGACGCCGCTGATGCGTGAGCTTGCCGAGACATCGCAGCAGGCCAACCAACTCGTTGTTTTTGATCGTGGTTCTGCCGTCGTCATCGGTCAGCAGGAAGCACCGAACTACTGGGGCATATCGATCCGGGTCGGCTCCCATATCAGTCTATTCGATACCGGCTCGGGACATGTGCTGCTCGCCTTCCGCTCACCGGAAGAGCGCCAGATGATGATTTCCGAACACGTCCGCAGCACCGACAAGACGGCGCAATCGAGCGAGTTCTTCACCCGTCTCGACCAGATCCGCGACCGTGGCTACGAGATGATGGCTTCGATGCAGACAGCCGGCGTCTTCAACCTGTCGGCCCCGGTGCGCAGTTCCGACGGCAAGGCGATCGCCGCGCTGTCGATTCCCTACATCACGGTGGTCAACGCGCCTTCCGCACCCGATATCACCAGGACAATCGAACTGTTGCTGGCAACGTGTGAAAAGCTGTCGCACCTTGCTGGATCAGCAGTCGGCTCATCGGTGTGAATTCTTATTTGAATGAAGAATTCTCTCGTGAGATGATTTGAAAAGCCAGAGGGAGGAGCCTCGCCATGATCATCGACACCCATCTTCACCTCATCGATCGCTCGGCCCTGCGCTATCCCTGGCTCGCCGACGTGCCGGCGCTCAACCGCGATTTCTCTTATGAAGACTACGCGACGGAGGCGCAGCGTGTCGGCGTCGAGCGCGTGCTGCATATGGAGGTCGATGTCGATCCGGCCGACATCGAAGCCGAGACGGCTCGTGTGGAAGGACTGTCACGGCAGCCCGGCAGCATGCTGGCCGGGGTGATCGCGTCCTGCCGTCCTGAGGAAGGAGACTTCGCGGCCTATCTCGAACGGCAGCGGGCAAACCCGTTCGTAAGGGGCTTTCGCCGCGTCCTTCATGTCGCGCCCGACGAGCTCTCGGAAGGTGCGGTGTTCCGCGACAGCATCAAGCGGCTTGGCGGCACCGGCCTGACCTTCGATCTCGTCGTGCTGCCGCACCAGATTCCCAAGGCTATCGTGCTTGCCGACCTGGCACCCGATGTGACGTTCGTCCTCGACCATTGCGGCGTGCCCGACATCAAGGGCAACAGGGAACATCCATGGCGCGAGCATATGAGCGAGATCGCCCGGCGCCCGAATGTCATGGCCAAGATTTCCGGTGTCGTCGCCTATGCCGATGCCGGCAGCTGGACGGTCGAGACGTTGCGGCCGTACGTCGAGCACACCATCAATTCATTCGGCTGGGACCGCGTCGTCTGGGGCAGCGACTGGCCGGTCTGCACGCTAGGCGGCGGCCTGTCGACCTGGGTGGCGGCGAGCCATGCATTGCTGTCAGGCTGCAGCATTGACGAGCGCGACAGGCTGTTGTCCGGCAATGCCCGCAAGCTGTGGCGGCTCGACTGACAAGTCCTTTCAGATGGTTGCCGAGACGTGCCGTTCGCGGCCATAGAGCGAAACCAGCAGCACGATGACGAAGCCGAGCGCGGCCTGCACCGCCGCGGGCTGGAAGCCGAGGCCGATGAGCAGCGTGTTGATCTCGGTCAGCACCAGCACGCCGGCGATCGTGCCGAGATAGCTGCCCCGACCGCCGACCAGTGCTGCGCCGCCGACAACGACCGCTGCGATGGTCTGGAACAGATAGGGCTGGCCGACATCGCCATAGGCCGAGCCGGTGAAGCCGAGCAGCAGCACGCCCGCGACAGCGGCGAAGAAGGCGCTTGCTGCATAGGTGATGACCCACATGCGAACCGGATCGATCAGCGCCAGCGGCGCCGCTCCCGGATTGCTGCCCAACGCATAGAGCCGGCGGCCATAGGGCGTCCGCTCCAGCACCAGCACGACCAGCGCCGCCAGCACGACCAGGCTTGGCACCAGCCACGGCACCGGCAGCGGGCCGGCCGATCCGCCGATCGAGACGAAGCTGGAAACCGCTTGTGGCGCGGAGCCTGACGGGAAGCCGGCTGTCCACAGCAGCACCAGCCCTTGCACGACCATGCCGATTCCGAGCGTGACGATGAGCGGCTGGATGTCGAGGCTGCGCGAGATCAGCCCGTTCAGCCCGCCGATGACGAGCGCCAGCGCGCCGACCAGGCCGCAGACGAGAAAAAAGTTCCAGCCATCGCCATAAAGCTGCGCCGCCACAACATTGGCAAAGCCGATGACGAAGGGGATCGAAAGGTCAATGCCGCCCATGACGACGACCAGCGTCTGGCCAATCGAGGCCACGGCGAGCAGCGAGGCGAGCACCAGCATGGCCCGTATCGCAAACGGCGCCGAGTAGCCGGGAATGAGAATTGTGCCGGCAAGGTGCAGAAGGGCGGCGACGCAGAAGGCGCCGACGACACGGGCGTTGGTTGTCGCGAAGAGGTTTTGGCGCAAAACCATGTCAGCGTCTCCCCATGGCAAGACGTTCCTGCAGCGCTGTCAGCATCACCGCCAGCACCAGGATCGCGCCGTAGGCGATCTGCAGCACGAAGGTCGAGACGTTGAACGTCGTCAGCACGCTCTGCAGCAGGAAGATGTCGATGGCGCCGATGGCGGCACCCGCCACGCCACCACGGCCGCCGGCCAGGCTGACGCCGCCGAGCGCTACGGCGGCGATGGCGATCAGCGTGTAGGTCGGCCCTATGTTGGGGTCGGCGGAGCCGATCAGCGCGGTCAGCATCAGCCCGGCGCATCCGCCGAGGATGCCGGTCATGACATAGGCGATGAAGCGCACGCGCGTGACATCGACACCGGCGGTGTAGGCGGCGCGGTCGTCGCTGCCGACCGCCATAAGCTGGTCGTAGTATGGTGTGCGCCGCACCAGCCACCAGGCAATGAACATCAGTGCCAGCGGCAGCATCGACAGCGGGCCGGACAGCGCCTTGAGCCAGGCCGGCGCTGGGCCGATCGGCGCCGGCAGGATTGTCAGCGTCACGCCGGTCAGGATCAGATAGGTGCCGAGCGTGGCGACGATCGGCTGAATGCGCACGATTGTCGCCAGGAAGCCGTTCGCCGCGCCCACCAGCGCGCCGACGAGCAACGCCGCCGGAACGAGCACCAAGGGCGACGAGATGCCGGTGCCGAGGAACAGCACCTGGATCGTCAAAGCGTTGACAAAGCCCATCAATGGCCCGACCGAGATGTCGATTCCGCCACGCCCGGCGAGGATGACAGGCGTTGAGGCGATGGCAGCACCGATCAAGGGCGCCGCCAATCCGACCAGCGCCCCCCAGGAACCCGGCTGGAACCGTCCCGGGCTGAGGATGAGATTGACCGCAAGCAGCACGACCAGCAGCACGACGGCGAAGCCGAAATTTCGTCCAAGGGACAGGAGGCGCGCAACAGGGCTCATGCCGCACGTCCGAACATGGCTGATATCACGCCGTCGGTGGTGAGCGCGTTGCCGGCGATCTCGGCCGCGACTTCATTCTCACGGAACACCAGCACGCGCTGGCACAGGAGAAGAATCTCCTCGATTTCGCTGGACAGGATGACGAGCCCCATGCCGTCGGCCGCCAGCCCGCGAAACACGTCGTAGAGAACATGCCGCGTCGCCACGTCGACGCCACGCGTCGGATCGTTGAGGAGCAGGATCGCGGGCTCCAGCGCCAAGGCCCGCGCCAGCAGCACCTTCTGCTGGTTGCCGCCCGACAAAGTGGTGATCGGCGCATCGGGCCGGGGTGCGGCGATTGACAGTTTTTCGCGGTAGATGTCGTAGCGCGCCTTGCGCGCCGCCGGGCTGATCAGGCCGAGCCGTGTGTCGCGCGACAGAGTCGAAACGGCGAAGTTGTCGAGCACCGACTGCGTCGGGAAAATGCCGTTGGCGCGTCGGTCGCGCGGCAAATAGGCGATGCCGCTGGCGACAGCCTTGCGAAACCCGGTGATCTTGCGGGACGCATCCGATGCACCGAGTTCGATCGAGCCGCCATGCGGCGGTTCCAGGCCAGCAAGCATCTTGAGAAACAGCTCCTGGCCATGACCATCGAGGCCGGCAAGCCCGACGATCTCACCCGGAGCGATTGCCTGCGTGATCGGGCTGGCGCCGGGCGCGATGACGAGTTCGCGAACGGCAAGACCACCAAATTCGAGAGCGGTGCGATCAGCCATGCGCAAGCTCCGCGGCGGTACGTGGCGCCATTGTCTTGAGAAGCTCAGCCGGCGTCGAAGCGCCGCGCTCTTCGGTGCGCACCACGCTGCCGCCCCGCAGGATCGAGATGCGATCCGAAAGCGACATCACCTCGTCCATGCGGTGGGTGATGAACAGGATCAGGCAGCCCTCGCCGGCAAGCGCACGCATCAACGAAAAAACGGATTCGCGATCGGCGAAGTCGAGCGCGGCGGTGACCTCGTCGAGGATCAGGATCTTTGGGTTGCGCACGATCGCGCGAGCAAGGACGACCAATTGCTGCGCGGCGAGCGGCAGCAGGCCGGCTGGCATGTCGAGAGGGACGTCGGTGACCGCGAAGCGCTTAAGCGCAGCTTTCGCCCGGTCACGGCGCTCGTTGCGGGGCACAGCGCGCCGGACCAGCCCGTCGAGGCCGAGCAGGATGTTGTCGGTCACGCTGCGATCCGGCGCGATCAGCACCTCCTGGAACACCGTGGCGAAGCCTTGCGCCTGGAAGGCCGAGGGGTTGGCGCCCGAGAACGGCTTGCCGTGCAGGAGGATCGCGCCGCTGTCCGGCTGGACGATGCCGGACAACAGCTTGACCATCGTGCTCTTGCCCGAACCGTTCTCGCCCAGGATGGTGTGGATGGTTCCCGCCCGAAACGCGATCGATGCGTCCGCGAGCGCGATCGTCTCGCCATAGCGTTTGGATATGGTTTTGACTTCAAGCATGTCGCATTTCGATGCTGGCAGGCCGGCTCCCCGAAAGGAGCCGGCCTGTTGAGAGATTAGCAGGCGTCACTTTGCACAGGCATCGGGCACCTTCGAATAGTCCCAGCCCTTGGTTGGCGCCGGGTTCGAGAAATAGGCGTCGAGCCATTCCTCCGGCATCGGATCTTTCGGCGGGATCGGGAAGATAGACACGGCGTCCGTCGTCATGCAGTCCTTGTACCAGGCACCGAGATCGGCGGTGTGGACAGGCGGGATCGGGATCAGCAGCGTGTTCAGCTTCGGCTTCTGCCCGTCGAGCATGCGCTCGCCGACGCGGAACAGCGTCTGCGCGGTCCAGTGCGGCAGCACCGCATGGCCTTCGAAGCGGTACTTGTCGGGGTTGGCCTTCCAGTAGCCCAGCGCATCGCCGGTGATCGAGCCGGTGATCAATGGTGCGGGCCGGCCGGCTTCTGCGAAGGCTTCGGCGACGACGCGGCTTTCGCTGCCTGTCGTCCACACTGCATCGATCGGCGCCGGGTTGGTGGCGATCGCCTGCAGCACCACGGTCTTGGTGACGTTGGCTGTCCAGTTGCCATTGACATTGCGCGAGATCTTCAGCTTCGGATTTCAGTCAGCGCCTTGTCCGCGCCCTGGCGCTCCTGCACCACGATCGGGTGTCCGGCGATGCCTTCGACCAGAAGGATGCTGGCGCCGTCCGGCTGCGCCTTGCCGATCGCCGCCATCATGTCGTAGCCCCAGCGCGCATAGTTGGAGTCGACATTGATGGCGTTCGGGCTGGTCACCGAACCGGCAGCGGTGATGAACGGAATGCCGGCTTTGGCGGCAGCGTCGATCGCATCATCGAGTGCCGTCGCCGAGCCCGGGATCGAGGTGATGATCGAGCACTTCTTGTCGATGAAGGCGCGGATCTGGTTGATCTGCTGGCTGGCGTCGTTGTTGGAATCAGACACCTCGAAGCTGGACACCGTTCCGTCGGCGATCAGCCCGTCGACGAGACGCTTCAATTCCTTGGTCACCGTGACCCGCCACGGATTGCCCTGGTAGGATTCCGAGTGGCACCATTTCCACGGTTTCGGCGGCGCTGTGAAATTGTCCAAGGCCGAAGGCAGCACCTTCTGCGGCGCGCCGTCATATTGCGCCTTGAGTTCGGTCGGCAGCCCGCCGATGACGCCTTGCACATCCTGCGCAAAGGCGGTCGTTGCAAGCGAGGCAAGCGCGGTTGCGGCCAGCAGGCCGCGGATCATTCCTGTCATCTCGTTCTCCTCCGTTCGGTTTGGTTCAGGCTCCTCCACCGGCAGCGCCGGACACCTGCACCGGGGAACTCTCCCGAAACAGGCGATTGAGATCGGCAACGACCTGTCGGGCTTGATGCCGGGAGGTCATGCCGGAAAGGATGCGTTCGGATGCTGCTTGCTGGAAAGTCATGTAGCCGTCGTGGCGCGGCCGCACCCATGCACCCTCCAGCGTCGCGCGCGTATCCCGATAGAAGTCGCCGGTCGCTTCATTGACAGCCTGGTCCTCCCAGGCCGCTGCATGGCCGGGCTGTCCGCCGGCGGCGGCGTAGGCACCCCGCTGGACATCGCCGCTTGCGATCCAGTAGGCGAAATCGATAGCGGCATTCCTGGCCTTGGAAAAGGCTGATACGGCTATGCCGGTGCCGCCAAGTGCCGAACCGATCGGACCACTGGAGCCGATGACGGGGATATCCGCAAAGGCCAGCCGGTGCGTTCGAAACCCAGCTATCGCATAGGAGACATAGCCGTAGATCAACGGCGCGCAGACGATCCGGGAATCGGCCTCCGTCATACGCTCCGAGACGGCAATAGGATCCATCTCGAAACACGCCGGATCGACAAGCGCGGCAATCTCGCGCATCGCCTCGAAGACTTTGCTACCGGCGTCGATATCGATGAGATCGTGGGATGGATCGGTGGTGCAGGGATGCCCGAGATTGCCGGCAAGCGTGTAGAACACCATCAGCACGTGAGGCGGGCGCAACGGCAGCAGCACACGGCCTTGCCGGGCAAGGTCGAGCACCTCGCTCCAGCGTGCCGGCGGCGCCGCGATCGCGTCCGGCCGCCATGCCTGGACTTGGGCCGCCGCATCGATCGGGAAGGCCCATTGGCGCCCATGCCAGTTGTAGCTCGGATAGGACTGGCCAACGCTGCCCGAGGCAAGGGCTGCACGATCTGCCTCGCGGCCGGCGACATCCAGCGGCTCGAGGCAGCGCTCAGCCGTAATCTGGCCGACATGCGGGTGGTCGATGACGATCAAATCGTAGGCGCGCGCCAGTTCCTCGACCGGGAAGGATTCGAAATCCTGCAGCGAGCGCTTGTCCCATTCGATGGCAATGCCGGTCTTCAGGTTCCATAGCGACGAGCAGGCGACCATCGGATCGTAGCCGCGCGGATGGCTCCAGGTCATGCCCTTGAGTTTGGGCACGCTCACAGGCCGAACTCCTCGCGGATTGCAGCACTGTGCTCGCCGATGCGGGGCGCTGCCCGATCGACCTTGGCCCTGATGCCATCGACCCGGAGCGGCGAACTGGTGGTGAGGATCGAGACGTCGTCCTCGCGTGTCACCCTCTGCAGCATGTCGAGCGACTGGAAGCCCTCGCTCGCCAGCATCTCGGGCCAGGTCAGCACCCTGGCGCACCAGATGTCGGCTGGCTCCAGAATGGCCAGCCACTCGTCGATGGTCTTGGTGGCGATCCTCTGCGCGATGATCGCCTTGATGTCGTCGCGCGCGGTGAACCACGATGCCGGCTTGTCGCGGTAAGGCGCCAATTCGCTAAGCGACAAGAGGTCGGCCAGCTTGGGGATAGGCGTCATGGCGATGGCGAGGTAGCCGTCTTTCGCCGGATAGACGCCATAAGGCGCTGAGAGATAGGCATGCGCACTGCGGAAGCTGGAGCGCCTGGGCAGCCGGCGGCCGTCATTGAGATGCGTGGTCAGCACCTCGAACTGGAAGTCGACCAGTGCCTCCAGCAGGCTGGTTTCGATATGGCTGCCCTGGCCGGTGATGCCGCGACGCACCAGTGCGGCCAGTATGCCTTGCGCGCAGGCGGCACCGGCCAGCATGTCGCCGATGGCAAGACCGAACGGTACCGGCCCCTGGTCCTCGTCGCCATTCAGCCACATCACGCCGGAACGCGCCTGCGCCAGCAGGTCCTGGCCCGGTCTCTTGACCCATGGTCCGTCTTCGCCATAGCCGCTGATCGAGGCATAGACCAGCCGCGGATTGATCTTGCGGACCGCCTCATAGTCCAAGCCGAGCCGCTCGATGACGCCCGGCCGGAAATTCTGGATCAGCACATCGGCCTTGGCCAGAAGGCCGCGCAACGCCTCGAGATCGGCCTCGTTCTTGAGGTCGATGGCAAGACTTTCCTTGGCCCGGTTGATGGCATGGAAGATGGTGGAATCGCCGCCGATCTCGGTGTCGCTGAGATAGAGCCGGCGCGACAGGTCGCCGCCATCCGGACGCTCGATCTTGATGACGCGGGCGCCGAGATCGAGCAGCCTGAGTGAGCAATAGGGCCCGGACAGGAACTGGCTCATGTCGACGACGACGAGACCGGCGAGCGGCAATTCGGCTGCTGCCGGCATGCTATTTCTCCGTCTTGCCGACGAAGTCGGCCGGGTTGCGGTACTTCACCGTCTGCAGATGCTCGCAATAGAGAACCAACTCGCCTTCGCCCTTGAACACCTCATAGCTGGCGCGGATCAGCCCCATTTCCTTGTAGCGGGGCTTCTTGTCGAGGTTGGAGCGGATCGAATAGATCGTGTCGCCAATGAAGACGGGTTTTATGAAGCGGAGCTTGTCGTAGCCATAAGAGAAGGCATTGACGCAGTTGGTGGCGACCAGCCCCAGGCCAGCCGAAAAGACAAAGGCGCCGGCGATCAGCCGCTTGCCGAAAATGCCTTCGTTCTCGGCAAACATCTGGTCCTGCACATAGGGGTGGATGTCGAGCACCAGCGTGTTGAACAAATGGCTGTCGCCTTCGGCCATTGTGCGCCGCAACGAGCGGATCTTCTGGCCGACGGGCCAGTCCTCGTAGAACCAGTTCTCGGCATTCCACACCGGCAGCGCGGCGTGATCTCCGGGCATGTTCTTGGGATGCGTCGAGGCGACGCCGACGGTAGGTGCGAAATCGTTCATGGTCGGCACCGCCAGACCTGCATGGGGCACGTCACAGCTATCGGAAAACGCATCAAGGCGTCGAAATACAAGACGTCTCCTCCCGTCAATCTTCTTTTGTAAATAGTATTTTCACATATGGGGTTGCGTTGCAAGCGTGAACAGGCGAAATTTTGGCTGCTCCCGCGCGCCAAAGCGCAGGCGGGTAGGGGAGGAAATCATGCGCGAGAATTGTCTGGTCTTGGTCGGCAGCCTGAACCGCGAGGCGCCGTATTTTCAGGGCGCTCGGGGCGTCGGCCTCAGCGTCTACAGCTTTGACGAGACGACGCTGGAAACACGAAAACTGGCCGAGACCAACGACGTCGACAATCCGACCTTCCTCTCGGTGACGCCGGACGGCTCGCGGATCTACGCCAACTCGGAAGTGTTCACCTGGCGCGAGGGCACCGTCTCAGCTTACAGCTTCGATCGAGCTTCGGGGACGCTCATTTATCTGAACAAGCAACCGTCGCTCGGTAGCATAGCCGCCCACAACACCATCACCCGCGACGGGACAAAACTGCTGGTCGCCAATTACGGCATGGGCGAGGGCGGCCCGGATCGTGCGGTGGCTGTCTATGGCTTCGAAGAGAACGGCGCCTTGTCGGCGCCGCTTGCCAGCGTTTCGCATGAGGGCAGCGGCCCGAATGTGGCGCGGCAGGAACGCTCGCATGCGCACAGCGTCACCGAAACCATCGGCGGGGGAACAGCCATCGTCGCCGACCTCGGCATCGACCGGCTGGTGTCTTACCGGATCGAGCGCGAGGGCAATCTGGCCAAGCTAACCGAATCCGCTTTGCCATCCGGCGCCGGTCCACGCCACCTCGCACTGCATCCGAACGGACGCTTCGTCTTCGTCATGAACGAACTGGGCTCGACCATCGTGTCGATGACGCTGGACGAAGCCACCGGCAAGCTCTCGATCATCGACGCAAAGCCGGCGGTGCCGGCCGAGGCACGCGACAGCAACCACTGCGCCGATATCCAGATCTCACCGGATGGCCGTTTTGTCTACGGCTCCAACCGCGGCCATGACAGCGTCGTCATCATGGCGGTCGACCAGCAGACAGGGTCGCTCAGCCTCGTCGGCTATATCCCTTGCGGCGGCGCGACCCCGCGTAACCTGGCGCTGACGCCGTCAGGCGGCCATCTGTTTTCCGCCAACCAGAATGGCGACCGCATTTCGATCTTCGCCCGCGACGCCGACAGCGGCATACTGACCGACACCGGGCGCGCCATCGAGATCGGCACGCCGATGTGCGTCAAGATCGTGCGCTGAACGCCCACAACTGCGAAACCTCGGAAAAAATCGCCCGAGGCTCAAGCCTGTTGTATTGCCGAGAGCTTCCAGTTCGATCCATTCTCACGCACGAAAGTCCACAGCTCGGTCGTCTCTGTCGGATGACCATCGTCGCCCGCGACGATTTTGCCGCTGGCCCGTTCGCGCGTCACGTCACGAGATTCGTAGCGCAAGGCGGCCGTGGCGTAGTCGCGCTCATCCTCGCGCCAGCTTTCCGCGATGTCGGCCTGCAGCAAGGTGATATCAGTCACTTCGTTCCTGAGACCTTTCTGGGCATTGTCGGCCAACTCTTCCGACAGATAGGATACCATTTCGGGTGTAACCGCCCGGCGCAGAGCGACATGGTCTTCGCGCCCGAATGCTTCCTGGACATCGGTCAGCAGCTGCTGGAATGCGTCGAGATCCGTCTGGGCCAGCGTGATCTCCTCGGAGGCGGCGGCCGGAGAGCCTCCACCTGAACCGCCGCCGAAACCGGGAATTGTGAAGGAGCCTGCAGTCTGCTGCCCTGCCGTTGAGCGGTTCTCAAATCGCGAAGCCTGGGCATTGCCGGCACCGGCGAGCGCCGGCGCGGGGCCGCGCGCGGATTGCGAGCGGAAGAACCTGATGGCCAGCATGATCGCGCCACCGATCAGCAAGGCCTGAAGCAGGAAACCGAACATGCCGGCCAGGCCGCCGAAGCCCTGACCCAGAAGCAGGCCGAACAGGCCGCCGAGCAACAGGCCGCGCATCATCGTTCCACCGAAACCGCTCATGAAGCCGGGCCTCTGCAGGCCGGCCTGCGGCTGCCGGGCCGCGTTGTTCACACCGGTGTTGGGCGTCATCGACCGCTCGACCGGAGCGGCCGGTGCTGGGGCCGTCCTGGTCGGCGGTGCCGATTGGAACGTACGCATGCCACGACTGCCGAAACTGCCGCCACGACGGGCCTCGGCATGGTCCATCGCAACCATGGAGAATGCAAGGAACAGTCCTGCAAAGAGGGCTGCAAATCGGCTGGTGCGGGAAATCATCGGAGATGAACCTTTGTCGATGTGGTTTCGGAAGTTTCAGCAAGCGCCGGCCTGGATGTCGGGCGTCATGCGGTCAGTCGAACAACTCTTCGAAGAATGATTTCTTCCGCTTGGGATAGCGGTGACCGTGCGAGCGGGAATAATCGTCATCGCGGCTCTGGCCATGTTGTGGCTGGGAGAATGCTGCCGGCTGTGGCTGCGGCGCGGGCGCCGCTTCCCTGCCGGAACGCTCGATGATCTTGTCGAGTTCTCCTCGATCAAGCCAGACGCCGCGGCACTGCGGACAGTAATCGATTTCGATACCCTGGCGTTCGCTCATCACGAGCGCGACGCGGCAGGAGGGGCAAACCATACCGAGGAGGGAAGTAGATGTCATACGGGGCTCCAAACCGAAAGGAATGAGCCCGCTTGACCGAAAGAATGGAAACGGGCCCGTTAAAGCGGTCCGACATCACAATCGCCAAAAGCGACAGTCAGAGGGGCCCGGCCCGCACCGAACAGTTAGGGATGCAAAGCCGCGGCTTCAAGGTCGATATTGCCCTGCAAGAATGATTTGTTCGCCAGCGTTGCTCAGGCAGTCACCACGATTCAAATCGTCACCACGATCTCAGATCGTCACTACGATCTTGCCGAACTGCTCGTTCGACTCCAGGTAGCGGTGCGCCTCGACGATTTGGTCGAACGCGAAGGTCCTGTCGATGATCGGCCTCAGCGTTCCGTGCTCCAGACCTTCGACGATAAACGCCTTGGCGGCCCCGAGTTTCACAGGGTTGCCGGTGATCTCGTGGACGAGGTAGCCGCGCAGTGTCAGCGTCTTGCTCAGCACCGCTGGCAGAGGGAATGGCGCCGGTTCGCGGCTGAGACCGCCATATTCGATGAGGATGCCGCCACGCGACATGGCCGCTGTGAGTGGCTCGAAGATCGGGCCGCCGACCGCGTCGAACACGACGCGCACGCCTTCAGGCCCTGCGATCTCATTCAGCCGTGCCGCCAAATCCTCCTCGGCCAAGGTGACGACTTCAGCCGCGCCGGCGTCGAGCAGGGCCTGCCTCTTCGCCGATGTCCGCGTCACCGCAATCGCTGTTGCACCGACCCTGTTGGCGATCTGGATTGCCGCAAGCCCGACGCTGCTCGAGGCTGCGGTGATCACCACGTGGTCTCCGCTGTGCAGCCCGGCGATATCGATCAGCGCGCCATAGGCGGTGAGATACTGCATCCAGACGGCCGCTGCCGTCTGCCAGTCGAGCGACGGCGGATGCTTGACGACAAGTCCGGCGGGGTAGGTGGCAAACTCGCCATAGGCCGGCCAGCGGATCATCGATTGCGGCGGGATGACACTGACGCTGTCGCCCGGCGCGAAATCCCTCACACCGTCGCCAATAGCCTCGATGACGCCCGCTGCCTCAAGGCCAAGCCCCGAGGGGAGCGTCGGCGTCTCGATATAGGAAGCCGCGCGCAGCAGCGCTTCGGCGCGATTGAGGCCGAGTGCCTTGACCCGGATTTGAACTTCGCCCGAACCCGGTGGGGAAAGCGCGACATCCTCGATGCGCAGAACCTCGGGACCACCATGCTGGTGAAAGCGAACTACGCGTGTCATTCGGGATACTCCAAATCATCAGAACCGAATGAGCTATGCAGCCGGTCTTGCTGGGGATAAATGGCTGTAAGAGAAGAACAGTAGAAACCAGGAGTTCCGAATATGGATCGGCTTGAGAGCATGGCCGTGTTCGTCAAGGCGGTCGATCTCGGCTCGTTCGCGGCCGCGGCGGTCGCGCTCGACCTCTCCGGACCGATGGTAGGCAAGCATGTCCGGTTTATCGAGGAGCGGCTGGGCGTGCGGCTGCTCAACCGGACCACGCGACGGCAGAGCCTGACCGACTTCGGCCGCGCTTACTATGAACGCTGTCGGGTGGTGCTGGCCGAGGCCGAAGCCGCCGATGCGCTCGCCGCCGAACAGTTTTCGGAGCCACGTGGAAAACTGCGGGTCACCATGCCGGCGCATTTCGGGCGCCATTGCGTGACCCCCGTGTTGCTAAAGCTGGCCCATCAATATCCGATGCTGGAACTCGACCTGTCGCTCACCGACCGCTTGGCGGATCTTGCCGAGGACGGCTACGATCTCGCAATCCGCACCGGCACTCTTGACGACAAGGTGGGGGTGATTGCGCGTCGCGTCGCGCGTCAGGGCATGGTCGTCTGCGCGGCACCCTCTTATCTCAGAATTCATGGCGAGCCGCAGCGGATCGAGGATCTCGCCGACCATCAGGCGATTGTCTACCGCCGGCTCGGCCAGGTCGTTCAGCCGTGGTTGTTTGTGCGCGAGGGGCAACCCACGCTCGAGATCACGCCAACCGGACGGCTGCGGCTCGACGATCTCGATGCCATCGCTGACGCGGCCGCCGACGGCATTGGGCTGGCCTGGCTGCCCTGGTGGCTGGTGCGCGACCGCATTCAGGCCGGCGCGCTGATGGCGCTGTTGCCGGACCAGCCGCGATATCTCTACGACTGCCACGCGCTTTGGCTGCAGACACCGCATCTGCCGCTGAAGGTGCGGCTGGCCGTCGATGCGCTGGCCGTCGCCTTGCCGAAATCGATGGCCTGATTGCCAATCGCCGCCGCTCAGTTGAGATCGCGCCGATACTCCTTGACCTCGCTGCGGTCGACGATCCGCTCGTCTCCGTCATGGGCAGTGATGTGGGTCTCGATCCGCCAGACGTCGCGCAGCGCGCGCACCGTCGCCGTCACTGAAAGGCGCGCCTGCCAGTCGCCGCGGCCATAGGATTTTTCCCAGGTGCAGGTGCCGACCGCCGAGGTCGGGTCGTCGGGGTGAATGGAGAACCGGTCGACATGCTTCGCTGAAAGGACGATTCCCGTATGCGGGTGCCGCACCGTGCCGCCATCATTGACGACTTGGTAGACGGTCTCGCCAGTGACCTGGTCTGTCGAAACCGAGCGCTGAAAGCCGTCCCCTTTGGTCAGAACCTCCTGCTCCATCGGCGCGGCGCTTTCCGGAGTCAGGAAGGCCCCCAGCGTGTCGTCCAGCTTCTGCGGCGCGCGCACCGGCAGGATCAGCCGGCTATCGCCGCAATGGATCGACAGCGTCGCCTGCTCGGCGGTCGGAAAGACGATCGGCCAATGCGATGTCGCCAGTGCCAGCCGGATACGCTCGCCAGCCTCGAAACGCTGCCCGCAACAGCGCAGTTTGATGCGGACGGTCTCCGCCCGGCCCGGCACCATGGGTACGATGTCCAGATCATCGTTGCGATGGCTCAGATTGAGGATGCCGTAGCTGATGCGCGAGGCAGCACCTTCCGGGAACACTTCCGACAGCGTGGCGGACAGAAGCGCAACCGGCTTGTCGGAGGAGAGCTTGACCTCGAATTCGGGAAAACCGAGGATCTCGACCGCTTCGGTCAACGGCGCCGTCTCGAAGATCAGGGCATTGCCTTCTTCCGTGCGTTGGTCGACCGGCAAGGTCGGCATGACGCCATAACCGCACCAGGCGCCGGACGACAGGCCGGCCGTCTGCGGCGATGAAATCTCCAGGATCGTGTCTTCGCCCCTGGCCTCGCTCAGCACATGCGGCGCAAGGTTCAGCACCTTTTCGCCGATTCCCGGCCCCGGCCATGCCGGCTCCGCGACCCAGCGGCCGGGTCGCTCGTCATAGATCGCTGCCGGCCGTGCGGGATCTTGAATCCAGGCGCGCAGCATCGGCTCGTCGGCAATGCCGGTGTTTATGCCCTTGAGATATTGATCCCACCAGCGCAGGCACTCCTGCAGGAAGCCGATGCGCGGTCCCGGCATGGCGAAGTGCGGATATTTATGGCCCCAGGGTCCAATCAGCCCTTTACGGGGACCGCTTAGCTTTTCCAGCATCCGGAAGATCGGATTGGGATAACCGTCGGCCCAGCCGCCGACGGCGTAGACCGGGATTTCGACATCGGAATATTCCTCGCAGATCGAACCGTGCTTGTAGAAATCGTCGCGGCGCTGGTGTTCAAACCAGTCCTGCATCCAGATGCCATTGCCATTCAGCCGTTGTTTCCAAAGATCGCGCCAGCGGTCGCCGACAATGAGCGGGTCGGGCGGGGTCATGGCGATGGCCCAGGCGGTGGTTCCCCACATCAGATTGTCGCACATCATCGCGCCGCCGAGATAATGCACGTCGTCGTTATAGCGGTCGTCGGTCGAGCACAGCGAAACGACGGCTTTCAGCGCCGGCGGCCGGCGGGCCGCGACCTGCAGCCCGTTGAAGCCGCCCCAGCTGATGCCGATCATGCCGACGCTTCCCGAGCACCAGGATTGCCTCGCCAGCCATTCGATGACCACCAGGCAGTCATCCTGCTCCTGCTTCAGATACTCACCCTTGCACAGCCCTTCGCTGTCGCCCGAGCCGCGCATGTCGACCCGCACGCCGGCATAGCCGTGACCGGCGAAATAGGGATGCGTCAGCGCATCGCGCTCCACCGTTCCGTCACGCTTGCGATAGGGCAAATATTCGAGGATCGCCGGCACGGGATCGCTCTCCGCGTCTTCCGGCAGCCAGACACGCGCCGCCAGCTTGACGCCATCCGGCATCGGAATCCACAAATTCTCGATCTCGCGGATTTTGCGCGGGAAATCGGTGACGACGCGGATATCTTGCATGGCGGCTCCTCTCAACGCCCCGGCCGACACTTGCGCCGGTGGCGATCCTTATGTGTTCAGCGGGAAATGGCAGGTCAGACGACTGTCGCCGACCGAGGCCGGGACGGGGACATCCAGCGCGCAACGGCCCTCGGCCTGCGGGCAGCGTGTGTGAAACTCGCAGCCTGAGGGGCGCGCCAGCAAGGACGGAACGTCAGCCGGCAGCGTGATGCGCTGATGCACCCTGTCGGGATCAGGCTCGGGATTGGCGGAGAGAAGGGCCGCCGTATAGGGATGATGCGGGGCGCGGAAGATCGCTTCGGTTTCGCCCTGCTCGACGAAGCGCCCGAGATACATCACCGCCATGCGGTCGGCGATCTGGCGCACGACATGCAGATTGTGGGTGATGATCAGCATCGACAGGCCCATGCGGTCGCGCAGGTCGTTGAGCAGGTTCAGCACCTCTCCCTGCACGGAGACGTCGAGGCCGGCGGTCGGCTCGTCGGCGACGACCAGCACCGGGTCCAGCGCAATCGCCCGCGCTACGCCGACGCGGCGCGCCTGGCCGCCAGATAGCTGGTGCGGGTAGCGGTCGGCGAAATCGCGCGGCAGCCCGACCAGCGCAAGAAGCCGTGTGACTTCAGCGTTGAGATCGCGATCCGACAAACCGTGGATGACGAAAGGCTCCGACAGCAGCGAGCGCACGCTGAGCCGCGGCGACAGCGATCCGACCGGATCCTGGAACATCATCGGCATGCGCCGCCGCACCGGTTTCATCGCGGCGTTGGACAGGCCTTGCAGTTCCTGTCCTTCGAACACGATCGTGCCTGCTTTCACCGGCTGAAGACCGTTGAGGGTGCGCGCCAGCGTCGTCTTGCCCGAGCCGGATTCGCCGACCAGCGCGAAGGTGCTGCCTCGTTGAAGCGTGAAGCTGACGCCGGAGATCGCTTCGATTTCGGTGGCCCGCCCCGCGAGCCTGGCGGACAGGCCGCCAACCCGGAACGAGACGCGCAGGTCGCTGACACGGAGCAGGTCTTCGTTCATGCGCTCATGGCCCCCAGTGGAACGTCCGAGTGCCAGCAATGGGCGATATGAGATCCGCCGACAGGGGCGCTGGGAGGCGTCGTCAGGCATTGGGCGTCGGCGCGATCGCAGCGCGGCTGGAAGACGCAGCCGCTTGGTCGGCGGCGCAGGTCCGGCAAGGTCCCGGCAATCGTCGGCAGCCGGGACACACGCTGCGACAGCCGGGCGGGATCGCAGGCCAGCAGCTTCTGCGTGTAGGGATGGCGGGCGTCGTGGAAGATCTCGCGGGTCGTGCCGCTTTCCACCACCTCGCCGGCATACATCACGATCATCTCGTCGCAGAGTTCGGCGATCACGCCCAGATGATGCGAGATGAACAGCACCGAGCAGCCGATGTCGCGCTGCAGATCCTTGAGCAGTTCGATGGTGGCCACCTCCAGCGTCGCATCGAGCGCCGTGGTCGGCTCGTCGGCGATCAGCAGCGCTGGCTCCATCATCAGCGCCATGGCGATGGCGATGCGCTGCTTCATGCCGCCGGAGAATTCGTGCGGAAACTGCGTCAGCCGGCTTTCCGGATCGGGAATGCGAACCTTGCGCAGCATGGCGACCGAGCGCGCATCCTTGTCCCGCTTCGACAGACCCGAGCGATACTGGATGTCGCGCATCTGCCGCCCCACCGACAGCACCGGGTTGAGCGCACCCATCGGGTCCTGGAAAACGGTGGCGATCCTTTGCCCGCGCAGGCCGCGCATCGCGGTGGGGTCGAGCCGGGCAAGGTTCTTGTCGCCCTCGAAGATGATCTCGCCCGATAATATCTCGCCATTGTCGGCGAGCAGGCCGAGAATGGCGTTGATGAGCGTCGACTTCCCGCAGCCGGATTCGCCGACCACGCCAACGCTGCGGTTGGCCGGCACGGAAAAACTCACCTGCTTCAGCGCCTCCAGTCGCCCACTCTCGGTGTGGAAGGCGACGCTCAGATCCTTGATCGCGAGAACCGTCATGACCGCCCCTTCAGCCGGGGATCGAAGAGGTCGCGCAGCGTCTCGCCGAAGAAGGTGAAGCCGAGTGTGGTCAGCACGATGGGCAGGCCGCCGGCAATCACGATCCAGTAGGAATCGCGGATGTTGGCAAAGCCGTCATTGAGGATCGCGCCCCAGCTCGGCGTTGGCGGCCGCACGCCGAGCCCGAGGAAGCTCATGCCGGCCTCGATCGCCACCACCACGGGAATGTCCATCGATATCAGGATCAGGATCGGGCCGATGATGTTGGGCAGGATATGGACGCGCAGGATACGGCCGGCACTGGCGCCCATCGAGCGCGCCGCCATGACATGTTCGGCCGACTTCAGCACCAGCGTCTGCGTCCTGATGATGCGGGCATAGCCCGGCACATTGACCAGCATCACCACCAGCACCACCGCATAGAGCGAGGGGCCGAACAGGGTGACCAGCGTCAGCGCCAGCATGACGGTGGGAAAGCTCTTCACGGCGTCGAAGATCAGCAGCAGCACATTGTCGAGCCAGCGCGGCCCATAGCCGGCGATCAGCCCGAGCACCACGCCGACGACCAGCGACACCGCTGTCGCGCCCAGCGCGATCAAGAGCGCGACGCGCCCGCCATAGAGCACCCGGGTCAGAAGATCACGGCCGAGGTGGTCGGTGCCGAGCAGATGCAGCAGGCTCGGCGAAGCGAAGCGTTCGGCCGGCGATATCTTGCTCGGCGCATAGCTGGTCAGCGCGCTGGCAAACACCGCCGACAGCACCACCAGCGTCACCAGCGTCAGGCCGACGGCGCCGAGCGGCTCGCGCATGATGCCGCGCACGGTGCGCCACAATCCGGACAACCGGCTGCCGCCGGAAGACAGCTCAGTTGAAACTTGATCTGACACGGGGATCCAATACACCGACCAGAATGTCGGCCGCTACGTTGACGAGGACGAAGAAGACCGTGGTGACCAGCACGGCTCCGGAGACGATGGGGTAGTTGCGCACCGAGATCGCCTCATAGACCAGCTTGCCGATGCCGGGGCGGGCGAAGACGATTTCGGCGAAAACGGAAGACGACAGCATGTGGCCGATACCGACGCCGAGCAGGGTGATCGTTGGCAGCACGGCAATGCGCAGCGCGTAGGTGTAGACGATCCGGTGCTCTGTCAGGCCGAAGGCGCGCGCCGTGCGGATATGGCTGGCCTCCAGCGTCTCCAGCATCGAGGCGCGCACCATGCGCGAGATGTAGCCGATCCAGCCAAGTCCGACCGCCAGCGACGGCAGGATGAGGTGCTGGAGCCGGCTGGCGAGGTCGCCCGGTTCGCCGGCGCCGATCGCCGGCAGCCATTGCAGTGCGACCGCGAACACCAGCAGCGAATAGATGGCGACGACGAAGGACGGCACGGCGATCATCGCCACCGAAAGAACCCCGATCACCTGATCGACAAAGCCGCCTCGGCGCACCGCGGCGATACAGCCAAGCGGGATGCCAAGCGCCACCGACCAGGTGATGCCGCCGACCACCAGCGCCAGCGTGAACGGAAGCTGCTCCATCACCACGTCCAGCACCGGCCGGTTCGACAGAACCTCGGTGCCCAGGTCACCGCGCAGGACCGATCCGTAGAAGTGCAGGAACTGCCGCCACACCGGCTGGTCGAGGCCCATGCGCACGCGCAGCGCCTCCATCATCTCCGGCGTCGCGCGTGGCCCCAGCGCGACGGAGGCCGGGTCGCCGGGAATGAGGTAGACCATGGCGAACATCATCATCATAGCGACGCTGATGATGATGGCGCCAAGCCACACACGCTTGAGGGCATAGCGGATCATTTTCGGTACCTGTCGGACGGTCTTTGGCGGGGACGAGCCCCGCCCGCCGACATCATGCCGGTTTGAAGTCGGTGAACACGGGCTCGCCGTTCGGCTTCAGGCCGGCCACAAGCGTGTCTCGATTCATGATGCCGGTGACCTCATGGGTCAGGAAAACGTAGTTGCCGTTCTCCTCCATCAGGTCCTGCAGCTTCTTGTAGATGACATCACGTTTCGCCGGGTCGAGCTCGACCATGCCTTCGGCATTGAGCTTGTCGAATTCCTCGCTGGAAAACCGCTCCCAGTTCCAGACGCCGATCTGGTCGCGGGTGAACCAGGCAGTCGCCCAGCTCGGATCCGGCTGCATGGAGAAGCGGCTGATGATCATCTGCAGCTTCTTCCAGTAGTCGCCTTCCTTGGCGCCAAGCGTCCAGAAGGTGCCGCTGTCGTTCTGCTTGATCTCCACATTGAGGCCGACATCCTGCAGGTTCGACTGCACGACCTGCGCCGCGGTCAGGCGCTCGGTCTTGTTGAGGATGTCGAGCGTGATCGTCGTGCCGGCCAATCCTTCCTTGGTGATCATGTCGCGGGCGCGGTCCGGGTCGAAATCGAAAAGGTTCTTCTCGCGATGGCCGGGCAGGCCGGGCGCGATGATGCCGGTGGCGGTTGCGGCGGCGCCGAAATAGGCAGCATCGACCACCGCCTTGCGGTCCACGGCGTACTGAACCGCGCGGCGCATGTTGGGATTGTTGAAGGGAGCGACATCCTGGTTCATGCCGAGCCAGACAAAGGCCAGCGAAGGCTTCTCCACCACGGTCGTCTTCGGCGGCGGCGTCTGCTTCAGGCGCGAGATCGAGGAGACCGCGGTCCAGGTGTAGTCGAGGTCGCCGGCCTCATAGCCGAGTTCGGCGGTCTTCTCGTCCTCGATCGGATGAATGTGGATTTCCGCGAAGGCACCTTGCTCGTACTTCCAGTCGGGATTGCGGACCAGCACCGTGCGCTGCTTGGGCAGCCATTCCTTCAGGATGTAGGGGCCTGACTGAGCCACCGGCTTGACGCCCATCTTGCCACCGAGCTCGGTGATGGCGCGCTTTGACAGGATGGTGCCGGACGGCGTCGGCAAGGTCGACGTCCACAGCGGCGCGAAGGCTTGTTTCAGGTGGATCAGCCCCGACAGCTTGTCCTTGACCTCGACTTCCTTGAGCGTTGCCCAGTCGCCGGAATAGGGGCTCTTGTTGGCTGGGTCGGCGATGCGTTCGATCGAAAACTTGACGTCTTCGGCCGTCATCTGGCCGTAGCCATCGGTGAAGCCGATATTGTCGCGCAGCTGGAAGGCGACGGTCAGCGGATCGAGCTGCTTGATCGTTTCCGCCGCCATCGGCCGCCAGCCCCAGCTGTCGCCCGGCGTGGTGACGACGAGGCCGGCGAAGATGACGCTGGTGATGTCGCCTTCAGGCGCCGCCAGCCGGAAGCAAGGGTCGAGCGTCTGGATGTCGGCGTAGGAGCGCACCTTGAGGATCGGCCCGTCGCTCGACCAGGAAACTTTTGGATTGACCATTGAGGCGAGGCCGAAAGCGCCGGCTCCGGCGAGCAGGCTGCGGCGCGAAACCCTGGTGTCGGCTAGAATGGACATGCTCTACCCTCAGCTGTTTTCGTTGTCTTGTTTTCAGGCCGCAGGCCATTCTCCAAGCCGGGCCGAATGTGTCGGTCCGCTAAAACTGCTAATAATAGACATCTATGTCTAGCGAAAATTTTGCCGGCACGTCCGAATCTTGGATACGGACGATCTTGCGGAAAATCTCGACATCTGTTCCGACCGCCGCCGGCGCGTCGACTTGGGCAAGTCACGGGCGGAATGTGATCGCGCAGACGATATGGCCTGGCCCGCCATTCGGTGGGGCCTGGATCAAGAGCTGTAGCGGAGATAGGCCTCTCCGCCGCCGCTCACTTCCAGATTTCAGCCGCCAGGCGCATGAAATTGCCGCCCAGGACATTGCGCACGGTCTGCTCGGACTGGCCGCGGCGCAGAAGAACCTCGGTCAGTTCGCGCATCTGACCTGGAGCCGCGTAGGTCGTCGCCCCCTCCGGATATTCGCTCTTGGGCCAGAATTGCGGATTGTCGGAAATGATGCGGTCGATGCCTTTGACATCAACCGGAAAGGCGTAGTCCAGTCCGATGCCGACATGATTTGGGCCAGCCAGGTCGACGAGATATTCGATGTGGTCAGCCAGCCTGTCCGAGTCCGTGCGTCCCTCTCCCAGGAAACGATTGAGCCCGACGATCGCGACGATGCCGCCGGTGCGCGCGCAGGCCTTGATCTGCTCGTCGGTGATATTGCGGCCATGGCCGCACAAGGCCTTGGCGTTGGAGTGCGAGAAGATGACCGGCCGGTTGGAGTATTCCATCACCTCCATCGAGGTGCGATAGCCGGTATGGGTGACGTCGACGAACATGCCGAGACGGTTCATCTCGTCGATGACCTCGCGGCCGAACGCCGTCAGGCTGGTCTCGACATCGTGGCAACCGCCGCCGGCCAGATTGTTCCTGTTGTACGCAAACAGGATCTGGCGGACGCCCAGACGGTGATAGAACTCCACCATCTCGACGCGGCCGTCGAGCGCGTTCATGCCCTCGATGTCGAAGGTGATCGCCAGTTTGCCTTCAAGCTTGGCCTTGCGGATTTCCGCGACGGAGGAGACCAGCGTGTAGTGCTCGGGATTGGCAAGGATCCAGTGGCGGAAATTTGCGAGCGTCCGCACGGTCTGCTCCCAGGGCAACAGGTCGAAGCCGACATCGATCGACAGATAGTCGATACCGGCGTCGCGCCAGATCTGCAGATTGTTCAGGTCCGCCGCCGGGTCCGGCATGAAGCCGGAATGCGCGTCCCATATGATTTCACTGTCGAAAATGGCCTGGGCGGCTGTCGAAACGCTCACTTTTTCCTCGCTCTCTCGGCGACACAACACAACGGAAAGCCGGATCAAGCGGCGTTCCGGACGTGTGATCCAGATGCAGTGCGCATCAAGTATCAGGCCACAGACACATGTGTCTAGACAGTCCGGGACGAGCCTGTATGGTCGCCGTCGCTGTATGTCGCTCCGACCGGAACATCGGCAAAAGGGAGAACAAAGATGAGTTCAAACGGAAGCCATGGCGGCAGCGATAGCAGGCATATCGCGGTGATTGGCGGCGGCATCATCGGCTGCAGCGCGGCTTTCCATCTGCTGCGGTCCGGCGTGCGCCGGGTGACGGTCATCGATGCCGGCCAGCCGGGTGCCGCAACCACAAGCGCCGGTGCTGGCTTCGTCTCCCATTGGTCCGCCGGCATGATCCCGCTCGGTGAAGAGGGCTTTCAGCTGCAGCAATATGGCCTCGATTTCTATCGCAGGCTGCACGAGGTCGGCGCCGAGATTGGTTATCGGCCGAACGGCACCTTGATC
Organism: Mesorhizobium sp. WSM1293; assembly: GCF_000513875.1. Classification (NCBI taxonomy): domain Bacteria; kingdom Pseudomonadati; phylum Pseudomonadota; class Alphaproteobacteria; order Hyphomicrobiales; family Phyllobacteriaceae; genus Mesorhizobium; species Mesorhizobium sp. WSM1293. Next base: position 204,244 of record NZ_KI911319.1, on the reverse strand, counting down.
ATGGCGCTGACCGAGGACGGGCGCGAACGCTTCGTCCGCCCGGTGCTGGATTCTCCCTATGCGCCGCCGGAAATGCAGGACCTGGATGCCGTGCAGATCGGGCAGAAGATGCAGGGTCTCATCGATCCGGCCCGGGTCCATTCGGCGGCCTACAATCCGCATGGCATCCAGCTCGACACCAAGCTGGCGATGGGGGTGCTGACCGGCCAGATCAGCGAGCTCGGCGGCGTCTTCCGCAGCAACACACGCGTGACTGCCGTCCATGATGCCGGCGACCGGGTGACGATCGAGACCGACCAGGGCGGTCTTGAGGCTGATGGCGTGATTGTTGCCGCCGGCGCCTGGAACAACCAGGTCCTGTCAGGCCTTGGCTGGCAGTTGCCGCTGCTGCGCGTCGTTGCAACGCGCATCGTCACCGACGACCGTAGGCTGCCATCGACCATTCCCACCGTCCAGTGCCGCGAATTGCGGCTGTGGCTGCGCGAGACATTCGGCGCCGTCATGTGGGGAACCGGCCGGCACTACAAACCTCTCTACAAGACGAACGACAGCGAAATCGAACCCGGCCAGCCGCACAATATCGGGCTGATGCAGGAAACCTCCGAGCAGGAGCTTGCCGAGTTGCAGACGGTGTTCCCGCCGCTGCGCGGTTCGACGATCGCGAGCTGGGCGCAAGGCGTGCCGTGCTACACGCCCGACAACGGCCTTATCGTCGGCAAGGTCCCCGGCAGCGACAATATCGTGGTCGTCGGTGGCGACAATGAGAGCGGCGTCACCCATGGGCCGGGTCTTGGCCGGCTCTCTTGCGAACTGGTTCTCGGGCAGACCCCGTTCGTTTCCGCCGAGCGGTTCCGTGTCGACCGCTACGCATCCGATGCTTTCAAGTCGGAAGCTGAAATCGAAGCCGCCATGCCGGTCTGGGGCGCGCGTCACGAGGCGTCGCGGTTTGGTCGCGAGGCCTGATCGTCAGCTGCCCCCGGCGCTTGCCTGCAAGCTGTCGCCGACGCTGCCGAGCAGCGCCTGCGCCACCGCCCTGACAACCGGGCCGGCGTTCTTCCTCATGACGATGTGGAAGGAGCCGGCGTGGCGCCGCGAGGTCTTGGTCAGCCGGACGAGCTGGCCGCGGCGCAGATGCTCGTCCGCAAATCCCGCCCAGGCGAGCGCCGCGCCGCGCCCGGCGATGGTTTCGTGTATCATCGACATGTAGCCGGTGAACCGAGGTCCATCGAGTTTCCGGTCGGTTCCGACCCACGATTGCCAACTGTCGATCGCGGCCGGCGGCGTCACCTGATGCAGCAGCGGCACTGCCAGGAAAGCCTCAGGCTCTTCCGAGGCGAGCGCCGGATAACGCGCCAGGAACGCGGGCGCGCAAACCGGGAACCACTCACCCTCGAGCAGTTTTTCGGTCACGAATTCGGGCCATTGCCCGGCTTCGCCGAAACGGATCGACAATGCCACTTCAGGCTGGTCGAAATCCCTGTAGTCGGTGGATGTCTGCAGCAGCACCCGGCCATCGGCAACCTGCGATGTGATGAGGCCGAAGCGCGGCATCAGCCATGCCTGCGCGAAGTCGTGGCTGCAGCCGACCACGAATGTATCGCTGTCGTGCGCGGTCAAATCCTCGACCGCTTGCCTGATGGTGCCGAGACCCTCGCGGATCGCTTCGGCCAGCGTGTTGCCGGCCCCGGTGACGGCGACGCGGTTGCCTCTGCGCGTGAACAGCTCGACCGACAGCTGGCGCTCGAGATTGGCGACATGCCTGCTGACCGCCGATTGTGCGATGTTGAGCTCCTGTGCGGCCAGCGTCAGCCCGCCATGCCTGGCGGCAGCCTCGAAGACGACCATGGCGTTCAGCAGGGGAAGCGATGTCTTGAGGGTTTTCACAATCCAAACCTGCTTTCATGCCTTTTCGATATAAAGGTCTATCATTTCTGTATTTGCCGCAAGCCTTTCCGCATCGCACACTCTATCGAAACGTCATTCGAACGCCAGCGAGCAGAAAGGTGTTTGCCGTGCAGGCCTACACATCGAACAGCCAGCCTATCGACAGAAGCGAGACCGTCAGGCTGATCGACCGGCAACGTCCGGACTGGTCGCTGGAACAGGCCTTCTACGCGGACCCTGCCATCTTCGCGCTGGAACGGGATTTGTGGTTTCCGCGCCAATGGATGCTTGTCGCCCATGCCAGCGAGGTCCCAGAAAAGGGCCGCTACATCGTGCGCCAGCTTTTCGACGAGGAGATCATCGTCGTGCGCTTCGGCGATGGCGAGGAGGACATCGCGGCCTACTACAATATCTGCACCCATCGCGGCTCGCGGCTCTGCGCCAAGGATGGTCGCGGCAAGCTTCTGGTCTGCCCCTACCATGCCTGGTCGTTCAGGCTGACCGGCGAGTTGCAGTCACGGCAGGATCTACCGGAAAGCGTCGATCCGGAAGCGCTGGGACTGCACCGCGTGCCCTGCAAGCATTTCGGCGGCCTCGTGTTCTGCGGCCTCGATGCCAATTCGCTGCCCGACATCCAGCCTGTCGCGGACGGGCTGACCGGCGGCTTGCGCGAAAACGGCCTTGACCGCGCACGCATCGTCGCGCGCAAGAACTATCTCACCAAGGCGAACTGGAAGCTGGTGCTCGAGAACTTCCTCGAATGCTATCACTGCCGGCCGGCTCATCCCGAATATTACCGCGTCAACGGCCATGTCAAAGTGACCGCGACCCGCGACGCCGACAAGGCGGTCGAGTGGCAGAATGAAATCGAAGCCTGGCACAGCGTCATCGGCGATGCCGAGTTCCACAAGGGCGCGTGGCAGGCTGGCGACCTCGATACGATGCCGTTTGCCATGCACCGCAAGCCGATCGGATCCGGCCGCAACACGCTGTCCAATACAGGTGAGGGGGTCTCATGCCTGATGGGCGGCCGTCACGCCTATGATGGTGGCGAAAGCGGCTTCCGCCTCGGACGCCTGTCGTTTGCAAGTGCTGCCAATGATTATGTCACGCTGTTCCAGATGATACCGCGCAGCGCCACGGAAACCGACGTCATTCTGACCTGGCTCGTCGACAAGGACGCCGATGGCGACATCGACGCCGATGCGATCAGCTGGATGTGGGACGTCACCACGGTGCAGGACAAGAAGATCACCGAGGACAATGCCGACGGCATCATGTCGCGCGCCTACCGGCCGGGTCCCTATACGCCGCTGGAAAGCCAGACCTCGTTCTTCGTGCAGACCTATCTGTCAGAACTGCGTTCGCTGATCACCGGCACGCGCGGCGCACCGATCAGCCAATGGTCTGCGCCGAAGGAACTTTTCGCCTCGCCGAAAGCGGCGAGCTGCAACACGCGCCTCTGACCCGCAGCCGAAGATGCCTCTTTGAGGCGTCGCGTTCCGATGCCATATGAAGGTGGCCGACGGAATGTTGCGGGAGAGGTGGTCATGACCAAAGGTTCGGATCTGTTCGTCGCGGCCCTCGAGAACGAAGGGGTCGAGCGGATTTTCGGCATTCCGGGCGAAGAAAATCTCGATATCGTCGAATCCATCCGCCGCTCCTCGATCCAGCTGATCCTGACCCGCCACGAGCAGGCAGCCGCTTTCATGGCCGCCACCTATGGCAGGCTTACCGGCAAGCCGGGTGTGTGCATCACCACGCTTGGCCCGGGCGCGCTCAACCTTTCGACCGGTTCGGCCTATGCGCTGCTCGGCGCGATGCCGATGATCATGATCACCGGCCAGAAAGGCATCCTGTCATCCCGGCAGGCGCGCTTCCAGATCGTCGACATCGTCGCGGCGATGAAGCCGCTGACCAAGCTGTCGCGTCAGATCGTCTCGCCGAAGATGATCCCCTCGTTGGTTCGCGAAGCTTTCCGTGTCGCCCAGGAAGAGCGTCCCGGCCCCGTACATCTTGAATTGCCGGAAGACATTGCGGCGGCCGAGTGTGAACCGGTAGCACTCGTGCCAACGCATCCGGTCGAACTGCCGCTGGCCAGCCCGGGCGCGCTTGATCGCGCCGCCCGTATGATCATGGAAGCCAGGCGTCCGCTGCTGATGTTTGGTGCGGCGGCGTCGCGACCGCGCGTGACTCCCGATGTCGCCCAGTTCGTGCTGCGGACGCAAATTCCCTATTTCACCACGCAGATGGGCAAGGGCACCGTGCCTGGCGGCACGGAGCTCTATATGGGAACGGCAGCCCTTTCGGAGCGCGACTATGTGCACGAGGCCATCGAACAGGCCGATCTGATCATCACCATCGGTCACGACACGGTGGAGAAGCCGCCCTTCATCATGGGGGCGAAGGGGCCGAAGGTCATTCATGTCGGCTACCATTCAGCCGATGTCGAGCAGGTCTATTTCCCGCAAGCCGAAATCGTCGGCGACCTCGGTCCTTCGCTGGCGCTGCTGGCCGACCGCATCGAGGGCAAGATCCCCAATGCACAGGCCTTGTTGCCGCTGCGGGAAGGCATTCTGAGCCGAATCGCCGCGCGCGCCACCGAAGATCGCTTCACACCGCAGCGCATCGTGCACGATGTCCGCGCCGTGATGCCGGCGGATGGGATTCTTGCCCTCGACAACGGCATGTACAAGATCTGGTTCGCGCGCAACTACCGCACCCGCATGGCAAACACGATCCTGCTCGACAATGCGCTGGCCACGATGGGCGCGGGCCTGCCGTCGGCGATGATGGCGGCACTGCTCTATCCGCAGCGCCGTGTCATGGCCATCTGTGGCGATGGCGGCTTCATGATGAACAGCCAGGAACTGGAGACCGCCGTCAGGCTCAAGCTCAACCTCGTCGTTCTGCTGCTCGAAGACCATGCCTATGGCATGATCCGCTGGAAGCAGGCGGTCGACGAATTCCCGGATTTCGGCATGACCTTCGGCAATCCCGATTTCGTCAGATATGCCGAGGCCTATGGCGCCAGGGGGACCAGGGTTACGGAGATCGCCGACTTGCGGCCGGCGCTGGAACAGGCCTTCACCGGCGGCGGCGTGCACCTCGTCGTCGTGCCCATCGACTATTCCGAAAACACCAGGGTGCTCGTCGACGAATTGCGCGAGCGGCTGCCTGCGCCGCAAGCGAGCTGACGGCGGCAAAGCCGCCGTCAGGATTGCCTGGAGCCGTTGCCGGAGGTCCTACAGCTTGCAGTAAGGCGTGACCGGCGCGATGGTCCCGAAATCCTTGGCGATTTCATAGCTGATGCCGTCTGCGGCCGCCTTGCCGACATAGGAATGGCAGAGCGTGTGGTTGTTGCTGGCATCGACCCGGATCTTGCCTTGCGGCGCGTCGAACTCGATCGTCGGCAGCGCCTTGAGCACATCATCGTCCTTCAGCGATCCGGCCTTCTCGGCGGCCAGGGCGTAGAGATGCAGGCCGTTGTAGCCGGCCTCGCCGATGCCGTTGACCATCTTCTCCTTGCCGAACTTTGCGCGGAAGCTCGCGATGAACTTCTTGTTGACCGGATTGTCGAGCGCCATCCAGTAAGGCTGCGGTGCGTAGGTGCCGGCCGCAACGCCGGGCGGCAGCGCGTCCTTGTTGAACACCTCGTCGAGCGGCGCGATCAGCGGCTGCTTGATGTCGAAAGAGCGATACTGCTTGAGCTGCGTGACCGCGTCATTGCCGACCACCATCGACCACACGACGTCGGGCTTCAGCGACTTGATCTTCTGGAATGCAGGGCCGAAATCCGTTGTGCCGAACGGATAATAGTCGGCGCCGATGATCTTGCCGCCGGCCTTCTCATAGGCTGCCGTGATCGCCTCGGTCATCTTCTGCGGCCAGGCATAGTCGGAAGCCATGACATAGATCGTCTTGCCGAGCGTCTCGGCCACCCATGGCATCATCGGGTCGACCTGCTGCATCGGGATCGGGCCGGTGGCGACGAAGTAGCGGTTGCATTCGCCGCCTTCGAAATTGGTCGGGTAGAAGAACAGCTTCTTGGCCTTCGAGGTCACCGACAGCGTCGCACTTCGCTCCGGCGAAATGATCGTGCCCATGACCACGTCGACCTTGTCTTCGTTGATGAGCTTGCGCGCCTTGTCGATGGAACCCTTGGTCGTGGTCTGGTTGTCCTCGATGAACAACTCGACCTGGCGCCCGCCAATGCCGTTGGCGGCGTTGAGCTCGGCTGCGGCGAGCTTGTAGCAATTGAGCAGCGTCTCGCCGAGGATCGCCTGCAGCCCGGTGATCGGAATCGACAGGCCGACCTTGACGGTGTCGGCGGCGCGCAGGATCGACGGCGCACCGACCATGGCGAAAGCGGCCACGGCGCCGCCGGATTTCAAGACAGTTCTTCTGCTTATCATTGTTGTGTTCCCTTCCAGTCCCAGACGCGCCCCATGCACGCCTTACAAGTCAACAAGATCCCAGGCGCGCGTCAGGCGCGCTCTATAGGGCCAACAGATCCTTCAGCAGGCTCTCGTCGGCGAACGCCTCCGGCGCGCCTTCATGGACGATCCTGCCCTTCTCCATCACCAGGCAGCGGTCCGATGCCTTGAGAACGAGATCGAGATTCTGCTCGACCAGCACGATCGCGATGCTGCGTTCGCGCGCGATGCGCGGCACCAGCTCGGCGATCGACTGCACGATGTTCGGCTGTATGCCTTCCGAAGGCTCGTCGAGCAGCAGCACCGACGGCAGGCCGCAGAGCGCGCGGCCGATCGCCAGCATCTGCTGCTGGCCGCCCGAAAGCGTGCCGGCGACCTGCGCTTCGCGCTCGCGCAGGATCGGAAAATAGCCGAAGATGTCGACCGGAATGCCGCCGTCGCCACGGTCCTTGGCAGCGCGGGTGCCGACCTCCAGGTTTTGCCGCACCGTCAGCTGGTTGAAGATCCCGCGCCCCTGCGGCACATGCGCGATGCCTGCCCGCGCGCGGCGGAAAGCTGGCGCGTTCGTGAGGTCCTTATCACCGAGAACCACGGCGCCACCGCTCGCCCGCAAGCCGCCGGCGATGACGCGCAGCAGCGTCGTCTTGCCGACGCCGTTACGGCCGAGCAGGCCGATGACTTCGCCCGGCGCGACACTGAGGTCGATGCCGTTCAGCACCGGGAGCGGGCCGTAGCCGGCCGACACCGCCATTGTCCGCAGCATGATCAGCGCCTCCCCAGATAGACGTCGCGGACCATCTCGTCGGTCTCGACGTCGTGGAAAGGACCGCTGCGCAGGCGGCGTCCCTGATGCAGCACCAGCGTCTCGCAGTTCAGCGCCCGTACGAAGCGGATATCGTGTTCGACAGCGACGATCGAGAACTCGCCCTTTAGGCGCAGCAGCATATCGGCCGTCGCCAGCGTCTCCTGCGGCGTCATGCCGGCGGTGGGTTCGTCGAGCAAAAGCAACCGCGGCTCGATTGCCAGCGCCATGCCGATCTCCAGCCATTGCTTCTGGCCATGCGCGAGTTCGCCGGCCGGTGTGGCGGCGCGATTGCTCAGCGCGACCAATTCCAGCAATTCGCCAACCGGGCGCACAGGCGAGGGCGCCCCCCAGCGGGCGACCTTCACATTGTCTTCCACCGAGAGGCTCGGGAAGACGGACGGGATCTGGAACTTGCGCGCGATGCCGAGCCGGGCGATGCGATGCAGCGGCAGGCCGGCTATGTCGTGGCCGAGGAAGCGCACGCTGCCGCTGGTCGGGCGCAGCGTACCGGTCAACACATTGAGGAAGGTGCTTTTGCCGGCGCCGTTCGGGCCGATGATGCAGCAGAGTTCCTTGTCGCGTACAGTGAGGTTCAGGGCCTCCAGCGCCTGCAGCCCGCCAAAGCGGATGCCGACATTTTCGGCCTGGAGCAGGATGTCGCTCATCGTGCGCGCCTCCCGCCTTTGAACAGGGCTTTCAGTCGCGCGTAGATCGACAGGATGCCGTCCGGCAGGACGAAGACGATGATGACGAAGACACAGCCGAGCAATAGCGGCCACAGGCTCGGGTTGAAACTGCTGATCGTCTGCTGCGCACGCTGGATGAAGATGGCGCCGAGCACCGGCCCCAGCAGCGTGCCGCGCCCGCCGACCGCCACCCAGACGATGACTTCCGTCGACAGAAGCAGTCCGGACAGATCCGGTGCCACCAACCCCGCCATGCAGACATAGAGCGCGCCGGCAAGGCCGGCGATCGCCGCCGACAGGACGAAGGTGACGAGCAGCCGCAACGGCGCATTGTGGCCGAGCGCTGCTGCCCGGACTTCATTGTCCTGTATGGCGGTCAGCACCGTACCCCAGCGGCCACGGCTGATCGACCACAGCGCCAGCACGGTCACCGCGACGATGGCCGAGACGAAGATGTAGCTGGGCAGGTCCTGGCTGAGATCGACGTGCAGCCCGCCGACATCGAAGGCAATCGGCGGAATGCCGATCAGCCCGCTGTCGCCGCCGGTGACCGAGCTCCAGGAGACCGCCGCCTGCTGGCAGATGACGCCCATGGCCAGCGTGACGATGGTGAAATAGCTGCCACGGATGCCGCCGAAGAACAGGAAGTAGCCGATGATGGCGGAGACGAAGGCCGCACCGGCCACCGCACCGATGATGCCAAGCAGGCTGGCGAAGGAGATCGCATCGTTGAGCGTGATCAGCGCCATGATGTAGCCGCCGATGCCGAAAAACGCAGCGTGGCCGAAACACAGGATTCCAGTGCGGCCCCAGAAGAAGTCGAGGCTCGCGGCGAACAGGCCGAAGATCAGCGCGTCGCGGATCACGGTCAGCTGATACCCGCCGACAAAGAACGGATAGATGATCGCGAGCGCCACGCAGGCGGCGAAGATCAGCAGCCAGTTGCGGTCGCGGGCGATCATCGCGACGCTCCGTTGAACAGGCCGTTGGGCCGAAGCCGGACAGCGACGATGGCCGCCAGCAGCACGACCGCCTGCGCCAGCGACGGCGAGATCTGATAATTGAGGATGCTGGTCAGCCCGCCGACGAAGACGCTGCCGGCGACGAGGCCGCCGATCGAGCCGACGCCGCCGACAATGACGACGAAGAAGGCGTTGGCGAGATAGTTCACCCCCATCTGCGGCAGCACGATCGCCAGCGGCGCGACCAGTCCGCCGGCGAGCCCGGCGATGGCCGCGCCGAAGGTGAAGGCGATGGCGTAGGTGCGCCGCGTGTTGATGCCGACGCCCTCGGCCATTTCGCGGTTCTGGATGACGGTGCGGATGTCGAGACCGAAGGACGTGCGGCTGATCAGCAGGATGACGCCGAGCAAGGTCAGCATGGCGATGCCGATCAGGATCAGCCGATAGGCCGGGTAGACGGTGAAGAAGAGGTCGAGCGTGCCCTCGATAGGCGGCGTCACCGGCTTGGCGCCGAGACCGAAGATCAGTTCCAGCCCTTGCTGCAGGATCAGGCTGACGCCCCAGGTGGCAAGCACAGTTGAGACCGGCCTGGAATAGAGATGGCGGATGATGGCGAATTCGAGGATGCAGCCGATCACCGCGCCGGCGATGGGGGCAGCCGCCAGCCCTAGCCAGAACGAGCCACCCATGCTCTGGACGAAATAGACCGCGAAGGCGCCGACGGTGACGAACTCGCCATGTGCCAAATTGGTCACGTTCATCAGGCCGAAGCTAATCGCCAGCCCGAGCCCGACCAGCATCAGGATACTGATCAGCGTCAGCGCATTGAGCAGCGTGGTGATGACAAAATCCATCGCGTCAGGCCGCACTGGCGAGACGTTGGCGCAGGCCGGCGAGCAGGCCTTCGGCGGCATCGATCACCGCGGCCTGATGAAGCTGCAGGTCTTGCCCGGCCCATTCGTCGATATGGTCCGACAAAGGGTCGACCACTTCGGTACGGTGATTGGCTAGCGTCTCGATGACGGCATGGCCGCAGAACGGCACATAGCCCTCGGAGTAGCCGCCTTCATGGGTCATCATCAGGCGCCCTTGCGAGGTCTCGGCGGCCAGCGCAACCATGCGCGCGGCAAGACGCCTGAAGCATTCGCTGTTGAGCATCATGCGGCCGAGTGGATCGAAGCCGGACGCATCGAAGCCGGAGGCGACGATGACGAGGTCCGGCCTGTAGGCGCGCAGTGCCGGCGCGACAACGCGGTCGAAAGTCGCTTCATAAGCACCGGTGCCGCTGCCGGCCGGCAGCGGGATGTTGATGTTGAAGCCCTCGCCGGCATCTTTCCCGTTGTCGGCCAGCGCACCGCGCCCGGTCGGATAGAGATTGTCCTGGTGCACGGAAATGGTCAGAACCGACGGGTCGGAATAGAACACCGTCTCGGTGCCGTTGCCGTGATGCACATCCCAGTCGACTATCGCCGCGCGCCCGAGCAGGCCTTCATGCTGCAGCCGGCGGACAGCGACGCCAATGTTGGAGAACAGGCAGTTGCCCATCGCCTGGTCGGGCTCGGCATGGTGTCCCGGTGGCCGCGCCAGCGCGTAGGCATTGTCGACGCGGCCGGTCAGCACGGCGCGCATCGCGGCATAGGTGGTGCCGGCCGACAGCAGCGCGATGTCAAAACTGTTGAGGCCGATCGGCGCCTGCGGCCCGGCGAAACCGGAGCCGCGTTCGCTGAGCATGCGAATATCGTCGACATGGCGTTGCGTGTGCACGCGCAACAGGTCGTCGACCGAGACCGGCTCGGGGATGATCGGCACCAGATGCCGCGACAGGCCGCTGACCTGGATGAGGTTGTTCAGCCGGCGCTTGGAGCCAGGGGATTCCAGATGCCGGCCGGGTTCCACGAAACGGCCGGGCGGCATCATGTCGGCGCTGGAGCCGGTGTCATGCCACATCAGCTGTTCGTGAAAAACGTAGCCTGTCGCCATCCGCAGCGTCCTCTGAAAACCAAGTGACGCTAGCAGGCTAACGATCAGATCGCCCGACCCGAAAGTGGGGTCGCGCCTCTTATCTATGCCCCTCCTTTCGGAGGGGTATGGGCGCCTGCAGATCCTTGCGCGGCGCGCACCGCCTGCACCCGGTTGGTCACCGCGAGCTTGCCGAAAATGTTCTTCAGATGCCATTTCACCGTGGTCTCGCTCACCGACAACGCCAAGGCGATATCGCGGTTGGACATGCCCTCGGTGAGATAGCGCAGCAGTTCGGCCTCGCGCTGGGTGAGCTGTTCCTTCTCGGCGGCTGGTGCGGTCAGCTTGCGTGTCGCGACAGGCATCGCCTGCGCGGCATCGATGATGCGCGACGCATAGGCTGACAGTGCGGGATCGGTCTTCGCCTGAGCCGCGCGCAGCCGCATCAACCCTTCGACAACAGGCCTTCCCTCGTCGACGAAAGAACGGATGAAGCCGGAGGGTTGGGCGAGACGCAACGCATTGAGGAGATTGCGGTCTGCCTCGCGTTGGTCGTGGGCAGCGCTGGCCGCTTTGGCGCGCAGGATCAGCGCCAATATATGGCGGCGCATGCGCCCGCTGTCTTTCGTGCGCTCGAGCAGCGCGTCGAAAACCCCCGCGGCAGCGGCATAGGATTTCTCGGCCGTCAGCAGGCGGCCCTCGGCAAAGAACTCGAACTCGTTGGCGGTAGTGATGACCACCGAAGCCTCGGTCCCTTCGCCCCGATGCTCGGCCAGCAGCGCACGCGCCTCGGCAATACGGTTCTGGTCGAGCAGCACACGTATGCGGTCATGCACGATCATCGATGCCAGGCGGCGATACACCGTGCCATGTACGCGTTGATAGACGCGCTCAAGCATATCCAGTGCCGCTTCGGTGCGACCGGTCAGCTGCAGCACGCGGGCATAGGTCGGCACGCTGGCCAGGGGATAGACGATGACCGCCGCGCCCTCGATCTGCGGTCCGAGATTCTCGACCAGGGTCAGCGCTTCGCCCGACGCATTGGTCTCATAGGCAAGTTCCGCAAGCAGCGTGCCGGCCAGGGCCTCGGCATAGGAGTTTGCACCGATCCGCGCCCGAGCCTCGATGATCGCGTTGCGCAGCAGCCGCTCGGCGGCGGGCAAGCGGCCCGCCGAACGCTCGATCACGGCCATGTAGCAATTGGCAATGGTGACGCCGAGCAGGCTGCCGCTTCGCTCATGCGCCCGGCGTGCCGCATCGATGGCGGCGCGTGCGCCGTCGAGGTCACCCAGCGCATAGAGGTTGTAGCCGATGACATTGGCGGTCGCGCCCTCCATGAACCAGGCATCGGGCGCGATGACGCGCAGGGCCGCAAGGGCTGTGTCGCGCGCCTGATCGAACTGCTCCAGCGTGCTGTGAACGGCGGCGGCGAGAACCACGAGCTCAGCCTCGATCGTTGTGCCGGTCATCGTGCCTGGGTCGTTGCTGTCGGTCGGTCCGGTCTCGACCAACTTGCGCGCATTGCTCAGCGTCTGTTGGGCAATCTCCGGCTGGCTGCTGTGCACCGCCAACCACAGCACGACCAGCTGCAGCCGAATGCGCTGGTCGATCAGCTTCCTCGGCAGCAGTGCCAGCAGCTGGCGCACGTAGAGAAGCTGGCACTGGGCGATGAGGTCGAGCGCATTGTTCTCCACGAACACCGCCGCGCGGGCCTGGTCGCCGGCGGCCAGCGCGTGCCCGATCGCCTCTGTCAGCATCTTGCGCTCGCCGAACCATTCGGCGGCCGCCAGATGCAGCGGCGCGATCATCTCCGGTTCGCGCCGTTCCATTTCGCGGCTGAGGAAATCGCGGAACAGGTGATGGTAGCGGAACCAGCGCCGCTCTTCGTCGAGCGGCACCAGGAACAGGTTGCGCGTCTCGATCTCGGTGATCGCCGCTTCGGCGTCGGCCGCGCGCATCACCGCCCGGCAGGCCTCGGCGCTGAAGCGTTCGAAGATCGAGCTGTAGAGCAGGAATTTTGCGATCGCCGGCGGCAGTTCCAGGAACACTTCGCCCATCAGGAAGTCGGCGACGTTTCGGTTGGCGCCGGTAAAATTGCCGATGACGGTTTCCGGTGCATGCGCGGCACTCAGTGACAAAGAGGCCAGTTGCAGGCCGGCGGCCCATCCTTCGGTGCGCGAGCACAAGGTCTCCACCGTGCCGCTGCTGACGCTCAGGCCCAGCTTGTCGTTGAAGAAAGCTTCGGCCTCGGATGAGGCGAAACGCAGATCGTCGGGGCCGATTTCGAAAACGTCGCCAAGCACCCGGAGCTTGCCGAGCTGCAGGTCGGGCAGGCTGCGTGAGCCGATGACGAAAGCAACATTTTCCGGCGCCTGCCGGGTCAGGCGCTCCATGAACCGCTTCACCGCCGGCGCCTCGACGGCGTGGTAATCGTCGAAGAACAGGGTGATGTCGGCCTCGCGCGCCGCCAGACCCGCCACAAGTGCCGCGAGCACGACATCGAGCTGCGGGATGGGGCTCGACTGGAAGGCAAGGTCGAGTTCCGCCGGGCTCTGGACCAGATGGCGCAGCGCGCCCACCAGATGCGATAGGAAGGCGCCCTCATCATTGTCCGTCGCCTCGCAGGACAGCCATGCCGTCAGCCTGCCGTGGCGTGCGATTTCCGCAGCCCATTGCGCCATCGTCGTCGATTTGCCGAAGCCGGCGGGCGCGGCGAACAGCACGATGCGCGTGTCGATATGACGCTCCAGCGTCGACAGAATGGTCTCGCGGCGCACCCATCGGCGATGGTGCGGCGACGCTTGGCTGACGGATTGCGGAGCTGTTCTCATCTAGGTCCGCACAGCCTGTAGCTCTCTGGGGGAGAGTCGCCGCAGCCGCTCCACTCCGCTTCGATCAGCGGAATTTGCGGTGCGGCATCGCGCGGCAAGGTTCCCTTGATACGGGGATCGTCGACGATCTCAAATCCGGTAGCGAAGGGCACGAACCCGCAGGCGCTGTAGAATCCGATGACGCTGTGATGATCGAAGCTGCTTGTATGCAGCCAGATGCGGCTCGGGTTGAGACGCCATGCGAGCTCCAGTGCCCCGGCCATCAGCCGTTTGCCGAAACCGCGGCCGGTCAGGGAAGGGAACAGGCCGAAATAGGTGATCTCGATCTCGTTATTGTCGGCGGCGAAGAACTCGACCATGCCGAGATGCGCGCCGGTTTCGTCGTGGCCGTAGTAGAGATGCTGGCGCGGGTCGGCGAAATGCTCGGTGATTTCGGCATCGGACATTTCGGAAACGCGGTCCCACAGCCAGGGTGCGCCGATCTCGAGAAAGATCGCCCGGTAGGAAACGCAATCGGGCGTCGTGATCCGTGTCATGCCCAAGGGGCGCGCGAGATCCGGCTGCGGCGTGCGCGCTTCCATCCAGGTCACCGCATTGGCAAGCTTGCCAGCCGGCAGGCGATGGTAGCCAATGGCGAGATCGGTGATTTCGGCGGGCATCGTGTCTTCTGTGATCAACGCATTCCCTCGTCATGTCTTCCAGAGATAGCAGTATCGGCTTGCTGCATCCGATGCCAACTCTCCAAGACCATGGCAGCATCGAACGGCAAGTCCTGGACTGAAAGTTTGGCGCGCATGCCTCTTGCATTTCACAGGAATGGCATATGAGATATGATACACCATCCAGATGAAAGTAAAATATGATGCCTGAGCGGATTGCGGATGAGGCCATTCTGAGCGCAGTCGATGATGGCTTCGCCCGACAGGTCGCGTTTCTGCAAGACCTCGTGCGCTTTCCCTCCCAACGTGGCGAGGAACACCCCGCGCAGTCGTTTATGGCCGCCGCCTACGAGGCGGATGGCTACGCGGTCGACATGTGGCGCGTCGATGTCGACGTGATTCGCGACCTGCCGGGTTTTTCACCCGTGGCGGTCTCTTACGACGATGCCTTCAACGTCGTTGCTACCCACACGCCGCGAAACGCGACCGGCCGCTCGCTGATCCTCAACGGCCATATCGATGTCGTTCCGACCGGACCGCTCGACCGCTGGGTGCGCGATCCCTACGATCCGGCGATCGAGGATGGCTGGATGCATGGCCGCGGCGCCGGCGACATGAAGGCCGGCCTGTCCGCCTGCCTCTATGCGCTGAGCGCCTTGCGTAGCCTTGGCTATCAGCCGGCCGCGAACGTGTATCTCCAGTCGGTGGTCGAGGAGGAATGCACCGGCAATGGCGCGCTTGCATGCCTGCAGCGCGGCTATCGCGCCGACGCCGCCTTCATTCCCGAACCGCTGGAGCCGCGGCTGATGCGGGCGCAGGTCGGGCCGATCTGGTTCAGGGTCGAGGTCGACGGCGATCCGCAGCATGCGTCGGGTGCATTTTCGGCCGGCGCCAATGCCATCGAAAAGGCCTTCGTCATCATTCAGGCGCTGAAGCAGCTCGAAATCGTCTGGAACGCGCGCAAGGTCGATGACAGGCATTTCCATGATCACCCGCATCCGATCCGCTTCAACCTCGGCAAGATCGAAGGCGGCGAGTGGACATCGAGCGTTCCGGCGCGCTGTGTCTTCGAGATGCGCGTCGCCACCTATCCCGGCCAGAGGCTCGAAGACGCCAGGGCCGAGCTCGAGGCCTGCATTGCCGATGCGGCGCGCGCCGATCCGTTCCTGGCCAACCGACCACCCAAGATGACCTACAATGGCTTCATGGCCGAGGGCTATGTGCTGGAGGGCGCCGACGAGATGGAAGCGGTGCTGCGCCGCAGCCATACCGCCGTGTGGGGCGAGCCGCTGACGGAACACGTCACCTCGGCGACCACCGATGCGCGTTTCTTCGGCCTCTATGCCGACACGCCGGCGATCGTCTACGGCCCGATCTGCCGCATGCCGCATGGCTATGACGAGGCCGTCGATCTCGACTCGGTGCGCAAGGTCACCCAGACGATCGCGCTGTTCATCGCCGACTGGTGTGGCCTCGAACCTATCGAGGCTAAGCCATGAATGCGGCGGTGCCCGATGCGTTCGGCGAAACACTCGCCGAGGACGCACCGGATGTCTCCACGGCCGACGCCCTCGCCATCCTGCGCCGGCACCACGGGCTGACCGGCACCGCGCGTCCGCTGCCTGGCGAACGCGACCACAATTTCCATATTCAGACCGACGGCGAGGGCGAGTTCGTCCTGAAGATCTCCCATCCGGCGGAAGAAGCTGGCTTCACCGATTTCCAGAACAAGGCGCTCGACCACATCCTTGCGGTCGACCCCACCTTGCCGGTTCCCTCGGTGCGCAAAAGCCTCGAGGATGAGGCGCAGTTCGCGGTTAGAGTCGCTGGATCGGCGCCGCGCATCATCCGGCTGGTGACCTATCTGCCCGGTCAGTTGCTGTCGCGCTCGCCGACTTCCGAGGAGCAGGATCGCAATCTCGGCATCTTCCTCGCCCGCCTTGGCAGGGCGCTGCGCGGCTTCTTCCACCCGGCCGCCGGCAGCGACCTGCTCTGGGACATCCGCAAGGTCGCCAAGACACGGCCGATGATGGCGCACATCACTGATCCGACTCGGAGGGCGATGGTCGAGCGCGCGATCGACTCCTTCGAGCAGCATGCAGCGCCGGTCATTCCCACCCTGCGCGCGCAGATCGTCCACAACGACATGAATTCCTACAATGTGGTGATGGATGCTTCGCGGCCGGAGGTCGTCAGCGGCATTCTCGATTTCGGCGACATGATCCATTCGCCGCTGATCTGCGACCTCGCCATCGGCGCCGTCTACCGCTGGCCGGCGGAAGGCCATCCGCTGGCACCGGCGGCGCGCTTTGTCGCAGGTTATCAGTCGCTCCAACCACTGGAGGAGGAAGAGATTGGCATTCTCTTCGATCTGATCCGTGCCCGACTTGCGCTCATCGTCAACATCGCCAGCTGGCAGGCCGAGCGTTTCCCGGCCAAGCGCGACTACGTGCTGCGCCTCGCCACCGAAGTCTGGGCTTCACTCGAACGGTTGAACGGCCTGTCGTCCACCGATGCCCGCCGCTATTTTCTCGACCATTCCAATCCGGAGTAGATGCTCGTGTCCCAGTCCTCGCCATACCCCGCAAATGCCGACGCGGCTGCATCGGAGCGCGCGCTGCTCGAACGCCGCGCCAGGCTGCTCGGGCCGACCTACCGCACCTTCTACCGCAACCCTATTCATCTGGTGCGCGGCAGCGGTGTGTGGCTCTACGATGCCCAGGGCCGCAAGTTCCTCGACGCCTACAACAACGTCGCCTCGGTCGGCCACTGCCATCCGCGCGTCGTCGAGGCACTGTCCGGGCAGGCCGCAACGCTCAACACCCACACACGCTATCTCAGCGAGATCATCCTCGATTACGCGGAAAAGCTTCTCGGCACCGTTCCGGCCCATCTCGGCCACGCGATGTTCACCTGCACCGGCAGCGAGGCGAACGACCTTGCCATCCGCATTGCCCAGCATTCCAGCGGCGGCACCGGGGTGATCATCACCGATTTCGCCTATCACGGCGCCACCATAGCGACGGCGCAACTGTCGCCGGCGGCGGTCGGGGCAAAGGGGGTACCAGCGCACCACCGCACGGTGGCAGCGCCGGACACGTTCCGCGACCATGGCCGGGCCGCGCATGATTTCGCCGGAAATGTCGCCGCTGCCATAGAGGACATGCGAGCAAAAGGCATCAAGCCGGCGGCGCTGCTTCTCGACTCGGCCTTTTCCAGCGACGGCATTTTCTTTCCCGATGCGAAGGTGATGCGCGAGGCAGCCGATCACGTCAAAAAGGCCGGCGGCATCGTCATCGCCGATGAGGTCCAGTCCGGCTTCGGCCGGCTTGGCCAGGGCATGTGGGGCTTCGCAAACTATGGCATCGAGCCTGACATCGTCACGATGGGCAAGCCGATCGGCGATGGGCACCCGATGGGCGCCGTGCTCGTGCGGCCGCAGCTTGTCGCCTCCTTCGGTTCGAACACCGGCTACTTCAACACCTTCGGCGGCAACCCGGTCGCGGCCGCTGTCGGCCTCGCCGTTCTCGATGTCATCGAAGGCGAGGGGCTGATCGAGAATGCGCGCAATGTCGGCGCCTATACGAGTGAACTGCTGCGCGCCCTGCAGGGCCGGCACGGCGCGGTCGCTGATGTCAGGCACAACGGCCTCTATTTCGGCGTCGAGCTGACGGCGGACGGCGACGAGGCTCTGGCCGCCACCAAGACATCGGCGGTCGTCGAAGCCATGCGCGAGGACGGCGTGCTGATCTCGTCCTGCGGTCCGCGCGGCAATGTGCTGAAGATCAGGCCGCCACTGCCCTTTGCCAGGGACAATGCCGAGCAACTGGCCGAGACGCTCGATCGCGCTCTGTCGAACCGGTGATCGGAGCGGCCCGCGTATGCTGAAGCTTGAACATCAGACCCTGAATGACCGCGCCTATGGCGCGCTCAAGCAGGAGTTGATTTCCGGCGGCTTCAGCCCGGGCCAGGCGCTGGTCATCCGCAAGCTCGCCGAGACGTTCGGCATCTCGACGACACCGATCCGCGAGGCGCTGCAGAGGCTTGTCGCCGAGCGGCTGCTCGAGATGCAGAACAACCGCTCGGTCATCGTGCCGTTGCTGTCCGCGCCTGCCTTCGAGGAGCTGACGCGCATCCGCATCGCCGTCGAGGGACTGGCGGGCGAGATGGCGGCGACCAGGATGAGCGAAAGCGGGCTGGCTGACATCCAGGCGACGCTCGCCGGCATGCAGCGTGCCATTGAGGCCGGCGACGCCAGGGCCTATCTCTCATTGAACGAGGCGTTCCACTTCGCCATCTACCAGCATGCCGGCGCGCCGATCCTTTTGAACATGATCCGCGACCTCTGGGGGCGGGTCGGGCCTTATCTCAAGCTGCTGATGCAGGCCGATCGCTACATCCCGCAGTCCAACGACGCGCATCGCAAGATCGTCGCCGCACTGGAGCAGCGCAGCGGTCCCACTGTGCGGATTTTCATAGAAGAGGACATCGCCGTGGCGGCCGCTGTGCTGTCTGCAAACCTTGACGCTGCCAGGGAGCCGTCGGCCTAGCTCGTCCCGTCCAGCCGGTCGCGCAGCATGCTCCAGCCGAGCAGCATGTTGGGCGCGTGCCGCAGCACGGTGTGGAACGGTATTGGCGCCGGCGGCGCGAAGGGCAGCGGCAGGTCGCGGGCGTCGGTGCCGGCGGCCCAGTCGGCCAGAACCTTGCCCATCGCCGTCGTCATGGCGATGCCGCGCCCGTTGCAGGCGCGACCGGCGATCAGTCCCGGACCGAGGTCGATCAGGTGCGGCAGGAAATCCGGTTCGACCGCTGCCATTCCCGACCAGCTGTAGGCAAGCGGCGGCAGGTCGGGCAGACCGAGATGCCGGCCGAGCCTTCGCCAGATCGTCTGCGGTACGCGCGTATCCGCACCGGCGCCAAGGATATGCATGCCGCCGCTGATCAGCCGGTTTTCGGCGTCGAAGCGGAAGGTGAACAGATTGCGTCTGGTGTCACCGACACCTTGCCCGCCGGGAAGCAATCGGTTGCGCACTTCACGAGGCAGCGGCGCTGTCGCGATCTGGAAGACTTTCAGCGGGAAGTAGGTTCGCTGCAACGACGGATTGAGGGACCAGCCATAGGCGTTGGTGGCGATCAGCACCTTGCCCGCGCGTACCGAGCCAGAGGGCATTTTCAGCATCCAGCCATCGGCTATGCGATCAACCGAGGTGACGCGCGTCTGCTCGAAGATCTTTGCGCCGGCCTTCTCCGCCGCATCGGCCAATCCGCGCGCATAGGCGACCGGATTGAGCACGCCGCCGGAACGGTCCATCCAGCCGCCGACATAGCCTGGCACGCCTGTCAGGGCTTCGACTTCCTGCCGATCCAATGTGACTGCCGGCCGGCCACGCTGTGCCCACTGCCCGGCACGTGACTTGACCTTTTCAAAGGCGGCAGGCGAATGCGCCGGCTGGATCCATCCGTTCTGCACGGCGTCGCAGTCGATGCCGTGCTGCCGGATCAGGCGGAAAACCAGGTCGGCGCTGCCGGCGGCGAAATCGATCAGTCTTTCGCCACGCGATGGTCCGAGATGGGCCAGTATGTCGGCCGGGTCCATCTTGGCGAAGTTCGGCACGACGAAGCCAGCATTCCTGCCGGTTGCGCCCCAGGCGATGAATTCGGCTTCGAGAACGGCGACGGAAAGGCCTTTGCCGGCGGCGTGCAGCGCGGTTGAAAGGCCCGAAAAGCCGCCGCCGACAATGGCCAGGTCGACATCGAGCTTACCCTGCAGCGCCGGCCGTTCGCGGCGGTCGCGGCTGACGGCAAGCCAGAGTGAAGCGCCATGCGCTTCCTGCCGAACCGCGGCATTCATGACGGGGAAACGCTTTTGGCCGTAGTCACCTTCGTCCGCTTGCCGAGCCAAGGCCGCCGTGGCCTGTCGCCGAACAGCCCGTTCGGCCGGACCAGCAGGATAACGCAGAGCATGACGCCGATGGCGGCGATCTGCAGCGCGGCGGCACGAGCCTGCTGTTCCGGCGGGAACAGGATGCTGGTCAGCGTGCCCGACCCAGCCCATATCGCCCAGACCAGGATGCTGCCGATGACGGCGCCGAGATTGCTGCCCGAGCCGCCCACGATCAGCATCACCCAGACCTGGAAGGTCAGGATCGGCAAATAATTGTCCGGCGCGATGAAGCCGGTGAAATGCGCCTGCAATGCGCCGGCCAGTGCCATGATGGCGCCGCCCACGGCGAAGGCCTGGACGCGATAGAAACGCGCGCTCTTGCCAAGCGAGATCGCCGCCCGCTCATCCTCGCGTAGCGCCTTCAGCACGCGGCCCCACGGGCTGCGCGACAGATGTTCCAAAGCGAGATAGGCGACCAGAGTCACCGCCGCGACCACGGCAAGGTTCGACAGGTTGAACAGCAGCGGCGTCTCGGCAAGGCTGCCGAAGGGGCGCGGGATGAAGCCGATGCCGAACGGGCCGCCGGTCAGTTTCTGCGCGTTGAGCGCGACCAGTTGCACGACGACGGCGACGCCGAAGGTGGTGATCGCCAGATAGTCGGACCTGAGCCGCAGCGTCGCCATGCCAGTTAACGCCGCGGCAATGCCGCCGACGACCATGGCGCCCGCCCAGCCGACAACGATCGGCAGGCCAAGGCCACCCAGCCGCGCGGCGTCGTCGGGAGTGGTCAGCAATGCCGAGGTGTAGGCGCCGATGGCGACGAAGCCGGCAAGGCCGACATTGAACAGGCCGGTCAGGCCCCACTGCAAATTGAGCCCCAGCGTGACCAGCGAAAAGATCAGCGCGGTGGTCAGGAAGAAGGCGCCGTAGCCGATCAGATCCATCAGCGTTCCCTCACACCAAACAGGCCGATCGGCCGCACGAACAGCACCGCCATCAGGATGATGAAGGAGACGGCGGCGCGCCATTCGGCGCCGATCAGCTGCACGGCACCGGCCTCGGCGAGCCCGATGATCAGGCCGCCGAGCACGGCGCCGGGGATGCTGCCGATGCCGCCGAGAATGGCGGCGGCAAACATCGGCAATAGCATGTCGAAGCCCATGAACGGGCGGATCTGCACCAGGATGCCGATCATCACGCCGGCCACGCAGGCCAGCGCCCCGCCGATGACCCAGGTGACGCGCACCACGCTGGCGACGTCGATGCCGACGATGCGGGCCAGTGCCGCGTTCTGGCTCAGGGCCTGCATCGAGCGGCCGGTCTGCGTGCGCGTCATCAACAGATGCACGGCGAGCACCAGCACCGCGGTCAGCAGCAAAAGCGCGATCTGGTCTGATGTGATGCGGATGCCGAAGCCGACCGGCATGGCGATCTGGATCGCCCGGCTGAAATAGGTCGGCCGCGAGGTGAAGGTGAATTCGAGCAGGCTTCTCAGCGCCATCGAGGCACCGAAGCTCGCCATCACCACGATGATCGCCTGGCCTTGCGAGCGCAGCCGCGAAAACAGCACCTTGTCGAGCAGCAGCGCCAGCAAAGCGGTGAAAGCCATGCCGACGACCAGCGCGACAATCAGCGGCCAGCCGAAGGACAGCGGTGCGATCGGTGCCACCTTGCCGACTGTCGCGCCGATGGCGCTGACGACGGCCAGCGTCGCGTAGGTGCCCCAGGCCATGAAGTCGCCATGGGCAAAGTTCGAGAAGCGCAGGATCGAATAGGTAAGCGTCACGCCGATGGCGCCCAGGCCGATCATCGAACCCGTCAGCAATCCGTCGACGACAAATTGCAGGCTCATGCCCCACCTCCTGTGCCGGACTTGCGGGGGCGCTGGCCGAGATAGAGTTCGGCGACTACCGGATCGTTCCACAGCTCGGAAGCAATGCCCTCGTGCCGGTCTTTGCCTTCGACCAGCACATAGGCGCGGTCGCCGATGGCGAGCGCTGCCTTGGCATTCTGTTCGACGAGCAGGATGGTGACGCCGGACTTGCGGATGTTTGCCAGCATCTCGAACACCATCGAGACGAATTTCGGCGACAGGCCGGCCGACGGCTCGTCTAGCACCAGCACCTTGGGGTGGACGATCAGCGCCCGCGCAACGGCGAGCATCTGCCGTTGTCCGCCCGAGAGGTTGCCGGCGGCGGTGCGGCGCTGGCGGACGAGATCGGGGAAGGCGGCATACATCTCCTCGATGCGCGCAGGAATCTCGCGCCGCTCAAGGATGCCGCAAGCAACTCTGAGATTGTCCTCGACCGACATCAGTGGGAAGATATTTTCGGTCTGCGGCACGAAGGCCAGCCCGAGCCGCACCATGGTGTGGGCCGGCGCGGCAGTGATGTCCTTGCTGTCCAGAAACACTGTGCCGCCGGTGATCGGGACGAGGCCGGCGATGGCCTTGATGAAGCTAGACTTGCCGGCGCCGTTGGGGCCGAGCACCACGACGATCTCGCCCTTGGCGACGGTGATCGAGGCGCCGCGCACGATCGGCACGCCGGGCTCGTAGCCGGCTTCGAGGTCGCGGACATCGAGAACGATCTCGCTCATGCCGCGCCTCCGAGATAGGCCTCGATGACGCGCGGGTCGCGAGCGACCTCTTCGGCCGTGCCTTCACTGAGCAGCTGGCCGCTCGCCATGACGAGGACGCGATGGCAGAGCCGCGTCACCATGTCGATATTATGCTCGATCAGCAGGAAGGTGATACCGCGCGCATTGATGTCGCGGATGCGGTCGATGATGACTTCGAGCAGCGTCGCGTTGACGCCGGCCGCCGGTTCGTCGAGCAAGATGATCGCCGGATCGGCCATCATCACGCGGGCGAGTTCGAGCAGCTTGCGCTGGCCGCCGGAAAGCACGCGCGCCGGCTCATGCGCGAGATGGGCGAGGGCGACCAGTTCCAGCAGTTCAAGCGCCTTTGTCCTGGCGGCCCTTTCCTGCGCGGCGACGCGCCATGGCGTGACGAAATTGGCAAGCAGCTTTTCGCCGGCCTGACCCTGTGCCGCCAGCATGATGTTTTCGATCAGCGTCAGGTTGGGCAGCGGGCGCGGTATCTGAAACGTGCGGCCGAGACCGCGTCCGATGCGCAGATGTGCTGCTTCGCCCGAGACGCGCGCGCCGTTGAGAAGGATTTCGCCGCTGGTCGGCAATATGCTGCCGGCAAGCAGGTCGAACATCGTCGTCTTGCCGGCGCCGTTGGGGCCGATGAGGCCGAGGATTTCGCCCGCTTTGACGTTAAACGAGACGTCGTTGACCGCTACAAGGCCGCCGAACCGCCTGACGACATTCCTTGCCGTCAGAACCGGCGCGCGGGTTTCCCCTTGCCGTTTGGTTGCCTCGCTCATCAAACCCTCTGGCCGAAGACGATCGCTGCCGCCTCCTGATTATGATTTGTGATCACACTTGCGTTGATCACGCTATTCGGCTTTAATTTCCTCCGCAAGCCGAAAACCGGCCACGAACGGAATTCCATGCAAAAGGCTGCCATCGAAAAGAACAACGAGGTGATCGCGGCCCAGCTTGCGCCGGTAGGCCGCGAGACCGTGCAGGACCGCGTGTATTCCGAGCTGCGCCGCGCCCTGATTGGCGGCCTGTTCGAACCGAGCCAGGTGCTGACCATCCGTGGCCTGGCTGAGGCCTTGGTCACCTCGACCATGCCGGTGCGCGAGGCGCTCGGCCGGCTGATCACGGAAAAGGCGCTGGAGGCGCTGCCCAACCGTTCGGTGCGCGTGCCGCCGATCACGCTGGAACGCCTCGACGATCTCCTGCGGGCTCGCATCCTGATCGAGGGCGAGGCGATCGCGCTGGCCGCCGCCCGCATGGGTCCGCGCCAGATCGCCACCATCGAAACCATCCTCGCCGAATGGGACGAGATGCGGGCTTTGAAACACAAGAAGGACGTCGACCGCGAAGTGACGCTCAACCAGAGCTTTCATTTCGAGATTTACCGCTCCTGCGGTTCGGCCGTGCTGATCCCGATGATCGAGAGCCTGTGGCTGCAATCGGGTCCCTGCATTCGTGTCGCCATCTACGCCTTCTCGGAAGCCGGCGAGGTCGACACCGCCCAATATCACCGCCGCATCGTCACGGCGCTGTCCACGCAGGATGCGCAGGCGGCGCGCGAGTCGCTGGTCGCCGACATCAGCCGACCCTTCACCTTCCTGCGCAGCAAGTTGCAGGCCGCCGCCGCGAAAGACCAGACATGACCGCCATCAGGATCACCGAGCCGCGCTCGCAGCTTTCCGTAACGGCATTGCTGCTGCCCGAGAAGGCGCCGGAAAACGCTGCCTTCCTCTTGGCCTACCTCGGCACGCCACGCGTTGTTCCGGGCATCCATGCGATGTGGACCGGGCCTGAGATTTCCTGTCCGGTTCCATCAACCGACCTCGAGGGCCAGGCCTATGCAAAACCGTTGCCGGCCGAGAACGCGACGCTGAACCCGCAGCCGGGCGACATCGTACTGTCCTACGTGCCGCCACGCATGTGGGGCGGCAATCCCAATGCGATCTTCGACATTGGCCTCTACTACGGGCAGGGCGCGCGGCTCTTGTTCCCGATAGGCTGGCTGGCCGGCAGTGTGGTGGCGCAGGTGCGCGTCGAAGAGCGTGACCGGTTCGCCTCCGCGTGCGGTGTCATCCGCCGCAACGGCGCCTGCGATATCACCTTCAGCCTGATGGAGGCCTGACATGGCCGACGACAGTTTCGAGCTGTTCGACCTTCGCGTCGAGGCGGTCATCCCCAAGGGCAAACCTATCTATTGCGGCGCCAAGGAAGGCGACTATTTCGAGCTCAAGGGCGAGATGCTGTCGATGCCGGCAGGGCAGGGTTTTTCGATCTATTCGATCGCCGCCGTGTTGCCGCTGCTGGCAGCCAAGCAGCGCCCAACCCACCCGAACGACTGGATGACCTCGGACGCCGAGATCGCTTGTCCCGATCCCAATTGCGGCAGCCGGCTGCGGATCGTCAGGGCCGCCAAGCGGCGGTTCAGCCACGCCGAGACGACGACGGTGCCGCTGCCGAAAGAGGATGACCTGAGATGACCGCAAACACCTTCGAACTCGGCCCCGGCTACACCATCTCGCGCGTCATTCGCGGCGGCTGGCAGCTGGCTGGCGGCCACGGCGCCATTGACCGCAGCCAGGCGGTGGCCGATCTGATCGCCACGTTCGATGCCGGCATCTGGACCTATGACTGCGCCGACATCTACACCGGCGTCGAGGAGTTGATCGGTGCCGCGCGCCTGCGGCTGGCCAGCGAGCGCGGCCTCGACGTCGCGGCCCGGATGAAGGTGCACACCAAGCTGGTGCCCGACCTCGAACGGCTGGCCAGTATCAGCCGTGACTACATCAGGGGCATCATCGACCAGTCATTGCGGCGGCTGAAGACCGAGCGGCTCGATCTCGTGCAGTTCCATTGGTGGGACTATGAACAGCCGCGCTATGTCGATGCCATGGGCTGGCTCAACGAGCTTCGGTTGGAGGGCAAGGTGCGAAATCTCGGCACCACCAATTTCGACACGCCAAGGCTCGCCGAGATACTCGCTGCCGGCATCCCGCTGGTCAGCCAGCAACTGCAATATTCCGTGCTCGACCAGCGCCCGGGCAGCAGCCTGGCCGCGCTCGCAAAACAGAACGGCGTCAGCTTCCTCTGCTATGGTTCAGTCGCCGGCGGCTTCCTCAGCAACAAATGGCTCGGTGCGGCCGAGCCCGCCACGCCGCTCGAAAACCGCTCGCTGGTCAAGTACAAGCTGATCATTGACGATTTTGGCGGCTGGGAGCTGTTCCAGCACCTGCTGCAGGCGCTGAAGGCCGTTGGCGACCGCCACGGCGTTGACGTCGCCACCATCGCTAGCGCCTGGGTGCTGGAGCAGCCGCAAGTGGCGGCGGTCATCGTCGGCGCCCGCAACCAGGCCCACGCCATTGCCAATGCGAAAATCATGGACGTTGCGCTCGACGCCGAGGACCGGGAGCGGATTGCGGCCGTCATCGCGCAAGGCACCGGCCTCGAAGGTGACGTCTACACGCTGGAACGCGACCGCCGCGGCCGCCACGGTTCGATCATGCATTACAACCTCAATGCGGGGAAGAAATGAGCGGCGAACCCTCCCTGTTTTCACGCGCCAGCGCCGAAATCATCGACCTGCACCGCTTCTTCGTCGACTGGTTCGTCGCCGCGCGAGCCAACACGGTGGACTTCGGCCGCTTCGAACGCGCCATGGGCAAGGACCTCAGCATGGTGGCGCCGGACGGGCAGATCCTCGATCGCGAAGCGGTCGTCGACCATGTCCGCGCAAGCCGTGCTTCCTGCGACGATGGTTTCGCCATTTCGATCGAGGACATCCGGCCCGGCTGGCAGGACGCGGATACCATCGTCGTCCTCTATGTCGAAGCGCAGCTGCGCGCAGGCAAGCACAGCCGCCGTCAATCGAGCGCCGTCTTCACGACCAGTTCATCGGCGCCCAACAGCGTCGAATGGCGACATCTGCATGAAACCTGGCTGCAGGTGCCGGAACGCTGAACAGGCTACAGAATTCAAATACAGTCGAGTAACGAAAGGGGAACAACAATGACAAAGACGATACTCCAACTCACCACAGCGCTCGCTCTCGTCACGATGGCGGGTGCTGCGCAAGCCGCCGATTGCAAGATCACCGTCGGCCTCGTCATGGAGCTGACCGGCCCGGCCGGCGAATACGGCCAGGCCGGCGCCAAGTCGGTCGAGATGGCCTTCCGCGACATCAACGGAGCCGGCGGGGTGCGCGGCTGCGATCTCGTCACCGACACGCGCGATAGCCAGAGCCAGGGCAACATCGCCGTCGACGCCGCCACCCAACTTGTTCAAGTCAAGAAGGTGCCGGTCATCATCGGCGGCATCATCTCGTCGGTGTCGATCCCCATCCTGACCTCGGTGACCGCGCCAGCCAAGATCGTCCAGGTCTCGCCGGCGTCGTCCTCGCCGACGCTGACGGCGCTCGGCCGCGACGGCAAGACCAACGGCATCTTCTTCCGCACCATCACCTCGGATGCGCTGCAGGGTGTCGCCGCCGCCAAATATGCCATCGACAAGGGTTTCAAGAAGCTGTCGATCATCCACGTCAACAACGATTTCGGCGTCAACATGGTGGCCGAATTCTCGCGTGCCTACAAAGCGCTCGGCGGCACCATCGTCTCCGACACGCCTTACAATGAAAAGCAGTCGAGCTATGCCTCCGAAGTCACCGCGGCAATGGCCGGTGAACCGGACGGTCTCTACCTCGTCAGCACACCGGTCGACGGCGCCACGGTCGCCCGCACCTGGATCTCGCAGGGCGGTGTGCAGAAATTCCTGCTCAATGACGGCATGAACAGCCCGGACTTCATCGAATCCGTCGGCGCCGATTATCTGAGGGAAGCCTACGGCACGTCGTCCGGCACCAGCCCGACGGCCTCGACGGAGTATTTCACCAAGAACTATAAGGAATTCTCCGGCATCGAACCGACCAATCCGGCAGCCGACCGTTCCTATGACGCCGGCGCGATTGTTGGCCTCGCCATCGCCATTGCCGGCTCCGAGGACCCGGCCAAGATCAAGGACGCGATGTACAAGGCGGTCGATCCGGCCGGCACGCCGATCTTTGCTGGCAAGGAAGAGTTCGCCAAGGCGCTCGGCCTGATCAAGGACGGCAAGCCGATCCGCTACGAAGGCGTCATCGGCCCGGTCGCTTTCGATAAATATGGCGACATCACAGGCCCGTTCCGGCTGTGGAAGATCGTCGACGGCAAGGTAGCGACGGACGGTGAAATGACCACCGACGATGTCAACGCCTTGCAGGCCAAGCTTCAGTAAGCATCATTCCGTTTGGTCCGGCATCGATTATGTCAGCATCGATGCCGGACCAAGAATATGGCTGCCTCATTGCGGCGCTCTTGCCCGGCACTCACGTCCGTTCCGTCGCAACTTGCCTGGGGATGAGAAAGCGGCCGGCGAGCACGCAGAGCAGCACGGTGAACATCAGGATCAGAGCCACCAGCGCATTGATGTCGGGTGAGAAGCCAAGCCGCATCATCGCCCACAGCCTGACCGGCAGCGTGCTTTGCGTGCCAGTGACCAGGATGGTGATCATGGTCTCGTCGAATGACAGGGCGAAGGCCAGGATGGCGCCGCCGACCATGGCGCTCGACAGGTTCGGCAGGATGATGCGCCAGAAGGTCTGCCAGCCCGTGGCACCGAGATCGTAGGACGCTTCAACCAGCGTGCGGCTCATCGACTGCAGCCGCATCAGTACCGTGCGGTAGACTATCGCCAACACGAAAACCGTATGGCCGATAACGACCGTCAGCAGCGAGCGTTCGAGGCCGATCTCGCGGAAGAAGATCAGCAGCGC
The DNA here is from genome assembly GCF_000513875.1 of Mesorhizobium sp. WSM1293. Taxonomy (NCBI): domain Bacteria; kingdom Pseudomonadati; phylum Pseudomonadota; class Alphaproteobacteria; order Hyphomicrobiales; family Phyllobacteriaceae; genus Mesorhizobium; species Mesorhizobium sp. WSM1293. The sequence continues at coordinate 175,728 of NZ_KI911319.1, read as the reverse complement.
CAGGCCGCTGATGATCGGCGGCATCAGGAACGGCAGGAAGATGATGAACTGCAGCAGCGAGCGTCCGGAACGGCGCCCATAATAATAGAGCGCCAGCAGCGTTCCGCTGACCACCGACAGGATGACGGTGCAGACGCCGACGATCAGCGTCGTGCGCAGAGCGGCCAATATGTCGTGGTTTTCAGCCAGCGCCACATAGGTCGCAAGCGTCGGCGACGACCAGTCGACGGAGCCATGCGAAATGGTGAAGAACGACGACACGATCGGCACGAACAGCGGGCTGTAGAGCAGGACCGCAACCAGTGTCGTGATCGCGGCCAGAAAGATCGTGGACAGTCGGGGCAGGGCGCTCATACCGAAGTCCCCGGGTTGCGGCCAAAGCGTTCGCCGATGAGGATTGCGGCGATCACCACGACGGCCAGCGCCACCGACAGCGCCGCGCCGAACGGCCAGTTATAGGCCGTGCCGAACTGGCTGTAGAGGATGCGGCCGAAGGTGAAGCCGCTGATCCCACCGACCATCTGCGGCGTCAGGAAATCGCCGATCGCCAGCACGAAGACGAAGCTCGCCGCCGAAGCGACGCCGGGCAGGCTGAGCGGCAAGGTGATGCGCAGGAAGGTTTGCAAGCCGCTCGCGCCGAGATCGTCGGATGCGCGCAGCAGCACCTGCGGAATCCGCTCCAGCGACAGGAAGATCGGCAGGATGGCGAAGGGGATCAAGAGCAGGGTCAGCGTCAAAAGGATGGCGTTCATATTGAACACGAAAAGCGTCGACGGTTCCTGCAGAATGCCGAGCGCCACCAGTGCCTTGTTGAGGAAACCGTTGAGGCCGAGGATGCTGCGGATGGCATAGATCTTGATGACGTAGCTCATCAGCAGCGGCACCAAGAGCAGCATCAGCAAGGCGTAGCGCCAACGGCCTTTCAGCGTCGTCAGGAAATAGGCGGCGGGATAGGCGAGCAGGATGCAGATGATGGCCACCGACACGCAAAGCACGATGGTGTTCCAGAACACCGGCAGAAAGACCGGATCGGTAAAGAACCTGACATAGTTGCCCAGCGACAAGCCGTAGACGATCGTGCCCTGGTCGACGCTGAAGAAGCTGTAGCCGAGGAAGATCGCCAGCGGCACCAGGACGAAGACCACTGGCAAGGCAAACGCCAGCACCGTCACCAGCAGCGACAGCCGTTTTTCCGCAGGCAGCGTCGATCCTGCTTTGCTCATGCCAGCACCAGATGGCCTTCATGCGGCGCAAAGGAAAGCGATACGGCCTCGCCGGATCTGAGCGCGCTGCCGTCGACGCGGCTCGGCACGCGCAGCCGCAAGCGTTGCGCGGCATTGTCGGCGCCGGCCGCGATGGTGGCGACGGTCGACGAGCCGGCAAAGGCCAGATCGGAGATCGTGCCGGAAAAACGGTTGTCGGTGTCCTTTGCATCCGCAAGGTGCAAGGCTTCTGGACGGAACGCGGCGTAAGCGCTGGCGCCTTCCGCTGCGGCTTTCAAATGCGGCTGGTCGCTGATCGAACAGATGAGGCGCCCGAGCGCCGTCTCGATCGATCGCAGCTCGCCCTGGACCGGTCCGAGTTTCCCGGCCACCAGATTGTTCTCGCCGAAGAAACGCGCGACGAATTCGCAATTCGGTCTGTAGTAAAGGTCGTGCGGCGTGCCGAGCTGGCGGATATGGCCGGCCTCCATGACGCAGATCCGATCGGCCATGCCGATGGCTTCTTCCTGGTCATGGGTGACGAACAGGAAGGTGGTCCTGATTTCGCGCTGGATGGACTTTAGGAACACCTGCATCTGCCGGCGCAGTTCGAGGTCGAGTGCGGCGAGCGGCTCATCGAGCAGGATCAGGCGCGGCTGGCAGATCAGCGCACGGGCGAGTGCGACGCGCTGGCGCTGGCCGCCGGAGAGCTGCGCCGGAAAGCGGTCGGCGAAACGCCCGAGCTGGACCAGTTCCAGCGCCTCCGCGACTCGGCGCGCGATTTCCTTGCGCTGGACATGGCGAACCGAAAGCCCGTAGCCGACATTGCCGGAAACGGTCAGGTGCGGGAACAGCGCATAGTCCTGAAACACGGTGTTGAACGGCCGCCGGTTGATCGGCATGCGGCTGATGTCTTGCCCATCCAGGCGTATCTCCCCCGACGTCAGCGGTTCCAGCCCGCCGATCAGCCGCAGCACCGTGGTCTTGCCGGAGCCGGATGGTCCAAGAACGGTGAGGAACTCACCGTCCTTGATCGACAGGTCGATGTCGTGCAGCACGGGGACCGTGCCGTAGGATTTCGAGACGGACCGCAGCGTCAAGAGGTCGGTGTTCTGGTTCATGAAATACTCTCGCATACGCTTCGGCGGTCCGGAACTCCGGACCGCCGGGTCCTTCGAAGGCATGGTGCGGAAAGATCAGGGCGTTGCCTTGACCTCGTTCCACATGTCCGAACGCTTGAGCGGGTCCTCGACATTGTTGAGCCAGACCAGCTTGTCGTTGCCGCCGGCGCTGCCGGTTTCCGTCACCGTGTTGCCGAAGCCGGTACGCTCGGAAAGCTGGCCGCCGACCTTCTTGCTCAGCATGAAGTCGATCCATTTCTCGGCTGCCGCATTATCACGGACACCCTTGGAAATGACCCAGTTGTCGAGCCAGGCAAGCGCGCCCTCGCTTGGATTGACGTAGGCGACATGGGCGCCGATCTTCTGCAGCGCCTTGACCTGCTGCTGGCCGTAATTGGCCCAGATCAGGGCCACATCATTGTTCTGGTAGATCTGCTGCGCCTCGTCGGCGGTGGTGTAGAAGCTGAGCACGTTGCGCTTGAGTTCGACCAGCTTGGCCTTGACTGCAGCCATCTGCTCTTCGTTGAGGTTGAACGGATCCTTGTAGCCGAGCGTCAGTGCGGTGAACGAGAAATTGTGCTCGCCATTATCATACGCCAGCACCTTGCCCTTGTAGGCCGGGTCCCACAGAACCGACATCGAGGTCGGCGCCGGCTTGACCTTGTCGGTGTCGTAGATCAGGCCGATGGAGTCGAAGCAGAACGGAATGCCGTAGACCTTGCCGTCCTTGGTCACGCCGCTGACCGCCGTCAGGTCGCGGAAGCGCGGCAGCACGTCTTTCTGGTTGGCGAGCTTGGTGACGTCGATCGGCGACACCAGGTCAGCCTTGATGTAGCGCTGCAACTGGGCGGTGTTGACAGCAAAGACGTCGAAGTCCTGGCCCTCGCTGCCCTTGATCTTGGCCCAGATCTCGTCGTCGCTGCCGATGAAGACGACATCGACGCCGATGCCGGTCGCGGCGGTGAAGTCCTTGACCCAGTCGGCATCGGCGTAGCCGTCCCAGGCCAGTACCCGAAGGTTCGCGGCGAGCGCCGCCGATGTCATCAGGCCGATGCTGAGCCCGATTGTCGCTAGTCCTAAAAACGCTTTCTTCAGTCCCATTTTAATCTCCCATTATCGTTCTGGTGGACCGTAATTTTCGGGCCTGCGCCGTCACAGCTGGGTAACAGCGACCAGTCCCTCGTCCGGCACCGACACCATCCGGTTGCGCAGTGGCTTGCCGAACGTCTGTGCCTGGATTTCATACTCGTCGCCGGAAGCCGTCTTGACGCCGGAGGCGTAGCTCATCACCGCCGCGCCGAAGAAATAGGCGTGAAGGTCGCCCGCCCTGCGGTGCATCGGGTAGCGGAAATGGAAGTGTTCGAGATTGGCGATCGAGTGCGACATGTGCGCTTCACCCGACAGGAACTCCTGCTCCCAGATAACAGTGCCGTCGCGCAGGATGCGCGAATGGCCGCGCACTTCTTCGGGCAGGTCACCGATCAGCAGTTCCGGACCGATCGAGCAGGAGCGCAGCTTGGAATGGGCGAGATAAAGGTAGTTCTCGCCCTCCGTCACGTGGTCGGAATATTCGTTTCCGAGCGCATAGCCGATGCGATAGGGATGGCCATCGGGTCCATTGACATAAAGCCCGACGATCTCGGCTTCCTCTGCACCGGCTTTCGCGAATGCCGGCATCGGCAGCGGCGCGCCGGGCGGGACAACGCAGGTGCCGACGCCCTTGAAGAACCACTCTGGCTGAATCCCGATCTTGCCGGCGCCAGGCTTGCCGCCCTCCAGCCCCATGCGAAAGATTTTCAAGGAATCGGATTCGTCGGCGTCTTCGCCATGGGTCAGAACATGCATCTGGTTGCGCGCGGCGGCACTTCCGGTGTGGGTGAGGCCGGTGCCGGTGACCAGGAAGCGCGCCGGTTCGGGATGGTCGACCGGAGCGAGCACCTGGCCATCGCGCAACAGTTGGTCGTAGTCGATTTTCGCCGTGCCGGTCCGCTTCTCGACCAGCGCTGCGATCGACGTGCCCTGGGCAATTGCCGCTTCGGCCAGCTCCAGCACGCTGCTGGTCTTTTCGAGCGGGTGCAGATGATTGCCGTCATCGCAGACACGGCCAACCCGTCTGCTGCCGTCGGCCATTCTGAACTGAACAAGACGCATGAACTAACCTTCTTCCTTTGAAACCGTACGGGTCACACCCAGCCCGCATCGACGATGAACTGCTGGCTCGTGCACATGCGGCTGTCGTCGGCGGCCAGGAACAGCGCCATGCGCGCGATATCGGAGGGTTGCAGCCGGTCGGGCAGGCACTGCCTTTCCGCGATCTGGCGTTCGCCGGCCGGGTTCAACCACAGGCGCATCTGGCGCTCTGTCATCACCCAGCCCGGCACCATGCAGTTGACGCGGATGCGCTCGGGGCCAAGCTCGCGGGCCAGCGCCCGCGTCATGCCGTAAACAGCCGCTTTCGCGGTGACATAGGCTGGGCAATCTGGATCGCCGACCATCCAGGTGATGGAGCCGAAATTGATGATCGAGCCGCCGCCCTGCGCGCTCATCTGCGGACGCACTGCCTGCGCCGCGAAGAACTGGTGGCGCAGATTGACTGCCATGCGGTCGTCCCAATAGGCAACCGTCACATCCTTGGTCTGGTGGCGGTCGTCATTGCCGGCATTGTTGCACAGCGCCTGGATGGGGCCATTGTGCTGCATTGCCTGCACGGTTGCCGCCTGCAACTCTTCGACGTTGCGCAGGTCGCAGGGAATGAACAGCGGCGCGGCATGTCCCTCGGCCGCAATCGCGTCGACCAGACGTTGGGATGGTTCTTCGGCCATGTCGACGAAGGCGACGCGGCTGCCCTGGGCGCAGAAATGGCGCACCAGGCTTTCGCCGATGCCGCTGCCGCCGCCGGTTATGAAGACGCTGCGGCCCTTGAGGCTTGGATAGATCGCGTAGCCGATTTCATCCGTCATCGCGCGCCTCTCTAGTGCGAATGCCGAGGAATGCCGGCATCGCGCCGGCCGACGAGAAAGTCGAAATCGCAGCCCTTGTCGGCCTGCAGCACGCGCTCGACATAAAGGCTCTGGTAGCCGCCCTCCGGCGACGCCGGCGGCTTCCAGTCACGCCGGCGGATGGCGAGCTCCTCTTCCGACACCAAAAGTTCCAACCGGCGGCCGGCGACATCGAGCTCGATAAGATCGCCGTCGCGCACCAGCGCCAGCGCGCCGCCTGCGGCAGCTTCTGGAGCCACATGCAGAACCACGGTGCCGTAGGCGGTGCCGCTCATGCGCGCGTCCGAAATGCGCACCATGTCGGAGATGCCTTGCTTGAGCAGTTTGGCCGGCAGCGGCATGTTGCCGACCTCGGCCATTCCGGGATAACCGCGCGGCCCGCAGTTCTTCAGCACCATCACCGAGGAGGCATCGATGTCCAACTCCGGATCGTCGATGCGGGCGTAGTAATGCTCGATGTTTTCGAACACCACCGCCTTGCCGCGATGCTGCATCAGCTCGGGCGTTGCCGCGGACGGCTTGATGACCGCGCCGTCAGGCGCCAGATTGCCGCGCAGGATGGAGATGCCCCCTTCCTTGGTCAGCGGCTCGCTCATTGGGCGGATCACTTCGCTGTTGTAGTTGGGCGCGCCGTCGATCAATTCACCGATGGTCTTGGCGCTGACGGTCATGGCGTCGCGATGAAGAAGCCCCACTTCATCAAGCGACGCCATGACCGCAGCTAGCCCCCCGGCGTAGTAGAAATCTTCCATCAGGAACCGGCCCGACGGCATCAAATCGACAATAGTTGGAACGTCACGACCTAGGCGGTCCCAGTCTTCGAGGCTGAGATCGACACCGATCCGGTTGGCGATGGCGATCAGATGCAGCACCGCATTGGTCGAGCCACCGATCGCGCCGTTGACGCGAATGGCGTTCTCGAACGCTTGCCTGGTGAGGATCTCCGCGATCGTCACGTCCCTGCGCACCAGATCGACGATCTGGCGTCCGGCCATCTGGGCGAGCACGCCACGGCGCGAATCCACCGCCGGGATCGCGGCGTTGTCCGGCATGCCGATGCCGAGCGCTTCGACCATGCTGGCCATGGTCGAGGCCGTGCCCATCGTCATGCAGCTGCCCGCCGATCGGCTCTGGCCCTGCTCGGCGGCGAGGAAGTCGGCAACCGGCATGCGGCCGGCTTTAACCTCCTCGGCGAATTTCCAGACGTGGGTGCCCGAGCCGATATCCTGTCCGCGGAACTTGCCGTTGAGCATCGGCCCGCCGGAAACGGCGATGGTCGGCAGGTTGCACGATGCGGCGCCCATCAGCAGCGCCGGTGTGGTCTTGTCGCAACCGACCAGCAGGATGACGCCATCGATCGGATTGCCGCGGATGGACTCTTCGACATCCATGCTGACCAGATTGCGAAACAGCATGGCGGTGGGGCGCATGTTGCTCTCGCCCAGCGACATCACCGGAAATTCGAGCGGCAGGCCGCCGGCTTCATAGACGCCGCGCTTGACGTGATCGGCCAGCGCCCGCAGATGCGCGTTGCATGGGGTCAATTCCGACCAGGTGTTGCAGATGCCGATCACCGGGCGGCCGTCGAAAGCGTCGGCGGGAATGCCCTGGTTCTTCATCCAGCTGCGGTGCATGAAGGCGTTCTTGCCCTCACCGCCGAACCAGGCCTCGGACCGCAGTTTGCGTTTGGTGTCGGTCACGATGTCTGTTCCCGTTCCTGGCGGCGCTTGTTGCGGTTTTCGACGCTGCGGCGCACGTCCTCCTCGGCATTGTCGATGAGGACCAGCAGCGCCTTTTGTGCGCCGGTCGCGTCGCCGGCGGCGATCTTTTCGGCGACTTCCCGGTGCAGCGGCAATGAGGGGCGCTGCCCTTCCGGATTGTCGTTGGAAAGACGAAAGCTCGTCACCAATGCGGTTTCGACCAGTGCCGCCAGCGAGCCGATCAGCTCATTGCCGGTCATGCGCAGTATGGTCTGGTGGAACAAAAGGTCAGGCTTGGCGAAGCGGTCGCCGTCGTCGACCACCGCCTCCATTTCGACCAGAGCTGCATTGATCTCGGCGATCTGCGCTGGCGTGGCGCGCTGGGCCGCAAGCGCTGCCGACATCGGCTCGATGGCCCTGCGCAATTCGAACAGCGCCCGGACATCGTCGGCGCTGACACCGCTGGCATAGCGCCATGACAGGACGTCCGGGTCGAGGAAATTCCAGTCGGCACGAGGACGCACCCGTGTGCCGGTCTTCGGCCGCGATTCGACCAGCCCCTTGCCCGCCAACACCTTGATCGCCTCGCGCAGCACCGTGCGGCTGACCCCCAGCATCTCGCTTGAATCGTCGGCATTGGGCAGTGCCTCGCCGGGCAGGAAATCGCCTTGAACGATGCGCAATCCGATTTGCTCGACGACGGTCGCATGCAGAGCGGTGGAGCCGCTGGAAACCGCCACCGCGACTCTCGACGTACGCGCCATACTGAAAGATTTGTTATTCTTCATACTATTCATATGATATGTCTTATAGGCATGGCGATTGGAGTCAAGGGATGGGGGTGTGCCGATGACAAAGAATTCCGCTGCCGTTACCGAGCAGCACCAAGAGCTGATCTCGATCAGCGATGGCATTGCGACCGTGGAAATCGTCCCTGCTGCCGGCGGTGCCCTGGCGTCGTATCGCTGGCGGCAAAACGGATCCGTCGTGGATTGGCTGCGCCCTGCTGACCCGGCGGCGATCGGCCGCCGCGATGCCGGCGCCATGGCCTGCTTCCCGCTGGTTCCCTATTCCAATCGCATAAGGGGCGGTCGCTTCGCATTCGCCGGCCGCACCGTCGAACTGCCGACCAACTCGGACGATCCGCACTATGAGCACGGCCATGGCTGGCGTCGATCATGGACAGTCGTGCGGCACGAAGCCAGCAGCACGGTCCTATCCTATCGCCATGCTGCCGATTCCTGGCCGTGGAGCTATGAGGCAAGGCAGGCCATCTCGCTGATCGATGGCGGGCTGGCGATTGCCCTCTCGCTGCGCAACCTTTCGGACACGCCGATGCCGGCAGGCTTTGGCCTACATCCCTATTTTCCGTCGACGCCGTGGACACATGTCCAGGCGCGGGTGTCCGGCATGTGGGAAACCGATGCGGAAATCCTGCCCACCATCCACATACCGCCGCCGCCGGGCGCCAACCCGACCACGGGCTTCGACGTGTCGGAGACGGACTTCGACACGGTCTTCACCGGATGGTCGCGCCGCGCCCGGATCTCCTGGCCGGAGCATGGACGGCAACTGGACATCGAGGCCGAGGCGCCACTCGATTTCCTTGTCCTCTACACGCCGCCCGGCGAGCCGTTCTTTTGCGCCGAACCGGTCAGCAACATCACCGATGCCTTCAACCGCAGGGCTGACACGGGCATCGAGACCGGCTGCATCGTACTGGCGCCCGGGCACATGAGGTCCGCAAGCGTTCGCTTCACGCCTTCGCGGGAGATCTGATCGCCAGTCTGAGCCGCATCAACTGCTTTGCCTCGCCGCTTCGCGGATGGTCTGCAGCAGGATGGAGAAGGCCGGCGAGGGCGCCGTGTCGGTCCGCATCGTCAGGCCGACCGGTCCTTTGGTTTCCTCGGTGTCGACCGGCAGGGCGACGAAGGCGCCACTGCCGAGTTCATTGGCGACGACGCCTGCCGAAATGATCCAAACCGCATCGCTCTGCCGCAGGAAGGCGCGGCCGAAGGAGTCCGAGACGGTTTCGATCTCGGTTGCCGGCGCCGTCATGCCGTTGGTGATGAACAGGCGGTCGACGAAAGGGCGGATGACCGATTCCCGTGTCGGCATCAGCGCCGGGAACTCGTCGAGCCGCGCGAACACGTCCTGTCCGGGCTCAAGCAGCGGATGTCGCGCCCGCACCACGAACAGCACCTGTTCGGAGTAGAGATGCTCGAAGAAGAAGCCGGTCATGTTCTCCGGCGCCGCCAACCGTCCGACGACGAGATCGAGCGCGCCGGTGCGCAACTGTTCGAGCAGCACCGCGTTCTCGCCGGTGACGATCTTGATCGCCGCACCGGTGCTCTCTTTGAGGAACAGGCTCATGGCAAGCGGCATCACCCGCGCCGACACCGTCGGCAGCGCGCCGATGCGGATCGGGTGCCGGTTGACCGCCCCGTCCTGCCGGACGGAATCGACACCCTGCTTGAGCGCCGTGATCGCCGTACCGGCATGGCGAAGGAAGATTTCGCCGATGCGCGTCAGTCTGATGCCGCGGCCGTCGCGTTCGACGACCGCCACCCCCAGCGCCTCTTCCAGTTCGCGCAATGTCTTGGTCACCGCCGGCGGGCTGACATGCAGGAAGTCGGCCGCCCGCGCCACGCTTCCCTGCCGCGCAACTTCAAGGAATGCCTGCAGGTGACGGAACCGGATACGGCTCTCGGACATGGATTTGATAACCCCTGAGTTAATGAAACGCCAAAAAATATCATTTTACCGAACCAAACGCCTTGTGCAATGTGAGGGCGGAGGATCGAAACCGTGCCATTCGTCACCATCGGCGGCATCACGCTGCACCATCGCCACATCAAGGCGACCGGCAATGCGCGCCCAATCATATTCATCAATTCGCTCGGCACCGACTTCCGGATCTGGGACGAAATTGTCTCGACGTTCGATGGTGAAATGCCGCTGCTGGTGTATGACAAGCGCGGCCACGGACTGTCCGACATCGGCGACATCAGGTCGATCGACGATCACGTCGATGACCTCTCGGCGCTCATCGATCATTTCGGCTTGAGCAAGGTCGTGCTGTGCGGCCTGTCGGTCGGCGGCATGATCGCGCAGGGGCTCTATGCCAGGCGGCCTGAAATCGTCGAAGGCCTGATCCTTTGCGATACGGCACACAAGATCGGCACGACAGACAGCTGGAACACACGCATCGCGACCGTCGAAAGCAAGGGCATCCAGGCGATTGCCGATGGCGTGCTCAAAGTGTGGTTCACCCCCGCCTTCCACGCGGCGCGTCAGGCCGAGCTCGACGGTTACTGGAACATGATGACGAGGCAAGCGCTTGCAGGTTACGTCGGGACTTGCGCGGCCGTTCGCGATGCCGATTTCACCGATGCTGCACGCCGCATCGCGGTGCCGACGCTCTGCGTGGCCGGCGACCAGGATGGCTCGACACCTCCCGATCTCGTCCGCTCGCTGGCCGCGCTGATCCCCGGCGCGCGCTTCGAAATGATCCGCGACGCTGGACACATTCCTTGCGTCGAACAGCCTGAAGCGCTCACCGCCCTGATCCGCGGCTTTATCGCGTCGCTTGCCCCTGGAGCAGTAACCCATGGATGAAGTCCCCGGCAACGCAACCAGATATTGCACCGGCCTCGCGGTGCGGCGCTCGGTGCTTGGTGACCGCCATGTCGACCGCGCCGAGGTCGCCGCCACCGATTTCGACCAGCCTTTCCAGGAGTTGATCACCGAGGCCGCCTGGGGAACCGTGTGGGCGCGGCCGGGCTTGACCAGGCGTGAGCGTTCGATCGTCACGCTGGCGCTGCTGGCCGCACTCGGCCATGATGAGGAGGTTGCTATGCATGTGCGCGCCACCGTCAACACCGGTGCCTCGCGCGACGATATCTGCGAGGCGTTCCTGCATGTCGCCATCTATGCCGGCGTGCCGGCCGCCAACCGTGCCTTCAGAATTGCCAAGGACGTGTTTTCGGAAATGGACGGAAGCCAGAATGACCGCTGAGTCCGGCTCGAACCGAAGGCCCGAGACCGGCGCCTTCTTCCAGCGCGACCGGACCTGGCATCCGCCTGTTCTGACACCGAATTACAAGAGCTCCGTGCTGCGCTCGCCGCAGAAGGCGCCGCTGCCGTTCGACAACACGCTGTCGGAGATTGCAGGCCCGGTCTTCGGTCACGCCATGCTCGGCAAACTCGACGCCGACCTGATCCACAATTTCGCCAGGCCCGGCGAGAGCGCGCTCGGCGAGCGCATCATCGTCCATGGCCGGGTGCTCGATGAACGCGGCGTTGGCGTACCCGGCGCGCTGCTCGAATTCTGGCAGGCCAATGCCGGCGGCCGCTACCGCCACAAGAAGGACGGCTATCTGGCGCCGCTCGACCCGAACTTTGGCGGCTGCGGGCGCGCCATAACAGGCGAGGATGGCGGCTACGCCTTTCGCACCGTCAAGCCCGGCCCCTATCCCTGGCCGAACGGGCCGAACGACTGGCGGCCCTCGCACATCCATTTCTCGGTCTTCGGCCACGGCTTTGCGCAGCGGCTGATCACGCAGATGTATTTCGAGGGTGATCCGCTGATCTGGCACTGCCCGATCGTGCGCGGCATCCCCGACAAGGCCGCCGTCGAAACGCTGATCGCCACGCTCGACATGCAGGCGACGATCCCCTTCGACGCGCGCGCCTACAAGTTCGACATCGTGCTGCGCGGGCGCCGCGCGTCGCTGTTCGAAAACAGGCTGGAGGGCAATTGATGGCCCAGTCGCTCGACCGGCTCAGGGAAAGCCCCTCGCAGACCGCCGGACCTTATGTCCATATCGGGCTGACGCCCAATTTCTGCGGCATCGGCGGCGTCTATGCGACCGACCTTGGTGCGACCATGGTCAACGACAAGACCAAGGGGGAGCGCATCGGCCTGCGCATCCGGGTGCTCGACGGTACCGGCACGCCGCTCAAGGATGCGCTGATCGAGATCTGGCAGGCAGATGCGGATGGGCTTTACAATTCGCCGGCTGAACTGCGCGGCGCGGCCGATCCGAACTTTTTCGGCTGGGGCCGTTGCCCGACCGACATGGACACCGGTCTGTGCACGTTCGAGACGATCAAGCCGGGCCGCGTGCCGTTCAGGGACGGAAGCCTGATGGCCCCGCACATCACCCTCTGGATCGTCGCGCGCGGTATCAATCTCGGCCTGCACACACGCCTGTATTTTTCCGATGAGGAAAAGGCCAATGCCGGGGATGCGATCCTGGCGCGCATCGAGCACCGCGTCCGCGTGCCGACGCTGATCGCCGAGCGCAACGGCGATATTTATGTTTTCGACATCCATCTCCAGGGGGAGAAGGAAACGGTCTTCTTCGACAGCTGATGGTCAGGAGGAGCAGGATATGACCGTATCGCCCTTCGACCATCCACTGCTCTCCGCTCTTCTCGGCGACGAGGAGGCGAACCGGCATTTTTCCGTTGAGGCGGAAATTGAGGCGATGCTTGCCTTCGAGCGGGCGCTGGCGCAAGCGGAAGCTGAAAACGGGATTATCACCAGGGATGATGCCGCCGCGATCGTGGCCGCACTTGCCACATTCCGGCCCGACACCGCCTTGCTGCGGGCTGCCGTCGCCAAAGACGGCGTCATTGTGCCGGAACTGGTACGCCAGATCAGGGCGGCGGTCGGCGAACCGCATGGCGACAAAGTGCATTTCGGCGCAACCAGCCAGGATGTCCTCGATACCGGCCTGGTGTTTCGGCTGAAGTCCGTCGTCGAGCATCTCGGCCTGCTCCTGACCGAGACCATTATACGGCTCGTCTCGCTCGGAGAGCGGTTTGGCGGCAGGGCGCTGACGGGAATGACGCGCATGCAGCCAGCCATTCCGATCAAAGCGGCCGACCGCGTCAGGACGTGGCGGGCGCCACTGCAACGGCATCAGGAAAGATTGTCGGAACAGTCGAGGCGTCTGCTGGTGGTGCAGTTCGGCGGTGCCGCCGGCACGCTGGAAAAGCTAGGCGACAAAGGTCCGGCGGTGCGCGCAGCACTAGCCGCAAAGCTCGGCCTTGGCGACGCACCGCATTGGCAGAACCAGCGTGACGCACTCGCCGATTTCGCCGGCCTGATGTCGCTGCTATCAGGCAGCCTCGGCAAATTCGGCCAGGACATCGCGCTGATGGCGCAAGGTGGAACCGAGATCGAGCTTTCCGGCGGCGGCGGCTCTTCGGCCATGCCGCACAAGCAGAACCCGGTGAAGGCCGAAGCGCTGGTGGCGCTTGCCCGCTTCAACGCCACGCAGCTTGCGGGCATGCATCACGCGCTCGTGCATGAGCAGGAGCGCTCGGGCGCTGCCTGGACGCTGGAATGGCTATTGCTGCCGCAAATGGTCATCGCGACGGCCGCGTCGCTCCGCCTTGCCGCTGAGCTGGCCGCACAGGTCGAAAGTCTCGGCCACTGATGCGCACGCAAATCGTCATCGTCGGGTCCGGACCGTCCGGCCTGCTGCTTGGGCAGCTTCTGGCCGGCATCGGCGTCGAGACGGTCATTCTGGAACGCGCGAGCCGCGAGCACGTGCTTGGCCGAGTGCGGGCAGGGGTGCTCGAACAGGGCACCGTCGAATTGCTGGAACAGGCCGGCGCGGCGGCAAGGCTGCACGCGGAAGGACTGCCGCATTCCGGCATCTCGCTCGCCTTCGACGGACGCCTGCACCGCATCGACCTCGAGGCACTGACCGGCGGCAGGCATGTCACCGTCTATGGCCAGACCGAGGTGACGCACGATTTGATGGACAAGCGCGATGCGGAGGGACTGACCACGATCTACGAGGCGGCAAATGTCGCGTTGCACGATTTCGACGGCGCCGCACCTTTCGCGACCTATGACAAGGACGGGGTCACGCATCGCATCGATTGCGACTTCATTGCCGGCTGTGACGGCTATCACGGCGTCAGCCGCAAATCGGTGCCCGAGCGTGCGCTGAAAATCTTCGAGCGGCAGTATCCGTTCGGCTGGCTCGGCGTGCTGGCCGAAGTGCCGCCGGCCGATCACGAACTGGTCTACGCCAATCACGAGCGGGGTTTTGCCCTGTGCTCGATGCGCTCGACGCATCGCAGCCGCTATTATGTGCAGTGTCCGCAGGACGATCGCGTCGAAGCCTGGCCGGACGATCGCTTCTGGGACGAGTTGCGCCGCCGCTTGCCGGAGCAGACCGCGGCAAGCGTCGTTACCGGACCATCCTTTGAAAAGTCGATCGCGCCGCTGCGCTCCTTCGTTGCCGAGCCGATGCGTTTCGGCAGGCTGTTCCTGGTCGGGGACGCCGCCCACATCGTGCCGCCGACCGGCGCCAAGGGCCTCAACCTCGCCGCCAGCGACGTGCGCTATCTCTTCGCCGGTTTTCGCGACTTCTACATCGAGAAATCATCTGTTGGCATCGACGCCTATTCCGGCAAGGCGCTGGCACGGGTCTGGAAGGCGGTGCGCTTTTCCTGGTGGATGACGACGATGCTGCACCGTTTTCCCGACACCGGCGAGTTCGGCCAGCGCATCCAGGAGGCCGAGCTCGACTATCTCGTGCAGTCGCGTGCCGCATCGACCGCGCTCGCCGAGAACTATGTCGGCCTGCCCTATTGAGGGCTGCGGATCATCCGGCGCCTTGCTGCCTGGCAAAATCCAAAAGCATCGGGCGCTGCCCCTTGAGGATTTTCACCTCGGCCTCGGGCAAGGTGAACCAGCCCGCTCTGTCGACCTCCGGGAACTCCTTCAGGGATCCTGACCTTGGCGGCCATTCCATGGTGAAAATGTTGCTCTTGATGGCGGCCACGTCGATGTCGATGGTCGCCTCGACAGACCAGGCCGAGACGATCTTGCCGCCGGGTTGTTTGTAGTCGCCGAGCCGCGCGAAGGGACCATCAACCTTGACGCCGAGCTCTTCCTCGGTCTCGCGTTGCGCTGCCGTCAACTCATCCTCGTCCTCGCCGACGAGACCCTTCGGCATCGACCAGGCGCCATCGTCCTTCTTCGCCCAGAACGGCCCGCCCGGGTGAACCAGCAACACCCTGAGATCGCCATCGCTGCGGCGATAGATCAGCAATCCCGCACTGCGTTTTGCCATTTTTGTACGTCCATTTGCGAAGCCGGCAGCCTGCCGATGGCCCTTGAATCGTTGATGCGAACCTTGCACTAGGGGATTGCGACGCTATGTCAGGCGCGTC
The DNA here is from genome assembly GCF_000513875.1 of Mesorhizobium sp. WSM1293. Classification (NCBI taxonomy): domain Bacteria; kingdom Pseudomonadati; phylum Pseudomonadota; class Alphaproteobacteria; order Hyphomicrobiales; family Phyllobacteriaceae; genus Mesorhizobium; species Mesorhizobium sp. WSM1293. Next base: position 160,504 of record NZ_KI911319.1, on the reverse strand, counting down.
TGCATTGCACCTCGGTCGCGAGTCCGGCAATCTGATACCATCGCTTATTTGGCGGCTCGAAGGCTAGGTGACGATGCAACTCGGTCTTATTGGCTACTATAGCGACTTCGTGGTGTATCCGCTGGTGATCGCCGTGCTGGCAGTAGCCGGGCTGCTCGAGGCTGGCGAAGAGAGTGCGCCAGGCTGGATCGGCACTGTCCTCGCCTGTCTCGGCCTCTGGACGCTGATCGAGTATGTGCTGCACAGGTTCGCTCTTCACCATATTCCTTACGTCAAGGACCTGCACGACCGTCACCATGTCGAGGAACGCAGTTCTGTGGGCACGCCAACCTGGCTCAGTCTCGGCGTGCATGCGCTGGTCGCGTTTGTGCCCGTTTGGGTGGTCTCAGATTTCGCCACCGCGAGCGCGGTGAGCTGCGGGTTGATGCTGGGATATCTGTGGTACATCAGCATCCACCACATGATCCATCACTGGCACCCGGCGCATCCGAGCTATCTCTATACGCTCAAGCGCCGTCATGCGGTGCATCACCACATCGACGAAACGGCCAATTTCGGTGTGACTTCGGCATTCTGGGATCGCGTTTTCGGCACGGCGCAGCTCTGAAGTCCTCAGTCCTCGCCGTTCAGCGCCTCTTTCCGCGACCGCCGGAAGTCTTGGCTCCGCGAGGCCCGCTCTGGACCGGCGTGTTGTTCTGGTTCTCGTCGGACAGTTTTCGCCAGCGGGCAAGGCGCTCCGGGTCGAGCGTCCCCGCCTTCAAGGCAGTCTGAACCGCGCAACCCGGCTCGTGCACATGCGTGCAGTTGCGGAACTTGCAGAGCGGTGCAAGCTCGGTGATTTCGGCAAACAGCGTGTCGATGCCGTAGCCGACATCGCTGACCTGCAGCGTCCGCATGCCCGGCGTGTCGATCACCCAGCCACCGCCGGCGATGGAATGCAGCGATCGCGACGTGGTGGTGTGGCGTCCCTTGGAATCGTGCTCGCGGATGCCCCCGGTCTGTTGCGGCGATTGCTGCGCCGATCCGGCCAGCGTGTTGACCAGCGTCGATTTGCCGACGCCGGAGGAGCCGATCAGCGCCACCGTCTGGCCGACACCGCACCAGGCAGCCAGGACGGTTGCCGCATCCGATGTGCGGGGGTTCAGCATCACCACCGGCAATCCACGCTGCAACGCCGCAGCTTGCTTCTGGTAGGTCTCGGCGTCTTCAGCGGTATCGGCCTTGGTCAGCAGGATCACCGGCGTCGTTCCGGCCTCGTTGGCCAGCGCCAGATAGCGCTCGAGCCGGGCGGGATTGAAGTCGGCATTGCACGAGGTGACGATGAACAGCGTATCGACATTGGCCGCGGCAAGCTGCGGCACCCTGCCGCCGCCCTGGGTGCGGCGTTCCAGCACCGTCTTGCGGGTCAGGCGGCGCTTCACAAGGTGTTCATGCCCATCGACCAGCACCCAGTCTCCGACGGCATAGTCACCGGTGTTCGCCTGCGCCGCCAGCGTCAGATCGACCGGCCCTGCCTGGGACAGGCCGGTCAGGCGATCGCGGTGGACGGTGGCGATCCGCGTCGGGACAAGATTGGCTTCGCCGGGCTCGAGCTGATCGCCGAAAAATTCGGTCCAGCCCAGGCTGGCGAGCGATGGCGTGGAGTGATCCGTCACGGCTTTGACCACGGCGTCACGGACATTGGACGGTATCCCTGGCAGGGGGGGCGAACGGGGTGGGGTGATTTCCAAGCCGTGTATGGGCGGCATGGCGACATTTGGCAAGCAGGCCCGTAGCCGAGGGCTGAGCGGCAAGCTTCTGCAGCCCTTCGTCGAACTGACAATGAAGTCCATGACGCCATCAGTTTTGAAGCGCTAACAAATAATTTGACGCATGGAATATTTTTGCGTTCTATTGGGAACTGTGAAAATTGACTGAATAAGTTCCGTCAAGCATTGTCGCATCCGGTCAACGGTCGCATGACTGTGGGCGGGGCCGATCGTTGGCAGGGGATCAGGAATATATCGATGGCGGAGAAGACGCACCGCACGATGGACGACTTCGCCCAGGCATGCGGCGTGTCGCGCCCGACGCTGTCCAAATATTTCGACGATCCGGCGAGCGTGAAGCCGGCGACGCGGGCGCGCATCGAAGCCGCCCTGCGTTCCTCGGACTATCAGCCGAACCTTTTCGCCCGCAATCTCAACCGCAAGCGCACCCGCAACATCGGCATCGTCGTGCCGACGATCACCGATCCTTTCTACGCCGAGATGGTCAGCCGCATCGAATTTCGCTGCCGCGACGAAGGCTACTGGCCGATCGTCATTTCCTCGCATGGCTCGCCGAAGCTGGAGGCGGAGTCGGTCAGGACGCTGCTGTCGCTGAAGGTGGCCGGCGCGATCATCGCCCCGCTCGGCCTTGCCTCCGACCGCAGTGTCTTCGACAAGCTCGGGCAGGACATTCCGATCGTCTATTTCGACACCTATATCGAGGGCGATACGCCGTTCGTCGGCAACGACAACCGGCAGAGCGTGTCGACCATCGTCGACTATCTCTGTCGCTCGGGCGAACCGCCGGTCTATCTCGACATTCCGCATGTCAACCACAACTCCGGCGAACGCCAGGAGAGCTACATCGTCGCGATGGAGACCGCCGGCTTCAAGCCGGTCGTCATCGAGGCCGCGCGCGATTACACCTGGGACTTCGAACGCATCGGCTACGAGCAGACGGAAAAAATGCTGGAGGCCGGGACCTTGCCTGGCCGCACCATCCTGTGCGCCAACGATCGTCTCGCCTTTGGCGTGATGGCGGCCGCGTACTCGCGCGGCCTGAAGGTCGGCCGCAGGCCCGATTGCGATCTGCGCGTTGCCGCCCACGACGACCATCCGCTGAGCCGCTACACCTGTCCGGCGCTGACCACCATGGCGCAGGATTTCACCGCCATGGCCGGCCGCAGCGTGGAGATCCTGCTGGCCCTGCTGGACGAGGCCGATCCGCCGAAGCAGGGCATGGCGCGCACCGTCAAGCTCGGTGCCGCCCTGGTGATGCGTAAGTCGGCCTAACCGGTCGACGTCGATCCCTCGAAGTGGCGCCAGGCCGTCACCTCCTCGACCACCGCTTGCCGGGCGGCGGGAATATGGCGTCCCATCGAGACGAAGCCATGGATCTGGCCCGGCCATTGCCGCAGGATCACAGGCACGCCCGCGGCCTGCAGGCGCGCCGCATAGGCTGCCCCTTCGTCGGCCAGGATGTCACAGCCCGCAAGCGCCACGAATGCCGGCGCGACGCCGGCAAGATCAGGCGCCAGCAAGGGCGAGACGCGCCAGTCCATGATATCGTCGGGCGTTCGCACATAATGGTCGCGGAACCATGCCATGGTCGTCGCGGTAAGGCCGAAGCCGTCGCCGAAACGCCGGTAGCTGTCCGATGTCTGCCGCGCGTCGGTGTTGGGATAGATCAGGATCTGCGTCGCAAGTGGTGGAGCGAGCCCATCGCGTGCGAGCAGCGCCAGCACTGCGGCAAGATTGCCGCCGGCGCTGTCGCCGGCAACACCAATGCGCACCTTGTCGATGCCCAGGTCGACGGCATTCTCGGCCATGAAGCGAAGTGTCGCCAGGCAATCCTCGAGCCCGGCGGGAAATTTGTGCTCCGGGGCCAGGCGATAGTCGGGGCAGACAATGACGGCGTTGCCGAGATTGGCCATCAGGCGGCAGATCTCGTCATGTGAATCGAGATTGCCGATGACCCAGCCGCCGCCATGCAGATAGAGCAGCGCCGGCGCCCCGCTCGGCAGTGCGTCGATGCCGCGATGGATGCGGACAGTGATGGGGCCGTTCGGCCCGTCGATCTGCTGTTCAAAGGTCGTCGCGACCGGCTCATGCTCACCTTGCAGCGTCGGGAACGAGGCGTTGTAGGCAGCTCGCGCCGCCGCCACGCTGCCGGTCTCGAATGGCTTGCCGCCGGCTGCACGAGCCATGTCGAGGACGCGCAGCGCATCCGGATCGAGCGTCATGATCATACCCTCAGGCCAGCAGATCGCTCGCCTCTTCCTCGGTCAGCAGGGCCGGCTGGACGACATCGCCCGCGATGGCGACCGAGCCCTGTGTTTCACCGGAGCGCAGGATAGCCTCCATGATCTCCAGTACATGCAGCGCCAGATTGCCGGAGGCGCGTGGCGTGTTGCCGGTCTGAAGCGAGCGCACCAGATCGGCGACGCCGAGCATGCGGTAATTGGCGCGATCGGGCGCCGCATAAGGCCAGTTGCGGGCGCCATAGAGTTCGCCTTCGCTGGCGAAATCCCTCCAGTCGGTGCCGCGTTTCGACAGCGACACGGTGCCGCCGAACGTGTCGGGGTCGGGCAGGCGCAGCGAGCCTTCCGTGCCGTGCAGTTCGATCGGATGGTTGGAGTGGCGAAAGACATCCCACGAGGCGCCGAAGGTGACGGTTGCGCCGGAGCGGAACTCCAGCAGCGACAGCACATTGGTCGGCGTGCCGACCTTGAATGTGGTGTTCTTGAATGGCCCTTCGGCAGTGATCAGCCGCTCCTCCTGGCCGCGCGTCGCCATCGCCATGACGCGTTCGACCGGGCCGAGCAGATTGACCAGCATGGTCAGATAGTAGGGGCCCATGTCGAACACCGGGCCACCGCCTGGCTGGTAGTAGAACTGCGGGTTGGGGTGCCAGTGCTCCATGCCGCGGCCCATCATGAAGGCGGTGCCGGTGACCGGGCGGCCGATGGCGCCGTCATCCATCAGCCGGCGGGCGCGGCGTCCGGCTGCACCAAGGAAGGTGTCGGGCGCCGAGCCGAGCAGCAGCCCGCGCGACCGCGCCTCGTCGACCAGGCGCCGTCCATCGGCGGCCGAGGTGGCGAGCGGCTTTTCGGTGAAGACGTGCTTGCCGGCCGAAAGGGCGGCAAACGAAATGTCGAAATGCGCCGCCGGAATGGTCAGGTTGAGGACGAGATCGATCTCGGGGTCGGCCAGCAGTGCATCGACGCCGAGTGCCCGTATGCCATATTCCTTCGCCCGCAGCGCCGTCATGTCGGCCGAGATATCGGCGCAGGCGCGCAACTCGATGCCGCCGAAGAGAGTGGCATTGCGCAGATAGGTCATCGAGATATTGCCGCATCCGATGACGCCGATCCCGAGTTTCGTCGTTGATATCCCGTGCATTTTCGATCGTACCTCCCAACGCGGTCACCGTCTGCCGAATCCGCCCAGAAGTAACGGATCGCCTTCGCAAAGGGCTATACAACATTTTAAATATTGACGCGCGTAAAATTTTTATACAACATGCGAAAATGCTGGCGCGATATCGGGAGGCTGCCAGTCCTGGGAGGAGAAAATGACCGACATGAAAAAACGGCCGACCGCCGATGCGGATGCCGTGGGTCATGCGCGCATCGGATATTTCCGCCGCGGCCAGGGACCTCGACGGGGTCAGGCATAGATCACCTTGGCCCCTGTCCTATCAAGCTGGCTGCGTATTGGGCCGGACAGGCCATCGTCGGTGATCACGACATCGACGCTCGACAGCGAAAAGGCCTTGGAGGTTCCGCTGACGCCCCATTTGCTCGAATCCGCAAGGAGGACAACGCGCCGGGCCATGCGCACGAGGTTTCGCTTGGTTCGCGCCATGTCTTCGTTCACGTCGACCACATCCAGTGACGAGTCAATTGCATGCGCTCCAACAAAGACCTGATGCGCTACCAAGCCGCCGAGAGCCGTGTCGGCATCGGTGATCAGCGTGCTTACCGTGTCCGGGTAGACCCGGCCGCCGATCATGTGAACGTCGAGCCCGGGCCGATGCATCAGATGCTGCACGATATTCATCGCCGTGGCCGCGACCACGACATTGCTGAGCGGCGGTAACAGCATGGCAACCTGCATCAATGTCGAGCCGCCATCGAAGATGACCGATTGGTTGTCCTCGAACAGGTCTATCGCTGCCCGGGCGATGCGTTTCTTTGCATCGAGGTTTGTTTGCATCCGCCGGGCGAACGCGGCCGTGGTCGAATCCGTGGTCCGGGTCACCGCGCCTCCGCGGGTCTTGGTCAGCAGTCCCTTGCGATCCAGTATCTCGAGGTCGGAGCGCACCGTGACTTCCGACACGCCAAAATCGTCTGACAGGTCCTTGATGCGAACCTGCCCGCTGCGTTGCACTTCACCCAGGATCGATTGGCGTCTCTGCTCTGACAACATTGGCCTGTCCTTGCCCCCATGCGCCAAGCGATCGCCCTGGCCTCGGTTCACTCTACCAAAAATAGGCGAATTCGAAAGATTTCGAAAGATTGCATTTGTTATTTCTTTCGCAAACACTGGATCCAGGATTTTGAAATCAATCAATTGGAGAGTTTTGGACTCATGAGCCTCGGAACCAAGGTGCGCCTGGCGCGCCTCTTCTCACATCCATCGGGGAATCTTTTTGGCGGCGCGGTCGACCACTTTGTCGGCTATGGCGACGTGCGCAAAGGAGGTCTTGCCGACCTGCCGGGTGCGCTTGCACGCGTCATGGTAGGCAAACCCGACTACGTCAGCATCCAGCCTGGCACCGCGCGCCATCTGTGGCCGCAATATGCGGGCAAGGCTTCCCTGGTGATCCAGGCCGGCTGCTTCACCCCAGACGATCGCATCAGTGAACTGATTGCAACGCCCGAGGATGCGGTGCGCGCCGGCGCCGATGCGTTGGCCGTGGCCATTCCGGTGCGTGGCGCGACCGAGGGAAAATACATACGCTGGCTGACCGATTCGGTGAACGCGGCGGCTCGTTACGGCATGCCGGTGGTGGCGCATATCTACCCTCGCGATTTCACCGACGGGGCAAAAATCGTCTTCACCCCCGACGAGATCGCCTATGCGGCACGCATCGGCTACGAGTCCGGCGTCGATGTGATCAAGATCGGTTACACGGGCGATTTCGAGTCGTTTCGAGAGACCGTTCGGACCTGCCCGGTGCCGGTTGTGATCGCCGGAGGTCCGAAGACCGACACGCTGCTCGGCGCCCTTCAGCAGACGGCGGACGCCATCCGTGCCGGCGCGCGCGGTGCCGTGGTGGGCCGCAATCTCTGGGGGCACGGCGATCCGGAAAAGGCAGCGATCGCCTTTCGGGGCGTCATCCATGACGGCCTTTCGGCGCAAGACGCCTTGGCGAAGGCGGGTGCCTGAACGATGCCCGCCGTCCCTTCAATCCTCGGCTTCGGAGCTATTGCGATCGACGACATCGTCTATGTCGATCAGCCGTTGTCGGCGGGCAAGGGGAAGGTTTTGCAAAGTGCCCGGGCTTTCGGGGGAAACGTCGCGACGGCACTTGCCGCCGTCGCGCGGCTCGGCGGAAGCGCCGGGTTCGTCGGATGGCTGGGCAGTGCCGCCGACGACGCCGTGTTGTGCGATCTCGTTGCGAGCGGCGTTGAAACCGCGTTCGCGCCGCGCCACCCGCACGCGCGCCCGGTGCGCTCGCGGATCACCGTCGGTTCGGATGGGGAGCGGTTCATCGCGTATGACGACGAAGCGATGCTGGGCACCGCGCCGGACTTTCCGGACGAGGTTCTCAGCCGCGCGACTGTCCTGATCGTCGACAGTTACGGGATCGAGTCGCTGGATGTCGTGGCTCGGGCTCGCGATCTCGGCCTTGCGATCCTCGGCGATGTCGAATGGAGCCACGGCCCGGCCACCGAGAGACTGATCGGGCTCTGCGACCATCTCATTCTTCCGCTCGGTTTCGCGCGGACCGCCACCGGCCGCCAGGCTCCGGCCGAGATACTCGACGCATTGTGGTTGCCGTCGCGGTCCGCCGTGGTTCTGACGGATGGCGGCAGAGGCGTCTTCTATCGCGGACGCGACGAGACAGGGCTCTGGCACCTGCCTCCGCACCGGGTTGCCGTCGTCGACTCGACCGGCGCCGGTGACTGCTTTCATGGCGCCTATGCCCTTGCATTGACGCGCGGGGCCGACACCGCAGGCCGGGTCGCATTCGCGGCCGCGGCGGCGGCCCTTTCGATAACGGGGCGGGGCGGGCGCGAGGCGCTTCCGACCGACGACCAGGTCAAGGAACTCCTGGCATCGACGAACGCGCCGTCGGCAGTCGAACTGAAATATGCGCGGCTTGATACCGGAACATAGCCTGAACTATCCGAGGAAAATTTCGCAGGTGAACGTAAGCCGAGGACAATCATAAAAATCAATGGCTTAGACTTGTGGAGGGAGGAATATGGCAGAAGTCGTTCTTGAGAATATCTGCAAGACATACGGGAACAATTTTCATGCAATCGACCAATTGAACCTGTCGGTCAAGGACGGCGAGTTCTTGATTCTCGTCGGGCCGTCCGGCTGTGGCAAATCCACCGCGTTGCGGATGATCGCGGGATTGGAGGACGTCACCAGCGGCAGCCTCCGGATCGGCGGGGTCGACGTCGTCGACATGCCGCCCAAGGATCGCGACATCGCGATGGTCTTCCAGAGCTACGCCCTCTATCCGCATATGACGGTATTCGAAAACATCGCCTTTTCGATGCGGCTGGCAGGCAAGCCGAAGGCCGAGCGCAAGAAGCGCGTGGATGAGATCGCCAAAACCCTTCAACTGACGTCTCTGCTGGATAGCAAACCCGCGAACCTTTCAGGCGGGCAGCGTCAAAGGGTCGCCATGGGCCGCGCCATGGTGCGCGAGCCGGCAGCCTTTCTCATGGACGAACCCCTTTCCAATCTGGACGCGAAACTGCGTGTTCAAATGCGCGCCGAAATCACCAGTCTGCAAAAGCAGCTTGGCGTAACGACCATATATGTGACCCACGACCAGACCGAAGCCATGACGATGGGCGACAGGGTCGCGGTGTTGAAGGGCGGCGTGCTGCAGCAGGTCGACACACCCAAGGGGCTCTATGAATCGCCGGTGAACGCCTTCGTTGCCGGTTTCATCGGGTCCCCTTCGATGAACCTTTTCGAGGCGACCCTGACGGGCGACGAACTGACGTCCGGCGCCCTGGCCATCCGGCTGCAGGATGCAGCCTTCGTGCGCAGGCCTGGCCTGAGGTCGTATGCGGGGCGCAAGGTCGTGTTCGGGATACGACCGGAGGATCTCTACGACAGCAGCCTCGAATCCGGCCGCAAGTATCAAACGATACCGGCAAGGGTAACCTCGATCGAAGAACTCGGATCCGAACATATCGTCCATCTCAACATCGACGCGGTCCGGGTGGACTCCGGCGACCCTGACGCGGTGCAGGATTTCGGCCTGGCGTCGAATGCGGTGGCGAGATTCGAACCGGTCAGCACAGTGCGCTCCAGCTCGGAAATCAGGTTGGCCCTGGATGACGCCAAGCTCCATTTCTTCGATCCCGAGACGCATCTGGCGATCTGAATATTCGCGACGAGACCCGCGGGTGAGGGTGAGGCACCTGCATAAGGAGACTTCTGAATAAGCAGACGATCGGGCGCATTGTGCGGTCGATCCTAAAGAAGGAGGAGAAAATGATGTTTCGTATAAAACCCGCGATGCTGAAAATGGCCGCGGCCGCATGGTTGCTTGGCGCAACCGGCGCCATGGCGGACACGACGCTGGAATTCACCCAATGGTGGGAGCCCGAATTGCCGGCTGGCTCGCTCAGGTCAATCATGGATGAGTTCGAGGCGGCAAACCCCGGAATCAAAGTGACGCTGGTCAGCGGCCCCTACGCCACCACGCGAGACCAGATCTCGGTTGGTGCTGCAACCGGAACGCTCAGCGACGTCGTCGGTCTCGACGGCGCCTGGGTGAACAATCTGAATGCGCAGGGCGCACTCGCCGACATGAATCCGATGATGGATGCGAGCGGTTTCGACAAGAGCCAGGTCGCGGATATCATCAAGGTGGACGGCAAGGCCGTGATGTTTCCCGTGGCTTCGTTCGTCTATCCGGTCTTCGTGAATTTGGACCTCGCCGCCAAGGCCGGCGTGACCAAGCTGCCGTCGACCCGTGCGGAGTTTCTCGAAGCCGCCAAGAAGATGACGCACGCCGACCAGAACCAGTATGGCTGGGTGCTGCCCCTGTCGCTGCAAACGCCATCTGGCGTCCAGAACGACATGATGTCGTGGGTTTGGGCTTCGGGTCAGTCGATGATGGCGAACGGCAAGCCGGACCTTGAAGGCAAGCCGGTGGTGGATATGCTCACCTTCGTCAAATCGCTCAACGACGCCGGCACCATCTCGCCCGGCATCGCCACCAAGACCGAGCAGGAAAAGGTCGAGGAGTTCGTCAACGACCGCGTCGGGATGATGATCGACTCGCTCGCGCATGTGAACCTCATCCGCAAGCGCAATCCCAAGCTGAACTTCGACCTCATCCCGGTCCCGGTCGTGGAGAACTATACCGGCAAGCGCGGCCTTCCCTATGCCTCCTGGGGCATCGGCATCTCTGCTGCGTCGAAACATCAGGAAGAGGCCTGGAAACTCGTCCAATATCTGATGAGTGAAAAGGTCAATGCCAAGCTCGTGTCGCTCGCAAACGCTTTCCCGGGCAACGTCAACGCCAAGCCCGATTTCGTGACCTCGGACAAGGCTTTCGGCAAGGCTTTTGAAATCTTCAAGACCGGTTATCTCGCCAATGAGTTCACGGGCCTGCCGGTGGCTGAAGACCTGATGACCCAGTTCGACGTGCAAGCCCAGAAGATGCTCGCCGGCGAACAGTCTCCCGAACAGGCCGCCGCCGCCGCTCAGAAAGGCTGGATGGCGAAATTCTGATCGGCCTGTTCCCGTTTGCTATCTTCGGCCGGGTGGCCTGACTTCGGGCAGGCCACCCGGCAACAACGGATCGGCAATTTGAGATGGACCTGTTTTCGAAGCTCACCTTCTCTTGAAGGCGTATCCCAAGGTTGGCACATGACCCGGCAAAAGCGCTCCCGCTACAAGCTGAAACGAGCGGTCGCACCCTACCTCTATCTGTCGCCCTCGCTGCTCATAATCGGGCTTCTGATGCTGCTGCCGATGGTGACGGTGATTGCCTACTCGTTCCAGAACAGCGCGGTGCTGCGTCGGGACCCATCCTTTGCCGGACTGAAACACTACCAGGCGATCTTCGACGACCCGGTGTTCTGGGCTTCGCTGTGGCACACGCTCTACTTCACATGCATGAGTGTCATTTTCCACATGACAATCGGCATGGTCTTCGCGCTCATGCTGAACAGCGACCGCATCAATCCGACGCTGCGCAATGTTCTGCGCGTGCTCTACATACTGCCCTGGCTGTTCACCGCGGTGATCATCGCCGTGATCTGGCGCCTCCTGCTCGAGCCGAACGGTGTCGTGAACAGCATTCTCATGCAACTCGGCATCATCGGGTCCAAGGTCGAATGGTTTTCCTCGCCCGAGACCGCACTGCACGCCGTCACCTTTGCCAACATCTGGGCGGGATATCCGCTCTTCATGGTCAGCCTGCTCGCGGGTCTGCAGGGTATTCCCAAGGATTTCTACGAGGCGGCTGATATCGACGGGGCGAAAGCCTACCAGAAGCTGATCTTCATCACGATCCCGCAGCTGATGCCGATCATCATCAGCATCTCGCTGCTTGACTTCATCTGGACCATGCAGGTCTTCCCGTTGATCTGGATAACGACGGGCGGTGGCCCGATCTACTCGACCGAGGTCCTCAGCACCTACACGTACAAGCTGGCGTTTTCGAGCTACAACCTGTCGCAGGCTTCGGCGAGCGCTGTGGTCATCTTGTTGATCTCTCTCGGTCTGACGCTGTTCTACATTCGCTATCAAAAGGCTCGGTAGTCACCATGAGGAAAAGGCACACGCCGAAAGACAGGCTGATCACCGTGGCGCTCCATGTAGCGCTTGCAGCAGGGCTCTTTTTCGCGGCATTCCCGATCTACTGGATGCTGAGCAGCTCGTTCAAATCGAATACCGAAATCTTTGCCCTGCCACCAACCATCCTGCCAAAGGCGTTCACGCTGGAAGCATATGCAGCCATCCTTGGCGACCCGGTAAAGCTGCGCTTCTTCTTCAACAGCTATTTCGTGGCGGGAGCGGTGACCGTGCTGACGGTGCTGATCGCCTTGCTGGCGGCCTACGGGTTCAGCCGCTTCAATTTCCGCGGCAAGGGCAGCCTGAACACAATCATCATCAGCACGCAGACGATTCCGCCGATCACACTTTTGATCCCCTTCTTCGGGCTTGTCGTCTCATACGGTATCTTCGACACCTATGTCGCACTGATCCTGACCTACCTGGTGTTTACGCTGCCCTACGCGATCCTGCTGATGACGGGATATCTGAACACCTTGCCCCGCGATCTCGATGAAGCCGTGGCTGTCGACGGCGGCAGCAGCTGGACCGCGCTTTGGCGGGTGATTGTCCCGATTTCACTGCCTGGTATCGTGGCGACGTCGGTCTACACCTTCCTGTTGTGCTGGAACGAATTTCTCTTTGCGCTGACGCTGACGAAATCGACGTCCATGCGAACCGTCCCGATCGGCATCCAGCTGTTGATGGGGCAGCACGCCTTCGAATGGAACCAGATGATGGCGATGAGCGTGCTCGGCTCGCTACCGCTCTTGCTCATCTACCTCGTTGCCCAGAGGTACTTCCTCGCCGGCATGACCGCGGGCTCGGTCAAGTAGGATGTTCATCCCACGGCGACGCAGGGTGGCATCAATCAATAAGCGGTATCAAGGATTGAAAGGATGAACTTGAAAGACCTCAAAGTCGGCTGCCAGACCTTCACCTGGGAAATGCTGGGAGACCGGTTCACCGGCGGCCCCGACGATCTGCTGAGGGCGATCTCTGACGGTGGCTATGCCGGCATCGAGATCACCGACACCATGATCGGACATTATGGCGACAAGCCGGAGGAGTTCGCCGCCGCGCTGAAGGCGTGGGGGCTGACGCTGGTTTCCTTCGCCTTTGGTTCGAACAGTGGCTTTACGCTGAAGGAGAAGATCGGCGACGATCTCGAGACCGCCAAACGCTGGATCGGCTTCGCGGCTGCGTTCCCGGGCGCGCTGGTCTCGATGGGCTCGGCGACGGTGGTGTCCGACGGGCCGCGCGACGAGAAGTTCGCCATCGCGGCCGAGGTCTACAACCAGGCCGGCGAGCTTGGCCGCAGGGCCGGTGTTCAGGTCGCGGTGCATCCAAGCTCGCACCACAACACGCTGCTGTTCGACCGCGCCGATTACGATGCGATCTTTGCCTGGCTCGACCCCGACCTGGTCGGCTGGGTGCCGGATACCGGCCATATACTGCGCGGCCACAAGGACATGTCCGATACGCTGCGCACCTACCGCGACCGCATCCGCTACATCCACCTCAAGGACGTCGATGCCAACGGCAGCTGGGCCATGCTCGGCAAGGGCGTCTGCGACACGCCTGTTGTCATCGAGATCGCCAACACCGCACCGCGCTTCAACGGCTGGCTGGTGCTGGAGGAAGAATCCGAAACGGCCGCCGCCGATCCCGCCGGCGCGGTCAAGACCAACCGCCAGACAATGCGCAGCTTGGGCGCCTGAAGAACGATACGATGATCAAGAAACAAGACAGACGCCTCAGGGTCGGTGTGCTCGGCTGCGGTCCCATCGCGCAGTTCGCGCATCTGCAATCCTGCGTGAAGGCTGGGAATGCCGACCTCTACGCCATCTGCGACGCGGCACCCGATCTGCTCGCCCGCATGGGCGCCACCTACGAGCCGCAAAAGATGTATGCCGACTACGACGCCATGCTCGCCGATCCCGAACTGGAAGCGGTGATCGTCGCCACGTCGGACGCCTATCACGTGCCGATGTCGATCAAGGCGCTCGATGCGGGAAAGCATGTCCTGTGCGAAAAGCCGATCGGCACCTCGGTGGAGGAAGGCGAGGCACTGGCGCAGGCGGTCAGGCGCTCGGCCAAGGTCCTGCAGGTCGGTCACATGAAGCGCTTCGACCCGGCGCTGGAGGCCGCGCGCGACTTCGTGCGCGACGAGATCGGCGAGGTGCTGGCGCTTAAGGCCTGGTACTGCGATTCCACCCATCGCTACACCAACACCGATGCCATTCAGCCGCTGCCGGTCACCAGCAAGCTGGCGAAGAAGCCGACCGGCAATCCCAAGGCTGATCTCAGGCAATATTTCATGCTGGCGCACGGCTCGCATCTCGTCGACACGGCGCGTTTCCTGTGCGGCGATATCGTTGCCGTGCGCGCCCGCCTCAATGAGAAATTCGGCGCCTATTGCTGGTTCGTCGAGACCGAGTTCGCCAGCGGCGCGCTCGGGCATCTCGACCTGACCGTTGCCGTGCGCATGGACTGGCACGAAGGTTTTCAGCTCTATGGCGAGAACGGCTCCGTCATCGCGAAAACCTTCAACCCCTGGTACTTCCGCGCCAGCGAGGTCGAGATATTTCACGAGAAGACCGCCACCGCCCACAAGCCGCTCGGCGCCGACGGTCATTTCTTCCGCCGCCAACTGGAAGGCCTAGCGGATACAGTCCTGAACGGCACGCCGATGCGCGGCGCCAATGTCGAGGACGGTATCGCCTCGATCCGCGCCATGGTCGCCATCGCGCGTTCGGTCGAGACAGGTGAACGGGTCGAACTCGCCTCGGTTTCGGGAGCGGTCTGATGCGTCTCGGCATTTTCGCCAAGACATTTGCCGGCACAGAGCCGGCTGCCGTGCTGACGGCGGTTAAGCAGGCTGGCTATGAGACGACGCAGTTCAATCTCGCCTGCGCCGGCCTGCCGTCGATGCCGGATGTCGTGCCGGCGGATGCCATCGCTTCCGTCCGTGCCGCAGTGCGATCGTCAGGCGTTTCGCTGGCCGCACTGTCGGGCACCTACAACATGGCGCATCCCGACAAGGTCGTCCGCGACGGTGGCCTCAGGCGTCTCGCGGCCATCATCAATGCTGCTGCTGCCCTCGACATTCCGCTGGTCACGCTCTGCACCGGCTCGCGCAACGCCGCCGATCAGTGGGCGTATCATCCCGACAATAGCACGCCGGCCGCCTGGTCCGACATGGCCGCCGAGATGGAGAAAGCGCTGGCGCTTGCCGAAGACGCCGGCGTCGATCTCGGCATCGAGCCCGAGCAGGCCAACATCGTCACCTCGGCCAGGGACGCGACCAGGCTGATCGCCGAAATGGGATCGAAGCATCTGAAGATCGTGCTCGATCCGGCGAACCTGTTCGAGCACGCGACGCAACACGAAGCGCGCGCCATCGTCGCCGCCGCGATCGACGAGGCTGCCGGCCATATCGCCATGGCGCACGCCAAGGATCGCTCTGGTGACGGCGGCTTTGCCACCGCCGGACAAGGCATCGTCGATTTTCCGCATTTTGTTTCACGGCTGAAGGCAGCGGGCTTCGACGGATCGCTCGTCACCCACGGGCTGTCCGCCGATGAAGCCCCCGGCGTCGCAGCCTTTCTGCGGGGACTCCTCTGATGGTCGCCGCGCCAACGATCCTGCTTCGCGACGATGCATCGCTTCGTGTCTTCGACACGGGGCAGGGCAGGCCTCCCGTCGTCTTCCAGCACGGCCTCGGCGGTGATGCGGCACAAGTGGCGCAGAACTTTCCCGATGGTCCCTCATGCCGCCGACTGACCGTCGAATGCCGCGCTCAGGGCAGCTCTGGCGCCGGCACGACACGGCCGTTTTCGATCGCGATGTTCGCCGATGATGTGCTGGCCGCCGCGGATGCGGTCGGCCTCGACCGTTTCGTCGCCGGCGGCATCTCGATGGGCGCGGCAATCGCCTTGCGGCTTGCGGCCCGGCACCCGGATAGGGTCACAGGTCTGGTGCTTGTTCGCCCTGCCTGGGCTTTCGACGCGGCACCGCAAAACATGCGCCCTTACGTGGAAGTGGCGGAGCTCATCCTCAGCCGTCCGCTGGATGACGCGCGAGATATCTTCGCGGCCTCCGCGACGGCCGCACGCTTTCGAACCGCAGCGCCGGACAATCTTGCTTCCCTGCTCGGCTTCTTCGCGCGCGCCAACGCGAATGTTTTCGCCGAGGTGATGCGAGCAATCGCAAACGATGGGCCCGGCGTAACGCGGGCAGCGGCCGCCGGCCTCGCGCTCCCGACGCTCGTCATTGGCAGCGGCATCGATCTCGTCCATCCGCTGGCCACCGCGCGCAGCCTTGCAGACACCATCCCCAATGCCGCCTTTGTCGAGGTGACGCCGAAGGCCACCGACAAGGAGCGCCATTTCGCCGAAATCCGCGCCGCCATCGGCAGCTTTCTCAACACAAATTTTGACAACCAGGACCAATCATGATCTCGAAATCTCTCTCCGGCCCGGCCGCCATCGCCGAACTGCCACGCGATCGCATGATCGCCGAATTCTCGCTCTGGTCTGCCAATCTTGCCAATTTCGAGAACGACTTGAAGCGCATCGAACCCTATGTCGATCTTCATCATATCGATGTGGCGGACGGTCATTTCGCCCCGTCCTTCCTGTTCTTCCCCGACCTCGTCGCCCGCATCGCCGGGCTGACGGCCAAGCCCATCCATGTCCACCTGATGGTCGATGAAGCAATCGTCGAGGCGCAGACGCGCCAGTTCATCGAAGCCGGCGCCGACATGATCAGCGTCCATGCCGAGAATGGCGAAGCGGGATTGCGCGCCGTGCGGCTGGCGCGGGAGCTCGGCGCCGAGGCGGGCGTCGTGCTCAGGCTGGAGACGCCTGTGGAAGCGGTGACGGCCTTCGTCCCGGAAGTCGCCTTCGTAACGCTTCTTGGAACCGCAATCGGCGTCAAGGGACAGAGCCTGTCGGACAAGGCCTGCGACAGGCTGGGCGCTACCCGCGCTATCCTGAGAAAGGCCGGCCGTGAGGCGCAAGTGGTTCTGGCCGCCGACGGCGGCATCCGCCACGAGACCGTGCCGTTGCTGCGTGCCGCCGGGGCCGAAACCGTGGTCCTCGGTTCGCTCGCCTTCGGTGACAAGGACCTCGCCGGCCGCATCGGCTGGCTGCACGGCTTGAAGGTCGCGGCATGACAACGGAAGCCGCCCTTGCGATCGATCTTGGCGGGACGGAGCTTCGCGCCGCCCTGGTCGACCGTGAGGGCAAGATCCTGGCATTCGCGGCGGTGCCGACGCAGGCGCAGGCCGGTCCAGACGTGGTGATCGGCCAGATCGAGGCGCTGGCGGCGACCGTCCATGCCGAAGCCCCGGCACTGTCGGTCGTCGGCGTCGGTGTCGGTGCGCCGGGACCGCTTGATCCGCTGGCCGGCATCGCCGTCGGCCCGCCGACACTCACCGGCTGGCTGGATGTACCGCTTGCCGACATCCTCGAGCGGCGGCTCGGCCTGCCGGTCCGTCTGGAGAACGACGCCAATGCCGCGGCGCTCGGCGAATGGCGCTTCGGCGCCGGCCATGGCGCTCGCTCGCTGGTCTTTGTCACGGTGTCGACCGGCATCGGCGGCGGTGTCGTCGTCGATGGGCGCATCCTGCATGGCCGCCGTGGCCTTGCCGCCGAGATCGGTCACATGACCATCACCAATGAGGGCGAGCGTTGCGTGTGCGGCGTCATCGGCTGCTTCGAGGCCATCGCTTCGGGAACCGCGCTCGGCCGCCGCGCCAGCGCCGCCACGGCGGCCGGCGACGGCTCTGCCTTGCGGCGCCTGTCAGCGGATGCGGAGGTGACCGGCCGCCACGTCGTCGAGGCGGCACGGCTGCGCGACGATCTTGCCTCGGCCTTGCTGGACGAGGAAGCCCGCTGGCTGGGCGTCGGCTTCACCAACCTGTTACATCTCTATTCGCCCGATGTGCTGGTCGTCGGCGGCGGCATCGCCAATGGGCTCGACCTGATGGCGCCGACCATCGAGGCAACCATCAGGCAGCGGGCCATGCGCGCCTATCGCGACGTACCGGTCGTTCCAGCACAGCTCGGCCGCCATGCCGGGCTCGTCGGCGCCGCCAGCCTTGTGCTGTTCGACGACGAGGGCACTTTGGCAGCCCGCATGCCTGTCGGCCCAAGCACATATCCGGACACACCACTGAGCAAGATCGGCACCGTCTGACGTGCGACTGCATGACAAAGGCCGGAGGCAGCATGCCTCCGGCCTTTTACGCATAAGCCACGCGTGGTTACTCGGCGGGGACGACATCCGCCGGCAGGCTGTCGTCAGCCGTGCCCGCCAGCGCCCTCGCCAGCTTGGCCTCGTCGAGTTCGCCTTCCCAGCGCGCCACCACCAGCGTGGCGACGGCATTGCCAACGAAGTTGGTCAGCGCCCGGCATTCCGACATGAAGCGGTCGACGCCGAGGATCAGCGCCATACCGGCGACCGGCACCGCCGGAACCACCGACAGCGTGGCGGCAAGGGTGATGAAGCCCGCTCCGGTGATGCCGGCGGCGCCCTTGGACGAGAGCATGGCAACCAGCAGCAGCAGGATCTGGTCACCCATCGACAAGTGGATGTTGGTCGCCTGCGCGATGAACAGCGCCGCCAGCGTCATGTAGATGTTGGTACCGTCGAGGTTGAAGGAATAGCCGGTCGGGATGACCAGGCCGACCACGGAGCGCTTGGCGCCGGCCTTCTCCATCTTTTCCATCAGCGAGGGCAGGGCGGCCTCCGACGAGGAGGTGCCCAGCACCAAAAGCAGCTCTTCCTTGATGTAGCGGATCAGCGACAGGATGGAGAATCCGTTGTAGCGGCAGACCGCACCCAGCACGATGAACACGAACAGGAACGACGTCACGTAAAAGGTGCCGACCAGCATGGCGAGATTGATGACCGCGCCGATGCCGTATTTGCCGATGGTGAAGGCCATGGCGCCGAAGGCACCGATGGGGGCGGCCTTCATCAGCACGCTGACCAGCTTGAAGATCGGCGTCGTCAGCGCCTGCAGGAAATTGAGGACGGGCTCGCCCTTCTCGCCGACCAGCGCCAGCGCGATGCCGAACAGCACCGAGAAGAACAGCACCTGCAGGATGTCGCCGTCGGCGAAGGCGCCGACGATGGTCGACGGGATGATGTTCATCAGGAACCCGGTGACCGACTGATCGTGCGCCTTGGCGGCGTAGGTGTTGACGGTCGAGGCGTCGAGCGTCGCCGGGTCGATGTTGAAGCCGGCGCCCGGCTGCACGACATTGGCGACGACAAGGCCGATGATCAGCGCCAACGTCGAAAAGGTGAGGAAATAGAGCATCGCCTTGCCGGCAACACGCCCGACCTTCTGCAGGTCGCTCATGCCGGCAATGCCCGTTGTCACGGTCAGGAAGATGACCGGGGCGATGATCATCTTGACCAGCTTGATGAAGGCGTCGCCGAGCGGCTTCATGCTCTCGCCGACCGACGGATAGAAATGGCCGAGCAGGATGCCGACGGTGATCGCGACGAGCACCTGCACGTATAGTTGGGCATAGAAAGGTTTGCGCTGCGCGGCAAGCGCGCCTGATTGGTCTGCGATGTGCATCGAACTCTCCCTGGCCGGATGGGCGAAAACGGATCGCCTGCGTGACTTCTCCCATCGCGGCGCTCCGGTCGCACGCCGCTGAAAACAGTTTTGCAAGCGTCGTGCCAGATCGGGGAAAGGCCGGAATCGCGGATTTCCGCCTTTGTCAGAGGTCGCGCGGACAATACTTGTGCGGATTTCCGCACAAGTGGCGTTTGCCTGGGCGGATTTTCGCATTACACTGACCGGAAAGCCGCGAAGAAAAGGGAGAGGGCAGACGCCGCAGGCAGGCACCGATAGCGAATCCCAAGGGTTTGCCGGCCGTGAGTTGCTGCGCGAGGCGGTGGCCCGGCTGCGCGATGGCCGCTGGCTTGCCGTGGTCGCAGCCCTTGCCGTCCTGGCTGGCGCGATCGCCATCGCCGGGCGCATCGCCTCCGGCCAGGCGGCCGACAATCTGCGCGACACAGCACTTGCCGCTCTGCCGCTGGCGGCGGGAACGCTGACCGGCGAAATCGAAAAGCAGCGCCTGGTTCCCTTGGTGCTGGCCCGCGACGATGCTGTGCGGGGCGCGCTGCGCCGGGCCGGGAAGATGCAAGAAGCGGCCCTCAACGACAAGCTCAAGGCGATTGCCGGCGATGCCTCGGCCTCCGCCATCTATGTCATCGATACGGCAGGCATCGCCATATCAGCCAGCAATGCCGGCGAACCGACCAGCTTTGTCGGCATCGACTATAATTTCCGGCACTATTTCCAGGAGGCCATGGCCAACGGCGCCGCCAGCCAATATGGTCTCGGCACGATCAGCGGACGGCCGGGACTCTACCTTTCGAGCCGCGTCGACGATAACGGCAAGCCGCTTGGCGTTGCGGTGTTGAAGGTCGAGCTCGACGGCGTCGAGGCAAATTGGCGTTCCAGCGGTTTCCTTGTCTTTGTCACCGATGAACGAGGCGTCGTGCTGGCCACCAGCCAGCCCGACTGGCGGTTTCGTGCGCTGGCACCACTGTCGGCCGAGGACGTGGCCGCCGCCCATGAGCAACTGCAATTGGCCGATGCTGCCTTCGAGCCGCTGCCGTTCAGACGCGGCGCCGGCGATGGCCTGGCGACGATCGACAACGCCGGAAAACCACGCCAGTTCGTCGAGGTGGTGCAGGATTTGCCCGGTGCAGTCCCAGGCTGGCGTCTGTGGCTGCTGACGCCCGCCGACGCTGCTCTCTCCTCGGCCGCCAATACGGCGCGCCTGACCACGCTCCTGGGCTTGCTGCTTCTAGGCTTGATTGCCTACGTGCTGACCCGGCGCCGGCGAACGCGCAGGCTGCGGCAGGAAGCGCTGGCGCGCATGAATGCCGAGCTCGAAAGCCGGGTCAGCACGCGAACGGCCGAGCTGACGCGCTCCAACACCGCACTTGCCGGCGAAATCGCCGAGCGCGAGAATGCCGAAGCCAAGGTCCGCCGACTGCGCGACGATCTCGCCCAGGCCAACCGGCTTTCCATCCTCGGCCAGATCGCCGCCGGCGTGGCGCATGAGATCAACCAGCCGGTCGCCGCCATCCGCACCTATGCCGAGAATGCAGGTCGTTTTCTGGACAGCGGCAAGACCGGATCGGCCAGCGGCAATCTGACATCGATCGTTTCGATGACCGAACGCATCGGCGCGATCACCGGCACCTTGCGCACTTTCGCCCGCCGGCCGGGCGTCGCCGCTTCGCCGCTGCCGGTGCGCGAGGCGATCGACGGCGCGCTGTCGCTGCTGTCAGGCCGCATACGCGATTCCGGCGTCACCATCGTCAGGCCGCGCGGCAATGCCTCGCCGGTGGTCATGGCGAGCCGCATCCGGCTGGAGCAGATCCTGGTCAATCTGTTGCAAAATGCATTGGACGCGATGAAGGACCAGCCCGATCCCCGCATCGAGATCGAACTTGCCGAGCGCGACGACAGGGTGCTGATTTCGGTGCGCGACAATGGCCCCGGCCTTGGTCCGGAGGCGGCTGGCAATCTGTTCATGCCGTTCCAGACCACCAAGGAGAAGGGGCTTGGTCTCGGGCTGGTGATCTCGCAGGAGATCGCCCAGGAATTGGGCGGCACGCTGCGGCTCGATCCCGGCAATGGCAGCGGCGCATCCTTCACCATAGATTTGAGGCGAATTGAATGACAGACGGATCAGGGCTGGTCGCGCTCGTCGACGACGATGCGGACCTCCTTCACGCCACCACGCAATTGCTCGAGCTTGCCGGCTTCACGGTGGTCGCACTCGACGCCGCCGAGGCAGCACTTGCCGTCGTCGACAGGAATTTCGAGGGCGTCGTCGTCAGCGATATCCGCATGCCGGGCATGAATGGTCTGCAGCTGTTCGATCGCATCAAGGCGATCGATCCGGATATACCCGTGATCCTGGTCACCGGCCATGGCGACGTCGATCTTGCGGTGGCGGCGCTCAAGGACGGCGTCTACGATTTCATCTCGAAACCCTATGCCGGCGATCGCCTTCTCGAGGCGCTGAAACGGGCGAGTGAGAAGCGGCGGCTGGTGATGGAGAACCGGCGGCTGCGCGAAGCCGCGGCACTGGCCGCCGACGGCCTGCCGCTGATCGGCGAGGCACCTTCCATCAAACGGCTGCGCGAGACCTTGCGCCAGATCGCCGACATGGATGTCGACGTGCTGGTCGAGGGAGAGACCGGAACCGGCAAGGAAGTGGTGGCGGACCTCCTGCACCGATGGGGGCGGCGGCGCGCAAAACCCTTCGTGGCGCTGAATTGCGGCGCCCTGCCGGAGACGGTCATAGAGAGCGAGTTGTTCGGCCACGAGGCGGGCGCGTTCACCGGCGCGCAGCGGCGGCGGATTGGCAGCATCGAGCATTCGAGCGGCGGCACGCTGTTTCTCGACGAGATCGAATCCATGCCGCCTGCGCTCCAGGTCAAGCTGCTGCGCGTGCTCGAAACGCGCAGCCTCACGCCGCTTGGCTCGAACGAGATACGGCGCATCGATCTCAGGGTCGTCGCAGCGACCAAGGTCGATCTCGGGCGGCCGGACCAGCGCGGCGATTTTCGCGAGGATCTGTATTTTCGCCTCAACGTGGTGACGCTGCGCATTCCGCCGCTACGTGAACGCCGCGGCGATATCCCGATGCTGTTCGGGCATTTCCTCGGCAAGGCGGCCGAACGGTTTGGCCGGCCTGTCGCCAAGGTGAATGCAGCCGTCAGCGATCATCTCCAGTCGCATGACTGGCCGGGCAATGTGCGCGAGCTCGCCCATTTCGCCGATCGCGTCGCGCTCGGTCTCGGCCCGGACGAGGAGATGAAAACGGTTCGCGCGTATTCGCCGGAGCCTGCGGCAGCATTGCCCGAACGGGTCGGCCACTATGAGGCGCAACTGATCCGCGATGCGCTGCGCGACCATGGCGGCGACGTGCGCGCCGCCATCGACGCGCTCGGCGTGCCGCGTAAGACCTTTTATGACAAGCTCAAGCGCTACGGCATTGCCGCGTCCGAATTTCGCAATGGCGGCGATGCCGATACGCAACCCATCTCGGAAAAGCGATGAACACGACACTGGAAACGACGGCAAATCCCTCGCCGCAAGACCTCACTTTTCTCAGCGAAAGGCTTACGGCGTTCAACGACGGCGATGTCGGCGCGTCCGAAAGGCAAGCGCTTGCGGTGTTCGTGCGGGGCGAGGATGGCGCGGTCGTCGCCGGCATTTCCGGCTACACCGCCTGGGGATGGCTTTATGTGCAATGGCTCTGGGTGGATGAGCGGCTGCGCGGTCAGCACATGGCCGGCAAGATGCTGGACGCGGCCGAACATGAAGCGGTGGCGCGCGGCTGTCAAAACGCCTGGATCGACACCTTAAATCCGAATGCCGCCAAGGTCTATCAGCGCCAGGGTTATCAGCCCTTTGGAACACTTGCCGACTTCCCCGTCGGCCGCAGCCGCATCTTCCTGCAGAAGAAACTGGCTTAACCGGCGAGATTTCCGCCCTGCATCGGCCGCGGTGCGCCGGTCGTGCTCGGAAAACTGATCGGCAGCCCGCGCAGCACGCGAACCGCGAGGAAGGCAAAGCATTCCGCCTCCACCGCGTCGCCGCTCCAGCCCAGGCTCTCGGCCTGCACCACCTCGACGCCGGCGCGGCTGGCCAGCATCGCCATCATGGTCGGATTATGGCGACCTCCGCCGCTGACCACCAGCTTTTTAGGCCGGCTTGGTAAGAGGTCGAGTGCCTTGCCGACGGCGCCGGCGGTGAACGCGGTGAGCAAGGCCGCACCATCCTCTGCATTCAGGCCGTCCGCCATCGCGGCACCGAAGTCGAAACGATCCAGCGATTTCGGGTAGGCTTTGCTCAGATAAGGGTGCTGCAGCAGCTTGGCGAGCCGGGCCTCGTCGACCGTTCCCGCCCGGCCAAGCGCGCCGTCGCGGTCCATCTCGCCGAGCCCCTTCGACTTGATGAAATCGTTGAGCGGCGCGTTGGCGGGGCCGGTGTCGAAGGCGACGACATTGTCAGCGCCGTCCCACCAGGTGATGTTGGCGACGCCGCCGAGATTGAGTACGGCGACCTCGCCATTGGCACCGGCGCTGCGCATCAGCGCGGTGTGATAGACCGCGGCCAGCGGCGCGCCTTGCCCCCCGGCGCGCATGTCGGCCGAGCGGAAATCGTATGCGACCTTGGTGCCCAGTATGGCATGCATCAGCTCACCGTCGCCGAGCTGCCGGGTCTGGCCCAGCCGTCCAACCTGCGGCGCACGATGCAGAACGGTCTGGCCGTGAAAACCGACAATGCCGATATCGGCCATCGTCATGCCATAGCCTTCGACCAACTCCTTGACGGCCGCCGATTGCGCGCGTGTCAGGGCATCCTCCGCGGTGCGGAAGATCGCCGGCTCCGGCCCGACGAAATTCCACGCCCGCGCCTCCGTCAGCGTCTCTTCCAGCAGCGAGCGGATCGACGCGGGATAGGGCATCAACCGATAGGTGCCGAAATCCTCGATCTGCTCGCCATCGGTCTTGATCAGCGCGACGTCGATGTTGCCGTCCAGCACCGTGCCGGTCATCAGGCCGACGGCCCAGATTGGTTCCATAGTCGTTTCCTCGTTGAGCATGATCTTTTCCGAAACCGTTTCCCACTTTTCGGGACCATGCTCCAGTCCCCATCGATGAGATCGCCGATCGCTTTGCGAAGCCTGACGATTCTACCGTCAAAATATCGGTCGGATGAATCCGGTTGGCGGGCAAGGTCCAAGCCTTGCCACTGTCGAAGTGGCGGTCTCGGTGCTGAAGACCGAACGGCCTTCGTAGCGCCACAGGCGATGCTGGACCGCGCAACGTCGGTTCTGCAGCCGTCTGGCTCAACAACCGCCGAGATGCCACCTCTTGCCTGTCAGCCCCGAAGGCGCGACCTTGCCTGATCTGGCGAACGCTTCCGCCGAAATCCGCAAGGAGTGAAAAATCATGGCATCCGATGTGGCCGTCATTGCAGGCGCCGGCGCTGGTCTGAGCGCCTCGCTTGCGCGCCTTCTCACCCGGGAAGGCTTTCGCGTGGTTCTGGCCGCCCGCAATGTCGAGAAGCTCAGCGCTCTGACCGACGAAACCGGGGCGCTGGCCGTCGAGACGGATGTTGCCGACGTTGCGTCCGTCGCCAGCCTGTTCGACACCGCAGACAAGGCCGGCCCGCTGGCGCTTGCAGTGTTCAACGCCAGCGCGCGCACCCGCGGACCGATCGCCGAGCTCGATGCCGAAGCGGTCAAGCAGGCATTGCTGGTCGGCGCCTATGGCGGCTTCCTGGTCGGCCAGCAGGCGGCGCGCCGGCTGCTGGCGCGGGGTTCCGGATCGATCCTGTTCACCGGCGCCACCGCCAGCGTGAAGGGATTTCCCGGCTCAGCCGGCTTCGCCATGCCGAAATTCGGCCTGCGCGGCCTGGCGCAGTCCATGGCCCGCGAGCTCGCTCCGCAGAACATCCACGTCGCCCACTTCATCATCGACGGCCAGATCGAGCCGCCCGGACAGGTGGCCGATCCCGGCCGGCCGGACCGCCGTCTATCGCCGGACGCCATCGCCGAGGCCTATCTTACAATCCATCGCCAGCATCGCAGCGCCTGGAGCTCGGAGCTTGAGCTGCGGCCCTGGGCAGAGACGTTTTGACAGTGCAGCTGATCGCCTAGGGGCAACTGATCGCCTGGCGGGAAGTAACGCGATCCTTCCGCCATTCCTTTTACATTAGGTGATACTAATATTTTGTGGCGCTGAGCTGCTTATCCAATACATAAAAAAGCGCAGTGTAATATATACGTTTGTTTAACGTCGGTTGTGCATCTTGCTGGCTTTCCCGGTCTAATTGAGAACGCGTATGCCGGTTACACGTCGTACACTGCTTGCGGCCGGGAGCGGCGGGTTGCTGATCTCGCAAGCCCAGGCGGCCAACACTCCAGGACAGCAGGCGGAGAACGCCCCAAAGCCGATCGCGAGCGGCGATGCCTTGCGCATCGCAATGCCGGTCTTCGCTTCCAATCCGTTCTTCCCGGCCGACGGATCCGGGGACAATGGCATAGACATGGAACTGGCCCACGGCATCGCCGCGGCGCTTGGCGTCGAGCCGGTGTTCGACCGATCCGCCGCAACGTTCGACGATATCGTCAGACAGGTCAGTTCCGGACAGGCCGACATGGCGATTGGCAAGCTCAGCAGGACGCTTCAGCGCGGCCGGTCGATCATCTATTCCCGCCCCTACGCCATGCTGCGGCAAGGGCTGATCGCCAACCGCCTCAACCTGGCGCGTATCGCGCAAGGCAAGCCGCCAGAACAGATTGTCCGTGATTTCTCAGGCGATCTCGGCGTGATCGAGGGCTCTTCCTTCGCCACTTATGCGGCCACGACTTTCCCACATGCGCAAATCCATCGCTTGGCAAGCTGGGATCTGATCATCGATGCGATCCGAAACGGGACGATCGACATGGCCTATCGCGATGATTTCGAGATCAAGAAGCTGATGGTCGACGATCCGTCGATGACAGTCGTAGCGCGCTCCATCACGCTGACCGACAAGGTCGATACGATCGCAGTCGGCGTGCGGCCGGACAATCCGCATCTCGCGGCCTTTGTCGATCTGTATCTCGACCTCGCGCGGGGTCAGCAGATTCTCAACACAGACGAGATCATCGCCCGCTATCGCCTGGGGAGCAAAGCCTGACAATGGCCATCTCCGACGCAGCCGGACCCCTGCCTTTCGATTGGCGCCTCGCGGCAAGGCGTATCTTGCGATCGCCGGTGACGACGATTGCGATGATTGCTGCAGGAATCCTGTGCGGCCTCTACTATCCAGACTTTGCCCATGCGATCAGCCCTGTCGCACAACTCTACCTGAATTTCCTCAAGATGGTCGTCCTGCCCTATTTGGTCTCGTCGGTCATCTTCTCCATCACGGCGATGGTCCAGGACCCGAAATCGGTCCGCTACCTCGGTAAGGTGGGTATGGCCGTGCTGGTCGTGTCGTTCCTGGCCGTGCTGGTGAGCGGCACCTTGTCGCTGATCCTGCAGCCGGGCCAGATCGAGAATCCCCAGTCGCGCATCGAGCTTGGCGAGTTCATCAATTCGCAAGGCAGCGTGTCCACCGATCTCGCCTTCCCGTTCCAGCCGCCGCCCTCCAATGGGGATCCCAGCGGCGGGCATTCGATCCTGCTCGACCTGGTGCCGAACAACGTCTTCAATGCGCTGGCCTCGGGACAGACCATCCAGGTTCTGCTGTTCTGCCTGCTTTTCGGGCTCGCGATGGGGAAGATTCCCCAGCCCTCGTCCATGAGCCTGACGCAGGCGCTCAACGCGGTCTACAGGGCCTGTACGGTGCTGACCAACTGGTTCATCTGGGGGTTGCCCTTTGCAACCTTCATCCTGATCGCGGACCAGACCGCGTCGACCGGAACCAAGCCGCTCACGCTGATGGGCGGTTACCTGCTGGTGATGGGTCTTTCCTGCCTCATATTCGTTGCCGGCGCCTTTGCCATTATCGCCATCCGGTCGCGACGAAGCTACTGGACGACGATCAAGACCTGCCAGCCCCTTCTCATGGTGGCCATCACCACACGCTCTACGGTCGCCTCGCTGCCATGGGTCATCAACCTATTGAGCGAGCGCCTGCGGTTCAGCCTGGTGGTCGTGGAACTGCTGGTGCCGCTGCAGGCGGCTTTGCTGCGTACAGGCCCGGCGCTGCTCTACACTTCGGGTGCGCTGTTCATCGCCCAGCTCTACGGCCATCCGCTTGCAGTCCCCGACCTCGTGCTCGTCGGCATCATCTCGGCGCTTCTCGCCCTCACCACCGGCGGCATGGGCAGCCTGCTCATCCTGTCGCAGATGTCCATCGTCTGCGGCTACCTGAAGCTTCCCTTCGAGGCGGCGTTCGCCCTGTTCGTCGCGGTGGATGCGGCCGTGGACACGTTCATGACGCTGGCCAGCGTCTGCACCGTCGCAGCGAGCACGGCAATGATCGCTCCCAGCCACAGGGAGGCGACACAGCCTGAAACCGTCTCGGAACAGCTCGAAGCCGAGCCCGCCGGATGATCGACGACACCATCCGTCCCCAGCTCGGCATTATCGGCGGCCTGGGGCCGCTTGCATCGGCTGACTTCTACTTCAAATTGACCCGGATGACCCAGGCGTTCAGAGACAACGAACATGTGCCTGCCGTGATCCTCAGCATACCGCAGCTGCCCGACAGGACCGAAGCCATCCTTGCCGGCCATGACGGCCCGCTGGCGCCTTTGAAAGCGGCGGTCGCGACGCTCAATGCGCTCGGCGTCGCCTGCGTCGCGATGCCGTGCAACACCGCCCATCATTGGTACGACCAACTGGCGGCGAATTCGCGCGCGGAAATCATCCATATCGGCGACGCCGTGGTGGCGGAGACGCGTCGTAGCCTGGAGCGGGGCCGGGTTGCTGTTCTCGCCACCCAGGGCACGCTGGTCTCCGGCTTCTATCAGGACAGGATGTCGGCGGCGGGATTTGAGCTCTGCCTTCCCGCGAACACCGAATTTCAGGCGTGCGCCGACAGCGCGATCAGCCTCGTCAAGGCGGGTTCGATCGCGGATGCGGCGGTTGAAACCGAGCGCGCGCTCGACATCGCGCAAGCGACCGGCGCCGATGCCGCCCTGCTCGGCTGCACCGAACTGTCGGTGGTGGCCGCCAGCCTCAACGACGTGAATGGATTGCTCGTCATCGACAGCAATGCGGCCCTGGCGCGAGCCTGCCTGACGCGATTAGGGTTCGGTACGCAGGAAGCCCGAGGGCTGCCGACCGTATCGCGACCGCCAGGACATGATTGGCCGATGCGCGGCAGCTTGGCCGTACTGGCGTAACCCGATCTAGACGCTCTCGAGGTATGTCTCGATCTCGAAATCGCTGACATTGAGCGCAAACGTGTTCAGCTCCTGGCGTTTGCAGGCCACAAAGGAGTCGCGCAGGATGGCTGGAAAAATCTCCGCCACATGCGTCCCGCTCTCGAAGGCGGCGATCGCGGATGCCCAGTCCGGCGGCAGCTTTGCCGGCGGAAGTCCCTGGCCGTCTGTGCCGATCGGATCACCCGGCGACAACTGTCTTTCGATGCCGGTCAGCGCGGCGCCCAATATGGCCGCAAGCACCAGATAGGGGTTGGCGTCGGCTCCCGATACGCGGTGCTCGATACGGCGAGCAGCGGTCGGCCCGCCCGGAATGCGGATCGCGACCATGCGATTCTCATAGCCCCAGGCGACCGCGGTTGGCGCATAGGATCTTGGGCGCAGCCTGCGGTACGAATTGAAGTGCGGCGCGAATACCAGCGTGCTCTCGGCCATTGCCGCAAGCAGGCCACCGACTGCATGGCGCATGGTCTCCGAGCCCTGGTCGGTGCCGTCGTCGAAGACGTTGCGCCCTTCACCGTCGACCAGGCTGAAATGAACGTGAAAGCCGTTGCCCGCCCGGTCGCCATAGGGCTTGGCCATGAAGCAGGCGGCAAAGCCGTGCTTGCGGGCAATGCCCTTCACCGTGCGCTTGAACAGCACCGCATCGTCAGCCGCCCGCAACGCGTCCGCGACATGGTTCAGATTGATCTCGAACTGACCGACGCCGTTTTCGGCGATGGCCGTGTCGACGGGAATGCCTTGCGTCCGGCAAGCCTCGTAGACGTCATGGATGAAGGATTCGAAATCGTCGATTTCGTCGATCGACAGCGCCGCGTCGGAATCGAGCCGGCGTCCGGTCACCGGCGAGACAGGGCCGACCGGCCGCTGCGATTGCGGATCGACGAGGTAGAATTCGAGTTCCGTTGCCGCGACCGGGGTCAGGCCCAGGGCCTTGTAACGATCGAGGATGCGGGCCAGCGCCCGTCGCGGGTCGCCGAGATAGGGCGCGCCGCTTTCGTCGGCAAGCCACAGCGGGACAAGTGCCGTCGGATGCGCCGTCCAGGCCACCGGCAGAATGCCGCGCCCGGTCCACTGGCACAGTCCATCGGCATCGCCGGTCGAGAAAACCAGGCTGTTGCCTTCGATGTCTTCGCCCCAGACATCCAGTCCGATCAGCGAAAAAGGCATGCGCAGCTTGCCTTCCAGCGCCTTTCTTGCCTGCTCGACGGGAATGCGCTTGCCGCGCATGATGCCGTTGAGGTCGCACACCGCCGCCCTCAGGCTCTGGATGTCGGTTCTGCTTTCAAGCCAGTTCAAAACGTCCGCAATTGCATCGCTCAATTTAAAACCTCTGGTTTTCGAAGGTGCCGCAGCCTGACCGGCCGCACGTCCCTGGTAAAAATAGCTGGTGAGTTTTAGGAAAACAGACGTGGCTGTCGCCAAGCGCTTTTCCTTATTTTTTCAAGTCACTAGCTGGTATGTCGGGAGGCATTTCAAAACCAATTGCGCGATCTGCGATCGCAACATAGAGGTTGGAGGGCGGAATGCCAAGCACGAGCCGGTAAACCAGCGCGCAGCCGCTATCGGCGGGAGCGGCGAGCTCGCTGCGGTAAGATCTTGCGCACGCAGCGCCCGAGCCACGCTGTGCAAAACGGTCATCACAAATCTTGACCTCGCATGCACTTGCACCTCTGGCCGCTGTCTGGCTTTTTGGGGTACCCATCGCAACGGACTGATTCGCGTCATGCCGCTCGATTGCAATATGCCCAAGGCAGTCTGCGGGTGGGTCGTGAAGCGCGCGCAATTGACGAAGGAGAAACAGGCATGGCCGAGTTCAAGAAGCCCGAAATCTCCGAGATGAGACCCAAGATCACCGTTATCGGCGTCGGCGGCGGCGGCGGCAATGCCGTCAACAACATGATCGCCGAGCAGCTTCAGGGTACCGAATTCATCGCCGCCAACACCGACGCGCAGGCGCTGACCATGTCCAAGGCGACGCGGCTGATCCAGCTTGGCGCTCATGTCACCGAAGGGCTGGGCGCCGGATCGCTTCCCGAGATCGGTCGCGCCGCGGCCGAGGAATCGCTCGACGAGATCATGGACCATCTGGCCGGCACGCATATGTGTTTCGTCACCGCCGGAATGGGCGGCGGCACGGGAACCGGTGCGGCTCCAATCATCGCCCAGGCGGCGCGCAAAGCCGGCATCCTGACGGTTGGCGTCGTCACGAAGCCGTTCACCTTTGAAGGCCGGCGCCGCATGCAGATGGCCGAAGAAGGCATCGAGCGGCTGCGCGAGAGCGCCGACACGGTGATCGTCATCCCGAACCAGAACCTGTTCAGGATCGCCGATGCCAAGACCACCTTCGCCGATGCGTTCGTCATTGCCGACCGGGTGCTCTATGCCGGCGTCAGCTGCATCACCGATCTCATCGTCAAGGAAGGCCTGATCAATCTCGACTTCGCCGATGTCAAATCCGTGATGCGCGACATGGGCCGCGCCATGATGGGCACCGGTGAGGCTTCCGGTGAAGGCCGCGCGATGAAGGCGGCCGAAGCCGCGATCGCCAACCCGCTGCTCGACGAAGTGTCGATGAAAGGCGCCAAGGGCGTGCTGGTCTCGATATCGGGCGGCAGGGACATGACCCTGTTTGAAGTCGACGAGGCCGCCACCCGCATTCGCGAAGAGGTCTACGAGGATGCCGACATCATCGTTGGCGCCATCTTCGACAAGGGCATGGAAGGCCGCTTCAGGGTCTCGGTCGTGGCGACGGGCCTCGACCGTGCTTTTGGCGCCGAGGATGCCGACGCCGGCATCGCGCGCGACCACGCCGGTCAGCCGGCGCGGACGCTTCAATAGTGTTCGGTAAACGGGCAGGGCGCTGCCGCGCTCCTGCCCTCGATACCAGCGTTCAGCTCAGCCGAACTTCGGGTCCAGACTGCCCGACTTGTAGCGCTTGGCCATTTCGGCGACCGGCAGCGGCTTGATCTTCTGCGCGTTGCCGGCGGTGCCGAACTGTTCGAAGCGCTCCTTGCAGAGCTTGCGCATGGCGGCCATGGCCGGTGTCAGATACTTGCGCGGGTCGAACTCGCTCGGGTTCTCGGTCAGCACCTTGCGGATGGCGCCGGTCAGCGCCATGCGGTTGTCGGTGTCGATGTTGATCTTGCGCACGCCGTGCTTGATGCCGCGCTGGATCTCCTCGACCGGCACGCCCCAGGTCGGCTTCATCTGGCCGCCATATTTATTGATGATCTCCTGCAGATCCTCGGGCACCGAGGACGAGCCGTGCATGACCAGGTGCATGTTCGGCAGGCGGCGGTGGATCTCCTCGATGACGTTCATGGCCAGCACCGCGCCGTCCGGCTTGCGCGAGAATTTGTAGGCGCCATGGCTGGTGCCCATGGCAACCGCCAGCGCATCGACATGGGTGTCTTTGACGAACTCGACCGCCTGTTCGGGATCGGTCAAAAGCTGGTCGTGGCTGATCGCCCCTTCGACGCCGTGGCCGTCTTCCTGCTCGCCGCCGCCGCTCTCGAGCGAGCCGAGCACGCCGATCTCGCCTTCGACGGACACGCCGCCCCAATGCGCCATGTCGACGACGCGCTTGGTGATGCCGGAATTGTAGGCGTAGTCGGCCGGCGTCTTGCCGTCTTCCTTCAGCGATCCGTCCATCATGACGGAGGTGAAGCCGTACTGGATCGCGGTGACGCAGGTGGCTTCGTTGTTGCCATGGTCGAGATGCATGCAGACCGGAATGTCGGGATGGATTTCGACCAGCGCGTCGATCAGCTTGGCCAGCACCACGTCATTGGCATAGGCGCGCGCGCCGCGGCTAGCCTGCAGGATGACCGGCGACTTGGTCTCCTCGGCGGCCTCCATGATGGCGAGGCCCTGTTCCATGTTGTTCATGTTGAAAGCGGGCACGCCGTAGCCGTATTCGGCGGCGTGGTCGAGCAATTGTCTCAGTGTTATGCGAGCCACCCAATAGTCTCCCGTATCTGGTTTCAAGCGCAACGTCGCGGGCCGGCCGGTTTGCCGGTCGGCCCTTGATGCTTCTGGCGGGATTTCAAGGGAACCGCAACCTTCGGAGCGCTTATCGATCGCAATTCTTGTTGCAGGGTTGAAATCCGGCCAGTTTGACGACCTCAGGCCGCGATCAGGTCCCGCGCCGCCAGGAGTTGCACGCAGGCGTTCGCCGCTTCCTTGCCCTTGACGGTGAAGTGCTCGAAGAAGAAGCGGTGGTGCTCGGCGCTGTCGTGGTAGTTGTGCGGGGTGAGCACCGCCGACAGCACCGGCACGCCGGTCGACAGCTGCACGTTCATCATGCCGTCGATGACGGCACTTGCGACGAACTCATGCCGGTAGATGCCGCCATTGACGACAAAGGCTGTGCCGAGGATCGCGGCATAACGGCCGGTCCCGGCCAGGGTCTTGGCATGCAGGGGGATCTCATAGGCGCCGGGCACATCGAAGATGTCGACGGTGAAGCGCTCGCCTCCCAGAGAGGCCAGTTCCGTCTCGAACGCCAGTACGCACTGGTCGACGATATCGGCATGCCAGCGCGCGCGGATAACGGCGATGCGGGTCGTTTCGTAGTCTTTATGGGAATGCTGATTCATGGGTCCATCCTTCCGTTTCGAACCAGAATCAGGACGCACGATACGGATTAAGCCCGCGAAAAGCGGGCCGGCTTCCGTTTCGTCCTCTTCCATCCGGACTGTAACCGTCGGCTCCGGAATCACACCGGATCTGCTGACCTTTCCACTAGAGCGCCACGCGTCCCTTGGACGCGTAAAGGACGCTCTAGCACTTAAGAATCCACGCATTGATGCGTGGACCGGAAAGCGCTCGCGGGCTTGGGTAGAAACCCTTACCGCCGGTGGGGACTTTCACCCCGCCCTGAGAACATTAACGGCTTTGTATGAAAGGGCAGGACGCTGCTGTCAACCGTGAGAAGGTTGGGCCAAGTCCGTTCGACTACCGCGTGCGCCACGCCGCCGCCGATGCGGCGATCAGCATGAGCAGTGCTGCAACCATCACGCAGACAGCAAAGCCGAAGTTGGAATAAAGCGGCCCGAAGCTGGTGGTGCCGACAAAGACCGCGAGGTAAGTCACCGCACTGTTCAGCCCCATGATCGTGCCGCGCCGCGACGGATCGAGCGCCGACAGGCGCATCACCAGGACATTCAGGCCGAAATGGTTGGCCAGTCCCCAGATTGCCACCATGGTCAGGGTCAGCCCGAAACTGTCGCTCGTCGCCGCCATCGCGACGTAGACGACGGCGACAAGAAGATAGGCAAACGGCATGACGCGCCGCGCACCCAGTCTGTCGATGATGCCGTCGAGCAGAGCAGCCGTCCCGAAGCCTATGCCGTAGGCAAGCGCCGCCAGGCCATTGGCGCTCACCGGCTGTCCAAGCCCGACATGAAGATGGTCGCCGAGATAGCCATAGACGCCGTAGAACGAAGTCATGAAGGCCGCGCACGCGACCAGCAGCGGCAGGATTCCGGGAATGCCGAGCGCTTCCAGCGGGGCGGGCGCCGGTCCGGCCTTCCTGGTGTCGCTGAGCGACGTCGCTGTCAGCCCCATCCATGCAAGGGCCGCAAGCACCGCGACCGCTGCGAAAACGGCGCGCCAATGCACCAGATCGGCAAGCACGGCCGAAAGCGAAACGCCGGCAACCATGCTGAGTGTCCATCCGGTCAGCACGACGCCGATCGTGCCGCTCTCCCTGCCCGGAGGAGCGATGGCCGCCGCGCTGGCATAGATCGCCGGCATGGCGACGCCGGCGGCGATGCCGGCCAGCAGCTGTGCGGCGACCAGCATGATCACCGTGGGTGCCGCGGCGCTGGCGACCAGCGCCAGTGCCAACAGCAGCAGTGCGCCCTGCAGCATTCTGCGAGCACCGAGCCGGTCGATGTAGCGCGCCAGGAACAGCGCGCTGGCAGAGGTGCCGAGGCCGAACGCGGCCGCCGCAATCATCACGGCCGGCACGCTGGTTCCGAACGACGAGGCGACAGCCGGTGCAATCGGACCCAGCACCAGCGAGTTCGAGCCGATGACCGCGATGCAGCCCGTCAACAGATAGGCAAGCGCCGGGATCGGGGCTCGGGCAGTCAATGGTGCAAGTTGATCAATGTTCGACATATCGGCATAATGGCCGTATTATATTCAGCGGAGAACCAGGAATTTCGCCATGGATGAAGAAACAGATGGCATTCTGCAGAACAGGCCGGCGGCCCGCGATCTCGACGCGATAGACCGAAGAATATTAGGTGTCCTGGTCGATGATGCCACGATCAGCTACGCCGAACTCGGCGATCGCGTCGGCTTGTCGCCACCGGCAGCGCATGAGCGGGTCAAACGGCTCCGGCGCAGCGGCGCCATCCGCAACACGGTCACCATCATCGATCCCCGGGCGGTGAAAAAGCCTTTGCTCGCCTTTGTCCATATCGACACCAGGGGCTGGGGAAAGACGCCGGAACTGATGGCGGTCTCGCAATATCCCGAAGTGGAGGAAATCCATACCGTCGCCGGCGACACCTGCATGCTGCTGAAGGTCCGCACCGAAGACACCAGGGCCCTCGAAGGCCTTTTGGCGCGCCTCTACGAAACGCCGGGCGTCACCTCGACGCGCAGCTATGTGGTGCTCTCGACCTATCTGGAGCGGCCGGTGCAGCCGGGTATCACCGAGACTTGGCCGACACCCAAGCACATGGCCGAGCCTCTGTACTAGAAGCGAGCGGCTACGCCCGCTCGGGAAACATCTGCTTCAGGCCCTCGCGCGAGGCCTTGGCGACACCGCGCTCGGTGATCAGGCCGGTCACCAGCCGCGCCGGCGTCACGTCGAAGGCCGGGTTGGCCGCCGGCGTCGTCTCAGGCGAAATGCGCACCTGGGCAATCTCGCCGGCGGCGGTCTTGCCCCAGACCAGCGAGACCTCGTCGGCCGAGCGTTGCTCGATCGGGATCTCGGCCAGACCGTCATGCACCGTCCAATCGATGGTCGGCGACGGCAATGCGACATAGAACGGCACGTCATTGTCGGCGGCGGCGAGCGCCTTGAGATAGGTGCCGATCTTGTTGCAGACATCGCCGTCGGCCGTGGTGCGGTCGGTACCGACGATGACCATGTCGATTGCGCCGCGCTGCATCAGATGGCCGCCGGCATTGTCGACGATCAGCGTGTGCGGCACGCCGTGCCCGGCCATCTCCCAGGCGGTCAGCTGGGCGCCCTGGTTGCGCGGCCGCGTCTCGTCGACATAGACATGGACCGGAATGCCGGCTTCTGTGGCCAGGTAGATCGGCGCGGTCGCCGTGCCGTAATCGACCGTCGCCAGCCAGCCGGCGTTGCAATGGGTCAGGATGTTGACCGGCTCGCGCTTCTGCTTGCGCGCCGCGATCGCCTTGATGATGGTGAGACCGTTCTCGCCGATGGCGCGGTTGAGGCCGACATCTTCGTCGGCGATCTCACTGGCCCGCCGATAGGCGGCTGCAGCGCGTTGTTCGGTAGGCAAAGGCCGCAGGAAGCGCCGCATTTCGTCCAGCGCCCAGCGCAGATTGATCGCGGTCGGCCGCGTCTCGTGCAGGGTCTCCCACACCGCGTCGAGCGCTGCATCCGACGCATCGTCGGCCATCTGCATGGCGACGCCATAGGCAGCGGTGACGCCGATCAGCGGCGCGCCGCGCACCCACATGTCGCGGATGGCGGTGGCGATGCCGGCAACCGTGCCGATCCTCTCGATGCGGAAATCATGCGGCAGCCAGCGCTGGTCGATGATATCGACCGAACGCCCGTCGTCGCTCAGCCAGATGGTGCGATAGTGGCGGTCGCCGACGTTCAAATGCTGCTCTCCTGTTCGATCAGCGCGGCCAGTTGGTTGACCTCGTCGATGCTGTGGATCTGGCGCCGGTTGACGGCGAGGTGGCGGCCGAATTTCAGCGCCTTTGCTTCACAACTGGCGCGCAGATCCTCGTCGGCAATGGTCTCGAAATCGGCATTGTGAGCGAGACCGAGGATGCGCCGGTGCACTTCGACGCCGGCAAAGCCTAGCAGATCGGTCCAGATCTGGTGCAGCACATGGTCGAGCGCCTGCTCTGAGGCAAGGATGTCGCCCTGATCCTCGAACAGGCTCTTTTGGTAGAGCATGCCGGTGCGCTCGCTGCGCCATAGATGCGAAAACTCGGCGCGGAACACCGACCAGGTCTCGACCGTCACACCGAGCAGATAGGCGCGCATGGCGTCGCGCTTGCCCTTCTGTTCGTGGCCGCGTTGCGAGAAGAAGGACATCCAGAAATTGGCAAGCAGCATGCCGACGTCGAAAGCCATCGGGCCGTAGAAGGCGAACTCCGGGTCGATCATCCGGGTCTCCGTGTCGGTGACCATGATCGAACCGGAATGCAGGTCGCCATGCAGCAGCGTTTCGGCATTGGCGGCGAAGATGTGCTTCAGCCGCTGCGCCTCGACCTTGAGGTCGCGGTCGGCGCGCAGTTCGGCGACCAGGCCGTCGAGCTGCGGCGAGGTGTGCCGGTTCATCTTGGCATCGAAATAGGGATCGGAGAACACCAGGTTTTCGGTGATGTCGCAAAGCTCGGCATTGTCGGCGAACAGCGCCAGATCGGCCTTGCGATCCTTGGCGGCCATATGCAGGTCGGAGCCGCGAAACAGCGTGCGGGCCATGAACAGGCCTATATCCCGGGCGATGTTCGGCAGTTGGCGGCCGTCGATCAGGGCACGGCGCAGGATGATATGCGGCGGCGCAAGATATTCCATGATGATCAGCGCCTGACCTTCATCGAAATAATGGATCGCCGGCACCGAGCCCGGCGCGCGCGCCTCTTGCCTGGTCAGCGCGTGATATTCGAAGAAGGAGCGCTTCAACGGCAGCGGCCAGCTGTCGCCGACCAGGCGGACATAGGGCAGGGCCTGCTTGACCACGGCCGCACCGCTGGCGCCCTCGACGATGAACACCAGGTTGAGATTGCCGTCGCCGACCTCGCGGACCTTCCAGGCGCCGGTGTCCTTGCCGATCTTCGCGCACAGCGCCTCGTTGCCGCCAAGGCGTGCAGCCAGGGTTTCGACCGACAGGGCTTCGAACGGCAATTCTTCAGTCATCGTTATCCTCCCGCATATGCGCTTCCAACATAACGGAGGCGTGGCGGCCGGGCCAAGCTAGGAAGCGATCTGGCAATTGTCAATCGTGTTGACAATTGCCGATACAGCCCATAGCGTCATGTCAGGGAGGAACGCATGGTCGGCAATGCCGTGTTCCGCGTAGAGGGACTGAGGAAATCCTTTGGCCATAACGAGGTGCTTGGCGGCGTCTCGCTGGAACTGTATGCCGGTGAAGTGACCGTGCTGATGGGCGCCAACGGCGCCGGCAAATCCACCCTCGTCAAGATCATCTCTGGTGTCTACGAACGCGGCGGCGGGACGATGGTGCTCGCCGACCAGGATTTCGCGCCGAAAACCCCGGCCGAGGCGATCCGCGCCGGCGTCGTCACCGTGCACCAGAACATCAATGACGGTGTCGTTGCCGATCTCGACGTCGCCACCAACCTGACGCTGGACCGGCTGAGCGGCAGCGGTGCGCCGACCCTGTTCAATCCAATGCGCGTGCGGCGAGAGGCCAAGGCGGTTGCCGACCGCATGGGGCTGGCCGTCGATTTGAAGGCGCGGGTGAGTGATCTTTCGCTGGCCGATCGCCAGATGGTGGCGATTGCCCGCGCGCTGGCGCACAAGCCGAAAGTGCTGATCCTCGACGAGCCGACCTCATCGCTCTCCAGCGCCGAGGCTGATCGGCTGTTTGCCCTGATCGACAGGCTGCGCGAGCAAGGCGTGGCCATCCTCTACATCTCGCACCGTATGTCGGACATAAGGCGGCTGGCCGACCGCATCGTATCGATGCGGGACGGGATCATCTCAGGCATTTTCGACAAGAAACCGCTCGACTATGAAGGCGCGGTCAACGCCATGCTCGGCCGCAAGATCCATCTCGACCGGATTGTTGTCAGGGATTCAGCCAATGCCGTCTTCAAGATAGACGGTCTGCGCATCGCACAAGGCGCGCGGCCGATCTCGCTGACGCTCGGCGACGGTGAGGTCGTTGCCATCACCGGCCTCGTCGGCGTCGGCAAGACGGCGCTTGCCGAGACGCTGTTTGGCGTGCGCCAGCCGCTGGCCGGCACAATGACGCTGAACGGCAGGCCTTATGCGCCTGAAACAGCCGGCGAGGCGATCGCCGCCGGCGTGTTCCTCGTTGCCAAGGACCGCGGCGAGAACGGCATCGTCGGCGGCTTCAACATCCAGGAAAATATCAGCCTGCCGTTTCACAAGCGCATGTCACGTTTCGCTGTTCTCAAGCGCCGTCTGGAACGCGCCACGGCGCGCCGGCAGATCGAGGAGCTGGGCATCGTCTGCCGCTCCGAGAAGGACGAGATGTCGGAGCTCTCCGGCGGCAACCAGCAGAAGGTGATGGTCGCCCGCTGGATGGCCCAGCATGCGAGACTGTTCATTCTGGACGAGCCGTTTCAGGGCGTCGATATTTCCGCCCGGCGCGACATCGCCGCCAAGCTCAGGGCCAGTGCAAACGGACGCGCCACGCTGCTGTTCGTCACCGAACTCGACGAGGCGCTGGAGACCGCCGATCGCATCCTGGTCATGTCGGAACAGACCATCGTCGGCGAGCACCGCAATGCCGATGTCGATCTCGACCGCCTGTTGGCCGAGGTCGCCGGCGGGCCGCTGCACAGTGCCGCCTGAGCACGGGCGTTAGGAATGGGAATGGAGAGAGCATGGGTTCGGATTGGCTAAAAACGGCAGCAGCGCGCGGGAGCGCCGAATGACATTACGCGACCACGCCATCCGCTACGGATTCATCGTGCTCTTGTTCGGGCTCGTCGCCTATTTCTCGACCGCCGCCGACGGTTTCGTTTCGCCGCAAAGTGCGGTTTTCATCTTCCAGTCGGTCGCCATCACCGGCGTGCTGGCGCTCGGCGTCACCGCCACGCTGGTCGTCGGAGGTTTTGATCTGTCGATCGGCTCGGTCGCCACCTCAGCCATGATGGCGGCCGCCTATGTCATGGTGGTGCTGGAGCAGAACGCCCTTGTCGCGGTCGTCGTCTGCCTGCTCATTGGCGCCATCGTCGGCCTGATCAATGGCTGGCTGATCGTCTACATGCGTGTGCCCGATCTGCTGGCGACGCTCGGCATGATGTTCCTGCTCGTCGGCCTGCAGCGCATTCCAACCGAAGGCCGCTCGATCGCCACCGGCATGACCATGCCGGACGGTTCGGTCGCCAACGGCAAATTCTCCGATGCCTTCCTGGCGCTCGGCCGCCACCGCTTCGACTTCTTCATCCCGAACCTCATTCCAGTGTCGGTGGTGGTGCTGCTCGTGCTCGCCGTGCTGATCTGGTTCTTCCTCGAATACACACGTTTCGGCCGCATGATGTATGCCGTCGGCAGCAATGAGCGCGCCGCCGAACTCGCCGGTGCGCCTGTCAAGGCATACAAGATCTGGGCTTACGTCATTTCAGGTGTTTTTGCCTCGATCGGCGGCATTTTGCTCGCTGCCCGGCTTGGACGCGGCGACATCGCCTCGGGTAATAATCTGCTGCTCGATGCGGTTGCCGCGGCGCTGATCGGCTACGCGGTGCTGGGTGCCGCCAAGCCGAATGCGTTCGGCACAGCCATCGGCGCGCTGTTCGTCGGCATCTTGCTGCAAGGCCTGACGATGATGAACGCGCCTTACTACACGCAGGATTTCATCAAGGGCGTGGTTCTGGTCGTCGCCCTTGTCTTCACCTTTGCGCTTTCGGGCAGGGGCAGGAGATAGCTTTCGACCGGAACAGGATTTTCGAGTTCAACAAGAGTGGAGGAAAACAAAGTGAGCATTACAAGAAGACTTCTGGGGAAGGTGGCGCTCGGATTGGCCGGCGCAACCATGCTGATGCAGGTCCCGGCTTTTGCCGCGGACAAGCCGGCGCCCTTCGACAAGCCCGGCGTCAAGATCGCGCTGGTGCGCTATCTCTCGACCGGCGACTTCTTCCAGGCCTATCTCTCGGGCGTCGAGGCGCAGTCGAAGGCGCTCGGCATCGACCTGCGCGTCCTCGACAGCCGCCAGGATGCGGCTCTTCAGTCCGACATGGTCGATCAGGCCATCGCGCTCGGCGTGCAGGGTATCATCATCCAGCACGGCCTGACCGAATCGATGAAGGACGCCGCGCAGCGTGCGGTCGACGCCGGCATCAAGGTTGTGGCCTTCGACGTCAATGTCGAAAACCCCAAGATCCCGCAGATCGAACAGTCCGATCGCGACCTGGCCCGCCTCGCGCTCGAGCAGGCGGTCAAGGACAATGGCGAAAGCTGGAATGCCGGCTATGTCTATGTCGCCGGCATCGCGCCGCTCGACCGCCGCAACGAGACCTGGGTTGACGTCAAGAAGAAATATGCCGGCATCAAGGAAGTCGCGATGTTCGGCACGCTCGACAATCCGATCGCCAACTCCGTCGCCAACCAGGCGCGTTCGGTGCTGACGGCGCATCCCGACATCAAGGTGATGTTCGCTCCCTATGACGAATTCGCCAAGGGCGTGAAGATCGCTGTCGACGAAGCGGGCTTGAACAAGGGCATCAAGATCTATTCGGCCGACATTTCGACCTCGGACATCGCTGCGATGCGCGAGCCCGACAGCGCCTGGGCCGCGACCGCCGCGACCAACCCGGCCGTCGTCGGCCAGGTCTCGGTGCGTGCGCTGGCGCAGCTGCTGGCCGGTGAAGATCCGGGCCACAACGTCGTCGTGCCGCCGACACTGATCACCCAGAAGGACCTCATCGACAAGGACATCAAGAACATGGAGGACCTGTCGGCCAAGCTGCCGCAGTTCGCCCACGCCGATGTCGCGATGCCGGCCTGGATGCCGAACCCGAACGCCAAGTAACTTTCGCAATCGAAGGCCGCCTGCAGCCGCTTGCTGCAGGCGGCCTTTTTGCCGAATATCTGCAGCCGGCGCCAGGCTCCGGCCCAAGGTTCGGTGCGTATATGGAAGCTCAGGCGGCAATCGAGGAGAACCTGTCCGGCGCCGTCGCCGGAACCTTGTTTCGACGCCCGCAGGCCACCACGGGTGTCGTGGTGTTGGGTGGGTCGAGTGGCCGCGTCGATGTTGGGCGCGCACGGCTCTTTGCAAACGAGGGCTCGTCGGCTTTGGCCCTGCAATGGTTCGGCGGTGAGGGCCAGCCTCCCGGAATATGCGAAATTCCCCTCGAAACCTTCTTCACGGCAACCGATTGTCTCCTTGAAACAGGATGCCACCGCATCGTCTATGTCGGCACATCCAAGGGTGCCGAGGCCTCACTGCTTGCGGCGGTCCATGACCCGCGCATCGACGCTGTGGTCGCCATCAGCCCGTCATCGGTGATTTGGGGAAATATTGGTGCTGGCCCGGATGGCGTCAGTTGGCCTGAACGATCCTCATGGTCGCTCGACGGAATCCCCCTGCCGTTTGTGCCGACGGATCCAAACTGGACACCAGAATACGTGGATGGCTTGGTATCCTACAGGGGACTCTTCGAACATTGCTTGAAAACCTTCAGGCAGGAAGCGGCTGCGGCGACCATTCCCGTTGAGACCGCATCGGCCGAGATCCTGCTGGTCGCAGGCGGCGACGATGCGCTGTGGCCCTCCCTATGGTTCGCGACAGAAATTGTTCGGCGGCGCAGCGAAGCAGGCAAGATCACACGTCTCGTGTCATCGCCGGATGCGGGGCATCGCATTCTCTTGCCTGGCGAGAACACACCACGCTCGACATTGCATGCACATGGCGGCAATGACGAGGCCGAATCACGGTTGGGCAGAATGGCGTGGGAAGGCATCCGAGAACTGCTGTAGCTGCAGATCCCGAATACCTTCGCCTGTTTTGCGTCAGTCTCGGCCGGTTTTCCCTACCGCATCGCTGCCGCGATATTGCCGCCGTCGACGGTCGTCACGTCGGCGGTGGTGCGGTCGGCCAGCGCGTGATGCAGGAAGGCCTGCGCCACGTCCTGCGCCGTCACTTCCTGGCCGAGCAGATTGCCGGACATGTAGTCCTTCTCCGACACGCCGCGCGCGCCTGAGCGGCTGGCAATCATGGCGTCGGTCAAAAGGCCCGAGCGGATACGGTCGGCGTTGACGGCGTTCGAGCGGATGCCATGCGCGCCATAGTCGAGCGCGTACTGCCTGGACAGGAACAGCGTCGCCGCCTTCGGCACGCCATAGGCGCCGAACTTCGGGCCGGGGTTGACGGCCTGCTTGGAGGTGTTGAACAGAAGCACGCCGCCGGTGCCCTGCTCGAGCATGATGCGCACGGCATTCTGCGCCACCGATTGGTGGGCGAAGAAATTGAGCTCGAAACTCTTGCGCAAAAGTGCATCGTCGAGCTCGCCGATGCGGCCTTCCCAGGCGGCGCCGGCATTGGAAACCAGGATGTCGACACCGCCGAACACGGCGACCGCTTTGTCGAAGGCGGCACGCACCTGTGCCGGGTCGGTGATGTCTGCGGCGACGCCGATCGAATTGTTGCCGGCTTTCTTCGCTGCATCGGCGGCTTTTTCGGCGTCGAGATCGACGACGACGGCATGGGCGCCATTGTCGGCGAACAGCTTTGCCGTCGCTGCACCGATCGCGCCGGCACCGCCGGTGATCAGCACCACCTGGCCGGTCAGCGGCTTCGGCTTGTTGGAGGCGAGCTTGGCCTGTTCCAGCGACCAGTATTCGAGCGGGAACAGGTCGGCCTTGGAAAGCGGATGGAACCGGCCGACGGCCTCGGCGCCACGCACTGCCTCGATCCACATCTCACCGACATCCGACGCGATCTTCGCGTCCTTCAGGGTGCGGCCGTGGCCGAACATGCCGAGGCCGGGCACCAGCGTCAGCCGCGGCATCTGGTCAAGCATGGTGCGCTTGACGTCGTCGAGCGCATCATTGGTTTCGAAATAGGCGCGATAATCCTTGGCGAACGCGTCGACATGGCTCTTGATCACCGCCTTGTAGTCGCCGGCCTTGTCCGCGTCGGGCGCCGGCAGCGCCATCGGCCCGGTCTTGATGCGGATCGACAGATCGGGCGTCGAGACGCCGCGCCCGGCATAATCGGCGATCTCGGCTGAATTGATGAAATCGACAATTGCCGGCGAAGTGCGGAAATCGCTGACCATTCGGTCGAAGCGGCCTTCGCCGCGCGCTACCGCCACCGCGCCGCGCAGCATCGGCGCGATCGACGCCGGCGTCGCGAGCTTTGCCGGCAAGGCTGCCTTTGCCGCCTTCGGCTTGCCGCTTGCGGCAATATAGTCCTCGGCGACGTTCAC
Source organism: Mesorhizobium sp. WSM1293 (assembly GCF_000513875.1). Classification (NCBI taxonomy): domain Bacteria; kingdom Pseudomonadati; phylum Pseudomonadota; class Alphaproteobacteria; order Hyphomicrobiales; family Phyllobacteriaceae; genus Mesorhizobium; species Mesorhizobium sp. WSM1293. The sequence goes on along the minus strand of NZ_KI911319.1, from coordinate 116,502 downwards.
ATAATGGATCATCCGGTCGTAGGCCTGCTTCGCATCGTCGCCGAAGGTGAAGATGCCATGCTTGTCGAGGATCAGGCCCTCGACGTCAGGATCGGCGTCGAAGATGTCGGCAGCCGCCTTGGCGAGGTCGAAGCCGGGCATGATGTAAGGCACGTAACCCATCTTGCTGCCGAAAACCGTCTTCACCAGCGGCTTGGAGTCCTCCTGGTCGACGATGGCGAGAATGGCGGTCGAGTGCGTGTGGTCGACGAATTTGTGCGGCAGGAAGGCATGCAGCAACGTCTCGACCGACGGGTTGGGCGAGGACGGATCGATGAGGTTGACGCGTTGCAGGGCAACCATGTCCTCGTCGGCCAGCCTGTTCAGCGCGCGCGCCTTGAGCAGCGGCTTGAGCTTGACCGCCGGCAGGCCTTGCGGCTCGATGACGCCCATGTCCCAGCCGCTGCCCTTGACGCACAGCACGTCCCACTGGTCGCCGACAAGGTCGGTTGCCGTCGTCTTGCAAGAGGTGTTGCCGCCGCCATGCAGGACCAGCCGTGGTTCGCCGCCGAGCAGCCGGGTCGTGTAGACGCGCAGCGCCAGATCGCGGCCGACACCCTTTTTCGCGTAGTCTGCGACGAGTTTTTCGGCGGCTTCGTCATTCCACAAATTCTTCATGTTCGCTTCGTCCGGTTGTTTGTCTTTGATGGTGAAACAGGAATGCCGCGACGCTTTGATGACAATGCGCCGGCGACGGAGAGGGGATTTCCTAGGAGGCCTTTTCTGTCGTGGCAGCCGCATGATCCAGGAGCCGCTGCGCCATGTGCGCGCCGACCACCAGATGCGTGCAAAGGCCGCCGGCGATCGCCGCGAGCAGCGGTTCGAACTTGCTGTCCTCCTGCACCACCACCAACCGCCTGGCGATGGCGCGCAGCGATGCAAGCTCGGCGGAGATCACCCGCCTGTTATAACTGCAGTCGAGCACCTTGCCCTCGGCGTCTATGATCTGCCCGGCAATTACGCCGGCAGCGCCTTGGCTGCGCAGATCCGCCATTTCGCTTGGCGTCAGCGCGCCGCATTTGACCAGATGGCTGTCGGCGTCGACCGCGCCGACCGAGTATAACGCCAGGTCGCATTCGCCGACACCCGACAATTGTTCCCGGATCACCGGCTCGGCACGCAGCGCACGCGCAAGTTCTTCCGTAGACAGCACCAGCGGCGCGTAGAAATTGAGCCCTTTGGCGTTGAGCCGCCGCGCGATTTCCATAGTGCATTGGTCGGGGCGATAGGAATAGGGCGCGCCGAGATTGCCGCAGAGCTGCACCACCGTGACATCCTGCAGATCGGCATAGGACATGACGTCGGCAATCATATAGACGGTGCGGCCCCAGGCGACGCCGATGCGGTCGCCCTTCTTGACCAGTTCGAGAAAGACGCTCGCCGCCAGCACGGCGATTTCCGTCGACGGGTCGGCAATATGATCATTCTCCGGCGCGATCCAGACGGCGTCGAGGCTCAGCGCATCCTCGAGCTTGCGCGCCAGCACGTCGTCGGTGAAAAGCTGGGTCGAAGTCGAGATGTTGACGATGCCGGTCTCGCGCGCCTTGCGCAGGTACATGGCGACCGAGGCACGGGAAATGTTAAGCTGGCTCGCCACCTGGTCCTGCCGCAGGCCATGGGCATAGTAGAGCCAGGCGGCCTTGTGGATGAGTTGTTCTGCCGGTCGGATCGCCATGCCGTCTCCTCGGCTGACATTATTCATGGCTCTCGACAAAAGTCAAACTGGGCAGAGGTATGCGATGCTCGTGCTTACGCCGAATCTGGTTCATCATTGTGCCGAATGCGCTCTGTCGTGGCATCGTTTGTGGTGACGCGGCCCGAGCCTGTGATTAGAACGTCTGAAAGAAAATCGCGGGGAGCATGGGATGGGCAATCCTTACGAACAGGATCTCGACAAGAACGCGGCCAACCATCAGCCGCTGACGCCGCTCACCTATCTGGAGCGCGCGGCCAAGACCTATCCCGACCATATCGCCATCATCCATGGCCGCCAGCGCATCGACTATCGCACTTTCTGGCAGCGGTCGCTGAAGCTTGCCTCGGCCCTTCAGAAGCGCGGCATCGGCAAGGGCGACACCGTCACCGTCATGCTGTCAAACACGCCGCCGATGCTGGAGGCGCATTTCGGCGTGCCGATGACCAAGGCGGTGCTGCATTCGCTCAACACCCGCCTCGATGCGGCGGTCATCGCCTTCCAGCTCGATCATGCCGAGACCAAGGTGCTGATCGTCGACCGCGAATTCTCCGGCGTCGTCAAGCAGGCCCTGGAACTGACCAGGGTCAAGCCGCTGGTCATCGACTATGACGATCCCGAATACGCCGCCGACGCGCCGTACCCAAAGGGCGAGCGGGTAGGCTCACTGGACTATGAGGCATTTGTCGCAGGCGGCGACGCGGACTTCGCCTGGTCGATGCCCGACGACGAGTGGGATGCGATTTCGCTCAACTACACGTCCGGAACGACGGGCAATCCGAAGGGCGTCGTCTACCACCATCGCGGTGCGGCCCTGATGGCCTACACCAACACCATCCATGCCGGCATGGCCAAGCACGCGGTCTATTTGTGGACGCTGCCGATGTTCCACTGCAATGGCTGGTGCTTTCCCTGGACGCTCGCCGTCCAGGCCGGCACCCATGTCTGTCTGCGCTGGGTGCGGCCGAAGCCGATCTACGATGCGATCGCCGATCAGGGCGTCACCCATCTGTGCGGCGCGCCGGTCGTCATGTCGGTGCTGATCAATGCCAGGGACGAGGACAAGCGCGCATTTCCGCAGACGGTCACTTTCAACACGGCTGCAGCACCCCCGCCGGAAGCCGTGCTGTCGGGGATGGCGGATGCCGGCTTTGCCGTCACCCATCTCTACGGCCTGACCGAGACCTATGGCCCGGCGGTCGTCAACGAATGGCACGGCGCCTGGGATGATCTCGAAAAGGGCGAGCGCAGCGCCAGGAAGGCGCGGCAGGGCGTGCGCTATGCAGCGCTCGAAGGCCTGACGGTCATGGACCCCGAGACGATGCGGACGACACCGGCCGACGGCGAGACAATCGGCGAGGTCATGTTCCGCGGCAACATCGTCATGAAGGGCTACCTGAAAAACCGCAAGGCGAGCGACGAAGCCTTCGCCGGCGGCTGGTTCCATTCCGGCGATCTCGGCGTCATGCACCCCGATGGCTACATCCAGCTCAAGGACCGCTCCAAGGACATCATCATCTCCGGTGGCGAGAACATTTCCTCTATCGAGGTCGAGGACGCGCTCTACAAGCACCCGTCGGTTGCCTCTTGCGGCGTCGTCGCCAGGCCCGACGACAAATGGGGCGAAGTGCCTGTTGCCTATGTCGAGCTGAAACCCGGCAAGGTCGCGACCGAAGCCGAGATCATCAATCACTGCCGCGCGCTGCTTGCCCGGTTCAAAGTGCCGAAGGCGGTCATCTTCGCCGAAATCCCGAAAACCTCGACCGGCAAGATCCAGAAATTCCGGCTACGCGAGATGGCCAAGGGGGCTTAGCTGCATCGCCACCCATGCTTCGCCTCGACAATTTGTCGCGGGCTTCGTCATCCTAGGGTGTAGCAGTCGCGAGCGACGTCGCGGAAACCCTGGAGCTGCTCCGCAGCCCAAGGGATCCATGCCGTCACCTTGCGGCCGAGCTCCGACAGTCGAGAATGGCGGCTGCAGGCTACAGCTCGCTGACCGGTGTAACCTGTTGATCCGTCGCACTCTTTGACCAACGCCGCGGCATGGATCCTAGGGTCTGCGCCGCGTCGCTTCGCTCCTTGCTTCGCCCTAGGATGACGAATTCATCAGGGCCAGCCGCTAACAGCGATCGTCGATTCCACCTTCTCACTGTCACCATCTGTCATCATTCGTACGTGTATACCGAATCCGCATTGACAGGTCCTTCTTTTCGATTTACGAGTGATGAAAATCAAAATTCGTCACTCGTAAATCGATAGAGGATCATGTCCGAAGCCGCCACCATAGTCGCCGAAGCCGCCCGACAGGAAAATGTAACGCGCATTCTCGATTGCGCCGAGCGCCTGTTCCGGCACTATGGCTACGGCAAGACCAATGTCGCCGACATTGCGCGTGAGCTCGGCATGTCGCCGGCCAACATCTACCGCTTCTTCGCCTCCAAGGTCGAAATCCACCAGGCCGTCTGCGGCCGGATGCTCGGCGCCAGCTACAAGATGGCCTACGAGATTTCGCGCCTGCCGATCAGCGCCGAGGAGCGGCTCCGGCGCTACGTGCATGCGCAATACAAGATGACGATGGAGGTCATGCTCGACGACCAGAAGGTCCACGAGATGGTCATCGTCGCCCTCGAACGGGATTGGGGTGTGATCGACAAGCATGTCGACAGCATTCACGACCTGTTCGCGGAAATCATTCGTGACGGGATCGAGGCCGGTGAGTTCAGAAAACAGGATCCGGTTATCGCGTCTCGCTGTTTCGGCGCCGCGACCGTCATCCTGTGTCACCCGCAGATGGTGGCGCAATGCCTTGCCAAGACCAACCGGGCAATGCCTGACGACCTCGTCGACTATGCAATCAAGGCCTTGAAGTAGCCTCCGCCCGTCGGGCGCCGGTTTCAACGATTCATCTCCATTTCGGGAGTACGCGCGTGTCTTCGTTCAGTTCAATCATCGGCAGGCTGCCGGCTGTAGGCCCGGTGCTGCTTGTCACCGCCACTCTCGGGCTTGCCGGCTGCAGCCAGGAAAAAGCCGAAGTCAAGGATATCATCCGCCCGGTCAAGGTTGTCGAGATCGCGAAGGTACATGACACCCGCACGCTCTCCTATTCCGGGTCGGTGAGGGCCCGCACCGAGAGCGCTCTGGCATTCCGCGTCAATGGCAAGATTACCGAGCGCCTCGTCGATATCGGCCAGCATGTGGCCTCGGGCGATGTGCTCGCCCGCATCGACCCCATTGACTACGACCTTTCGGTCAAGAGCGCGCAGGCAGCGCTCGATGCCGCCGAGCGGCAGGTCGAGACCGTGAAACTCGCCCGCAAGCGTGCCGAGCAGCTTTTTGCCAAGAATTTTGCCCCGAAATCACAGCTCGAACAGGCGACCTTGACCTATGACCAAGCGGTCGCCACCCGTGATTCCGCCCTTTCGACACTGGCTCAGGCGAAGAACCAGGTCGGTTATACCGATCTCAAGGCCGACAGGGATGGCATCGTCACCACGGTCAGCGCCGACGTTGGCCAGGTGGTCGGTTCCGGCACGCCGGTTGTCACTGTCGCTGTCGACGGCGAAAAGGAAGTGCTGATCGCCGTCCCCGAAATGGAAATCGCCGAATTCAAGCCGGGCAAGGCGGTCAAGGCGGGCTTCTGGTCGGACGATGCGCTGGCGCTCGACGGCAAGGTCCGCGAAGTCGCCGGCAGCGCCGATCCGCAATCACGCACCTTTGCCGTCCGCGTCAGCCTGCCCAACGATCCGCGTGTGCTGCTCGGCATGACCGCCAGCATCGAAGCCACGGCGGCCAATGAGCGGCAGCTGGTCTCGATCCCCCTGAGCGCACTGGCCGAGCAAGGCACCCAATCGATCGTCTGGACCGTCGATCGTGGCGCCGACACCGTTCATGCTCGTCCGATCAAGGTTGCCGAGTTCGCCGCCGATGGCGTGCGTGTCGCGGAGGGTTTGAAACCCGGCGATGTCGTGGTCGCCGCCGGCACGCAATTCATGACCGAGAACCTCAAGGTGAAGCTCGCCGGTGATACGGCGCTGCAATCGGCATCCGCGGCGGACGGCGACGCCAAGCAGGTGCGCTGACGACAGACAACCGGCTGCGCGTTCCCGCAGCCGCTGGTTTCCGGGCGGCAGGCGCCCGACCGAGACGCTCGATTGATGTAACCCCCACATCGATTTCGCGTCCCACCGCGATGAGTGCTTCTCCGCTGGGAGAGCCTTGCCGCCCGGAAGCCACTACGAACCCTCGATTTTGTTGCGCTAGATAGATGGACCAGCGTCGATGACCAATTCCACGGAAGAGAAGCGGCCCTTCAACCTGTCGCGCTGGGCAATCGGCCATCCCGCCATTGCGCGGTTCCTGTTCGGCCTGATCATCATTTCCGGCGCGCTCGGCCTGATGCGCATGGGCCAGAAGGAAGATCCCGATTTCACCTTCCGGGTCATGGTCGTCCAGGCGATCTGGCCGGGCTCCTCGATCCAGGAGATGGAAGACCAGGTCGTCAACAAGATCGAACGCAAGCTGCAGGAAACGCCGCATCTCGATTTCGTGCGCTCCTTCACCCGCGCCGGCAGCGCCATCATCACCGTGCAGATCAAGGGCGACACCAACACCGCCGAGGTGACCGACGCGTTCTACCAGGTGCGCAAGAAGGTCGGTGACATTGCCGGTGACTTGCCACAAGGTCTGCTCGGCCCCTATTTCAACGACGAATTCGGCGACACCTTCATCACCCTGCATTCGATCAGCGGCGACGGCTTCAGCTATCCCGAGCTGAAGAAGTTCGCCATCCAGGCGCGCGACATGCTTTTGACGACGCCCGGCGTCGAGAAGGCCGTCATCATCGGCGACCAGCCTGAAAAGCTCTACATCGACGTCTCGTCCAAGGCCCTGGCGGAACGCGGCCTGACGCTGACCGATCTGCAGAATGCGATCAAGGGACAGAACAATGTCGACCCGGCCGGCTCCGTCGATACCGGCACCAACTCGGTGCGCATTTCCGTCGAGGGCGATGTCGGCAAGGTCGAGGATATCAGGAACCTGCGCCTGCGCGCCGGCGGTCAGGTCACGAGGCTGGGCGACATCGCCACGGTGAGTTCGGGGTTGCAGGATCCGTTCCAGCGAAAGTACCGCTTCAACGGTCACGACAGCGTGCAGTTGGGCGTCGTCATGGCCAAGGGCTTCAAGGTTACCGATGTCGGCAAGGATGTCGAGGCCACCTACAAGCGCTTCGAAGAGGCGCTGCCCTACGGCGTTGCGGTCGACCAGATCTCCGACCAGCCGGGCGTCGTCACCGATGCGGTGGCGGAGTTCATGCATGCGCTTGGCGAAGCGTTGCTGATCGTGCTCGTGGTCTCGTTCCTGTCGATCGGTTGGCGTTCCGGCCTGGTCATCGCCATCGCCATCCCGCTGGTGCTGGCCGCGACCTTCGCCATCATGTACGAGCTCGGCATCGACCTGCAGCGCATCTCGCTCGGCGCGCTGATCATCGCGCTCGGTCTTCTGGTCGACGACGCGATGATCGTCGTCGAGATGATGGAGCGCAAGCTGGAGGAGGGGATGGTCAAGGTCGAGGCGGCGAGCTTCGCCTATTCCTCGACCGCCTTCCCGATGCTGACCGGCACGCTGATCACCACGGCCGGCTTTATTCCGGTCGGCTTCGCGGCCTCGACCGCCGGCGAATATGTCCGCACGCTGTTCTATGTCGTCGGCATCGCGCTGATCGTCTCCTGGTTCGTCGCGGTCTATTTCACGCCATGGCTCGGCAACATGATCCTCAAGCAGCGCAAGCATGCCGGCAGCCATCACGATGTCTTCGACACGCGTTTCTACCGCCGGCTTCGTGCCACCGTCAGCTGGGCCGTGCGCCATCGCATCATCGTCCTGGTGATGACGCTGGTCACCTTCGGCACCAGCCTGTGGGCTTTCCAGTTCATTCCGCAGAACTTCTTCCCGCAATCGTCGCGGCCGGAAATCCTCGTCGACCTTTGGCTGCCGGAAGGCACCAGCATCAAGGAAGTCGAGGCGCAGGCCAAGGCGCTCGAGACCAAGATGATGGACGACAAGGACAAGCGTTTCATCGCCACCTATATCGGCGAGGGCGCGCCGCGCTTCTTCCTGCCGCTCGACCAGCAGCTGAGCAACCCCAACTTTGCCCAGTTGCTCGTCATGGCCAATGACGAACCGGCTCGCGAGCGTCTGATCGTCAAGTTGCGCACCGTCCTGGCGCAAGACTTCCCGTCCATCCGTGCCAAGGTCGATCGTCTGTTCCTCGGTCCGCCGACCGGCTGGCCGGTGCAGATGCGCGTCATGGGGCCGGATCGCCAGGAGGTGCGCCGCATCGCCGACCAGGTGAAGGCGAAGTTCCGTGAAGATCCGCTGCTTGGCGCCGTGCATGATGACTGGCTGGAGCCGGTTCCGGCGATGAAGCTGGTCATCGACCAGGATCGTGCCCGCGCACTCGGCGTCACCTCGCAGCGCATCCGCCAGATGCTGCAGGCGACGATGTCCGGCGCGCCGCTCGACGACTTCCGCGACGGCGAGGAGACGGTGTCCATCGTCGCCCGCGAGCCGAATGCCAGCCGCAGCCTGCTGTCCTCGGTCGACTCGGTCTATATCCCGACCGACTTCGGCGGTTTCGTGCCGCTGTCGCAGGTGGCCAAGGTGGTGCCGGTGCTGGAGCAAGGCATCGAATGGCGCCGCGACCGCCTGCCGACCATCAGCGTGCGCGCCACCTTGCCCGACGGCGTGCAGTCCAACGACGTCGTCACCAAGATGTACAATGACATGAAGGACCTGCGTGCGGGTCTGGCGCCCGGTTACAAGATCGAAATCCAGGGCGGTGCGGAGGATTCGGCGGAAAGCCAGGCTTCGATCGCCGCCAAGGCGCCGATCATGCTGGCCGTCATTGTCGTGCTTTTGATGATCCAGCTGCAGAATTTCGGCAAGGCGATGCTGGTGCTGGCGACCGGTCCGCTTGGCATTATCGGTGCTGCCGCGGCACTCCTGATCAGCGGTGCGCCGTTCGGCTTCGTCGCCATTCTCGGCGTCATCGCGCTGCTCGGCATCATCATGCGCAACTCGATCATCCTGGTCGACCAGATCGACCAGGACATCGCCGCGGGCATGGACCGCTACGAGGCCATCATCGGTTCGGCCGTTCGCCGTTTCCGGCCGATCACGCTGACGGCGCTGACGGCGGTGCTGGCGCTGATCCCGATCTCGCGCGGCGTCTTCTGGGGTCCGCTCGCCTACGCCATGATGGGCGGCATCCTGGTTGCCACGGTGCTGACCATCCTGGTCCTGCCGGCCGGTTACGCCCTGTTCTTCGGCCGGGAGCCGAAGAAGCGCGGGGCGGAGGGACGGACGGACGATCTGGAACTGAGCCAGGAAGCCGAAAAGCCGCAACTGGCGCTGGCCGCCGAATAGATCGATCACGCCAGTCGAAAAGGATCGGGCGCGCCGAAGCGCGCCCGATCCTTTTTCCTTTTTATGAAGTCAGATGACGAAGAACCAGTTGGCGAGCAGCATCACCACCAAGCCGGCGACCAGCGTCAGATAGGGCAGCATGCCCGCCTTTTTGACCGAGAGGTCGGCCCCCGTCATGCCGAGATCGGCCAGCATGTGGTCGGGGAACTTGCCCTTGTCCTGAATGTAGTGTCGGAAGCAGAACACCGGGATGATCAGCGCTGCCGTGATCAGGCCGGCCCACAGCGCCATCGGGTTCCATACCTTGGCACCGGCGCCCATGAAGATCGCGTTGACATAGGCGAAGATCGCCCCGATCCCGAGCAGCCAGCTCGGCGCCTTCCAGGGCCGTGCGATATGGCCGTTGTCGATGCGGTGGATCCAGCCGGCGTTGAGGTTGAGGAAGTTGAAGATGATGTAACCGCAATTCGACACGGCGAGGATGAGGAAGAAGCTCGTCGCGTCGGCCGAGGCGATGGCCAGCACGATCAGGTTGAAGACGAGATCGGTCCACATTGCCCGTGTCGGCGCACCATGTTCGTTGACATGGCTGAGATAGCGCGGCAGCCAGCCATCGACCGAGCCCTGGTAGAGCGTACGCGAAGAGCCGGCCATGGCCGTCATGATGCACAGCACCAGCGCCAGGATCATCAGCATCACCAACAGGCTGTGGACTAGCGCGCCGCCGCCGACCATGCCGGCCAGCGCGTCGGCGACCCCGGAGCCGTCGACGATCGGCGTCGCCAGCATACCGTTGAGGCCAAGCACGCCCTGGAAGGTGAACGGCACCAGGATGAACAGCAGCATGCACAGAAGGCCGGAATAGAAAATCGCCTTGAACGTGTCGGTGCCGGGGTTCTTGAACTCGGATGTGTAGCAGACGGCGGTCTCGAAGCCGTAGGTCGACCAGGCGGCGATGAACATACCACCAAGCACCAGCGTCCAGCCGGCGATGTTCCAGGCACCGGGCTCGGGCGCGTAGGCTGCGGCCAGCGGCACCAGCGGCGAAAAATTCGCCCAGTTGATCTGGCCGGTGACGATCGGCACCACGCCGACGATCAGCATCGGGACGATGACCAAGAGGCCGATATATTTCTGCACATTGGCGGTGCCGAGAATGCCGCGATGCTGGATCGCAAAGATGATCAGCATCAGCACTGCGCCGATGAAGAAGGTCGCGTTGAAGGTGAACGAGACCGGTCCCAGCGTGTGGCTGTAAAGCGTCCAGTTGCGGATTGCCGGCGTCGCCGCCGCGGTCACCGCTGTGATGGCGTCGGCGGCACTCGTCCCGGCATGCGCGGCGATATAGGCGACGACATCGGGTGAGGTTTCTGTGAACAGCGGCACTGGCGCCAGCGCATTGAGGATGTAGGCGGCGGCGATCGAGCAGCCGAGCGACAGCACCGGCGACCAGGCGAACCAGTTGCACCAGACAGACAGCGGCGCGATGAACTTGGAATAGCGCAGCCAGGCGGTGGCGCCGTAGATCGACGCGCCGCCCGACTTGTTCGGAAACAGGCCGGCGATTTCGGCATAGGTGAAGGATTGCAGGAAGCCCATGATCATGGAGAAGATCCAGATCGCGAAGGCCAGCGTGCCGGTCGTGCCGGCAATGCCGCCGATCGAAAACAGGACCAGGGCCGGCACGCCGCTCGCCACCCAGAAGGCGCCGCGCCAGTCGATATTTCGGTGCAACTTGCCTTCGGCAAGCGGCTCCAGGACAGTCGTTATCGTGCTCATATGTCTTTGTTCCCCATTTTGATGTTCCCCGTTCGTGACGGCCGCGACTTCGCGAGGCTTCATCATCGACGCATGCTTTGGGCGGCTGTCGGTGTTTCCACTCAGTCGCATTTTTTTCTTAACAGTGAAGATTGATCCGGCGCGCTTTCAGGTCAAGCGATTTGTCGCGCCGTGCACATCACGCTTGCGAAACATGTCGGCTTCACACTGCCGCGGTGGGATTGTTCGGAAAAGGACCAAGGGTCAGGAAGCGAAAAACCCGCCGGAGGCGGGTCGCGGCGCAAATCAGCACCATGGACGAATATGTAGCATAGCTACCCTCAGCAGGTCAAGAAAAAATTCCTATCACGAACTGCAGCACGGCCTCACTGTCTTGGGAGGGAAGGGCCGTCAGGAACGCGGTTTGGTCTTTTGCGGATCGTAGTGGGCGAAGGCGACGACTCGCGCCGGCAGCCGCTTGGCATGGCCGTCGAGCTTGCCGATCTCGACCTCGGTACCGACAGCCGAATGGGTGACATCGAGCCTGGCCAGCGCGATGGTCTTGTTCAGCACCGGCGAGCGCATGCCTGACGTGACCACGCCGATCTGGGCACGGCCGACATGCACGCAATCGCCATGGCCGACGTCGACATTGGCGTCGATGTCGAGACCGACCAGCTTCGTCTGCGGGTGCTCCTTGCGGCGGATCAGCGCCTCGCGGCCGACGAAATCGTCGGTCTTGCTCTTCAGCGGCACGGTGAAGCCGATGCCGGCCTCGAACGGATCGGTCTGGTCGGAAAATTCGTATCCGGCGAAGATCAACCCGGCCTCGATGCGCACCATGTCCAGCGCCTGCAGTCCCATCGGCTTCAGCCCGTGAGGCTGGCCGGCTTCCCAGATGGCGTCGAAGACCTTTTCGGCGTCGCGCGGATGGCACCAGATCTCGTAGCCGAGCTCGCCGGTATAGCCGGTGCGCGAGACGACGACCGGAATGCCGTTGCCGCCACCAATGCGGGCGACGGCGAAGCGGAACCAATCGAGTTCGTCGATCGACGGCTGCAGCGGCGAGGTCCAGATCACCTCCCTGAGGATGTCGCGGCTCTTCGGTCCCTGCACGGCGACATTGTGCATCTGGTCGGTGGAGGAACGCACAAGGACATTGAGGCCGAGTTTTGTCGCCGTCTCGCGCAGCCACTCGCCAGACAGATCGTCGCCGCCGACCCAGCGGAAATTGTCCTTGCCGAGCCGCAGCAGCGTGCCGTCGTCGATCATGCCGCCATGCTCGTAGCACATGGCCGAGTAGACCACCTGGCCGACGCCAAGCTTCTTGACGTCGCGGGTCAGCGTGTATTGCAGCAGCGCTTCGGAATCCGGGCCGGTGACCTCGAACTTGCGCAGCGGCGACAGGTCCATGATCACCGCGCCTTGGCGGCAGGCCCAGTATTCGGCGATCGGCCCGTCCTTGGCGAAGGAATTGGCGAGCCAATAGCCCTTGTACTCCTGAAAGTTGCGGGTGTGCTTGGCAAAGCTCGAATGAAAAGCGGTCTCGCGGGTCATTTTCGGTTCCGAATCGGGCGTCATGCGTCTGGCGATCGCTCGCGAGAATTTGTGCTGGCCGGAATAGGTCCGCACATGGATGTCGGTCGGGTTCCAGCCATTGGCCGGCGTCGTGTCGTCGGGGCAGGCGGAGGAAACGCAAACGATGTCGGTGAGCGCCCTGAGCAGCACATAGTCGCCCGCCCGCGACCACGGCTCGTCGGACACCATGACGCCATGCGCGTCGATCGCCGTGTTGAAGAAGAAGTTGATCGCCATCCAGCCCGCGCGGGGATTGACGCCCTTGCCGGCCAGAGCGCCGTTGAAATTCTCCGAACAGTTGGTGTGTCCGGGATAGCCGATGTCGTCGTAATATTTGGCGGCGCAGGCGAGCGCGAAGGCGTCGTGCCGGCCGCATGTGTCCTGCACCACCTCGACCAGCGGCTCCATGTCCTGGTCATAGTATTTGGAATGCAGGCCGGGCATCGGGTAGCTCGCACCCATGAGCGTGCGCGTCGTCGTCACGTCGAGCGGATGATCCAGTCCCCTGTCCAGCTTGCGCGCCGAAAAGCACTGGAAATCGGTGCATTGGCGCCCGTCGACATCGATGATCTGCAGATAGTCGCCAGCCCTAACGAAATAGGCCTCCGCGGTCGCCGAATGGACGCGCAAATCGAGCACCGGGTCGGCAAGCGGATCAGCCAATACCGATTTCGCCGCCGGGCGGATCGTGGCGCGGCGAACGAAGACGGTCAGCGGTGTCGCCGTGTCATGACCATCGACCAGCATCGGCCCGCCGGGGGCGGCAATCAGCACCGCACCATCGCGTGCGACGGTGAAAGCCTGCTCGGTGCCGGCCGGTGTCGTGACGCCGAACACCCGCACGGCCTTGGCGTGGTCAAGCTGCACCTGCCGGCGGGCGAGCCCGCTCCGCAGGGATGCGAGACTGTCGTCGCCCTCTATGAGCAGCGCTTTGATGCCGGCAGCGTTGCTGTTCGATGCTTCACCAAAAATGCCGGGATCGGTCGCGCCGGTCCTGTCCCAGGCCAGAAGTTCGCAGGCCTGGCCGCCTTCGACATTGCGCACGGTGATCGCGTCGCCGGCCTCGATGTCGATCAGCACCGCGCCGTTGCCCTGGATCGTATAACGCTCCATGCCCGGCGGCAGCGCGATCTGGCCGGGCCTCAGGATGAGGCTAGGCTTGGGCGGTCCGGCAGCAATTGCGGGGTAGGGCGACTGGCTCATCTCAGCCTTGCGGTTCGAGAAACAAGTTTGCCTGTGCGTGAAATTATTTTAGCAGCAAGAATAGCAGTGCGGTTGGGTTTGGCAAGGCGGAGGTGGCGCGCGCTTTACCTTCTCCCGTTGTGGGAGAAGGGAAGACGAGCCAAGGCTAAGCCAGTCTCTCTGTATGGTTGATGTCGACGCCGTACTCCGCGCCCGAATCCAGCATCGTATGCCAAAGGCTCTCGGCAAACGTCGCAAACATCAGAACGTTGAACACCGCCTGCCCATCCGTCCGATCACCGCCGCGCCAGAGCGTGACGCTGGTGTGATCCATCGACGTCGCGGCGGCGGCGCCAACCGGAAACGCATCGGGATGCAAATCGATCGACGACAGTTTCGCCAGCATTGTCCGCGCCTTGGCGCCGGAGATGCTGACCAGAACCCGCGCATGCGACTGGTCCGACAGCGAGCCGGACAATGCGGGCTCCAGCGTCTGCATCGTGTGCTTGCCGCCCTTCGACAGCACGAAGAACTGGTCCGGTCCCGACCAGATCAGCGTTGCGTCCGAAGTCCGCACCGCCTTCGGCGCATCAGGGACAGCAACACCAAACCGAGCCTTGGCGGCTTGTCCCAGCTCGGCCGCCTGGCCGCGCCGCGCCATCACCTGGATCAGATCAAAATTGCGGATCTCGGTCAGCGAAATGCCGGCCTCGATACCGCGTGCGCCATCTGTACCGGTGACAAGCGCATGCTCGAGTGGGCTGCGAGAAACCCAGGAAAACTCAACCACGCTGGCGCCCTCCATCCGGGTCGTAGAAGACGGGATTGCAGAGTTCGACGTCATAGTCTTCGCCGCGCAATGGATCATGCGCGTGCACGATCTCGCCGATGCGTTCGCGGCCGCGTTCGACAAGCGCGAGCCCGATCCACTGATCCAACGTCGGCGAGAAGCAGACCGAGGTGACATAGCCCTGGTCGTTGCCGGGGCCGGGCGTCTGCCCCTTCGGGATGATGTGTGCGCCGGAGCGCAACCGGCGTGTCTCGTCCGTCGGCTTGATGCCGACGACGACCTGGCGATCTGGGGCTACCAGCGCCTCGCGTCCGGCCATGACGCGGCCGATATAGTCTTTCTTGGTCGACATCATCTTGCCCAGACCAAGATCGGCCGCTGTCGTCGTGCCGCTCAGTTCCGGTCCGGCGATGTGGCCCTTTTCGACGCGCATGACGCCGAGCGCCTCGGTGCCGTAAGGCGTCACGCCGAATGGCGCGCCGGCCAGCATCAGATTGCGCGCCATCGCATCGCCGAAGCGTGCCGGTACCGAGATCTCGAAGGCCATTTCGCCGGAGAACGAGATGCGGAACAGCCGCGCCTTGAGGCCGCCGCGCAATGTCACTTCGCGCGCGCCCATGAACGGAAAGCCTTCGTTGGAAAGGTCCTCGGACTCATCAACGATCTGTTTCAGCAACTCCCGCGCGCTCGGTCCGGCGATCGAGAACTGCGCCCACTGGTCGGAGACGGAAGTGAGCTGCACGTCGAGCTCCGGGAACAGCACCTGGCGGCAGAATTCGAGATGCTGCATCACCAGACCGGCCTTGGCCGTGGTGGTGGTCAGGAAATAATGATCCTCGGCCAGCCGCGACGTCGTGCCGTCGTCATAGACGATGCCGTCCTCGCGCAGCATCAGACCGTAGCGCGCCTTGCCCACTGCAAGACTGGAGAAGGTGTTGATGTAGACGCGGTCGAGGAAGGCGCCGGCATCCGGACCGTGCACGTCGATCTTGCCGAGCGTCGAGACATCGCAGAATCCGACGCCTGAGCGCACCGCCTTGACCTCGCGCGTCACCGATTCCAGCCAGTCCTTCTCGCCCGCGCGGGGGTACCACTGCGCCCGTTTCCAAAGACCGGTGTCGACGAAGACAGCACCTTGTTCCACCGCCCAGTGATGCGACGGCGTCAGCCGCGTCGCATGAAAAGTCTCGTCGCGGTGATGGCCGGCGAAGGCGCCGATGGCGACGGGCACGTAAGGCGGCCGGTAGATCGTTGTCCCGGTCTCGGGGATCGAACGGCCGCTGACCGCAGCCATGATGGCGAGGCCGGCGACGTTGGAGGTCTTGCCCTGGTCGGTCGCCATGCCGAGCGTCGTGTAGCGCTTCAGGTGCTCGACCGATTCAAAACCTTCGCGCTGCGCCAGTTCGATGTCGGAAGCGGTGACATCGTGCTGGTAATCGACAAAGGCTTTTCCCTTGCCCGCGACATGCCAGAGCGGCGTCAGCGAAAAAGCCTCGTCATCGGCGGCAGGCGCGGCGCCCGCCGTACCATTGTGCCCCGTGTCACGCGCCGCTGCCGCGCCAGCGGCAAATCCCTGGCTCAGGCAGGCGCCAAGGCCAAAGGCACCATTGGCGGCACCTGCGGCGACCATGCCTGGAGGCGCGCCGTCGGGCACGAAGGCGGAGATGTCGCTGCGCCATTTCGGCCGGCCGCGATGATAGGAGGTCAGCCCGACCGCCGGGTTCCAGCCGCCGGAAACGGCGAGCCCGTCCGCTTCGACCTCGGCGCGCGCGCCGCCGGTCAGCGACACCGCGATTTTCCTGACGCCATCCTTGCCGCCGTCGACGCCACTGACGGAACCGTGCAGCACCGGGAAGCCGCCCTTCGAGGCCAGCGAACGATGCGCCGGCGATATTTCGGGCCGTGCATCGATGACCGCCGCGATCTGCAGGCCGGCACCGAGGGCCGCTTCGACCGTGCGCCAGCCATCCTCATTGTTGGTGAACAGCGCGATCCGTTTTGCCGGTGTGGCGGCGTAGCGCGCGACATAGGTGCGCATGGCGGAGGCCATCATCACGCCGGGCGTGTCGTTGCCGGCAAAGACGATCGGCCGTTCGATGGCGCCGGCTGCCACGACGCAGCGCTTCGCCACGATCCGCCACAGGCGCTGGCGCACCTGGTGCTCGGGCGGCGAGGGCAAATGGTCGTTGACCCGCTCGATCGCGCCATAGGTGCCGCCATCGTAGACGCCGAACAGCGTCGTGCGGGTCATGACGCGGACGTCGGGCATACCAGCCAGTTCAGCCAGCGTCCGCGAAATCCACTCGGCCGCAGGTTCGCCGTCGATCATTCCGCCATCCGACAGCAGACGGCCGCCGAGGACAAAATCCTCCTCGCACAGGATGACGCGGGCGCCTGCGCGGCCGGCTGCCAACGCCGCGGCCAGACCAGCCGGGCCGGAGCCGGCGATCAGCACGTCGCAATGCGCCCATGCCTTGTCGTAGTGGTCGGGATCGGCAAGGCCGGCGGCACGGCCAAGGCCTGCGGCGCGGCGGATCGCCGGTTCGTAGATCGCTTCCCAGAACTTCGCCGGCCACATGAATGTCTTGTAGTAGAAGCCGGCGACGAAGATCGGCGCGAACAGCTGGTTGACCGACATCACGTCGTGGCGCAGCGACGGCCAGCGGTTCTGGCTGGCGGCCTCGAGCCCGTCATAGAGTTCGGCCGTCGTCGCCCTGGTGTTCGGCTCGCGCCGTGCGCCGGTGCGCAGCTCGACCAGCGCGTTGGGTTCTTCTGAACCGGCGGTGAGAATACCGCGCGGGCGGTGGTATTTGAACGAGCGGCCGACCAGCTTGACGCCGTTGGCGATCAGCGCGGAGGCGAGCGTGTCGCCCTGGAAGCCGGAGAAAGCCTTGCCGTCGAAACGGAAGTTCAGCGGTGCCGAGCGGTCGACAAGCCCGCCATTGCCGAGCCGGTGTGTCTGCGCGCCGGCCATCACGCACCAACCTTCGCAGCGCCGGCACCAGCCGCCGGTTCGATGGAGGAAATCTCGTGCGTCAGCGTGTTGCGGGTGACCTTCAGCCAAGCCCGGCAACCACCGCCATGGTACCAGTATTCGCTGGTCGCGCCGGCGACATTGTCGCGCAGATAGACATAGTCGAAGACCTCGTCTTCCGAGGCGCCGGCCTCGGGCCGCACCGGCTTGGCGTCGCCGAGATAGGTGAACTCGCCGAGTTCGCGTTCACCGCAGAAAGGACAGGCAATGCGCATTTCTTCTAAACCGCCTTCAATGCAGGTTCGGTTGGGCGCCCTGGCCCTTTTCGTCGATCATGGCGCCAGTTCGGAACCGGTCTAGGCGGAACCGTGCCGCTTCTTCATGCGACTCGTCGCGAGCCAGGAGGTGCGCAAAGACAAAACCGGACCCTGGCGTCGCCTTGAAGCCGCCATAGCACCAGCCCGCGTTGAGATAGAGCCCGTCGACGGGCGTCTTGTCGATGATCGGTGAACCATCCATCGACATGTCCATGATGCCGCCCCACTGGCGCAGCAGGCGCACGCGGCCGATCATCGGCATCAGCGCCATGCCGCCCTCGCAGACGTCTTCCATCACAGGCATGTTGCCGCGCTGGGCGTAGGAATTGTAGCCGTCTATATCGCCGCCGAAGACGAGGCCGCCCTTGTCGGACTGGCTGACGTAGAAATGGCCGGCGCCGAAGGTCATGACGCCCGGGATGAGCGGCTTGATCGCCTCGGAGACGAAGGCCTGCAGCACGTGGCTCTCGATCGGCAGGCGCAGACCGGCCATTGCTGCGACGCGCGACGAGGAGCCGGCGACCGCCATGCCAACCTTTCCGGCGCCGATCTTGCCGCGCGACGTCTCGACGCCGGTCACCTTGCCATTGGCGTCCCTGACAAAACCGGTGACTTCGCAATTCTGGATGATGTCGACGCCGAGTTCGCTCGCCGCATGCGCATAGCCCCAGACCACCGCATCGTGCCGCGCCGTGCCGCCGCGCCGCTGCAACAGCCCGCCTTGCACGGGAAAGCGCGCATTGTCGAAGTTCAGGAACGGGATCATCTTCCTGACGGCAGCGAGGTCGAGCAGTTCGGCGTCGATGCCGTTGATGCGCATAGTGTTGCCGCGCCGCGCATAGGCGTCGCGCTGCGCATCGGAATGGTAGAGGTTGATGACGCCGCGCTGGCTGACCATCGCATTGTAGTTGAGGTCCTGCTCCATCCGCTCCCACAGCTTCATCGACAATTCGTAGAAGCCGGTGTTGCCGGGCAGACCGTAATTGGAGCGGATGATGGTGGTGTTGCGGCCGGCATTGCCGGAGCCGATCCAGCCTTTTTCGAGCACGGCGACATTCTTGATGCCGTACTCGCTGGCGAGGAACCAGGCGGTGGCCAGCCCGTGCCCGCCGCCGCCGATGATCACCACGTCGTAGCGATCCTTCGGCGTGGCGTCGCGCCAGGTGCGCTGCCAGTTCTTGTGGCCGGACAGGGCGGCACGAGCGAGCGAGAAGATCGAATATTTCATCAGTTCATTCCGAGGTCGCTCGCGTCGCGCTGGTGGTCAAATATCCAGCGTGTGGTCGCGCTCCCATTGCGTGAAGTGCGAAGCATAGGAATTCCATTCCTGCTGCTTCAGCTTTAGATATGCCGACGAAAATTCCTCACCCAGCGCCGCCTTGAGCGATTTGTCATTATCGAACTCGCGCAGCGCGTCGAGCAGGTTGAGCGGCAGCTTCGGTGCGTCTGTGACGGTATGGCCGAGCTGGTACATGTCGATGTCGTAGCGCTTGCCAGGATCGGCCTTCGAGCGAATGCCGTCGAGGCCGGCGGCGATGATGACCGCTTGCAGGAGATAGGGATTGGCGGCGCCATCCGGCAGCCGCAGCTCGAAGCGGCCGGGGCCGGGCACCCGCACCATGTGGGTGCGGTTGTTGCCGGTCCAGGTCACCGTGTTCGGTGCCCAGGTCGCGCCCGAAATGGTGCGCGGCGCGTTGATGCGCTTGTAGGAATTCACCGTCGGGTTGGTGATCGCGGCCAGTGCGGAGGCATGTTTCATGATGCCGCCGAGGAAATTCCTGCCCTTGGCCGACAGGCCGAGCTCCATCGAATTGTCGGCGAAGACGTTGGTCTTGCCGGCCTTGTCCCAGACCGAGATATGCGCATGGCAGCCATTGCCGGTCAGGCCCTGGAAGGGCTTCGGCATGAAGGTCGCGCGCAGGCCATGCTTTTCCGCGATCGACTTGACCATGAATTTGAAGAACGAGTGCTTGTCGGCGGTGGCCAGCGCGTCGTCGAAAGCCCAGTTCATCTCGAACTGGCCGTTGGCGTCCTCATGGTCGTTCTGATAGGCGCCCCAGCCGAGCGCCAGCATGTGGTCGCAGATCTCGGCGATGACGTCGTAGCGCCGCATCACCGCTTGCTGGTCGTAGCAGGGTTTTGAGGCCGTGTCGTATTCGTCGGAGATCGTCTTGCCGTCAGGCGAGATCAGGAAGAACTCGGCCTCGACGCCGGTCTTGACATGCATGCCGTCGCTGGCGGCTTCCGCGATCAGCCGCTTCAGTGTGTTGCGCGGCGCCTGGTCGACCTCCTTGTCGTCCATGATGCAGTTGGCCGCCACCCAGGCGACCTCAGGCTTCCACGGCAGCTGGATCACCGAATCCGGATCCGGCACCGCAAGCATGTCGGGATGCGCCGGCGTCAGGTCCAGCCAGGTGGCGAAACCGGCAAAGCCGGCGCCGTCCTTCTGCATGTCTGATATCGCCTGCGCCGGCACCAGCTTGGCACGCTGGCCACTGAACAGGTCAGTGTAGGAAATCATGAAATATTTGACGTTTTTCGCCCTTGCGAATTCAGCAAGATCAGTTGCCACGGTAGTTCCCCATTTTTTGTCGATTGTTGTTCCCGAGTATGCGGGAATCGGCCCTTCGTTGATCAGAAGCCGTTCTTCCCCGGTATCCAGTTGGTGCCGGCCAGCGGCACGCCGGCCATGGCGGCTGCCTCGATCGTCAGCGCGACCAGGTCCTCGGGTTCGAGATTGTGCAGGCTGTTCTTGCCGCACGCGCGGGCGATCGTTTGAGCCTCAAGGGTCATCACCTTGAGGTAGTTCGCCAGCCGGCGCCCGGCAGCCACCGGATCGACCCGCTTCATCAGTTCCGGATCCTGCGTGGTAATGCCGGCGGGGTCGCGCCCCTCGTGCCAATCGTCATAGGCGCCGGCCGTGGTGCCAAGCTCGTTGTACTCCGCCTCCCAGCGCGGATCGTTGTCGCCGAGCGCGACAAGGGCCGCCGTGCCGATCGAGACCGCGTCGACGCCGAGCGCCAGCGCCTTGGCGACATCGGCGCCGTTGCGAATGCCGCCGGAGACGATCAGCTGCACCTTGCGGTGCATGCCGAGGTCCTGCAGCGCCTGCACGGCCGGCCTGATGCAGGCAAGCGTCGGCTGGCCGACATTTTCGATGAACACTTCCTGGGTGGCGGCGGTGCCGCCCTGCATGCCGTCGACGACAACGACATCGGCGCCGGCCTTCACGGCAAGCGCCGTGTCATAATAGGGGCGCGCGCCGCCGACCTTGACGTAGATCGGTTTTTCCCAGTCGGTGATTTCGCGCAATTCGAGGATCTTGATCTCGAGATCGTCGGGTCCAGTCCAGTCGGGATGGCGTGAGGCCGAGCGCTGGTCGATGCCTTTCGGCAGCGTGCGCATTTCGGCGACACGATCCGAAATCTTCTGGCCAAGCAGCATGCCGCCGCCACCCGGCTTGGCGCCCTGGCCGACGACGACCTCGATCGCATCGGCGCGGCGCAGATCGCGCAGGTTCATGCCGTAGCGCGAGGGCAGATATTGATAGACCAGTTGCTTGGAATGGCCGCGCTCCTCCTCGGTCATGCCGCCGTCGCCCGTCGTGGTCGAGGTGCCCGACAGGGTCGCACCACGCCCGAGCGCTTCCTTGGCCGGGCCCGACAGCGAGCCGAAGCTCATGCCGGCAATGGTGATCGGAATCTTCAGCTCGATCGGCTTCTTGGCATGGCGAGAGCCGAGCACGACCGATGTGTCGCAGCGCTCGCGATAGCCTTCGAGCGGGTAACGCGAGATCGAGGCGCCGAGGAACAGTAGGTCGTCGAAATGCGGCAGCTTGCGCTTGGCGCCGGCGCCACGGATGTCATAGATGCCGGTCGCCGCGGCACGGCGGATCTCGGAAAGCGTGTAGTCGTCGAAGGTCGCGGATTTGCGCGGCGTCGTCGGCGGGTTCCTGTAGGTCATGCTGCCTCAATACGCGTCGGCGTTGTCGATATTGAAATTATAGAGGGTACGCGCCGAGCCGTAGCGCTTGAACTCCGACGGCTTGACGCCGGTGACGCCGGCGCGGTCGAGCAGGCCCTGCAGCAATTCCAGATGCTCGGTCCGCATTTCCTTGGCGATGCAGTCGGCGCCGAGGCTGTCGACCTTGCCGCGCACGAAGAGCCGCGCCTCGTAGATGGAATCGCCGAGCGCATCGCCGGCATCGCCCAACACCACCAGATTGCCTGACTGCGCCATGAAGGCCGACATATGGCCGATATTTCCATGCACGACGATATCGATGCCCTTCATCGAAATGCCGCAGCGCGACGAGGCGTTGCCTTCGATGACCAGCAGGCCGCCCTTGCCGGTGGCGCCGGCATACTGGCTGGCGTCGCCTTTGATGGTGATCGAGCCCGACATCATGTTCTCGCCGACTCCAGGCCCTGCCGAGCCATGCACGGTAATGGTGCTGCCGGAATTCATGCCGCCGCAGTAATAGCCGACGCTGCCGCGCACATCGATGGCAACAGGCTGGTCGACGCCAACGGCCACCGAATGGCTGCCTTTCGGGTTCAGCACTTCCCATGCCGTTTCGTTCGAGCCGGGAGCCAGATTGTGCAGCGCCTGGTTGAGTTCGCGCAGCGACAACTGGTCGAGATCGAAGACCCGAGGGTCGTGTGCCGCGGTTTTTGAAAGCGTGGTTGCCGGCATGAACTCAATGCTCCCAGAAATAGACGGTTGCGGGCTCGGGTTCCCAGACCCTCGCATTGTCTATGCCGGGCAGTTTGGTCAGCGCGCGATATTCCGAGCCGAAGGCGACATATTGGTCGGTTTCGGCCATCACGGCTGGCTTGCAGGCAATCGGATCACGCACCACGCCAAAGCCGTTCTTGGTGCCGACGACGAAGGTGAAGAAGCCGTCGAGGTCGGAGAGCGTGCCTTCCAGCGCCTCGCCGAGATTCTTGCCATGCGCCATCTGTGACGAGAGATAGGCGGCAGCGACTTCGGTGTCGTTCTCGGTTTCGAAGGCCATGCCTTCGCGGATCAGTTCGCGGCGGACATTGTTGTGGTTCGACAGCGAGCCATTGTGCACCAGGCACTGGTCGGCGCCGGTCGAGAACGGATGCGCGCCCATCGTCGTCACCGCCGATTCCGTCGCCATGCGGGTATGGCCGATGCCATGTGTGCCGGTCATCTTGCGGACATCGAAGCGATCGACGACAGCCTCGGGCAGGCCGACTTCCTTGTAGATCTCGACCACGTCGCCGGCGCCCATGATGCGGACGTCGGGGCGCAGCGCCTGGATGGTTTCGCGCGCTTCATCGATCTTCGCGGGGGTGGTCCTGACGACTGCATGGGTGGATTTCACCGCGATCGTCACCGGCGTGCCGATGGCCTTGGCGAGCTCCGCCTCGAGGCCGCGGAAATCGCGGTCGGGCTTGGCCGACTGGATGGTGATCTTGGCCTCATTCTTGGACGGCGCGCCATAGATGGCGATGCCGGCGCTATCGGGACCGCGATCGCTGAGCGAGATCAGCATCTGCGACAGCATCGCGCCAAGCTGGGGTTCCAGCGACTTGTCCTTCAAAAACAGTCCGACAATTCCACACATGTCAGCCTCCCGACGTTTTGTAGCTAAGAGATCGTTTGCAACTCTGAAATGATGTATCGAATGAGGTCCGCAAATTCAATCGTATGAAAAAAATATTCCTCTAGTTACCTATGCGTCTCAATGCCGCTCTGCCCACTATCGTTGCCTTGCCGGGCGTTGTGAACCCATTTGGCGGTGCGGATGCGGGCGAGCTTGTAGGCGTCCAGGATCGACAAAGCATAGATCAGGAAGCCGCCGGCGTGACGGCCGACGAAGCTGGCATCGGGCGGCGCGATCTTGGCCGTCACCCATGCCAGGATCACCATGAAGAAAAGGAATTGAAGGCCGCGCACCGGCACGCCCAGAATGACGTGCCCGCTTCCCGGCAGCACGATTGCGGCGCCGAGAACCAGATAGGGATTGGTGGGTGCAGTGGCGGAACTGGTCATGCGGCCTGCCGTTCGCTTTTGTTGATCGCGTCGCGAAGCGCCGACACCGACATCAGCAGCCTTTCGATCAGCGCGGGATCGAGTGCGGCGTCGCCGAATTCGGCCTGCCGGAAAACGCCATAGCGCGCCCGCTCGGCTTCGGCCAGAAGCCAGACGATGCGTATACCCTTGGGCGTGATCAGCAGTTCCTTGGCGCGCCCTTCGGAAAAGATCTCGATATGGCTGGCGATAAGGCCTTGCGGAAAGCGCGCCGCCCTGCGGTCGGTGCGCAGCACCGACTCGGCGGGGAATCCCGGAGCCTTGGGCAGCGTATGCTCGAGATGATCGAAATTGGAAAAGGTCGTCGGCGAGCCCGGCCGCATCATCATGTCGAAGGTGGCTGGTACCGCGACCTCTTCGGTGATCGAAACACTGAGCCAGCGCGCCGGCAGTTTGCGCGTCGCCAGCGTATCGACGATGGTGCGCACCTGGACACGTTTGCTGTTCCAGGATCCTTCCCAGGTGATGACGCCGGCGGTGCCATCCGAAACATTGGCAGCATCGGCGATGATTGTGCGGATGCGGTCCTGCTCGACGGCGAGCGCCATCGATGCCCTGCTGCGGCTGGCACGCGCTTGCCAGGCAAGGTGGAGAACGACAACCAGGACAATGGCCCCGGCCAGCAGTGCTGATGTCAGATCGGACATTTTCTCATGCCAGGCCCGCCCGGGATCCGGACGGGCCTACTCCCATCAATAACCCTGCGGCTTTGGCCACGGCATGGTGAACTGGTCGCCGCGCCGCACGAATTTGTAACGGTAGAAGTGGAACCACAGCGAGATCAGGAAGTAGAAGGCGACCATGGCGATCAGCTGCGAGCCGAAGCCGAGGAAGATGGCGAAGAAGGTCACCACGCACAGGCAGAACAGCACCATGGCCGGGATCGGATGGAAGGGGTGGGTGTAGCCTCGGCGGATCGAGCCCAGCGGCCACTTCTTGCGGAACATGATGATGTTGATGCTCATGAACGTGTATTGCAGCACCCCCGACAGGATCGAGAAGGTGATCGCCTGGTTGAGGTCGGCGATGAAGGCGAAGGCCAGCGCGATCGGCAGCAGGAACAGGATCGAGCGATAGGGCGTGCGATATTTCGGATGCACGGCCGAGAACCATGTCGGCAGATAGCGGTCACGGCCGAGCGAGAACCAGGCGCGCGCCGCATCGTTGATGCAACCATTGGCCGACGCCAGCGCCGCCAGCAGCGTGGCGACGAACAACAGGTTCTCGAGCAGCGGGCTGCCGGTCAGCTTGCCGGCGTCCCACAGTGGATAGTAGGTGATGCCGAGATATTCCCAGGGCATCAGCGAGGCGCAGACATACCAGGTCATGGCCGCCGCGATCAAAAGCGTGATCATGCCGGCCATGGTGCCGTAAGGCAGCGAGCGGGCCGGGGAGCGCACTTCCTCGGCGGCCTGTGTGGTGCCTTCGATGCCGAGATAGTACCAGATGCCGAACTGGAAGGCGGCGATGACGCCGATCCAGCCATAGGGAAGCGCATTGCCTGGGGTGACCAGTTCGTTCAGCTTCAGCACGGCGCCTTGTGTCCACGGGCTGACCGAGAAGAACAGGATGACGATCGAGATATAGGCGATCGCGGTGATGACGAAGTTGACGTTGAGCGTCATCAGCACGCCGCGATAGTTCAGCCACGCCAGCACGACGATGGTCGCGGCGATGAAGGAATTGTGGGTGAGCCCTTCGACGCCGGCCTTGGCGACGATGGTGTCGCCGAGCAGGATGGCGTCGGACACCTCGAGCATCGTGTAGGCAAAGACCAGGAACAGCGCGACGTTGAACGCCATCAGCGGTCCGACGATGTGCTTTGCCTGCGCATACTGGCCGCCGGCGGCGGCCACGGTCGATGTCACCTCGGAATCGATCATCGCGACCGAGGTGTAGAGCAATCCGACGACCCAGCAGACGATCAGCGCGGCCAGCGCGCCACCCTTGTCCGCCGAGAAATTCCAGCCAGTGAATTCGCCGACCAGGACGATGCCGACGCCGAGCGCCCAGACATGGGCCGGTCCGAGCACGCGCAGGAGTGAAACTCTGTCCCCTTGGACAGCCGGGGCAGCCGGTTCAAGTGCGATCGTCATTGTTCAATCCTCACTCAGATCCGGTGTTTTTCGGAAGTGGCTTCCAGTTCGCCTTCGCGCGAGGAGGTCAGCACCTCTTCGGAGAAGGTCGTGTCGACATTGAACCAGTCGTAGAGCATCCACAAAGCGAGCACGATCGAGATGCCCCAGCATGCGTAAGAGAGTGCCACCCACATGATCGTGTCCCCGAATTAAATCGTCCTCAGAACTCTTACTTGTCGTCGAATTTTTCGTTGATGACGTCGCGATATTCGCGGTCGGATGCGTGAAACAGGAAGACGAAATAGCCTATCAGCACCGCAGCCATTATGATCAGCGTCGGCCAGTCGATAACATAATGGAAGCGGTTCTGGATGATGTCGTGCGCGGTCTCGGGCGTGTAGCCGAGCTTTTCCCAGATCGAGGCCATGGTCGGGTTCTGGCCGAGCGCTTCCCACGTCTTGGCGTCGAGCGCATCGATGGATTTCGCCGCACCGGCGAGGCCCAGTTTCAGCGGCAGCCACAGCGCCACGAAAATGGCGACGACGACGACGGCGATGTCGAAAACCTGCCCGGCCTTGCTCTGCTCCGGCGGCGTGTAGCGGGACATTTCTTCTACCCCTCAGGACTTGCGGTTGCGGAATGCGTCGGCGTTCTTGATGTCGAGCCCGTAGATGAATTCCTTGTCTTCCTTGTAGTGCTTGACCATCGCCAGGATGGCGGCCGTGTTGAAGATCAGCACGGCGGCGGCGGCGATCGCGACCACGGCCTTGATGCCGCTGTGCGGGATGTAGGGCCATGTCATGAGCAGGACGAAGAGGATCGTCGCCCACAGGCAGACGATCAGGAGCGCAGATCCGCGCACGTCGGAACGGTACAGCGCTTCGATGCGCTGTTGCATGTCTGACATCGGTTTTCCCCTTTTTCCAACGCCAGGCCCCGAATTGGCCGGCCGCTGCCCTCTTTCAAGAGAGTGAAATTTTTTTCATAAATTCAGTCCGAATCCCGCAATTGTCAAGCGCGATTTACGTGAGGTTAACTGTTTGCTTTGCGCGGTGGATTTTGCCTGACAATGAAATTAATTGCTTATGGGTATTGCGGCGTCCTGGCGTTTGCGATCAATATTCGGTCAAAGCTCCCGCCACTGCGCAGGGGGCAGGGAACAGCAGAGCATTATCGAAACGGAGGACGAGCGGATGACGGCATCCTGGAGATTTTCGACCCTGGCGGATCGCCACCGAGCGCTCGGTTCGAAGCTCGAAGACTGGAGCGGCATGGGAACCGCCTGGACCTACGACAAGGATGCCGACGAGGAGTACATCGCCATCCGCACCAAGGCTGGCCTGATGGATGTCTCCGGCCTCAAGAAGGTGCACATCACCGGGCCGCATGCTTCACACCTGATCGACCTGGCGACGACGCGCGACGTCGAAAAGATCTACCCCGGCAAGTCGGCCTATGCCTGCATGCTGAACGAGGCGGGAAAATTCACCGACGATTGCATCCTCTACCGCACCGGCCCCAATGCCTGGATGGTCGTGCATGGTTCGGGCACCGGTCATGAGGAGTTGCAGCGGGCGGCTATGGGCCGCGACGTGTCGCTGCGCTTCGACGACAATCTGCACGATCTTTCGCTGCAGGGGCCAACCGCCGTCGACTATCTGGCCAAGCACGTGCCGGGCATTCGCGACCTCAACTATTTCCATCATATGCAGACGCAACTGTTCGGTTTGCCCGTCATGATCTCGCGCACCGGCTACACCGGCGAGCGCGGCTACGAGATCTTCTGCCGCGGCCAGGATGCCGGCACGATCTGGGACAGGATCCTCGACGAGGGCAAGAGCGCCGGCATCATTCCGTGCCGCTTCACCACCCTCGACATGCTGCGGGTGGAAAGCTACTTGCTGTTCTACCCCTACGACAATTCGCAGAAATATCCGTTCGAGAACGAAGGACCCGGCGACACGCTGTGGGAGCTCGGCCTCGACTTCACCGTCAGCCCCGGAAAGACCGGCTTTCGCGGCGCCGAGGAGCATTATCGCCTCAAGGGTAAGGAGCGCTTCAAGATCTACGGCGTTCTGCTCGACGGCAAGGAGCCGGCCGATGAGGGTGCGCCGGTCTATCGCGACGGCAAGAAGGTGGGCGTGGTGACCTGCGCCATGTATTCGCCCCTGGTCGAGAAATCGATGGGCATAGCCCGCCTCGACGTCGACTGCGCGGTCAAGGACACCAAGCTCGAAATCCGCAACAGGAGCGGCGCCATCAAGGCCACCGCCCAGCCATTGCCATTCGACGATCCCAAGAAGACCAAGCGCACGGCGAAAGGTTGAGGCATAATCAACAGCGAGGGGTTCGAGCAATTCCAGGAAAAGTGTGAAACGGTTTTCCGTCCGGAATTGCGTCAAAGCAAAGAGATAGAGCGGTCCGCCGTTTCTATGAAACGGTGAAGCGCTCGAAGGCAAGAAGACTTAAATGGCAGCCAAAAGCATCATCAGCCGGCCTGTTTACGGAACCTTGTCTCCGCAGCCCGGCAAGCATCATCTTTTTATCGCGGATGCGGAAGGGGCGCTGGCGATAGCGGAGATGGCCGGGAGGGCGCCGCCCGGGTTTTTCGACGACGCCGAAATCGTCTTCATTCCCGGGCCTGACGGCAAACACACCGCAGCCCTCGAAGCGCTGAGACCGGTGCAGTTTCATCTGTCGCCATCCTTCGCCAGCCTGCTGCCACGGCTTAGGCAGACACTGGCAAATGCGCATATGGGCCTGCGCCTCTATCTCGCCGGCACTGAGGGCCTGATCGGCCAGGCGATGCAGGTGGCGCTTGAAGCCGGCATCGACCACACTTCGATCCAGACCGAGCACCGCGGTTCGCTGGCGCGGCGCATGCAATGCGTCCACTGCAAGGGCATCACCGAGAATGTGACGACGCAGCCGGCGACCTGCGCGCATTGCGGCCTGCTGCTTCTGGTGCGCGATCATTATTCCAGGCGCATCGCGGCGTTCCAGGGCGTCTGCATCAACGCCGAGGATCGCAGCGAGATTCCTCCGATGGAGGAGGTTTTCCGATGAGCACCGGAACCACAAAACTCGATGTCGTGGTCAGCGACGTCGTCCCGGTCAACGACCTCGTCACCCGCTTCCATTTCCGCCGGCGCGACGGCGAGTTGCTGCCGACCTTTTCCGGCGGCGCTCATATCGTGGTCGAGATGCGCGACGGCGAACGCACCAGGCTCAACCCCTATTCGCTGATGGGCTCGCCGCTCGACACGCGCGAATACACGATCTCTGTGCGCCGCGACGATGTCGGCCGCGGCGGCTCGCTGTTCATGCACCGGAACGTCAAGCCCGGCATGGAGATGGTGGTCAGCTATCCCGTCAATCTGTTCTCGCTCGACCTGCGCGCCAAAAAGCATCTGATGCTGGCCGGCGGCATCGGCATCACGCCGTTCATGGCGCAGACCGCTCAGCTTGCGGCGGAAGGCGGCAATTTCGAACTGCACTACACCTGCCGCACCGCATCGCTCGGCACCTACGCCGATGTGCTGCGCGAGCGCTACGACCGACGGGTCAGGCTCTATCATGACGACCTTGACGAGCGCATCGAACTCGACCGGCTGCTGTCGACGCAGCCGCTCGGCACGCATCTCTATGTCTGCGGCCCGGCCGGCATGATCAACTGGGTGCGTGATCGCGCGGCAAGCCTCGGTTGGCCATCGGAAACCGTGCATTTCGAGCATTTCGCGGCCCCCCAGCCTGGCCTGCCTTTCGACGTGACGCTTGCCGTCAGCGGCAAGACGATCCGCGTCGATGAGCAGCAGAGCCTGCTGGAAGCGATCGAAGCGGCCGGCGTCGATCCGCCCTATCTCTGCCGCGGCGGCGTCTGCGGCCAGTGCGAAACCAACGTCATCTCTTGCGACGGCAAGTTCATCCACAACGACCACTGGCTGAGCGAGGAAGAGCACCGTTCGGGCAAGAAGATCATGCCGTGCGTGTCGCGCTTCGAGGGCCGGTCGCTGGTCCTGGAGCGCTAGGAGGAAATCATGGGCATCACCTTTCGCAAGGAAACGTTCCGCGACGACTTCACCTTCAGGAACAGCCCTGAGCACATCAGGCGCTTCCCGTTTCCGTTCCACGAAGACGCCTACATGTATGCGGTCAACATCGAGCCGCATGTCGTCGGCCCCAAGGGCAGCGTGCTGGAAAACCTGATCGACGTCGACGAGCACTATGTCGCCGAGATGCAGGACCGCGCGCTGGTGCTGGCCGAGGACCCGCTGCGCTGCCAGTCGCTGCCGCACATGACGCTGGCCGGTTGGGACTTGCTGGAACTGCTGATGGAGCAGCAGGCGCTGGGCTATCCCGAGCATTTCACGCTGACCCGCGACGGCGACCGCTGGCGCTGGATCAACCGGCCGCTCGGCATCGACGACACCTTCACCTTCGGCGACACCTCGACGCTGCCTTACGGCCCGATGGAGTACATCACCCGCCAGAGCCAGGGCGACTTCTGCATCCTCGACCAGCGCGACGGCAATCTGTGGATGGATGCCGGCATGGTCACCACCCAAGCCGACTGGTCGCTCGATTTCGACATCGGCATGAACTTTTTCGAATGGCACGCGCCGGTGCCGCTGG
The DNA here is from genome assembly GCF_000513875.1 of Mesorhizobium sp. WSM1293. Lineage (NCBI taxonomy): Bacteria > Pseudomonadati > Pseudomonadota > Alphaproteobacteria > Hyphomicrobiales > Phyllobacteriaceae > Mesorhizobium > Mesorhizobium sp. WSM1293. The sequence continues at coordinate 85,973 of NZ_KI911319.1, read as the reverse complement.
CGCATGAGAAGGGGATTTTTGTCAGGGCGCTGAAATTCCTCACCAACATCCAGCAAGGCAAGCCGGCCAGGCGCCTGAACTGGACGATGACCATCAATCCGCGCCTCGACACCAGCCCCGAAAACTATCACAAATGGGGTCCGGACCGGGCTACGGTGACGCCGGAAAATGTCGGCGACAAAGTGCATCTGCGCGTCGAGCTGCAGAGTTTTTGGCGCCTGCCGCGCTCGAATGGCATCGTCTTTCCGATCCGCTGCTATCTGATCAAGATGGATGAGCTGGTGACGCAACCAAAATGGGCCCGGCGCCTGCACCGTGTCATCCGCGACCTTCCCGACGAACTCGCCAACTACAAGGGCCTGACCCGATATAGGTCAACGTTGGTCGAGTGGCTGTCGAAGCTCGACGACGGCAGCCCGACGAGCCCTGGGTTCGGGCCGGATTGAATAGCTGATGTTGGCGCTGCCTCCAAAGCAGCCAATCTCCCCCCAAGAGGGGGAGATGCCCGGCAGGGCAGAGGGGGGCGCCGTGGAGCGACTGCCTTGCCCAATCTCCACCTCCGCGCTTACGACGCGTCGTCCAGCCCAGCCATAATCACGACATGCTGGCAGACATTGTCGATATCGCGAATGACATCGTCGTTCCAAAAGCGCAGGACCGTCCAGCCCAGCGCTTCAAACTTGGCAGTTCTTGCAGCGTCTGATTCCGACGTTTCGGCCTGGCCATGCTGAGAACCATCAAGCTCGACGATCAGCTTTTTGTCCGGGCATGCAAAATCGACGATATGGCCGGCGATAGGCATCTGGCGCCGAAACCCTAGTCCCATTAGCCTGTGTGCCCTGATCTCATTCCAAAGCTTTAGTTCGGCATCGGTCATCACCTTGCGCATCGTGCGCGCATTGCGGCGGTTCTTGGCGGATACCAGATTGTGTGTCATCGCGGCTCGCCCCCTCTGTCCTGCCGGACATCTCCCCCTCAAGGGGGGAGATCGAATGTCACTTCGGCTTTCGCCAACTACCAGTGCTGCAAAAGAGGAGCCGTCGCGAAGCCGATTTGCCTCACGAGAGACCAAGGGGAGATCGAGTCCCGCTCAACCCGCGCTCTGCGGATAGCAGATAATCGACAGATACCGCATCGGCAGTTTCGTCAGCTGTTCCGGCCCGTGCGGCGCGTCGGCGTCGAAGAACAGGCTGTCGCCGGGCTTCATCGGGTAGAGATTGCTGCCGTGCCGGTAAACGACCTCGCCCTCGAGCATATAGAGGAACTCCATGCCCTCATGCTGGAAGGTCGGAAACACATCGGAATCCTCGGTCAGCGTGATCAAATAGGGCTCGACGACGACGCCGCTGGTGTTGGAGCCGATATGGCCGAGCAGATTGTACTGGTGACCGGCGCGCGTGCCGCGGCGCTCGACATCGAGGCCTTGGCCGGCCTTGACGAAAACGGCGCTGCGCTCTTCCTCGAAGCGGCGGAAGAAGGCTGTCACCGGGACGCCGAGCGCCCGCGACAGCGCCTGCAAGGTGGTCAGTGACGGCGAGGTGATGCCATTCTCGATCTTCGACAGCATGCCCAGCGAAATGTCGGTGGCGACCGCCAGATCGGCGACGGTGATGCCGAGCTTCTTGCGGAAGGCGCGCACCTCGCGGCCGATCGCCACCTCCAGCACCTTTTCGCGCGTGTCGCGAATGGCATGCGGGTTCTGCGTCAGCGGCGCGCGGATGGTTTTCCCGTCGGCCGAGACCTTTGGCTGCGGCTTGGCCTTTGCACCGGCTGGACCAGCCTTGGAATCGGAAACCTTCTTCGCCATGTCGCCCCCGGCACTCCTGCGGATTTATTTCACTCTAGGTGAACATGTCAGGTGCCGATACAGCAGCGCAACTGCGACGGCAAGTCGCCTGAAAGCGCATGCGCACGATCCGGCGTTTGGCCGCGTCCGGTTTTTTGCGGGAAATCCACATCGGCGGAACGTTGTTTCCGCACCGGGCTGTTGACAGCACGAAAGGGCCAATTACTGTCCCTGTGAGTGAAATTTGTTTCGTAAGAGCAATTCCGGGAAAGCGCATAGCGCTTTCCCCTTGGGAGTTGCTTCAAGGCAAAAGTCGAAACCAGATCGGGAGGCCTGCCATGAAAAGTCGCGTTGCCGTCATCGGAGCCGGCCCATCCGGCCTGGCACAGCTCAGGGCCTTCAAATCGGCGGCCGACAAGGGCGCCGACATTCCCGAGATCGTCTGCTTCGAAAAGCAGTCGGACTGGGGCGGCCTGTGGAACTACACCTGGCGCACCGGTCTCGACGAGCATGGCGATCCGGTGCACGGTTCCATGTATCGCTATCTCTGGTCGAACGGACCAAAGGAATGCCTGGAATTCGCCGACTATACTTTCGAGGAGCACTTCGGCCGGCCGATCGGCTCCTATCCGCCGCGCGCCGTGCTGTGGGACTACATCAAGGGGCGCGTCGAGAAATCAGGCCTGCGCAAATGGGTGCGCTTCAACAGCCCGGTGCGCATGGTGACGTTTTCGGACGAGACGAAGAAATTCACCGTCACCGCGCATGACCGCACCAACGACGTCACCTACTCGGAAGAGTTCGACAATGTCGTCGTCGCCTCCGGGCATTTCTCGGTACCCAACGTGCCCTATTTCGAGGGTTTCTCCACCTTCAATGGCCGCATCCTGCACAGCCATGATTTCCGCGACGCGATGGAGTTCAAGGGCAAGGATATCCTGATCATCGGCCGCTCCTATTCGGCCGAGGACATCGGCTCGCAATGCTACAAATACGGCGCCAAATCCATCACCTCCAGCTACCGCTCGAAGCCGATGGGTTTCAAATGGCCGGAGAATTGGAAAGAGGTGCCGCTGCTGCAGAAGGTCGTCGGCAAGACCGCGCATTTCAAGGATGGCACGACCAAGGATGTCGACGCCATCATCCTGTGCACCGGGTACCTGCATTCCTTCCCCTTCCTGACCGACGATCTGAAGCTCAAGACAGCCAACCGCATGTGGCCGCTCGATCTCTATGAAGGCGTCGTCTGGGAGAAGAACCCACAGCTTTCCTATATCGGCATGCAGGATCAGTTCTACACCTTCAATATGTTCGACGCGCAGGCCTGGTTTGCCCGCGACGTCATCATGGGCCGCATCAAGCTGCCCTCGGCCGAGGCGATGGCCGCTCACGGCGCGAAGTGGCGCGCGCGTGAGGAAACGCTGGAAGACGCCGAGCACATGATCTGGTTCCAGGGCGACTACACCAAGGAATTGATGGACCAGACCGATTATCCCGGTTTCGACGTCGAGGCGGTCAACCAGACCTTCATGGAATGGGAACACCACAAGGGCGAAGACATTATGAGCTTCCGCGACCACGCCTACCGCTCGCTGATGACCGGCACCATGGCGCCGCTGCATCATACGCCGTGGCTGCAGGCGCTCGATGATTCGATGGAGAGCTATCTTGAGGTGAAGGGCGTTGCGGCGGAATAACGAGTGGGCGCCGTCAGGCCGGCGCCTCGACCCAACCGTGGCGACTCTCGCCATAGACAGACTGCGTCGGCGCCGGAAATGCCGGGTCTCCGAAGCAGCCGACTGCGACGGCTACCGCCGCCGGTTTTCGTGACGGATACCAGAAGACCGTTGAGCCGCACGTTCCGCAGAAATGGAAGGTGACGGGAAAGCCGCTGTCGGAATCGCGTTGGAATGTCTGGAATGAGCCGCTGATCTCGGTCTCGGCGGCATCGAAGAAAGCGGCGATCCCGAACGGACTGCCGGTCCGCCGCTGACAGTCCAGGCAATGGCAAAGCGAGACCTTGGCCGGCTCTTGCGGGCAGCGGATCTGCAATTGGCCGCAGGTGCAGTGAGCGATCCGGCCAGTCATCATTCTCTCCTGTGTCGGGGCGGCTAATCCTAACCCAGCCTTGCGCGCGCCTTCGCCGTCCAGGCGCTGAACAGCCGGTCGGCGACGATGCCGATGAAGGCGATGGCGAGACCGGCGACGATGCCGCGGCCGGAATCGGCTTTGGACAGTGCGATGAACACTTCCTGGCCGAGATCGCGGGTGCCGACCATGGCGCAGATGATGATCATTGCCAGCGCCATCAGGATCGTCTGGTTGACGCCCAGCATGATCTCCGGCAGCGCCAGCGGCAGTTGCACGCGAAAGAAGGTCTGGCGCGGCGTGCAGCCCGAAACCTTGGCCGCCTCGATCAGCGCCGGCGGCACCTGCCTGATGCCGTGATTGGTGTAGCGGATCGCCGGCACCACGGCGAAGGCGATCGTCGCGATCATGGCGGTGACGTCGCCGACCCGAAACAGCATCACCACCGGGATGATGAAGCAGAAGGATGGCAGCACCTGCAGCGTATCGATGACCGGCGTGACGATTTTCTCGAACCGGTCGCTGCGCGAAGCCATCAGCCCGATCGGGATGCCGATCAGGCAGGCGATGAAGGCCGAAATACCGCAGAGATAGACCGTCGCCATGGTCTTTTCCCACAGGCCGGTGATGGCGCAGAAGGCGGTCAGCGCGGCGACGAGGACGGCGAGACGCAGGCCGGAGAGTTGATAGCCGGCAAGGCCGAGCAGGAAGACGGCGCCGAGCCACGGAAAGCCCTCGCAAAAGGCGCGCAGCGGGTTCAGCAGATTGAGGATGAGCGCCACGCGAAACGCTTCGATCGTGTCGAAGAAATTGATGGTCACCCAGTTCACCGCCGCCTTCCACAGCGGCGCCGTGGTGAAAGTGATCGCTTTCGGCACCACTGCCAAGGCCGGCACGAACAGGCCGGACAGTGTTGTCACGACAAGGATGGCGATGGCCAGCGTCAGGTTGGGGTAGCGCCGCCAGAGGCTCGGGCTTACCTCCTGATGGACATGGCCCTTTGCTTGGCTGTGCGCGATGGCCTGGCTCAGCCGGTCGAGTGCGATGGCGAGTGCCACAATGGCAAGGCCGGCTTCCATCGCCTCGCCGACCTTCAGCGCGCGTAGCGCCAGGAGCACGTCGTAGCCGAGGCCGCCGGCACCGATCATCGAAGCGATGATCACCATGTTCAGCGCCAGCATGATGACCTGGTTGACGCCGACCATCAATGTCGGCCGCGCCGACGGCAGCAGCACCCGCCACAGTTTCTGCTGCGCCGTGCAGCCGGCCATTTCGCTGAAATCGTCGATCTCCGACGGCACCCGCGACAGGCCGAGCATCGTTGCTCGCACCATCGGCGGGGTGGCGAAGATGGCGGTTGCGATCATCGCCGAGACCGGGCTGTTGCCGAACAGCAGCAGCATTGGGATGAGATAGGCGAAGGTCGGGATCGTCTGCATCAGGTCAAGGGCAGGGGAGACGATGAGCCTTTCGGCCCACGGCTTGCGCCACGCCCAAATGCCGGCGAACAGCCCGGTGACGATGCAGAACGGCACGGCGATGGAGATCAGCCCAAGCGTCAGCATGGCGCTGGTCCATTGGCCGAACAGCGCGATATAGAGAAAGCAGCCGCCGACCAGCAGGCCGAGCTTTCTGCCGCCGGCTGCATGCCCGGCGATGAAGGCGGCAGCACAGACGCCGACCCAGGACAGCCGCGGCAGGACATAGGCGTCCGCGCCGTGACCGATCTTGAAATTCTTGGCCAGCAGATTGAGCGCGAAATCGAGCGGAACGCCGAGCACAGCGGTGATCGAGCGGGTGAGCCACGACAGGTTCGACTTGATCCAGCGCATCAGCGCGCTGATCCAATCGGCGACCGGCACGACGGCGCTGGCCGGATAATTGACCGCCCAGGGCAGGTGGTCTTGCAACAGGAACACGACAAGCGCGGCCGCGAGTGCCACCGCCCAGACGAGCAGCCAGACCTGAACCGGGCGCGACCGTGTTTCGCCGGCGCTTGCCGTCACCGTCATGTGCCGGCTCCGGAACGCTCAATGCCGGCCAGCAGATCGATCACCGCTTGCGGCGTCACCTCGCCGATCGGCTTGCCGCTGCCGTTGACGACCGCGAACGGCTTGTTGGCGGCAACGATGCTGGCGGAAAAGCTGGATATCTTGGCCTCCGGCGCCACCGTTCCGCCGTGCTCCGAGCCGTCGCAGGCGCGCATGAGGCTGCGTGCCGAGATCACCTTGGCGCGGTCGACGTCGCGGGTGAACTCGGCGACGTAGTCGGTCGCCGGATTGACCACCAGTTCCTCCGGCGTGCCGATCTGGATGACCTCGCCATCCTTCATGATGGCGATGCGGTCGGCCAGCCGGATGGCCTCGTCGAAATCATGGGTGATGAAGACGATGGTCTTGTGCAGCATCATCTGCAACCGCATCAGCTCGTCCTGCATCTCGCGGCGGATCAGCGGATCGAGCGCCGAGAACGGCTCGTCGAGGAACCAGATTTCCGGTTTTGTCGCCAGGCTGCGGGCGATGCCGACACGCTGCTGCTGGCCGCCGGACAGTTCGCGCGGATAGAAATGCTCGCGACCCCTTAAGCCGACAAGCTCGATGACCTCGCGCGCCCTTGCTTCGCGTGTCGCCCGGTCCTGCCCCTGGATGCTGAGTGGGAAGGCGATGTTCTCCAGCACGTTGAGATGCGGCAACAGCGCAAAATTTTGGAACACCATGCCCATGCGGTGTCGTCGCAATTCGATGAGTGCTGCATCGGAGATTTTCAGCAGGTCATTGCCCTCGAATTCGACCTTGCCGTGGGTCGGCTCGACCAGCCTCGACATGCAGCGCACCAGCGTCGACTTGCCGGAGCCCGACAGGCCCATGATGATGAAAATCTCGCCCTGGCGGATTTCAAGGTCGACGGCGCGCACCGCGCCGACCAGCCCGGCAGCCGTGACGTCGGCCATGCTGGCCTTGCCGTCACGTTCACGGATGAAATTGGCCGCGTTCGATCCGAACAATTTCCAGACATTGCGGCAGGCAAGCTTTACCGGACGGGCGTCTTTTGGCGCGCCCGCCGTGTTTGGCTCCTGTTCAGTCCTGTCCGTCATTCGAACGTCCCTCTGGAATATCAACAAGTGAGGCCCGGCTGGTCAGCAGCCGGGTCTCATTTTTCCAGTCGGAACGATCACTGCGCCCAGGCTTTCCAGTCGGCCTCGTGGGCGGCGATCCAGGCAGCTGCGACGTCTTCCGGTGTCTTGCCGCCGAGATCGATCTCGCCGCTCATCTTGTTGAGCTCATCGGTGTCAATCGTGTAGGCCTTGGCCACCTTGTAGGCGACCGGCCATTTGTCCTTCATGCCGGACCAGGAGTATTTCCAGATCTCGCCATGCGGCTTGCCGCAGTCATATTTGGCGTCGGGGTTCACGCCCCATTTCGGGTCGTTGTAGCACTCGGGCGTGTATTCCGGGAATTCAACCCACTCGCCCTTGTACTTGGCCGGCGCCCAATGCGGCGAATAGATCCACAGCATGATCGGCGCCTTGCGCTGATAGGCGGAATCGAGCTCGGCGAACATCGCCGCGTCGGTGCCGGCATGGATGACGGTGAAGGGCAGTTTCAGCGCCTCGACGCGCTCGTCGTCAAAGCCTTCCCAGGTCACCGGGCCGCCGAGATAGCGTCCCTTCGGTGCGGTCTCCGCCGTCGAGAAGGCTTCGGCGCATTTCGGGTCCTTTAGCGCTTCCCAATTGGGCAGGCCCGGGCATTTCTCCTTCATGTATTCCGGAAACCACCACTCTTCCTTGGCCTTGGGTCCGAGCTTGCCCAGCCGTTCGGTCTGGCCGGTCGCATCGGAAGCCTTCATGGCTTCGCCGGCGGTCGTGTCCCAGAACTCCAGGCCGACATCGAGATCGCCATTGGTGAGGCCCGTGGTCAGGCTGGAGAGGTAGTCGGCCGTGGGATACTCGACGGTATAGCCGAGCTTTTCCAGGATACCGCCAAGGATCTTGGCGTTCAGATTGACGCTGGTCCAGTCGAACAGCGCGATCTTGATCGGATCGTTGGATTCTGGTGCGGCGGCTTGGGCGGAAGGTGTCAGTGCACTCGCCGCGGCGAGTGCGAAGGTTCCCATTGTTAAGTTCGAAATCACACTGCGAAGTGACATGCTTGTTCTCCTTCAAGCTGTGAAAATTATCGTTCGTTCCCTTCTTGCGGCTTTTCTTGATTGTGTTGGAAAGGCTGGTCTTTGCGCAAGGCCGTCGGCGCCAGATTGTTGCCCCGGCTTTGGCCGGCGCAGGCAAGATGGTGCTCAATTCTAGTGATGATGGAACAGGACTGCAGTGTCGGCGTCATGGTTGCCGACGGATCGCTGCGGGGGCGGTCATCTGCGGATCGATTGCCAGTCTTGCGGCGCCTTGCAAGGTGCGAGCCATCAAGGTCTCATGTTCTCGGCTGTCGACCCGGCAAGCGCCATCTCGCCAAGCCAGTTTCATGGGATGAAATTATATAGATCAAGGTTCATGTCGCGCAACGACTAACACCGCGCGAGGCGTATAAATTCAGACTGCAGGCGAAGTTGAACCTCTACCAGCAGACGTAGCCGCCATCGACAATCAGGTCGAGGCCGGTGACGAAGCTCGCTGCGCGGCTGGCCAGGAACACCGTCGGTCCGACCATTTCCTCCGGCGCCGCCATCCGCCCCATCGGCGTGTCGCGCTTGAAGATCTTCACCTCTTCGGCCACCTCAGGCCGCTTGTTCATCGGCGTCAGTGTGTAGCCCGGGCTGACGACATTGACGCGCAGGCCGCGATCGGCCCACTCCATGGCGAGACTCCTGGACATGTGGATGACGGCGGCCTTCGAAGAGTTGTAGTGCGCCTGCGTCAGGCCCCGGTTGACGATGGTGCCCGACATCGAGGCGATGTTGATGATCGAGCCCTTGCCTCGCACCAGCATCTTGCGCGCTTCGGCCTGACAGGACAGGAACACGCCGGCGACATTGACCTCGTGCACCTTCTGCCACGTCTCCAGCGGCATCGTCTCGGCGGGTTCGGAGCCGGCAATGCCGGCATTGTTGACCGCAACGGTCAGCGCACCGAGTTCGCTCTCGACTCGATCGATCGCCGCCGCCAGATCGCTCTGCGATGTCACTGTACCGTTCAGCACCAGCGCCTTGCGGCCGAGTGCCGTGATCCGGTGCGCCGTTTCATCCAGCCCACCTTTCGACGCATGACCAAAACAGGCGATGTCGGCGCCTGCCTCGGCCAGCCCGATCGCGATGGCCTGGCCGATGCCGCTGCCGGCGCCGGTGACCAGCGCGACATCGCCATCCAGCTTGAAAAGATCCATCGAGTGTCCTCCCTGTCCCAGGGAGGGTATGCGCTGACCCGTGCTTCGATCAAGCGCCCGCGCGCAAGCGGCGTCGATGCCTAGAAATAACCGCTCGACGCGGCCGTGGCTTCCTTCGGGATTTCGACGCCATCGACCAGGATCTTGTCGACCAGCTCGTGGTGGAAACAGACCAGCCCCTTGATGCGCTCCGCCTCGTGCACCGGCTCAGGATAATACCAGACCAGGTTCTCGTGGCGCTTGGCCTTGGTCGTCACGTGATAGTAGTTGGAGATGCCCTTGTAAGGACAGCGCGAGATGTAGCGGCTGGGCGCGAACATATCGAGCCGCGTGTCGGCGATCGGCAGATAGTGGCGCACCGGATGGCCGGTCTCGAACAGGAACACGCCGCGGCGTGAATCGGCGACCTGCTCACCATCGAGGATGACCTGCACGCGCCGCGACGACGGCAGGCAGTCGACGCGGCGGAAGGGATCGCGGGCGTGGACAAAGATCTCCTCGTCCTCCTCGAACCAGTGCCCCATCTTGCTCCAGGTGAACGACATGTAGTCCGATATCGGCGGACAGCCCTTGACCGGATCGAGATAGCGCCAGGCCGCGTCCTCGACCAGCGTGATGCCGGTGTTGAGCGAATAGTGGGTGGCTGTGCCCTTGAATGGGTCCTCTGTCGTGGTCTTGCTCGGCAGCAGGAACTCCTCGCGAACGTCGCCGATCGGAAAATAGTAGACCGGCAGATGATCGGATTCGTAGAACACCAAGGCGTTGGTCGTATCGGCCACGGTCATTGACCCCACCTGCACGCGCAGGCGCTTCTGCGTCGGCATGGTGAAGGCTATGTAGCCCGGCTCGAAGTCGTATTGCACGATGGTGTCGAGCAAGGGAAAATGCGGCCCGCGGCCGCGCAGATGAGGCTTGCGAATGGTAGTCTCCCGTTTTGTTTCTTCTGTCATCGGGCGTTGAGGCACGATCAGCTCAGGGACACGCGATCGAGCAGCAGGCCGGCGGCGATCGGCGGCAAGCCGCTGACATTCTTGCGCACCGGCACCAGCAGATCGGGGAAATAGCTGAAGATGACAGGCGTCTCGTCGAGCAGCAGTTTCTGGATGTCGGAGGCGGCAGCGCGCTGCGCGCCGACATCGAGCGCCTTGAGATAGCTGGTGACCATGCCGTCATAGGCCGGGCTCTTGAAATGCGCCGCATTCCACGGACCGTCGCTGACCAGCGGGCTCTTCAGGAAGACGTTCGGCACGCTGCGATGGGCGTAGTCGGTGATGCCAAGTGGGCTGTCCAGCCAGTCCGACTGGCCGAACACCGCCTTGCCGTAATATTTGTCCTGGTCCTCGATGTTGAGCGAGATGCGGGCACCGATTTCCTTGGCGAAATTCTGGAACAATTGCGCGTAGCCGGGAATGTCGGAATAGCGCAGCGTCGTTAGCGTGATGTCGAAACCACTGGCAAGGCCCGCCGCCTCCAGCAACTGCTTGGCCTTGGCGATATCCTGGACGCGCTGCGGCACCGTCTTGTCGGTTGCGGGGAAAGCGGGTGCGAAGGGGCTGTCATTGCCGGTCGCCGCCATGCCGCGGCACAGCCCGTCGACCAGCTTGGAGCGGTCGATGCACAGCGCCAGCGCCTGGCGCACGCGCTTGTCGGTGAAGGGGCCGGTGTCGCAGCGCATGTGAAGCTGCCGGTGCGCGGTCGAAGCGACACGCAGCACCGTGATATCAGGACTGTTCAGCACCACCTGGCTTACATCGAGCGGAACGGCGTCGAGAATGTCGACCTCGCCGGCCTGCAGCGCCAGGATGCGCGGTTGCACGTCGCCGTAGAATTTGAATTCGAGCCGGTCAGGCAGCGCCTTCTCGCCCCAATAGTCGGTATTGCGGATGAAGGTCGCGCCGACCTTTGGCGTGTAGGTCTCCAGCCGGAATGGCCCGGTTCCTTCGAACGTCTTTTCGTAGTCGCCCTTGTAGCTCGCCGGCAGGATGACGGCGTTGTAATTGTCGATCGACACCGAATAGGGAAAGCTGCCATTCGGCGCATCGAGATGGAAGGCGACGGTGTGGTCGTCGACCTTCCGGGTGCCGCCTTTCGACAGCAGCCCCTTGAACACGGAAAGTGCATTAGAAGCGCCGTTGGGGTCGGCCAGCCGGTCGAAGGTCGCGACGACGTCGTCGGCCTTGAAATCCTCGCCATTGTGGAATTTCACGCCCTTGCGCAGCTTGAACGTCCAGACGCTGCCGTCCTCGTTCGGCGCCCAGCTTTCCGCCAGCACCGGCTTCAAGGTGAGGTCCGGCTGCGTGATGCAGAGAAATTCGGCGGTCTGGAAAACCAGCTGGTAGCTGCCGCTGTCATAATAGGTGACGGGATCGATGGCGCCGCCCGGCGTCGCCACGCCGGCGCGCACCGTGCCGCCCGGCTTGCCCTCCGCGCGTGCTTGCTGCGTGCCGAGGCCGGCGGCCGCGACAAGGCTGCCCAGGAACGGCAGTGAGAGACCAAGCACGCTGCCATGGCGCAGGAAGTCGCGGCGGTCCATCCTGCCGGCCAGCAATTCGTCGACAGCGGAATTTTCGATTGCAGTGAGCGTTCTGCGAGCGTTGTCGATCATCCGGAAATGCTTGGGCATGGCTGGATTCCTCGCTTGTCTTGGGGTTCGGCCATCTAGTTCATTGTTGACTGTCGCCGGAAAGCGATATTTTTTGATAGGGGTCATCGAAATTTTCGATGCAGAGGTGGGCATGGACACTGAAAATCTGCGCAGCTTTCTCGAAGTCGCCACCCATGGCAGCTTCACCGTTGCGGCCAGCCGGCTCAACCTCGCGCAGTCCACCGTCAGCGCACGGATCAGGGGGCTGGAGGAGCAGTTGGGCCGCCGGCTTTTCGTGCGCGACCGCGATGGCGTCACGCTGACGCCGGCCGGCCGGCAGTTCTTGCCACATGCCTCTTCCATCACCCGCACCTGGGAGCAATCGCGGCAGGACATCGCCGTTCCCGATGGCTACGAGACCTTGCTGCGGCTGACCGCGCCTGCCTATCTGTGGGACCGCGTCACCTCGCCATGGGTCGAGTGGATGCGCACCAGGCGGCCGAACGTGGCGCTGCGGCTTGAAGGCAGTTTCCCGGACTCGGCGATCGACCAACTGGCGGAAGGCCTGCTCGATATCTGCATCCTCTATCTGCCGCGGCCGCACCCCGGCATCGTCTACGAAACACTGGCCGTCGATCAGGTCGTGCTGGTGCAGCACGCCGCGCAGACCAGGCCGTGGACCGAAAACTACATCCTGATGGACTGGGGGCTTGAGTTCCGCATCGAGCACGACCGCGCCTTTGCCGGCATGGTCAAGCCGGCCATATCGGCCGGACTGGTCTTTATCGGCCTCCAGCATGTCCTGTCGCAGCAAGCCGCCGCCTATCTGCCGCTCAGCGCCGTCAGCGGCCATATCGAGCGCGGCGAAATGCGGCGCATCGACGACGCGCCGGTGTTCCAGCGGCCGATCTACCTCGCCTATCCCTCCAATCCTGTTTCTTCGGATGTCCTGGATGTCGCGCTCACAGGCCTGCGCACGCTGGCCAGGGACTGGGCCGAAGGGCAGGGCTTTTCGGAAGGTGACCGTGCTCTCAGCATGGCCGGCCAGGTCTGACTGGCCAAGCCACGGAAGCGCGGCGCTATGCCGGCTCGGTCACGGCCGCTCTCTGCAGCCTGGCCAGTTCGGCATATGGAATGTGGCAGCGGATCGAATGGCCGGGCTGGGCCTCGCTCAGCGGCGGCTCCTGCTGTTCGCAGATCGGACCGATCTTGCGCGGGCAGCGCGTGTGGAACACGCAGCCCGACGGCGGATTGGTGGCGCTCGGGATTTCGCCGTCGAGACGAATGCGCGCCGTCTCGGTCTGGTCGAGTTTGGGCACGGCCGACAGCAGCGCTTCGGTGTAGGGATGATGCGGCCCGGAAAAGACCTCTTCCGACGGTCCGAGCTCCATGATGCGGCCGAGATAGAGCACGGCGATCTTGTCGGAGAGGTAACGCACCACGGCCAGATCATGCGAGATGAAGATGTAGCTGACGTCTTCCTTCGACTGCAGGTCGGCGAGCAGATTGAGGATGGCAGCCTGCACCGAGACGTCGAGCGCCGAGGTCGGCTCGTCGCAGACGACGATGCGCGGGTCTCCGGCGAAGGCGCGGGCAATGGCGACGCGTTGCTTCAGGCCGCCGGAGAGCTGGCGTGGCTTGACGGCAAGATGGCGGTCGGTGAGCCGCACCGAGCGGACGAGGTCGTTGAGACGAGCCTCCAGCGCCTTGCCGGAGAGGCCCGCCAGCCGCTTCAGCGCGCGTCCGATCAGATGCCGGATCGAATGCGATCGGTTGAGTGCGGAGTCCGGGTTCTGGAAGACGATCTGCATCGCCTTGATCTGGTCGTCGCTGCGGTTCTCCAGCCTGGGCGCCAGCGCCTTGCCTTCCAGCTCGATCGTGCCGCCTGCGTCCGGCGGCACAAGGCCGAGCAGCAGCCTGGCGAAGGTCGTTTTGCCGCTGCCGGATTCGCCGACCAGCCCGAGCGTTTCGCCAGGCCGCAGGTCGAGCGACACGTCCTTCACGGCGCGCAGTGCATGGCCATGGCTGGCATAGGTCTTGTTCAGCCCGGTGACGCGCAGCACCGGCGCTGCCGCCGCCCTTGGTACAGGCGCCACATCGCTCGGTGTCGCACGCGGCAGCGCCTGCGCCTTGTCGTGATGAAAGCAGCGCGACAGCCGGCCGCCCAGATCGTAGAGCGGTGGCAATTCGCTGCGGCAGCGGTCGTCGGCGAGCGCGCAGCGATCGGCGAAGGCGCAGCCCTTGATGTCGGCCCCGATGCCGGGAAGGAAGCCGGGAATGGTATCGAGGCGGCCCTGGTCCTTGCGCTGGCCCCCGCGCGGCAGGCAGCGCAGCAAGGCTACGGTGTAGGGATGGCGCGGGTCGTTGAAGACGACCTCCGTCGGTCCTTCCTCGACCAGCATGCCGGCATAGAGCACGCCGACGCGGTCGCACATGTTGGAGACGACGGCGAGGTTGTGGCTGATAAACAGGATCGAGGCCGAGAGTTCTTGCCGCAGCCGTGCGATCAGGTCGAGCACTTCGGCCTCTACCGTCGCATCGAGGCCGGTGGTCGGCTCGTCGAGGATCAGCATCGAGGGATCGTTGGCCAGCGCCATGGCGATCGCCACGCGTTGCTGCATGCCGCCGGAAAGCTGGTGCGGGTAGCGCTGCATCACGCTCATCGGATCGGAGATGCGCACGCGATTGAGCATCGCAATCGCCCGGTCGGTGGCCGCTTGTCCCGAAATACCGCCGAGTTCAAAAATCTCGGTCAACTGACGGCCGACGCGGATCGACGGGTTCAGCGCCTTGCCCGGGTCCTGATAGACCATGGAGACGCTTTCCGCGCGCGCCCGCCTGAGCGCCTCGGCGTCGAGTTTCATCACGTTCTGGCCGTCGAGCGAGATCGTGCCGCCGGTGATAGAACCGTTTCTCGGCAGATAGCGCACCACCGTAAGCGCCACGGTGGATTTGCCGCAGCCGGATTCGCCGACCAGGCCATAGGCTTCGCCCTGGCCGATGGTGAGGCTGAGGTTACGCAGCACGGCGCGGTTGCGGCCGGCGACGCGGTAGGCAACCGAAAGATCGGTGACTTCGAGTGCGTTTTCGGCCTTGGCGGAGTTAGTCATTGAGCGCTCCGTGAACGCCGTCGGCGGCCAGATTGACGCCGATGACCAGCGAGGCGATGGCGAGCGCATCGAACAGCACCGTCCACCAGAAGCCGCCGCCGATCATGCCGTAATTGTTGGAGATCGACAGCCCCCAGTCGGGCGAGGGCGGCTGGATGCCGAAACCCATGAAGGAGAGCGTGGCGACGGCGAAGATGGCATAGCCGAGCCGCACAGTGGTTTCGACCAGGATCGGCGGAATGACGTTGGGCAGGATCTCGACGAACATCGTATGCAGGGCACTTTCATGCCTTAGCTGCGCGGCAGCGACATAGTCGAGTTCACGCTCGGCCAGCACCGCGGAGCGCACGGTGCGCGCGATGATGGGCGCGAAGCTCAAGCCGATGACGACGATGACCGTCGTCTTCGAGGTGCCGAGCGCAACGATCGCCAGCAACGCAACGATGACCACCGGGATCGCCATGAAGGCTTCCAGGATTCGGCTGACGACATCGTCGACGAGGCCGCGAAAATAGCCGGTGACGAGGCCGAGCGCCGTGCCGGCCACTGTCGCCAGCAAGGTCGCCAGCGGGGCGACGGTCAGGATGTCGCGCGAGCCGACGATGACGCGCGAGAAGACGTCGCGGCCGATCTGGTCGGTGCCGAACCAGTGTTCGGAAGAAGGCGGCGCCAGCGCGTTGATGATGTCGTCGGCGAGCGGGTCGTAGGGTGCGAAGTGCTCGCCGAACAGCGCGCAGGCAACCCAGAACAGCACGATGGCGAAACCGACAAGGAATGTTCGCGAGCGCAGCAGCGAGAAGAAGACCTCGGCCAGCGGGCCGCGCGGGCGCGTGTCGTCGGGTGTCGAGGAGGTGGTCTGGATGGTGCTCATTGGTCTGACCCCAGCCGGATGCGCGGATTGAGCACGGAATAGAGGAAGTCGGCGACAAGAGTGGCCACGGCATAGACGATGCCGATGGTGAGGATGCCGGATTCCAGCATCGGGAAATCCTTGCCGCGCGCGGCAGTGAAGATCAGCGAGCCGATGCCCTGGTAGCGAAACAGCGTTTCGATAACGACAAGGCCGCCGATGAGGTAGCCGGTCTGCGTGGCGATAACGGTGATGGTCGGCAGCAGCGCATTGCGCAGCACATGGCGCCAGATCACCGTGCGCCAGGGCAGGCCCTTCAGCACGGCCGTTCGCGTGTAGTCGGAATCGAGCGCTTCGATCATGCCGGAGCGCGCCATGCGGGCGATGTAGCCGAACAGCACCAGGAACAGCGGCAGCGACGGCAGGATCAGGTAGTAGAGCTGCGTGAAGAAGCCGGCGTCGCGCGGCCATGCGGCCGATATCGGCAGCCAGCGCAGCCAGACACCAAAGATCAGGATCAGGATGATGCCGGTGACGAATTCCGGCAGCACCGTCACCGACAGACCGCCGAGGCTGATGATGCGGTCGAGCGGGCGGTTGAGGTTGAGCGCGGCGACGACGCCGCCGAGGATGCCGATCGGTACCACCAGCACGAAGGCGACCGCCGCCAGCTTCATCGAATTGCCGAGCGCATCGATGACGAAAGGCGCGACCGGCGAGCGGAAGATGTAGGACGTGCCCATGTCGCCCTGGACGAAATTGGAGATCCAGCCCCAGTACTGTGCCAGCAGCGGGCGATCGACGCCGAGCGTGTGATTGAGCGCGTCGACCGCGCGCTGGTCGGCGAACGGACCCAATATGGCGCGCCCGACATTGCCGGGCAGCACCTGGCCGCCCAGGAACACCATGATGCTGAGCAGGAACAGCGTCACCAGCGACAGCGAGACACGCCGGGCAAGGAAGGAGAGAATGGCTAAGACTCCTTGTGGAGCCAGCCCCCATGCGGGAGCTGGCTGTTAGAGGATTGGCTTTCCCTTTGAGCATGATCCCGAAAAGTGGGGACCGGTTTTCGGAAAAGGTCATGCTCCAACAAAGAGTTAGTTCAGGCTTTCGATGCCTTGTCGAGGAACAGCTGCGACATGGCGGTCGGCTGTACGCCGGCCACGCCCTTCGCCGTCGCCGTCAGATAGTCGTAGAAATAGCCGAAAATAACAGGCGTTTCCTCGAGCAACAGCTTCTGGATCTCGCCGGCGTCGGCCTTCTGCGCCTCGAGGTCGAGGGCTGCGATGTAGCTGGTCGCCAGCGCGTCATAGTCCTTGTTCTTGAAATGCGCCGCATTCCAAGTGCCTTCGCTCTTCAGCGGTGCCGCAAGATAGACGTTCGGCACGCCGCGGTGGCCGTAGTCGGTGATGCCCATCACCGAATCCAGCCAGTTCGACTTGCCGAACACCGCGTCTCCGTAATAGCCGCTCTGGTCGAGGATGTTGAGGTCGAGCTCGACGCCGATCTCCTTGACCCAGTTCTGGATGAGCTGGGCGTATTCGGGGATTTCCAGGTAGCGTTCGGTGGTCAGGGTTATCTTGAAGCCCTGGCCAAGGCCGGCTGCTTCCATGAGCTGCTTGGCCTGGGCGATATCCTGCTTGCGTTGCGGCACGCTCGTATCGGTCGAAGGATAGACGGCGGCGAACGGGCTGTCATTGCCCAGGGCGGAGCGTCCCTTCATCAGGCCGGCGGCCAGCTTGTCGCGATCGAGGCAGAGCGCAATGGCTCGGCGCACGCGCGCATCCTTCAACGGACCCTCGTCGCAGCGCATGTGCAGTTGCTGATGGGCCGACGACTTCAGGCTGATGATGTCGATGTTCGGATCGTTGAGCAGAGCGACGCCGGCCAGCACCGGCATCTGGTTGATGATGTCGACCTGTCCGCCCTGCAGCGCCAGGATCTGCGGCTGCATGTCGGTGAAGAAGGTGAATTCGGTGCGCTCGGGCAAGGCCTTCGGCCCCCAATAGTCCTCGTTGCGGACGAAGGACGCGCCGACCTTTGCCGTGTATTTCTCAATTCTGAACGGCCCGGTGCCGTCGAAGCTCTTTTCGTAGTCGCCCTTGTAGCTCGCCGGGATGATGACGGCGTTGTAGTTGTCGGACGACACCATGTAGGGGAAGTTGCCGTTCGGCGCATCGAGGTGGAATTCCACCGTGTAGTCGTCGACCTTCTTTGAAGCGCCTTTCTGCAGGATGCCGGTGAACACCGACAGCGCATTGGACGAGTTGGCCGGGTCGGCAAGGCGGTCGATGCTGGCCACGACGTCGTCGGCCTTCATCTCGCCGCCGCTGTGGAATTTTACGCCCTTGCGCAGCTTGAAGGTCCACACCGTGCCGTTGTCGTTCGGCTTCCAGCTTTCGGCCAAGGCCGGCTGCAGCACCAGATCGGGGCCGTCGACGCAAAGGAATTCGGCAACCTGCTGCATGATCAGCAGGCCGCCGGCGTCCGCAATGCTGACCGGGTCGATCGTCGCCGCCGGCACACTGCTGGCGACGCGGATGGTGGCGCCCGGCGCGCCCTGGGCGCGCGCCAGCGACGGCATGCCGCCAAGGCCGGCGGCCATGCCTATGCGGCCCAGCAGCGGCAACGACAGGCCGAGCAGGCTGCCGTGACGGACGAAGTCGCGGCGGCTGACACGGCCGTCGACGAGGCCATCGATCAGGTGATTTTCAAGCGGCGTGCGATTGCGCCGGATCAGGTCGAGAATGCTGTGGTTCTTGCTCATGGGTTTTTACCCTTTCCCCTATTTCTTATGGTTGACGAAATTTTCGTGGATTGCTCCATTTTCCCGGCATCGGAGGCCTGTCTACCGGAACTTTAGCATGCGGTTTTGTCCGGTCCATCCAGTCGTGGCATGGACGCTCGGGATTGTTGGCTGCACGGCTTCCACCGTCTTTGTCCAACCTTCCCGACCGAAGTCGCGGCGGTTGGCTTCTCGTGTCTGGCCGTCGGTCTTGGCCGCTAGCCGTCATCTAGTTCAGCGGCAAACGGCGATAGGTTCCGGGCTTTGCCGGGTCATGATACTTGTTGCACGGTCCTTTCTCGGTAAAGTCTCTGTGACAGGCAGCGAGGTTTTCGCGCGACAAGGTGACGCCGAGACCGGGACCTTCCGGAACGCGCACGAAATTGTTCTTCGGCGAAAACGGTCCTTCCTCGGTGACATCCATCGGCAGCATGCGAAACAGCGACTGGTTCGGCTCCCTGATCCAGCCGAGTGCCGCGCACAGGTGCAGATAGGCGGCGCTGCCGATGCCGCTGTCGCCGCTGTAGCACCAGAAATCGATCCCGGCATGCTCGCAGGCGCCGACGAAGCGCAGCAGCCGGCCGATGCCGCCATGCGTCGTCGGGTTGCCGACGAACGCGTCCGGCACTTTGGTTTCCATGGCGCGCGCAATGTCGATGTTGTGGGTCGAGAACGGGATCGAGCAATGGCGCCGCAACTCGCGCATCTCCTCGATGGTCGCCACCGGATCCTCCCAGTTGCGCACGCCCAATTCTTCCAGCGGGCGCGCCAGCCGCCGCGCGGTGCTGAGCGAATACGCCTGGTTGGAATCGATACGGATCATCGCATCGTCGCCGAGTTTCCTGCGGATCAGCTCGACCATCCTGAGCGAGATTTTCGGATCTTCGGTCGAGAACTTGCCTTCGAAGAAAGTCGTTCCATGCGTCTCGTGCAATTCGACGCAATAGTCGGCGACTTCCTCGGGCGCCGTCTCGCCCTTCACCTTTGGCCCATCACCGCGCAGCGAAAAATAGTCGGTGAACGGGATATCCTTGCGTACGGCGCCGCCGAGCAACTGGTAGAGCGGCTGGTTCCACGCCTTGCCGCGCAGGTCCCACAAAGCTATCTCGATGGCGCCGAAAGCCATGATGCGTGTGCGGTCGTTGATCGACTGCACGCCGGTCCAAAAGGGCAGGCAGACATGCTCGGCGCCGGCGATGTCGAAGGCATCGCGCCCGACCAGCCGCGGCGCCAGGACATCGTTGATGATCGCGGCCGCCGCTGGCGTCGGCGCTTCGCCGAGGCCGACCAGGCCATCCTCGGTCTCGACTTCGACGACGGTCGGGGAAAATCCGTCGAGTTCGCCGAACACCCAGGCATAGGGCGCTTCGAGGCGCAGATTGATCGGCGTGGCTTTGATGCTGCGGATTTTCATCTCAGCGCCCGACCTCGAAGAACGGCGCGCCGAGCAGATCGGGAACGACGTCTATGCCGAGACCCGGCCCGTCTGGAATGCCCATGCGGCTGCCGGTGACTGGTGGCATGTTCGATGCCGTGCGCACCGTCACCCATTCATGGAAGGCGATGGCGTGCAGCCGGCGCTCTTCCGGCGTCGACAGCGACAGATGCGCCATCGCCGCGGTGTCGATCTCGGCGCCGCCCGTGTCCTCGACCGTGATCATGAGGCCGAGGTCAACGGCAATGTCGCGGATCTGGCGCGTCTTCGTCACGCCGCCAAGGCGCGAGATCTTCAGCGTCAGCCCGTCGGCCGCGCCCAGGCGATGAATTTCCAGCATCGCCTCGAGCGAGGTGACGGATTCGTCGAGCACCATCGGCTTGTCGAGCATGCGGCGCACCGACATGTTTTCATCGATCGTGGTGCAGGGCTGCTCGAACGTGTAGTCGATGGCGCGCGTGGCATCGGCGAATTGGCGCGCCTGATAGGGAGTCCAGCCGGCATTGGCGTCGCAGAAGATGACCGTGCCTTTCGGCACCGAGGAGGCAACCGCGATGACGCGTTCGATGTCGTCATGAACATTGCCGCCGACCTTGACCTGCAGCCGGTGGAAGCCGTCCTTGACGATGCGCTTGGCCAGCGCGGCCATGGCGTCGACGCTCCCGTGCGTGACGACCTTGTAGAGTTCCGCGGTGTCGCTTTCCTTGCCGCCGAGCAGCGTGACCAGCGGCACGTCGGCTGCGCGCGCCGCCAGATCCCAGCAGGCCATGTCGAGCGCCGACTTGATGTAGGGATGGCCCTTGAACACCGTGTCCATCAGCCGCCCGATGCTGGCCAGCCCGCGCGGATCGCGGCCGATCAGATGCGGCGCGATCTCGACCACGCCGGCGCGAACGCCGGCGGGGAAGGCGGCCGAGTAAAAATTGCCGAGCGGCGCCATCTCGCCCCAGCCGGTGATGCCGCTATCTGATGTCATGGACACGATCACCGCGTCGAAGGCGTCGGCCTCGCGCCCCTTCGACATGCGGTATGGCCCGTCCACGAAGGGCTGCATGACGTGGTAGGCCTTGATGGTCTCGATCTGCACGTGTCTTGTCCGCTGTCTGTGGTGTTGGGAACGGTCAGGCGCCCCTCGACGGGCGTTGTTCGAGGCTGCGGGCGTAGGCAAGCAACTCCTCGAAGTCGAGATCGATGTGCTCCCTGGCATGGCGCTGGGCCGCACGCATGTCCTTGCCCTTCAGCAACCGCACATAGGTCTCGTGAACGTCTTCGGCCGGCACCGGCTCGTTGCGGGCATGCTGGTGGAGCGCGAAATACATCTGCAGCCGGCTGGTCAGCCGCTGCCAGGTTTCCAGCAGCACCGAATTGTCGGCCCATTCGTAGATCAGGCCATGCAGTTGCAGCGCGGTTTCGATCTGGCGTGTCGTGTCCAATGCGCGGGTCGCCTGCTTCACGGCTTCGTGGCGCCGGTCGAGTTCGTCGAAGAAGCGCCGGTCACGCAGCGGCCACGCCCGCTCGATGGCCAGCTCGTCCATCACCTTGTTGAACGAATAGGCATCGTCGATGTCCTTGGCTGTGACCTCGATGACGAAGGTGCCGGCATAGGGGATGCTGGTCAGGATTCCTTCCTGGACCAGCTCGCGCATCGCCTCGCGCAGCGGCGCGCGGCTGACCCGCATCTGTTCGGAGATACGGAGCTCGTTGAGCTTCTGGCCGGGTGCGAGCTGGCCGGTCAGGATCGCGCGCCGCAACAGCGCAACGATCTCGGCGCGTCGCGTCGTATCCGCGATAGGACTGAAATCCGCTTTCGCCATTCGGCCACTCCCAGGAAACCGAAAGCAAGACAAGCAGATTGTCGACAATCTAACAAGAGGCTATCTCAATTGATTGGCCAACGCTGCAGAGACCGTTTCGAAATTCCCTCTGGCGAGTCATATGGAGCCGCTGTGGAACGGTTGCCGCCGCTGAATGCGATCAAGGCTTTTGAAGTTGCCGCCCGTGCCGGCAGCTTCACTCTGGCCGCCTCTGAACTCGGCGTTTCGTCGGCGGCGGTCAGCCAGTAGATACGCAATCTCGAAACCTGGTTCGGCAAGCAGCTGTTCGCGCGCAGCGGCAACCGCATCGCGCTCACCGACGCCGATCGCCTCGGCAAGGCTCGGCCTGGGCATCGCGCTTGGCCAGCGGGTCATGGCGCGCGCCGATCTGGAGGCCGGTCGGCTGATTGCGCTCTCCTCCGTCTCGGTGCACCTCGGGCACCCCTATTGTGCATTCATGCCGCCGGCCAAGGCCGACCGGGCCGATGTTGCCGGCCTGGTGGAACTGCTCAGTCGAGCGGCGCCCGCGACCTGTGGGAAGGCCGCGGCGCCGCGCTGAAGCCGGATCCTGACGGGGGTGTTCAGGTGGCCGGCTTTTCCGGTATCGGCGATACGGGCGCTCCGGGGCCGATCTTCTGCAGATTGCCCGTAATCACCTGGTCGCCCTCGGCGACGCCGCTGAGGATGGCGACCTGATCGCCGCTCGTCGGTCCGAGCGAAACCAGCCGCTGGTCGACCGTGTTGCCCTTGCCGACGACATAGAGATATTTGCCGAGCTGGCTTGAGCCCAGCGCAGTCTGTGGCACCATCAGCGCATCGGCCTGCTCTCTCACATGCAGCCGGACACGGACATATTGGCCCGGCAGCAGCGTGAACTTGCCATTGCCGATCGTCGCGCGCGCCGTGATCGTGCCGGTCGAGCGGTCGACCGAATTGTCGATGAAGGTAAGCTCGCCCTTCTGGCTTGCCTCGGTCTGGCCGGGGAGCAGGACATCCACTTCGATCGGGCCGTTCGCACGGGCTTGCTCGATCTCGGTCAGATCCGTCTCGCTCGGGTTGAAGGTGACGTAGATCGGGTCGAGCTGCACCAGCGTGTTGAGCACGGTGCCGGCGACGCTCACCAGCGTTCCGACCGAGGCCTGGTTGCGGCCAAGGCGCCCGGCAAACGGCGCCCGGATTTCAGCGTAGCTCAGATTGAGCTCTGCCGTGCGGACCGCCGCCTGGTTCAGCGCCAGCGATGCCTGCGCTTCGCGCAAGGTGCTGGTGCGCTGGTCGAAGCCGTCCTTGGCGAGGTAGCCGCTCTTGGCGAGCTCGGTGCCGCGACCAAGATTCGAGCGGGCATAGTCGAGCGTCGCCGTGTCGCGCTGCACTTGGGCCTTGGCCTGGTCGAGCGCCGCCTGGAAGTCGTCAGGCGAGATCTTGTAGAGGAGATCGCCTTGCCGGACGTCGACGCCGTCGGCTGCAGTCTGCTCCTGCAGATAGCCGGGAATCCTCGCCTGTAAGGTGATGCTGCGGATCGGCTCTGTCCGCGCGGCATAGTCGAGGTAGATCGGGATCGTCTTCTTGACGACACTGACCACCGGCACCGGCATGACGAACGCCGCCGGGGCGGGCGCCGCACCTGCCGTGCCGGCATTGAGGCTGAGATTGCCCATATCGAGCAGGTGGACGCTGGCCACCGAGATCGCACCCAGCGCGACAGCCGTTCCCAACGCGATTTTCCATTTACGCATGATCAGTCTCCAATCTTATTCGGCCGCTTCCGCCAGGGGCGGTAAAGCGTGCTCAGCAGTTGGTTCATTGTCTTGAGAGGTGGGCTCGTCTTTGCCGCGGCGTTCACGCAGCTGTTCGATGACCGCGTAGAACACCGGCACGAACACCAGCGACAGGATGGTCGCCGCGACCATGCCGCCGAACACGGTGGTGCCGATCGACTGCCGGCTTGCCGCACCGGCGCCGGTCGCAAACATCAGCGGCAGCACGCCGAGGATGAAGGCGAAGGCCGTCATCAGGATCGGCCGCAGCCTGAGCCGTGCCGCCTCCATCGCCGCGTCGACGATGCTGAGGCCTTCCTCGCGCCGTCGCCTTGCGAATTCGACGATCAGGATCGCATTCTTGGCCGCCAGGCCGATCAGCATGACGAAGCCGATCTGCGAGTAGACGTCGATCTGCATGCCACGCAGCAACAACGCTGCGAAGGCGCCGAACAGGGCCAGTGGCACCGCCAACAGCACCATGAACGGCATCGCCCAGCTCTCATACTGCATCGCCAGGATCAGGAAGACGAAGACAATGGCGAGGCCGAAGACGACGGACGCGATCGATCCTGCCTTGAGCTCCTGGAAGGTGATGCCGGTCCATTCGAAACCGAAATCCCTTGGCAGCGCGGTTGCAGCGGCCCGTTCCATGGCGGCAACCGCCTGGCCGGAGGAAAAGCCCGGTGCGGCGCCGCCATTGATCGAGGCCGAGGCATTGTTGTTGTAGTGCGGCACGGTCTCCGGGCCGACGAAGGGCACGAGTTTGCCCAGCGTCGAGAGCGGCACCATGCCGCCGGAGGCATTGCGCACATAG
Source organism: Mesorhizobium sp. WSM1293 (assembly GCF_000513875.1). Taxonomy (NCBI): domain Bacteria; kingdom Pseudomonadati; phylum Pseudomonadota; class Alphaproteobacteria; order Hyphomicrobiales; family Phyllobacteriaceae; genus Mesorhizobium; species Mesorhizobium sp. WSM1293. The sequence continues at coordinate 61,620 of NZ_KI911319.1, read as the reverse complement.
AGCCGCGAAATGTCGGCGGCACCTGCACGTGCATCCTTGTCGGCCTGGATGGTCACCCGGAAGGTGCGGCCAAACAGGTTGAAGTCGTTGACGTAGAGCGAGCCGAGATAGATCTGCAGCGTGTTGAAGACGTCAGGCAGGTTGAGGCCGAGCAGTTTGGCCTTGCTGCGGTCGAGGTCGTAGTTGAACTGCGGCGTCGAGGTCGAAAACGGCGAGAACAGCTGCTGCGGGTTGATTTCCGGCTGCTTGCGCGCCTCGGCGATCACGGCTTGCGTCGCATCGTTGAGGGCTGAACTGCCGCGGCCGGTCAGATCCTCGACGACGAATTCGAAGCCGCCCGTCGTGCCGATACCGGGGATCGACGGCGGATCGAAGCTCAGCGCGAAGGCTTCCGGGATCTGCATCAGCTTGCCGCGCACATCGGCGACGAGCTTCGACGCGCTCTGGTCGGGGCCCCGCTCCTCCCACGGCTTCAGGATGGCGAATTCGACCGCCGAATTCGATTGCGCGGCACTGGTCAGGAAGTTCAGGCCGCTGATCGAGCCGACGATGTCGACGCCGGGCGTCGCCTGCAGGATGTCACGCGCCTTCTGCGCCACCGCGTCGGTGCGTTCCAGCGACGCGCCGTCGGGCAACTGGATGACGACGAAGAAATAGCCCTGGTCCTCGACCGGAAGGAAGGTCGAGGGCAGCCGCTGCCAGACGAAGTAGGTGGCGACCAGCCCCGCCGCGAACAGGCCGAGCATGATCCAGCGCAAGCGGATGAGGATGCGCACACCATTGGCATAGGCGTGCGACAGCCTGTCGAAGCCGGTGTTGAACCAGCGGAACGGGGCGAACTGCGTTTCGCCGCGATGCCGCAGGAAGGCGGCACTGAGCGCGGGGCTCAGCGTCAGCGAGTTGAAGGCGGAGATGCCGACGGAGATCGCCACCGTCAGTGCGAACTGGTTGTAGAGCTTGCCGGAGACGCCGGGAATGAAGGCGACCGGCACGAACACCGCCATCAGCACCGCGGTGGTGGCGATGATCGGGCCGGTGACCTCGGTCATTGCGGCCTTGGTCGCCGCAAGCGGTTTGAGCCCGGCCTCCAGCTGTCGTTCGACATTCTCGACCACGACGATGGCGTCGTCGACGACGAGGCCGATCGCCAGCACCATGCCGAGCAGGGAGAGCATGTTGAGCGAGAAGCCGAGCATCTCCATGACGACCAGCGTCGCCACCAGCGACACCGGAATGGCGATGGTCGGGATGATCGTCGTGCGCCAGCTTTGCAGGAAGAGGAACACCACGGCGACGACCAGCACCAGCGCTTCGCCGAGCGTGATCAGCACGTCATGCATCGACGCCGAGACGAAGCGGGTGGTGTCGTAGTGCATCGCATAGGACACGCCCTTCGGGAAACGGCCCGACAGCTCCTGCATCTTGTCCTTGACGCGCTGCTGCAGATCGAGCGCGTTGGAGCCGGGCATCTGGTAAACGGCAAGCACCACGGTCGGGTCTTTGCCGAAGAAGGCGGACGACGAATATTGCAGCGCGCCGAGTTCGATGCGGGCGACGTCGCGCAGCCTGACCAGCGAGCCGGTATCGGTGTTGGCGCGCACGACGATGTCGCCGAATTCCTTGGGATCGCTCAAGCGGCCGACGGCGTTGACCTGCATCTCGAAGGCGGTGCCGGCGGGTGCCGGCGACTGGCCGATCTTGCCGGCCGCCACCTGGACGTTCTGCTCGGCGATGGCGTTTTGCACATCGACGGCGGTGATGCCGAGATTGGCGAGCTTGTCGGGATCGAGCCAGACGCGCATCGAATAGCGCCGCTCGCCGAAGATCTGCACGTCGCCGACGCCGGGCAGCCGCTTCAGCGGGTCGACCACCTGCAGATAGGCAAGGTTGCTCAGCGCCACCGGATCGACCGAACTGTCGGGCGAAGTCAGGTTGACGATGAGGACGAAGTTCGGATTCTGCTTCTTGATCGTCACGCCGCCCTGATTGACGATCGCCGGCAGCGACGAGGCGGCCTGCGAGACGCGGTTCTGCACGTCGACGGCGGCGGTGCTCAGCGAATAGCCCACATCGAAGGTGATGGTGATGGTCGAGGAGCCGTCATTGGAACTCGTCGACGACATGTAGGTCATGCCCTGCACGCCGTTGATCTGCTGCTCCAGCGGCGTCGTCACCGTGTCGGCCACCACTTGCGCGCTGGCGCCCGGATAATGGGCGCTGACCACGACCTGCGGCGGCGTGATGTCGGGAAACTGCGAGACGGGCAGCAGGAAATAACAAATCGACCCGGCGAGCACCATGATGATGGCGATCGCCGAGGCGAAGATCGGACGGTGAATGAAAAAGTTTACCACGACACGCACGCCTCTCCGGCTGCTGTTGCCCGCCCGAAGGCGCTGGCAACCCTGGACAGCCTTTGGCCGCGCTTGTCACCGAGGTCGTCCCGCGAACGCAGCAACGGCACCTCGTGGCGCTGCGCATCGGCGAGCGAGCGCAGCATCGTCTCGAAGGCGCGCGGGTCGACGCCATCGGCTTTCATGACCAGCCGGATCATCGGATCCCGGACGGCCTCATCTATGGTAAGATCGCGGCGCTGTGGCATGGCCGGCTCCTTGTCTGTCGATTCGCAGCCCGTGCTCGCGAACCGTTTTCATCTCTTCACCGGCCGAGGCCGCATGATTGGCAGTTTCTTGTCCCTCTCGTCCGGCAGGGCCAGTTCACGGCCTTGTTATTGACGGTGGACGATATAGGTGTTACCAGTAAGTAACATTCTGGAAGTTACAGACCGGTAACACCCTAGTCAAGAGGTGGCCGAGGGTTTTTTGGAAACGAAAGGAGATCATGATGACAGACGGCATCGTGGAGCGCTCTCGTCCCCGGGATCGAATCCTGGAGACGGCACGCGACATGTTCCACAAGCATGGCATCAAGGGCGTCGGCGTCGACGCCATCACCGAAGCTGCCGGCACGAACAAGATGACGCTCTATCGTCACTTCGAATCCAAGGACGAACTGATCGTCGAATGCCTGCGCGCCAATGCGGCCAAGGCCGGCGCTATGTGGGATGCCTTCGAGGCCGAATTTCCTGGTGACAAGCTGGCCCAACTGCATGCCTGGGTTCGTAAGGCGGCTGCCATGCTCAATGCGGACGGCCGCGGCTGCGACATGGCCAATGCCGCCGCTGAACTGACCGAGCCGGATCATCCGGCCAGGCTGGTGATCAAGGAGCTCAAGGAAGCCCAACGCGCGCGCCTCGTGACGCTATGTCGGGATGCCGGCATTGGTCAGGCCGAACTGCTCGCCGATACGCTGTCGCTGCTGTTCGAGGGCGCGCGTGTCAGCGTGCAGACCGTGGGTACCGAAGGGCCGAGCACGCAGTTCGTGCGCATGGCCGAAGGGCTGATCGTTTCGTTCCGGGGCGCTGCCGCCGGTTGAGATCTGCTACGATTGTTGGCGGTTTACGGCTCTATGAAGGAGGGCCGCCCACGCATTTACCCAGGCGGCATGGGAATTCCGACGGCTGAACGAAAAAAGCCCGCTGCCGGGAGGAGGTGGCAGCGGGCTCGATTTTCGAATGTGGCGCGGGAGGAGGTGCACCCCATTCAGCGTCGGCATCGCATCTGGGAGGAGTAGATGGCCGACAACCAGAACCTACGAGTTGCCCAACGATCCGGCAACAAAGAAACTTGCATAGCTGCTGTGCAGATTTGCCGTGCCAATTATCATACAAATCCGGCAACAGGCATTTTTGCAGGCCGCCTGCTTCACTGCACCGGCACGTTTTCCCTGAAGATCAAGCGCGGTTCGATGAACTTGCGCGTCAGATAGGGTGCGGAGGAGGCAATCGAGCCGAGCAGGCGAATGACCGACTGCTCGGCGATCAGCCGCGCATTCTGGTCGATGACGACATCGGCGAGATCGTCGACGAGATGACCGCGCGTGTCCTTGGTCAGGTCGTGGCAGATGAACACCGGCTTGCGGTTCGGCCTGGCCTCGCGGATCGCCTTTGCAACGCCCGAATGTCCAGCTCCGACGCAATAAATGCCGAGCAACTCCGGCTCGTCGTGCAGTGCCTTCATGGTCTCGGTGTAGCTGGCATCGGGCTCGTCGTTGATCTCGACGGCGCTGCTGACGGTCAGATTGGGAAACTCCTCATTGAGCACCGAGCGGAAACCCATCTCGCGTTCCTCGTGGCCGCGATAGGAACGTGAGCCGACGACCATCGCCAGATGGCCGGTGCGGCCGCCAAGGAAGCGTCCCATCAGCAGCGCCGCCGTTCGTCCCGCCACCCGGTTGTCGATGCCGACATAGGCCGCGCGCGGTGCCGCAGGAACATCGGACACCAGCGTCACCAGACGCATGCCGGCTTCGACGATGTCGCGCAGGATGTTGCGCGTACGCGGATGATCGACAGCGATCACGCCAACGCCATTGGCCCTGAGCGACAGGTTTTCGACAGCGCTCTGCAGCGCGTTCGGCGAGATACCGGCGAGATTGTGGATCCGGCACGAGGCGACAAGCGGCAGACGCGCGGCGTAGTCCTCGATATGCCGGGCGAGATCGCACATGAAGGCATTGCTGCCGATCGGCAGCAGGAATTCGAGATGGGCGGGCCGCGAGGGCAGCGTCACCTGATCGGCGACCGGCAGGTAGCCGAGTTGCTTGGCCGCCTCCATGACGCGCTGGCGGTTGGCCGCACTCGCACCCGGCCGGTTGTTCAGCACTCTGTCGACCGTTGCGGTCGATAGCCCGCAATTGCGGGCGATATCCGAGACGGTGGCTTTCATGCCGCTACCCACAGCCCGCAATTGCGGACGATATCCGAAACGGTGGCTTTCATGCCGCTACCTATGCGCCCTGCGATGCCGCGCCAGACAAGCGATGCGATCTGAGGCAGCGGTGATTGCCGCCATCACCCGACAGTCAGTGCGACGGCTTGCCATCGGTGATGGCATCGCGGATTTCCTTGTCCGACATGCCGGTGATGATCCGCTCTACCTCCGCCACGCTGGTCGTCTTCGGGTCGATGTCGTCGGCGACCACCTTGCCCCGGCGCATGACGACGATGCGGTCGACCACCTGGAAGACATGGTGGATGTTGTGGGCGATGAAAATGCAGGAATGGCCGGAATCGCGGGCGCTGCGCACGAAACTCAGCACGCCCTGTGTTTCGGCGACGCCCAGATTGTTGGTGGGCTCGTCGAGGATGATCAGGTCGCTGTCGAAATGCATGGCGCGCGCGATCGCCACCGCCTGACGCTCGCCGCCGGAGAGAGAACCGATCGGCGTCGTCGGCGGGATGTTCTTCGAGATGCCGACCTGCTTGAGCAGGTCGCGGGCAACCGTGTTCATCGCCTCCTGGTCCATCCGGTTGAGGAAGCGCGGCGGTTTGATCGGCTCGCGTCCGAGGAACAGATTGCGGGCGATCGACAGTTGCGTGACCAGTGCGGAGTCCTGGTAGATCGTCTCGATGCCATGGGCGATGGCGTCGCTGGTGCTGCGCAGGCTCACCTTCTTGCCACGGATGAAGATATCGCCGCTGGTCAGCGGAACGGCACCCGAAAGCACCTTGATCAGCGTCGACTTGCCGGCGCCATTGTCGCCGAGCAAGCCGACGATCTCCCGTTCATTGACATGGAAATTGGCATCCTCCAGCGCCTGCACGCGGCCGTAGGACTTGCGGATGTTCGTCATGCGGATCAGTAGCTCGGCCATGGTTCAAGTCCCCGCCTGATGCCGGCGTTCCAGCCATGAATGCAGTGCCATCATGCCGAGGATGATGGCACCGATGAAGATGTTGTAGGCAAGACCAGGCACGCCGATCAGCACGATGCCGTTGCGCATCACGCGCAGGATCAGGATGCCGAGCACGGTGCCGATGATCGTGCCGCGCCCGCCGGTAAGTGCGGTACCGCCGATCACCACCATGGCGATGACTTCCAACTCATAGCCGGTACCGCTGTTGGGGTTGGCGGCGGACGTGCGCAACGAAGAGATGACGCCGGCAAGCGAGGCCATGACCGACGACAGCACGAACAAGCCGATCTTGACCCCGCTGACATTGACGCCGCGCGCCCGCGCCGCGCTCGGGTTGCCGCCGGCCGCCTGGATCCAGTTGCCGGTGCGGCTTTGCGTCAGTACGTAGCCGAGCGCGATCGCCGCGGCGATGAACCAGAACAGTGACATGTAGATGCGGAACGGGCCGATGAAGAAGTCGCCGACCAGCGCTTCCGCCAGCCAGCTGCCCTCCGCACTCCAGGTGCGCTGGGGAAAACCGTCGGTGACGAAAAGGGCGGTGCCGCGCACCACCAGCAGCATGCCGAGCGTCACCAGGAAGGATGGGATCTTGAGCTGCGTCACGAACCAGCCATTGACCAGCCCGATGAAGGCGGCGACCAGCAGCGCGGCGACAAAGCCAACTTCGAGCGAGGTCAGGCCGCTGTTGAACAGGGTCCACATCAAGACCGGCGAGAAGCCGAACAAGGAGCCGACCGAGAGGTCGAACTCGCCGGACGTCATCAACAGCGTCATCGCCAGCGCGATCAGGCCGAGCTCGACCGTGAAAGCCAGCGTGTTGGAGATGTTCTGCGGCGACAGGAAGTCGTGGTTGAAACTCCAGAAAACGGCGATCTCGACGACGAGCAGCACGAAAGGGCCGAATTCCGGCCGTGCGATCAGGCGTGGGACGAGCGAATGATTTTCCACAGGCAATCCGCGACATGAGTGGAAGGCTGAGCGTTGCACATCGCGTGCGAAGGGCTCGGCGAAATGGAGAGCCAGTCGCGACCGTTGGGCGGCCGCGACTGTTGAGATTGGATGTTACTTGCCGGACAGGATGTCGTCGTAGATCTGCGCGGTGTCTTTTTCATAGAGCGCGCCGGTGATGACGTTGAAGCCCGGAGGAATGCCGCCGGCGGCCATATTGGCCAGCGAAAGCGCGACATAGCTGGTCGCCTGCGGGTCCTGCCACTGGCCGGCATTGACATAGCCGTTCAGCACTTCCTGGGTGGTGTCGAGCGAATTGCCCCAGCCGACGACCGGGATTTCGCCCGGCTTGATGCCGACCTGGTCGAACACCCGCTTGATCGAGCCGGTGACGAGGTCGCCTAGGCCGATGATCGCCTTGACCTTGGCCTTGTTCGCCGTGAGGTAGTCGACCATGCGGTTGATCACTTCAGCCTGATCAAGCGTCGCTTCCGTGATTTCATAGGTGATGCCGAGCGGCTCGAAGACGCTCTTGATGCCTTCCTCTTCCTGCACGCCATAGGTGGCGCCGGGGATTTCGACCGGCATCCAGACGAAGTCGCCCTTCTTCACCAGGCCTTTGTCGACCAGATACTGTGCCCAATGCTTGCCGAAGGTGACATTGTCGCCGCCGACATAGGCGTTGAAATCGGCTTTCGGATCAGGCGTGTTGAAATTGATGATCGGCACTTTCGCCGCACGCGCTTCCTTGACGATCTCGATCAGGCTGCCCGGATCGGGGCTCGTGGTGACGATGCCATCGGCCTTGGCGGAGAGGGCGGCGCGAACCGCTTCCTGCTGCGAGGCGACATCGCCGTTGTGGAACGAGGTGTTGACCGTGTTGCCGGTGTCCTTGGCCCACTGCTTGGCGCCGGCCAGGAAGTAGGTCCAGACCGGATCGGCCGGACCGCCATGCGAAATCCAGTAGAACGTCTTGGCCTGTGCCGCTGCTGGTACCACCATCAGCGCCACCAACAGGCCGTATAGAACGAGTCTTAGCCGTGTCAGCATTTGATTTCCTCCCGTTTGTAGATCGTCAGTTCAAAATCCGTTCCCTTGTTCTGCGTCTTTTGCCAGCGCCGATCGGATGCGTCAGAGCATCCCCTTTTTCGACGGATGGCAAGCCCTCCATCTGCCAGGCCTCCATCTGCAGGTGTAGTGGGCGCCTGACGGGGCGTCATCAGCCGTCCCATCAGATTGCATCAGTTGAGGTGATTTTCCGACTGTCGGATAATTGGTGTGATTGTTTCGTTCGCGCGAACGCGGCCTGCGCCGACAAGGGCACGCCGACGACCATCCCAGGCCCACGGGACCAGGTCGCAGCGCCCTGGCAGGGCGCCGACGATATCAGTTGCTAGATCAGATCGGCTCTGGCCAGCTCCCGCATCAGGTGGCTGGCGCCGTAGGTCCAGTGCGGGCAGTCGGGCGACAGCCGCACCCGGTTGACCAGCGCACCGAATTTTTCCGACGAGATGGTGACGATGTCGCCGACCTTGTGGGTAAATCCCTTGCCCTTCTCGCCGCGATCCTTGGATGGAACGAACATGGTGCCGAGATAGAGCGCCAGCCCGTCCGGATACTGGTGGTGCGGCCCCATGGCCGCGGCGACCAGTTCCTCCGGCGAGCGGCTGATCTCGGCCATCGAGCTTGCGCCCTCCAGCGAGAACCCGTCCTCGCCCTCGACTTTCAGGCGCACGACGGCGCGCTTGACGTCATCGATGGAGAATTTGTCGTCGAACAGGCGGATGAAGGGACCGAGTGAGGCCGAGGCATTGTTATCCTTGGCCTTGCCGAGCAGCAGCGCCGAACGCCCTTCGACGTCGCGCAGATTGACGTCGTTGCCGATAGTGGCGCCGACGATCCTGCCGCTGGAGGCGGCGATCATGGCGATCTCGGGTTCCGGATTGTTCCAGGTCGACACCGGGTGCAGCCCAACATCGGCGCCGAAGCCCACCGAGGCCATCGGCTGGCACTTGGTGAAGATCTCGGCATCGGGGCCGATGCCCACTTCCAGATATTGCGACCAGGCGCCGCGCGAAATCAGCTTGGCCTTGATCTCCATCGCCTCGGGCGAACCGGGCTTCAGCTTCGACAGGTCATGGCCGATCAGTCCGGCAATGTCGGCGCGGATGGCATCGGCTTTTTCAGCCGAACCACGCGCCTGTTCCTCGATCACCCGTTCCAGCAGGCTGACGACGAAGGTGACGCCCGATGCCTTGACCGCCTGCAGGTCGACCGGGGAGAGCAGGTAGGGTTTTGCTGGATCGCGCCCGGTTTCAAAACTGTTGGCGGCGATGTCATCGAGCGAACCGATCGGTCTGCCTTCGGCCGAGCGGACATGCCCAGCCGGGTCGGCCATCTCGCAAAGGTCGCGCATGGTCGGTGCCGTACGCGAGGTGATGTCGAAGACCGTGCCATCGCGAACCGTGACGACCAGCGGGTATGCAGCACCGCTGCTTCTGGCGCGTCCGACAAAAAGGCCCTCGCTGGGCAGGTGGGTCGGGTTCGTCATGGCGCTCTGTCCTCTTAGTGATCGACAATGTGGTGAAGTGATCGACAATGTGGGCTAGCCGGATCGGCGTGGCACTTTCACCGGATTCCCGTCAAAGGTCTATCCCGTCGCAGGCGATCGGAACTCTGGGTCTCCGGTCGTCTCGGCGGCAGTCCACAGGCGAAAGCCATGGTGCTCTTTCAAAATTGTGAAATTCTGACTAGGATTTTCACCAATCGCAGCGCATTCAGGTGACCCTTGGCGACAGCATTCTCCGATCCCATCTGGCGCAGGCCGCAGGCAGCTTCCACGTTTCAATCGCTTCCGAATGGCGAACGGGTCGATCTCGCCATCGTTGGCGGTGGCATCATGGGCTTGTCGACTGCCTTGCATGCCGCCCGGCTTGGCCTGTCGGTGCAGGTGCTGGACGCCGGCGAGATCGGCCAGGGCGCATCAGGCTTGAATGGCGGCCAGGTCATTCCCGGCCTGAAATACGATCCGGAATGGTTGCTTGAGCATTTTGGCCCGGAGCGCGGCGAGGCTCTTGTCAATTTCGCGGCGTCGACCGCCGACGCGGTGTTCGAGCTGATCCGCGACGAGAATCTGGCGGTGCCGTTCGTTCGAAATGGCTGGATCCAGGCGGCGCACACCGAGGCCGCGCTGAAGGCGGCGACGAACCGCGACCGGCAATGGCACGCGCGCGGTGCCGACGTCCGGTTGCTGAACGCAGCGGAGACCGCAGCCAGGACCGGCGCACAGGGTTATCTCGGCGGCTGGCTCGACCGCCGCGCCGGTGTGATCGATCCGCTCGCCTACACGTCTGAACTTGCCCGGGTCGGGACCGCGACTGGCGTGAGGATAGCAGAGCGCCAAAGGGTCGTGCGGCTCGCCAATGCCGCCGGTGTTTGGCGTATTTTGATCGAAAATGGCCTGGAATTGCAGGCAAAGGCGGTCGTGCTGGCGACAAACGCCTATACGGACGGTCTGATCCCCGGTCTCGCCCAGACGATCGTGCCGCTGCATTCCTTTCAGATCGCCACGGCGCCGCTGCCGTCCAACCTGGCGGCCACGATCCTGCCGGGCGGGCAGGCGGTGTCGGACTCCAGGCGCATCCTCGTCTACTACCGCAAGAGCGCCGACGGCCGGCTGGTGCTTGGCGGACGGGGCCGCATGGCGCTGCCGACGAGCGCCGGCGACTGGGCGCATCTCGAGCGTGCGCTGGTACGGCTCTATCCCTCGCTGTCCGGCGTTCCCATCGAGAAGCGCTGGTTCGGCCGGGTGGCGATGACGCCGGACCACCTGCCGCACATCCACGAGCCGGAGAAAGGCCTGCTCGCCGTGGTCGGCTGCCAGGGTCGTGGTGTCGGCCTGATGACTGCGCTTGGCGAGCGCATCGCCGGCTACCTCCAAAGTGGCGACGCCAGGCAATTGCCTTTCCCGGTCTCGCCGATCCGGCCGATCCCGTTTCACGCCTTCCGCCAGGTCGGCGTCGCCGCGACCATCGCCTGGTATCGCTTGCTCGATGCGTTGGAGCGCTGACCAGGGCGCTTTATCTCCTTGGAGTTCCGTTAGGGGATTCTGCTTGACAGTTTCATGGATATGAAAAACTCTAGGCTTTCAAATCTCCAATAGGCAGGTCGATGTCGACCCTAGTTGCCACATCAGCGCCAGAGGCCCGGTCTTCCCAGGGCTTCCGGGTCGCCATGCTGCTGCCGGGCGCGCTGGTCACCTTGCTGCTGATCCTGTTTGCGCTTGGCCTCGTGCTTTTCCTCGCCTTCCGCGGCAATGACGGTTCGCTGCTCGGCGCCGGTTTCACCGTCGCGAACTTCGCCACCGTGGTGTCCGATCCGCTGTACTGGACGGTGACGCTGCGCTCGCTGATCATTGCCGCTCTGGTCACGCTGGCGACGGTCGTCACTGCCTATCCCGTCGCCTACTACCTTGCCTTCCATACCGGCCGGCGGCGCGGCCTGCTGCTGTTCCTGGTGACGCTGCCGTTCTGGACCAGCTATCTCCTGCGCGTCTTCGCCTGGAAGATCGTGCTCGCCTACAATGGCGTTTTGAACTCGGCGCTGATCGAAAGCGGCATCTGGTCCGAGCCGACATTGGCCTTTCTCAACACGCCGGCCGCCGTCGTCGTCACGCTGGCGCACGCCTATGCGCCTTTCGCCATCCTGCCGATCTACGTGGCGCTGGACACCATCCCGAAATCGCTGATCGAGGCCGCTTCCGATCTCGGCGCGCGGCCATTCACCTCTTTCCGCCGGATCGTGCTGCCCAATTCGATGCCGGGCGTGCTGGCGGCAGCCCTCGTCGTCTTCGTGCCGACGGTCGGCGACTATGTCACGCCGGCGCTCGTCGGCGGCCCGGCCAGCACCATGATCGGCACGCTGATCCAGGCGCAATTCGGCAAGGCCAATGACTGGCCGTTTGGCGCAGCACTCTCCGTCGCCGTCATGCTGGTCATCCTGTGCGTGGTGCTGGTCGCCCGCTTCGCCGACCGCAGATTTGGCAGCCGCACATGAGCACTGCACGCACGCAGGGAGGTGGCCGCTGGCTCGGCATGTATGTCGCCGCCTATCTGGTCTTTCTCTATCTGCCGGTGCTGCTGATCCCGCTGTTTTCCTTCAACAACTCGATCCAGGCAGCGTTTCCGCTGCAAGGTTTTACCTTGCAATGGTACGCGACGCTGTTCGGCAATTCGGCGCTGACCGGTGCACTCTTGAACAGCCTCGCCATCGGCGCCATCGCCGCCACGGGTGCGACGCTGTGCGGCATCACCGTATCCTACATGGACCTCTACGGCCGCTCGCCGCTGGCCGCCACCATCAGCGCCATCGCAAGGCTGCCGATCCTGATCCCGGGCGTCATCGTCGGCATATCGCTGCTGATCCTCATCAACCTCGTTGGTCTGGGGCCATCGCGCGTCGCCATCGTTCTCGGCCATATATTGGTGGCGCTGCCGACGACCGTGGTGATCATGCGCAGCCGCTTCGCCGCCATCCCGAAAACCATTCGCGAGGCGGCACTCGATCTCGGCGCCTCCGACTGGACGACCTTCCGGCGGGTCATGCTGCCGCTCAGCCTGCCGGCCATCGTCTCGGCATTCATGCTGGCCTTCCTGATCTCCTTCGATGAATTCATCGTCGTGTTCTTCCTGGCCGGCACCGAGCCGACGCTGCCGCTCTACATCTGGAGCCAACTGCGTTTTCCCCGGTCGCTGCCGACGGTCATGGCGCTCGGCACTTCGATCCTGGCGGTGTCCTTCGTCATCGCTGCAGCAGCTGAAATCCTGCGCCATCGCGGCTTGTCCGCCACGGCGCCAAAGCCCGCGGATCCATCACAACCAAAACAAACCAAGAGAGGAGAACTGCAATGGCATTCGACCTGAAATCGATCTCTGCAAAGACTGTTTGCGCTGGATTGACGGCGTTCGCGCTGGCGCTGTCGTCGACCGTCGCTTTCGCCGGCGACAAGCTGCAATATTTCACCTGGTCGGGCTATGAACTGCCCGACTTCAACAAGAGCTTCCTTGCCGCGCATCCCGATGGCGTCGAGGCCTCGATCTTCGGTGACGACGATGACGCCTTCACCAAGGTCAAGGCCGGCTTCCGCCCAGACATTGCGCATCCCTGCTATGACAAGGTGGCGCGCTGGAACAAGGAAGGCCTGCTGCAGCCGATCGACACCAAGCGCATCAAGAACTGGGACTCGATCTTCCCGGTGTTCAAGAACCTGCCAGACCTGCAGGCTGGCGACGGCAAGGTCTGGATGGTGCCGTGGGACTGGGGCAACACCTCGATCCTCTACCGCACCGATCTGGTGAAGAACCCGGAAGCGAGCTGGAACCTTCTGTGGGACAAGCAGTATGCCGGTCGCATGGCGACGATCGACGCGGTGCATGACACGCCTGTCGTGGCGGCGCTGCTCGCCGGCGTCAATCCGTTCGACATGACGCCGGAGCAAATGGACAAGGTGGCCGAGAAGCTGCGCGAGCAGCGCCCGCTGCTCTCCAACTACACCACCGACATGACCTCCGTCGAACAGGCGCTGGCCAGCGGCCAATTGGTCGCCGCCATGACCTGGAACGCGTCGGCCACCTCGCTCAAGAAGCAGGGCGTGTCGGTCGAGTTCATGAAGCCCAAGGAGGGCATGCTGACTTGGGCCTGCGGCTTCGTGATGCTCAAGGACGCCAAGAATGTCGACCTCGCCTATGATTTCATCAACAGCCGGCTGGAGACGGATTCCGGCAAATACCTGATCGAGGCCTACGGCTATGGCAGCTCGACCAGTTCGGCCTTCGCGGCGGTGCCGAAGGAGGAACTGGAGAAATTGCAGCTGCCGTCCGACCCGGAGGTGATGCTGAAGACCACCATCTTCACCGGACCGATGAAACAGAATGACGACCTCGCCAAGATGTTCGAGAAGGTGAAGGCGGGGGGATAAAGCTCCCCCTTCTCCCCTTGTGGGAGAAGGTGTCGCCGAAGGCGACGGATGAGGGGTGCTCCAGGGAACACCAGCGTCTCACTCC